>DASQIH010000158.1:0-82236 GCA_035631655.1 Terriglobales bacterium
CGGTCTGCGGTTTGAACACGACCCGCGACCATGCATCGGCATTGGAAATACTACGGCGCGGACTGCGCCTAAGAACCACAATGCCTGCCATAGCAGGCATGGCTCTTGAAGCCCCTAGCTTTAGCTATGGGGCGTAGTCACTAGCTCTTGCTGGAGTCCTTGATGTCCTGATCCGCCTGCTTCTGCCCTTTCTTGGCCTCGGCCGTGTGGTCCGAATTTGGGCTCAGCGCCTGAATGGCCTTCCCCAGACTCATTTTGCCCGTTGTGCCGGCTGTCTTAGGGCAGGCAGTGTCGGACGTCGCCTTGCCCGTCATGTCGGCTTTCAGACAATCAAACGGAATGTGCAGATTCTGGCTGACATGAGCCGCAGCCACACACTGGCCCAGGTTCTTGAATCCATCACAGGCAGTTGTCGCCGGCATTCCGGTCAGCTTCTGAATTTTGCCCGCGATGACGGTGTTTTTCGAGAGCACGGTGTCCAGGTGCGGCTGGGTTGAGTTGGCGCCGCTTCCATTGCCGTGACTGGAATTGTTCATGCCATGACCCATGCTGTTGCCCGGGCCCATGCTGCCGCCGGGACCCATGCTCCCCCCTGCACCATGTCCATGCTGCGCAAAGGCGGCGCCGGCGTACAGCAGAACCGCCAGCGCAAGTACAGTTATGGTTGCGTATTTCATCCGAGATACCCTCCTGGTTCTTTTGTTTCTATCTCTCGAACCTCAGTGGTGGGCGCGATTACGGGCGAGATAGCCCACATTGACGCCCACCGTAAATGAGACCGAATTCAGATCGTAGTGCGTACTGCGCGTGTAACCGAGTTGCATGTCAAGGTAAGGGGCAGGATTGGCACCTACCCAAGCTGAGAATCCATTGTCCTTGGCGATATCGGCGCTGCCGGTGGTCTGTTGATTCTGTTGAAAAACCCGCCCGTGAGATGCAGCCATCGCGCTTCCCGGCACGACCTTGCTGAAGACGGTCTGCTGGCCCCAAGGCAAAATGTCGTAAGCCGACCCGCCCACGCTGAAGAACTTCCACACATCAAGGTTGGCGCCACCCTGGAAGTGTGTGTTGAACCCCAAGGTGGTGTACGGGCGCAGGAAGAGGCGAGAGTCGGTAATGGTATTGGCAATTCCAACCTCGGCAAAGGGCGTAAGCCGCGAAAACGTCTGATCGAAGTGGTTGGTCCAATCGAAGGTGACGCGGCCGGTGCTCAGACCGCGCTTGCTGTCCGCAGTTGGAGCGAAGCCGGTCAGCGTAGAACCGTAGTTGACGACGGGGCCAAGAAATTTCAGCCGCAGGTCAAGCCACGGATTGCCCAGCCCATTTGTGGACGTACTGGTGCCTGTGGTGCTGCTCGAGGGGCGCACGAAGTAGATCGGCACACCCACGTCCATGCCAAAGTGTTGGCCGAAGTTGTAGCCCACGCTGGACTCCAGAACATAGACTTGGCCGTCGGCGTTGGACGTGCCGCCAAACTCTGCATACGAAGTGAACCCCTTATCGCTTTGTATTGCAGGCTGCGGGGACGACTTAGACTGCGCCAACGAAGTTGTGACCAACGCAATGACGAGCAAGACGAGCGCGAAGGGAAGCGTTGTTCGTTTCCTCATGTAGTTGAGAGTCCTCTTTTGTGGTGTCGGTAAATTCTTGGATGCACCTTTATGTTTGAAAAAAAGCGGCAGTGACCTTACTAAGGTCACTGGAGGTAATAATTTCCCTCCCCTTATTTGGGGTGTTGTAGTGCATCCTCTACGCCTTTCCCACCAGGGGCGAGTAACCAAAGGGCAATCAGCAACTTACCTCTTCGAACCAGGGTTCAAAGGCGCCCCTCCAGGTGAGAAGTTATTGCCAGAAGGATGCCAAAAATTCATGGTGAGATAGGGCGAGGTGCTCCAAGCATGGCAGGGAGTTATTTCGACAGGCGGCGGGCGGTAATTGACGGCCGCTCTGGTGGCCTTGGAGCCCTGAACCATTCCGGAGGTCGGTCCCGGCTCGCAGCGGGACTGCGGAATTGGCTAAGATTGGCATCATTGAGGTTTCCCGCAAACGTCTTAAGAGTGGTTGAAGATGAAACGAATTTCCGGAATCTGCCAGCGGATTATCCCCGTAGTTCTGCTTGCGCTCGCGCTCTTCCCGGCTTTCCTCACTGCGCAAACGCAGGATGGCGCTCCTGCGCTCCAGAAAGTGACTCTCAGCGATGGAGTGGAACTTCATTACGAAGCGCTCGGGAAGGGGATCCCCGTCATCTTTGTCCACGGTTCGCTGAGCGATGGCTCCTACTGGCACGATCAGTTCGCTCCCTTTGCCGACGCTGGCTTTCGCGCCGTTGCCTATAGCCGCAGATACAATTTTCCAAATACGAACAAAGCCCGTCCGGGTTACTCCGCTGTCGTGGATGCGGAGGATCTCGCAGCGCTGATTGAGAGACTTCAGCTTGGAAGAGTCAATGTAGTCGGCCATTCCTACGGAGCGTTAACCGCCTTGTTCCTTGCGGCAAAGCATCCGGAACTCGTCCGGATGCTGGTTTTGTGCGAAGCTCCGGCAGTCTCATTGTTGGGTCATCTGCCTGATGACCAGAATGCGGTGGGCAAGGCGCATCTGGCTGACATTCAGGCGCGGATGGTGAAGCCGATGCAGGTAGCATTTCGCAAAGGCGACAGAGAGGCGGGAATCCGAGCGTTCTTGACTTTTGTCACGCGCGATCCCCAAGCCTGGGACAAAATGCCGGGGGCGGCTCGTCTCGACACCCTGAAGAATGTTCACGAATGGGACGTCATGATGACCACCGGAGAGTTGTTCCCCCGCCTCGATCCCGAGGCGGTTAGAGGCATTCACGCTCCTGTGCTCTTGCTGTCCGGAGAGAAGTCCTACCCGTTCCTTAAACTAATCGATGAAGAACTGGAACGCCTACTCCCAGACAATCGGCGACTCATCATACCCGGGGCGACACACCGCATGTGGTTCGAGCAACCCGAGTTGTGCCGCACGGCAGTCCTCGATTTCCTGCGGGGAAAATCACTACCACGTTCATCAAACCCGGGACCGTCCGTTCCGCACGCCAGGGAGGGTGGTGCATGGCGGGCATGGGCCGACCCGGCAAGACCCTAGCGCCCGCCTTGCGAGCCACTCAACCTTGTCGTGACCGACTCAGGGCTTGTCTTTGATCGAGACCAGTTCCACATCGAATATCAGCGTGGAGTTGGGCCCGATCTCGGCACCCGCGCCGCGTTCGCCGTAGGCCAGGTCCGGGGGGATGAAGAGCTCCCATTTGGATCCGACCGGCATTAACTGGAGGGCTTCGGTCCAACCCTTGATAACCCCTTTGACGGGAAAGGTTGCCGGCTCGTTGCGCTTGTAGGAGCTGTCAAACTCCTTGCCATCAATCAAGGTACCGCGGTACTGACAGACGACGGTGTCTTCGAGCGTTGGCTTCTTGCCGTCACCCGCTTTAAGGACCTTGTATTGCAGGCCGCTGGGTAGCGTGACTACCCCTTGGGCTTTTTTGTTTTCAGCAAGAAATGTATCTCCGACTTTCTTGTTGTTATCCGCGGACTGGGCCCTAGCCTCCTCCGCTTTTCTTCTCATTTCTTTTTGCATGTCGCCAATGACGGCCCGCGCGTCCTCGTCCGAAAGCAGCAGCTTGCCGCCTGAATAGACGTCGCTGAGCCCCTTGTTGAACAAGGTGGGGTCAATCTCTATCGATTGTCGGCGAAGAGTGTTCGCGACATCCATGCCGAGGGCATAGCTGAGCTTGTCCTTCGGAGTTTTAAGTGCCGGAGCGTCTTGCGCAAGCGCCATCCCAGCCAGGAGTGTGATCCCGAACGAAATCAACCAACGCATCTTCATTACTCATCCTTTCGCAGGCCAAGCGCACATTTTGTGGATCTTCAACGAGCGAGCTCCGCGACGCCCGGCAGCTCATCGCTTCAGTATCCCACAAATCAGCGCCATTGTCGCAGCTGTAACCGCGCAAGGTTGTGCCCGGGCGGCCGATCCTTGCGCTTCAGCGGAGGCTCGGGAATGGCGGTAGAAATGATGATAGCCACGGTGAGCGGAGAAAAAACAGCCTCGCCCAGATGAGCGAGGCTGGTTCGGGGAGCTGAGGATGGAATGCGTAGCCTCAGCTTCTAGGAAAAAACCAATTAGTCGCGATCATGGTCGCGGCCGCGGTCATCGCGGTCACGGCGGTAGTAGCTGAGGTCGTGATCACGATCCCGGCGCTGGCGCCAGTATCCCTGGTCGTCACGATCGCCGTCGCGATCCCGATACCCGTAATTGCCGCGGTAGTACCCGTTATTGTCGCGACGACGCTCGTATTGCTGGCTGTAGGCATCGTCATTATCCCGGCGGTCGCGCCAGTGTTGCTCCTCGGCCATGGCTCCGCCGCTGATTGCCACCAGCAGGGCCGTTGTGGCCAGCACCCATTTCCATCGTTTCATATCATCCTCCGATCCCTTGCCATGCTTTTCTCAATAGTTGGATTCTAAGGGAGTGGGCCAGAACGTAATGATTGGTCAAGCCTTTGTAAATCGGGGTAAAGAGAACAATGTCCGGTGGCGAACCAAGAAGCCTTGGGGATGGGCGCGGTCGTGCCTGCTAGACTCGCTACCCATGGCCACGTCGTAGAGCCAGATTGTGGGCCGAAGCGTCGAGCGACTCACGGGCTTTGTAAAAGACGACATGCTGCCGGATGTCCTGGCCGCCATCAAGCGACGCATCGTGATCGGCCAATCCTTATTATGCGCCGGGGGTGTTGCTTTGCGTGTTCAAGACTTACTGGAGCGTCGCCTTCATTGTCCTGGTGCAGTTGAACCATGCGACCCCTCCCCGGTTCGGTCGGCGCCCCTCGAGCTGACTTGCAGTGAGCGAGGGTCCCGGTCGGTTGCTTCTCCGTTCATTTTTTCGGTAGCCTGATGGTTCTTTCTCATCGCCACGGAGGACTTCATGAAAGGCAGTGCCAGGGTCATTAAGGAACTCAACGACGCACTCAGCGCCGAGCTAACCGCCATCGTGCAGTACATGGTGCAAGCCGAGATGCAAAACAACTGGGGCTACGGACACCTGGGTGAGGTCACCAAGAAGCGCGCCATCCAGGAGATGCGACACGCCGAGGGCCTCATCGAGCGCATCATTTTTCTCGATGCCAGCCCCGACGTGAAGGTCACGCTGACGCCCCGCATCGGCAAGAACGTCCAGGCCCACCTTGAGACGGACCTGCAGGACGAACTTGACGCCGTCAAGCAATACAACGCTTCCGCGGCCGTCTGCGTGCGTGAAGGCGACAACGGCAGCCGCGAATTGTTCGAGGAAATGATCGAGGATGAGGAGAAGCACTCGCTCTATCTGGAAGGCCAGCTGCACACCATCCGCGAAGCTGGGATCGAGAACTACCTTGCCGCCCAGATGGATGGAGAAGAAGAAGAAGGAAGTTAAAAAGCCCACGTAGGGACACGCGCCTCGGCTTATCCCTACGTGGGCGCAGTTAGTTTTATGCAGAATTATTTCCGGGCAGAGACTGCCAACTTCTTGCGAGCCGTCGTTAGCTCCGGACGCTCATCTCCGACGCCAACTTCCAGCAATTTTTGAAAGTACCGCATCGCTACAGATGCATTGCCCGCAGCGTCCGCCGCACTGGCTGCGCCATATAGCGCATTGAAGCGATTGGGCGCCGCCTTGAGAACAGCTTCGTATTCGGTCAGAGCATCCTGCGGATGCTTATCGAGCATCAGCATTTCAGCCAGCATCTCGCGCGCCGGCGTTACTGCGCCGGGCGTGACCGCGTGCTTGTCCATGCTCTCTTCCAGGTCGGCGGCCGAACGCATCATGCTGAGCGCATCGGCGGACCCGGCGTTGGCATGCGCGATCCAGGCTGCCACTTCGCGGCGCTGCACCTCAACCAGGTTGGCCCAATAAATATTGTTCTTTTTGGCAGTCGCGTCGTGCAGAGCAGCGAGCGCCTGTTCTGCCTCAGCGGCACGATCAAGATGGTTGGAGCGCGCACTGCCTACTCCGATCGCTACCCAGGTGAGAGCTTGCGCCCAAGGAACTCCTTCCGTCCGCGCTTTCAGTCCGCTCGCCTGCTCCCAGTTGCGCGCCTCGATCGCGTAGCGCGCGGGAATTGCGCCCAGCGCGTAATCTCCCGTGAGTGTGAGACCGGGAACCGGCTGCAAAGAGTTCATCTCGTCGAGCACCGCTTTTGCCTGTCGTACGCGTCCGCTCTGGAGATACGCATATTCCATGTAATCCATGGCATGGAGCCGCTGATCCCGAGCTTCACCGTTAGCTGAACCGCTTTCGGCGCTGGCGGCCAGGGCGGCCGATTTCTGGTTGGAAGCGATGGACTCATCCCACGATCCAACCCGCGTGAAGATATGCGAGGGCATGTGATTGGCGTGCGCAGAAGCCGGCGCGATCTTGGCATAGGCCCGGGCCGCGGGTAGGCCTTTCTCGGCCAGCACGGGATTGTCGTAGCAGTGAATGATGTAGTGCGCTACGCCCGGATGCTGCGGCTGGCGCGCGAAAATCGGTTCCAGGATCTCGCCGCACTTGCGCTGGTTGGTAAAGGTCTTGTCAGTCTTCGGCGCGGTGATGGCCAAGGTGAGCGCGTGGAATATGGCCGCTTCGCTGTCGTCGGGATAAGCGGCATGCACTCCGGCCATCTTCTGCTCGAAAGCTTGCGCGTGCGTATAGGTATCTTTTCCATCCTCGCGGTAAATTTCCGCGAGAGCTTCGATGTAAGCCTTCTCCCGCGCGGTCGTCTTGGAATTCTCTGCCGCGATAGACTGCGCTTTATGGAGAGCATTCCGCCCGGCGGCCATATCACCGTTGTCCCACAGCCCGTGATAGTGCGACATCGCAATACCCCATTGCGCCATGGCACACGTGGGATCCTGGCGTGCGATGTCCTCGAACATGCCGCGCGCCTGCTCGTACTGGAAGGAGTGCAGCAGAGCGATGCCTTGCTGGAAATTTGTCTCTACACCTTTCGCGCAGGAGTTTGCGAAATGGACGGACCCGATTTCCTGTTCAGTGAGCTTGTGCTGATGCCCTTCGTCCGACCACACAGTGGGAAAGCAAAAGACGAGGAAGGTTAGCAGAGTGATACCGACGCGCATATGCCACCCCAATGAAGGCGAATTGTACTGCAAAATGGCATCTGCCACCACTCAAGCGCGACGCGGCCGCTTTTCGGCAAGTTGGGCTGCGTCCTCCACGACCTTGGCTACCCGACGAGCCCGCGCTTGCGGACTGCGATAATAGAAAATGCCCAGCAAGTGTCTGCGACGCCGTGACGCCGACATGCACTCCCACCCCTCGCGGGCACCCGGATTGCGTGCAAATGCCACCTGCAGGACGGGCGGCAGCTCGCGTTCCGCTTCCATCGTGGCCAGCCAGCGCTCGGCAATCTGCTCGGCGCGACGCACCCGTGCTTCAGGACTTTTCACCTGTCCGATCCAGTCGCTGGCCTCTTTATGGATGGAATAGCCGAGGTGGTCGTACCAGCGGCGAAACGATTTGTCTTCACCCAAGATGCGCTTGAGTTCGGCAGGGACGGGGATGATGCGCTTTTCGGTGTCTGGCTCCAGTCGGAACTGCGCGAGCGAGCCAGTTTTGACTCGGCCGCCGGTCTGCATGCGCTTGTTCACGATCATTAGGTGACCGCCGATACCTGTTGGAAACAGGGACGTGCGAAAAGCGAAACCATTGATTTCGCCTTTGACCCGCAACATGCCTCGCGTTCCCCAGATTTTGGCGACGTTCAGGGGAATCCGAATTGTCACCCAATTCAAGCGCGAGGGCATGCGCTCGAGGACGGCTTGAAAGGATTTGGTGACGGTTTTGGGCATGGGTCAGCGAAGGATCCTATTACGCTGCCAGAACAGCGGGGTCAAAGACTCCCCCGCATCCCCTCACACCTAGCCCTTAGCGGGCAAGAGCGCCCGCGCCACACAGGCAAAGAAAGGGCCCCGCTCTAGGAGCGGGGCCGGTTCTAGCTAACAACTAGGAGCTAGAAGCCAAAAGCTGTTCTTAGTACATGTCGCCCATGCCGCCGTGGCCCGGGGCGCCGGCCGGAGCTTTCTTCTCTTCCGGGATCTCGGCGACCAGGGCTTCGGTGGTTAGCATCAGCGAGGCGATGGAGCCGGCGTTCTGCAGCGCCGTGCGCACCACCTTGGTCGGGTCGAGCACACCCGCCTTCACCAGGTCTTCGTACTCGCCGGTCTGGGCGTTGAGGCCATAGTTCGGGTCCTTGGCTTCCTGGATCTTGCCCAGCACGATGGCGCCTTCTTCACCGGCATTCTCGGCGATCTGGCGCGCCGGTTCCTGCAGAGCGCGCTTCACGATATTGACGCCGATCTGCTCGTCGCCATCGACCTTCAGCTTCTCGAGCGCGGGCAGGCAGCGTACCAGGGCCACGCCACCGCCGGGGACGATGCCTTCCTCGACGGCTGCACGGGTTGCGTGCATGGCGTCTTCGACGCGAGCCTTCTTTTCTTTCATTTCAGTCTCGGTCGCGGCGCCCACTTTAATAACCGCCACGCCACCGACCAGCTTCGCCAACCGCTCCTGCAGCTTCTCGCGGTCGTAGTCGCTAGTGGTCTTGTCGATCTGGCTGCGAATTTCCTTTACGCGGCCTTCGATCTCGGCGTGCTTGCCCTTGCCTTCGACGATGGTAGTGTTGTCCTTGTCGACGGTGATCTTCTTGGCCTGGCCGAGGTCGGACATCTGCACGTTCTCGAGCTTGATGCCCAGATCTTCGGTTACCGCTTTTCCGCCGGTGAGGATAGCGATGTCCTGCAGCATGGCCTTGCGGCGATCGCCGAAGCCCGGCGCTTTCACGGCGCAGACTTGCAGCGTGCCACGCAGCTTGTTGACGACCAGGGTCGCCAGCGCCTCGCCCTCGCAGTCCTCAGCGATGATCAGCAGCGGCTTGCCGCTCTTGGCAATCTGCTCAAGCAAGGGCAGAAGGTCCTTCATCGAGCTGATCTTCTTTTCGTGGATGAGAATGTAGGCGTTCTCGAGCACGGCCTCCATGCGCTCGGGATCGGTGACGAAATACGGGGACAGATAGCCGCGGTCGAACTGCATGCCTTCCACGACTTCCAGCTGGGTTTCGAGTGTCTTGGACTCTTCGACGGTGATGACGCCGTCTTTGCCGACCTTCTTCATGGCCTCGGCGATGATACGGCCGATGGTCTCGTCGTTGTTGGCGGAAATGGTGCCAACTTGGGCGATCATTTCTCCAGTGACGGGCTTGGAGAACTTGTCGAGTTCGCCCTTCTCGTGATTGCCTTCCTTGTCGAGCTTGCCGCAAACCAGGGTCACGGCCTTCTCGATGCCGCGCTTCATGGCCATGGGGTTGGCGCCGGCGGCCACGGTCTTCACACCTTCGCGATAGATGGCTTGCGCGAGAACGGTCGCGGTGGTGGTGCCATCACCGGCGACGTCGCTGGTCTTGCTGGCAACCTCACGAACCATCTGGGCGCCCATGTTTTCCAGACCGTCCTTCAGTTCGATTTCCTTTGCGACCGTGACACCGTCCTTGGTGATGGTCGGGGAACCGAACTTCTTCTCGATTACGACGTTGCGGCCCTTGGGGCCAAGAGTGACTTTTACCGCGTCAGCCAACAGGTTGACGCCGCGCAGAATCGCTTGCCGCGACTCCTCGCCATGAACAATCTGCTTTGCCATAATTTGAATCTCCTCACTTATGAAATTGGTTGCAGGGCTGGCCTGCGAAATGTCTTGGGTCTCAGGTGTCAGGCCGCAGGTCTCAGGAACTGAGAGCTGATGGCTGACAGCTGATAGCTATTTCCGGGACCCGGCCGTTTCCTTCTTGGCAGCGCCGGTCACGATGCCGAGAACTTCTTCCTCGCGCATGATGACGAAATCTTCGCCGTCCAGCTTGATCTCGGTGCCGGCATACTTGCCGAACAGGATGCGGTCGCCCTCTTTTACGGCGAGAGGGAACACCTTGCCATCTTCGTTGACTTTGCCTTTGCCAACGGAGATAACTTCGCCCTCCTGCGGCTTGTCTTTAGCGGTGTCGGGAATGATAATGCCCCCGCGGGTGGTCTCAGCTTCCTCCACGCGACGGACGAGAATGCGGTCATGAAGGGGGGTGAACTTAGCCATAGTGATGCGGACTCCTTTCAAGTTAAGAATAACTATTCTAAGGGGTTAGTAGCTGTCTTGTAGTGTCGCCCGAAGCTCTGCTAGCACTCCTTGGCGTCGAGTGCTAATTGTAAGAAGGTGGGCGGGAGCTTGTCAAGAGGGCGTCTGACCCGGAAAAGAGAGGCTGGCGATCCGCGTCCCCCGAAACATCAGCACGTTCCTCTCAAGAATGCGTGCTCGCAGGTGAAGAGTGACAGTCTCAGATACTCTGCCTAAAATGAGGGTACCGTGAAAAGATTCTTCGTGATTGTGGCAGTGCTGGCGATTCTGTCGCTGGGGGCGGCGGGCGAGGACAAGGCCTCTGAACTCAAGTTTCTGGTGGTGAAGGATTACAACGGCAAGCCCGTCCGGAACGCGAGCGTCATCCTGCATCCGGTGCGTAAAGACGGCAAGCAAGACCGGGGCGGCTTTCAATTGAAGACTGACCAGGACGGCAAGACTTCCTTCGACGGAGTGCCTTACGGCAAGTTGCGTGTGCAGGTGCTGGCGCGGGGTTTTCAGACCTTCGGCCAAGACTTCGAAATCAATGAGCCCACCACAGAAATCACAGTCAAACTGAAACGGCCCTCGGGGCAGTATTCGATTTACGAAGACAGGCAAAATGATAAGAAAGACGACAAGAATGAAAAGTGAATAGTGATTAGTGGTCAGTCGACAGTAAGGCCACTTACTATCCACTGACCACTGACCACTGACCACTTCAATGGACTACCTGTTAAAAACCGAGCCCTCCGAGTACTCCTTCGCCGACCTACAGCGCGAGAAAGAGACCGTCTGGGACGGGGTGAGCAACCCCGTCGCGCTGAAGCATCTGCGTGAAATGAAGCTGGGAGATCGGTTGGTGATCTATGAAACTGGGGACCACAAGAGCGCAGTGGGGACGGCATCGGTGCTTTCAGTGGATGCCAAAGACCCAAAGAATCCGCGGGTAAGAATCAAAGTCGGCAAACCGATTGCCAAGCCCGTCAGCCTTTCCGAGATCAAAGCCAACAAATTGTTCGCCGATTCGCCGCTGGTGAGACAGGGCAGGTTATCGGTGGTGCCGCTAACCAGCGCGCAGTATAAGTTCCTCGCCGGGGACTGACCACGTTCGATTCTGGTGACGAAATCCCACACGAGTAGAGTGCTGAGGAACTTAATGCCCAGTCGTACATCTTTAAATAACAATCGTTGCATCTGTGTTGGCATATCTGCGCGGCATATGAATGAGGAGAATTCTTAATGAGAGGGAACCGGCTCGTCCTGGGAATCGGAGTCCTGCTACTTGTTGTTCTGATCTCGGACAGATTATGCGCACAGGAGACGGGTGCCACGCTATTGGGTACCGTTACGAATGCCACGGGAGGAGTCGTTCCGAATGCCAAAGTCTCCGTCAAGAACGTGGCTACCGGTGAATCCCGGGAAGCTGCGACAAATTCCGCTGGTATTTACACGGTCCCAGACCCCGTCGCAGGCGATTATGAGGTTTCCGTTTCTGCGGATGGCAGTGCCGCCAAAACGAGCAAAGTCAGCCTAACCCGAGGAAAGATGGAGACCCTGGACTTCGTTCTGGGTGCTCAGGCGCAATCTCCGGCGGCTGCTCAAGAGCCGGTGAAAAACCTGCCCAGTGCTCCTTCCAGCACCCAAACGAAACCCTCGCTGCAGGATCTCGGATTCCCTCCAGAGCAAACCAAGGGAAGCGCTCAGGAACAGGCACGTCTCGATAAACGGACGCACATGCTGAAGATTCATCAACGGCTGGGGTTGATAACTACCGCTCCCCTGGTGGCAACCGTGATCAGTGGAGGCTTCGCCGGTGGCAGGAGTACCAGTTCAACTCCCCGCGACCTGCATGCCGCTCTGGGCGCAGCGACGGCTGGCCTGTATTTCACCGCCGCTTCCTACGCCATCTTCGCTCCCAAGATATCGGGCACTCCAACGCGGGGGCCTATTCGCCTGCACAAGGCACTCGCCTGGATTCACGGCCCGGGAATGGTGCTGACGCCAATTCTCGGAGTAATGGCTTATGAGCAAAAGAGCCGTGGCGAAAGGGTCCATGGTGTCGCGAGCGCACATTCCGCGGTAGCCATCGTGACAGCCGGAGCGTATGGGGCTGCGCTTCTGTCCGTCTCTTTGAAATTCTGAGCATCCCTGATGAAGACAAAGATACTCGCCACCATCTTGCTTCTCGCACTGCCAGGAATTGCCTCCGCAGACAGCCAGTGGGTTCTCGATCAGTCAAGTCTTACCTATCATGTTTCCCATCCTCTTCATCAAGTCGATGGGGTCAGCCACGCCGCACGCGGCAAAGGCGTTTGCCATGCAGGCCAATGCGATTTCTTGATCGCAGTACCAGTTAAGTCGTTCGACTCGGGAGACAGCAATCGCGACCTCCACATGGTGCAAGCGACGCGGGGCGCGCAATTTCCCATGGTCACTGTGCGTACCCGGTTGCCTGAAACCGTGCCCGCTTCCGGTACGATTCATGCCGATCTTGAAATCCAGTTTGCGGGACAGACCGTCCACCATGAGCAGGTCCCCTTCCAAGTGGTGAGCCAAGGCAAGGAAACCCGGATCACCGGAACGATTCCAGCAACACTAGCGGATTTCAAGATCGACCCCCCGTCACTTCTGACGGTTCGCGTAAAAAACGAAATACCGGTACGAGTGGATATGACTTGGCGTGAGCAGTGAACAGGTTTGGCAACTCTTAGGTGAAGGCCTTTTTCAGTTCCCGTCGGAGTATCTTGCCGGACGCAGTCTTCGGCACCGCGTCGATGAAGCAGATTTCACGCGGCTGCTTGTAGTGGGTAAGGCGTTCCGCCACAAACGAACACAGTTCTTCTTTCAGCTTGCCCGAAGAAGAGATGCCTTCGCGTAGCACGACGAAAGCGCAGGGAATCTCCCCGGCGGCCGCATCAGCTTTCCCTACCACGCCGCAATCACATACCGCCGGATGTTCCAGCAGGACAGACTCAACCTCGGCGGGGGCAACCGGAAACCCTTTGTACTTGATCATCTCTTTGCGGCGGTCGAGAACATAGTAAAAGTCCTGCTCGTCACGGCTAACGACATCGCCGGACCAGTACCACCCATCCCGTAGCACCGCCGCGGTAGCCCCAGGCTCCTTCCAATATCCCAACATGAACTGTGGCCCGTGCATAACCAGTTCTCCTCGCTCTCCGGGGCCAACTTCCTGATCGTTTTCGTCCAGCACGCGACAGTCAGTTTGGACGAGCGGTTGTCCAATGGACTCTGGCTTGTACAGTTCCGGCTCGAGGTATCCGACATGGGTCACCGGAGAGGCCTCGGTCATGCCGTAACCCTGGCAAATCAGGACCCCGGTCAGCGCGGTGAAGCGGCGGGCGAGTTCCGGGGCCAGCGGCGCAGCGCCGGATTTCACCCAGCGCAAGCGATGGGTTTTTGGGAATTGCCCAGCCTCGGCCGCCTGGGCCAATGCATTCAGAGCGGGCGGGACCGTCGGCATCGCGGTGACGCCTTCGCTCACCATTAAATCCAGCAACTGGGGAACCACAAACCTCGGCATGAGCAGGAGCGTCGCGCCCAGGATTAACGCCGGGTTGAGCAACACGTTCAGACCGTAAATGTGATACAGCGGCAGGAAGCACAGCATGACGTCGTCAGGGGCAAACGCAGAGCAACGCGGCCCGATAAATTGATAGACGTTGACGACAAGATTGAAGTGCGACAGCATGACGCCCTTGGGCAGGCCGGTGGTGCCGCTGGAGTAGGGAAGGGCGGCGAGAATCTTCTCCGACGACTCCGACGGTCTGGGCAGGGGGCCGGGTGCAGGGCGCAGGAGCACGGCGAAATCTTCCATGCCAGGTACCGTTTGGCGAGTCGCGTACACGCGGCGCAGCTTGGGCAGGCCGGAGAGATCAAGGTCTTTGATGAAAGGTGAGTCGGTGATAAGCAGAACGGCGCCTGAGTTTTCCAATTGATAACGGACTTCCCGCTCACGATAGGTTGGGTTGAGCGGCGTCGGTACCGCCCCTGCTAGCGTGGCGGCGTGGTAGGCGACGCAGAATTCCCACGAATTCGTCAGGAAGATAGCGATGACCTCGCCTGGTCTTATGCCGGCGGCGACAAACCCTCTGGCCAGATTTTCCATGAGCTCGCCGTATTCGCCATATGTCAGGCGACGTCCGCAGGAGCTGTCGATGATTGCAGTCTTCCGCGGGAAACGGCGGCAGGAATCAAGGATGACGTCGTGCAGAAAGCGTCCCGCGGGGTCGGCGTAAAGTTGGGTTCGTAGCATGCCGATTGGATTCTAACGGAAGTCCCGTACTAGCGGGAGATTCGACGAGGAGCGGAGTTTCCAATTCAATATTCATCTTGATGAATCTGTCATCCTGAGCGGAACTTGGGCTCGCACAGCGAGCACAAGCGTAGTCGAAGGATCCCTTGCCTATGCAAGCTGCGACGAGAGTAGCAAGGCGTTCTAGCTGCGACTTCGCAATGAGAATGCTAGGCTAGGGCACGGGTTGCGCAAGCTGGTAAGGGGTCCTTCGACTCGGGCTGAAGCCCTCGCTCAGAACGACAGTTACGGTTCTAGTTGGCCAGTTTGCGCAGGAATTCGCGCTCATCCACGCGGTACTTGAACGCCTTGCGGCCGTCGATGAATACGACGGGGACCTCGTCTGTGAACTGGCGGCGAAGTTCCTCGTTAGAGTCGACGTCGATCTCACGCCAGTGAAAGCCTCCCCGTCGCTCCAGCTTGTTCAGGGTTTCCTTGACGATCTCACAGAGATGACAGCCCTTGCGGGAATAGACGACGACTTCTCGGAGGGAAGACATTGTCAGCGCAGTGTAGCAGTTCTGTGCGGAGGTTTTCCATTGCCAAAGCAGCCAGCAGGTCTGCAACCAAGACTTCAACGTGCTTACGGCCCGGTACGGATCGCGCGCCCGCCCTGTATCCTCTCAACCTTCCTTTTGAACCAGACCACACCCACCTGCTAAGCTGCTGCTGACTTCAGTGCAATCCAACAACTCCAATGAAAACGCTGGCTGCCGTTTTGCTGTTGTGTGGCTGTGTAGGGATCGCTCAGGAAGCTCCGGAAAAGGGCGGACATGAGATCCAAGTGTGGACCGGAGGCGGGCATTCCGTCGCGGGTGGAACCAGGAATATCGGATTATTCAACGTGGGTCTGCGCTATGGATGGGTGCTGACGGACCGGCACGGCCCGGCCTTCCTGAAGGGGAACTTTGAGTACGCGGTGGATGCCGTGCCCATGTTCCTGGTATTTCAGCCGGCTAACACGGCCTATGGATTTGGCGTGAATCCGTTCGCCCTGAAGTGGAATTTTGTGCCTCGTGGCCGGGTGGTGCCTTACTTCGAACTCGGCGGTGGGACGCTGTTCACAAACCACGAGGTGCCGTCCGGAATTTCCTCTATCAATTTCACCTCGGGAGCCGCCGTGGGTTTCCATCATCTTGGCGACAAGATCACCTGGAGCTTGGAGGCGCGCTACATGCAAATCTCGGATGCCGGGCTGACGAAGCTGAATCCTGGTTTGAATACCGTACAGGTGCGCCTCGGGCTTGGGCGATTCGGAAGGTGAAGAAAAATCTTTCACCGCCGAGACCGCCGAGAAGGCTTCAGTGTCCTTGCGCGCTGACCGGTGGCTTGCTGGATTCCGCGTCTTTAAAGGAAAAGGCGATCTCTACGTTGGGATATTCCTTGCCTCCGATCTCTACGTAGGGATAAACAAAATAATTGAGCGGGGAGCCGGCCTGGGGAGGCTCGAGGCGCAGATCGCGGCCGATGGTGAACTGCAGGCGGCTCGCATCATGGGCGCCAAAATAGTAGTCATGTAATTCCTGATGCTTCCACGCCTCGGAAATGTCTACTGGAATCCAGCCGATTGAATTCACGTAAAAATCAGACCAGCAGTGATAGCTGGGTACTTCCGCAGACTGCTTGTCGGGTGGTAGCTGAAATCCAATCTCGAAACGGGCAGGGATGTGCTGGGAGCGGGCCATGGAGATGAAGAGAGAATGGAAATCGGTGCAGTTGCCGCGCTTCGAATCGCAGGCCCAGAGTGTGTCTCCGTGGCCCCATCCCGTGCCGGTCTTGTCGTAACGCATGTTGTGGAAGACGTAATCGTAGATGGCGTGTGCCTTTTCGAGTTGGGTCGAAGCGCCTTTGGTCTGTTCGATGGCCAGTTGGGCGGGCAGACCGGTGGTCGGCACCAGCCGGTCGGGCTGCAGGAAGCGCGCAAGTTGCACATGGGCCCGGTCGGGATGGAAGTCGGCATCCGGTTTCCCATTCACCAGGACAACGCGCTCGCGGCGGACTACGTCGTAATCAATCGTGAACCGGTACTCGGACTTGTCGGCTCCCGGTGCCTCTCCATAGAGCACCCAGTTGCCGTATTCCTGCTCCTGGGTCCTCTTCAAGGTGAGGTCGCCTTTCTGCGATACGACGCTAACGTCCTGCCAGCGATCGGAATGAGCCAGGGGGATCCAGACATGGAGCGCTTTGCCAGTTGGAACGTTTCTTATCGTGAAGGAGTAATGGAAAGTGAAATGACGCTGCTTCTGAGCGTATGCGGTCAGGGAAAGCAGCAATGCGAACAGCGTCGCGAGGACTCGCAACATGGAAGCTTCCTTTCCGAGGTGGTGAGAGCTATCGGGAAACGACCAACGGGCGTTTTGGCAGGACTATATTCAAGTAAAGCCGCGACCGGAAGTGCGCGGAAGAGGGGCTGGCATAAGTTGATCTAATCTGCTCTTGGGGTATCGGATTGTCAAGAGACCAGGAGCCTGATGAGCCTGATGTCTTGTTCAAACTGCGTGATGGCCTCGAATCTCGGGTGGCGATCCCAGATCCATGAAACGTGAGTCGCGCGCCTCATCACGCACGGAACTAAGCGAGACCGTGACTTCACGGATGTAGTACAAAGTTGCGACCAGCAGGCAGATCATGGCTGCAACAAAGAGGACCACTGCCGCCATCGCAGCCTCTTTCCAGTACAGCCCAAAACCCAACAAGAGGCAGGAAGCAATGGTGCCGGCCAGCGAACCAAGCGCGAGCAGGAAACAGCGGCGCACCAACTCCGCACGCTGTTCGATCAAATTGATCTGTTCGGTATAGGCGTCGGCTTCCTGAACGCGTTCATTCTTGGCGGCATCGTATTTTGCGTGTACGTACTGCCGCAACCGGCTGACGATGCCCATCAGCCGGACATTGATCGAAAGGACCAGTAGAGCAGTTGCGGATACAAAAATTGCAGGCGCGAGGAATGCCTGGAAGAGGCGAGTGATGTCATTCATGGGAAGCACTTCCCGAACCAGTGTAAACGCATTTGTGGGATGCGTCTTCACTGGCGACAGATGTTACAGAAGGTCGCTAGCGAGCTTTTGCGAGTGCCACAGCGGGAACTGCCCCTGCTCCGTGCGCTATTCCTGAGTTGCGGCAGTCCAACCCCGCCTTATATTCTTCTCCGGTATGTCAACGTTGGTGGAGTGTGTTCCGAATTTTTCCGAGGGCCGCGATAAGGCGCGCGTCGATGCCATCATCGAAGCCATGAAAATAGATGGCGTATACCTGCTGGACCGCGAGATGGATGCGGACCACAACCGCTGCGTTATCACGCTGGTCGGCGAGCGCGAGCCGATCCAGGAAGCCGCGATTCGTGGTGTCGGGAAAGCCGCTGAATTAATTGATCTCAACAAACATCAGGGGGCGCATCCGCGGATGGGGGCGGCCGATGTAGTGCCTTTCATTCCTATCGCGGGCGTGACTATCGAAGATTGTGTGGCCATGGCGCGGCACGTGGGTGAGCAGATCTGGAAGCGCTATCAAATTCCGGTGTATTTGTACGAAGCCGCAGCCACCACTCCAGAGCGGCAGAACTTGGAGAACATCCGGCGCGGGCAGTTCGAAGGCATACGCGACGAGATTGCGACGAACCCGGCACGACGGCCGGACTTCGGCGAGCCCCGCGTGCACCCTACGGCGGGCGCCACCGTGGTCGGAGCGCGCAAGTTTCTTATCGCTTACAACATTTTTCTAAACACGCCCGATGTCGAGATCGCCAGGAAGGTCGCCAAGGCGGTCAGATTCTCGAGCGGCGGGCTGCGCTACGTGAAGGGAGCTGGTTTCCTGGTGCGAGGCTTGGCGCAAGTTTCCATGAACCTCACGGATTTTGAGCAGACGCCCATTCATCGGATCTTCGAATTTGTGAAGCGGGAAGCGGCGCGCTATGGAGTGAGCCCGGTGAGCAGCGAGATTGTCGGCTTGATTCCGAAGAAGGCTCTGGAGGCGGCCGCCGAGTGGTTCCTGCAAGTCGAGAATTTTGATTCGTCGCTGATTCTGGAGAACCGTCTGACCGCGGTGATGGGCGGCAAGGCCGCCGTCGGCGGATTGCGTGCGGGAGTCGAGCCCTTTATCGAACAGCTAGCGGCGCCCACGGCGACTCCGGGTGGCGGCAGCGCGGCGGCGGCCACTGGAGCCATGGCGGCGGCGCTGGCGAACATGGTTGCGGCGATGTCGCGCGGCAAGAAAGCTTATCTGCAATATGAGAATCAACTGAGCACCGCGATTGGACGACTTACTCAGTTACGCGAGGAGCTTAAGACGGCCATTGACGCCGATGCCGAATCCTTTAATACGGTGATGAAGGCGTACAAGCAAGCCAAGGAATCGGCCGAGGGCAATGGGATTATCGAGGCGGCGCTACGCCAGGCGACCAGCGTGCCGTTAGGTGTTGCCGAGCGCGCGAGGGAGGTGGCGCAGATCGCCGAGAGCCTGAAGCCGATCACCAATCCCAACATGAAGTCGGACCTCACGACTTCGATGGCCTTGGCGCAGGCTGCAATCCAGGGTGCCCTGGCGAATGTCGAAGTCAATCTGGAATCGATGAAGGACGAGGGATTCGCGGCCGAAACGAGGAAGAAGGCCGCGGCGTTGAAGGGCTAGGTTCAGGCTTTGTGGGCACAGAAGAAATGCAGAGATCCTTCGCTGCGCTGAGGATGACAACGCCTGGTGTCCTGATAGCGCTAACCATGCAGGTGTGCTCGAGGTTACGAAACGAGAGTGCGTACGCCCTCTCTTTTGCAGGACTAGAATACAATTAGAGAAAGTAGCGGGTCACGGCAGGCAATGTTCTGCATCTAAGTAAATACTCAAGAGGGGTTATGAGGATTCTGGCTCGAACACTCACTTCGGTTTTGTTGTTCAGCATGGCGGCGTGGGCAATGCCGTTGGGAACCAATGCGCGTACCGTGATTCCGTCGGATGTGCAGCAGATCATTTCGGTGGACTACCGGGCGCTGCGCGGATCGGAGACGGCCATGGCGCTGAAAGCGCAGGTCCTACCGGAGAGCTTGAAGCAATTCGAAGAAGCTCTAAAAGGCGTTGGCATTAATCCGGAAAAGGATGTGGACCAGCTGACCTTCGCTTCCTACCGCATACCGAAGCAGGGGACGCGGGTCGTGGGCATCGCGCAGGGCGTGTTTCCGCTGAAGGCAGTCAACAAGAAAATGGCGCTCAAAAAGATCAAGCCGACGCGTTATCACTCGGCCTTGATTTATCCCATGGCAGGTGGGATGGAAATGACTTTTCTGGACGAGAACACCCTGCTTTTCGGCGAGCGCTCGGCGTTGCAGGATGGGCTCAACACACGCGATGGCTACAACACGGGATTAGACTCGAATCCCCAGATTGCAGACATGCTTTCGGGTGTGGATTCGGGACCAGTATGGAGCGTTCTCGATCAGCAGGGTACCCAGAACATGTTGCGTTCGGCCCTGGGCGATGCGGCCAAACTGGCCGACTATGAGACCGTCAAAAAGCGGCTGCTGGGGTCGCGCTACAGCATGAACTTTGCTAACGGCGTGAACTTCGACCTGGATGTAGTCACTTCCGATTCCATCACCGCATCGACTCTATCTTCAGTGCTGAAGGCTGGGGTTCTGTACAAGAAGATGAATGCCTCGCCGGTTGAGAAGATAGCGATGGACAGCCTGACGGTGGATTCAGACAGTTCCAACCTCCAGCTGCACTTTAAGACCGACGACAAGAAATTCCAGTCGCTTCTGCACTCCGATCTGTTTGCGGCAGTTTCGCGTTAGAGACCGCTCAGGAACAAGCCACGCCTCCAGTCACCTCACAAAGCCTTATACAGGATGATGCGGTCGGCGGAATAAACGTCCACACCCCACTTGCCTCCTGCGGGACAAGGGGGATGGGCCATCTTTTTTCCATCTACGGCAACCAGGTGACCGGAGCCGAGAGCGGCCTCCAAAAGAGTTTGCAGGCGGCCCGAATCGGTCAGCACGGCGACCGTCTTCCCGGGTTCGTCGCGCACCTCGATCAGGGCGTGACATCCTTTAAATTTTGGCAGGTTGTACCCTTCCACCAGAGAGACATGTCCGAAGAGTTCCATAAAATCGCTCCTTCCGGGGGGACGCAGAATCCGTTCCTTGCCTTTTCTTCTGCATCGGTCAGGAGATCGGTGCCCGGTCCAGACAAGCTAATGTTAGGCAGGGCGGAGGGATTTTCGGTAGTTTTTCCCCACAAAATACGTGGTTTATTCGTGTGTTCCGGTTCCGAAAAAGGAATGCCCTGCGGCGGGAAACGACGCGCCCGCACGCCAGTCGGTACTTCTCGGCATGAATATTACCAAAAAGCGCCGTCACTTGGTCTTCTGAGCTGCAATGCTAGCGCGCTTCTCGCGAGCCCAGCCTTCCTTTACCATTTGCCGGGAGCGGCCCAGGGCCAGGGCATCGGCTGGCACATCCTCGGTAATACAGGAAGAGGCGCCGACGTAGGCACCTTTGCCGATTCTAACCGGCGCAACCAGAGTGGAGTCGCTGCCTACGAAGACCCCGTCTTCGATGATGGTTTTGTGCTTGTGTACACCATCGTAGTTGCAGGTGATGGTGCCCGCACCTACGTTCACATCAGCGCCGATCTCGGCATCGCCGAGATAGGTGAGATGGTTGGCTTTGGAGCCCTTGCCCAGCTTGACCTTCTTGGTCTCAACGAAATTGCCGACATGCGCGCTCTCGCCAATTTCGCTACCCGGCCGCAGGTGAGAATAGGGACCGATGATGGCGCCGTCAGCGACTCGACTCCCATCCATGACCGTGCCGGGACGGACAAGCACGCCTTCTCCGATTTGCGAGTTGCTGATTATAGTGTAGGAACGGATGCGGCAGTCGGAGCCGATGCGCGTCCGGCCCAGTAACTGCACGAAGGGTTCAATGACCGTATCGGGACCGATCTCAACGTCACTGTCAATCACGCACGTGGCAGGATATTGGATCGTGGCACCTTCGGCCATCAATTGCAGGCACTTCGCCATGCGCAAGTGCTGGTCGAGTGCCACCAACTCGGCGCGTGTGTTGCTGCCCAGGATTTCTTTTGCATCAGGCGTCTCGATGGCCACCACCCGTTCCCCGGCTTTCTTGAGCAGCGCGGCCATGTCGGTCAGATAAAGCTCGTGGTGCGGGTTGTCGGTGCCCAGGTCACCAATGTGCTCAAACAGTGGCTTGGTCGCGAATGCGTAGAACCCCGAATTGATTTCTCGAATCTTCTCTTGACCTTTCTTAAGCAGCTTCTGCTCGACGATGGCTTGCACCTCATCGCTTTTTGCACTCTTGCGCACGATGCGCCCGTAACCAGTGGGGTCGTCCAATCGGGCGGTCAGGATGGTCATGGCCGCATTCTTGGCCAGGTGGAAGTCTCGAATTTTCTCGATGGTCTTGGAGGTAATCAGGGGAGCGTCGCCAGACAACACTAGCACGTGGTCGTAATTTTTCAGCGCGTCGCCGGCGACCATAATGGCGTGTCCGGTGCCCCGCTGCTCGGCCTGCAGAACGAGGTTCACGCCGCTGTCGGCCACGGCGTTGCGAACACGGTCAGCTTCGTGGCCGATGATCGCGTAGACATCTTTTGCAGATGCAACCCGCGTAGCAGCCGCGATCACGTGGGCCAGCAGCGGCTTGCCTCCGACTTCATGCAAAACTTTAGGGTGTTTCGATTTCAGCCGCGTGCCTTTGCCGGCTGCCAGGATGGCAAGCGCGAAGCTGGCATCGCCGATGGCTGCGGGGTGGGAACCCGAGCTCTTCCGTCTTGACTTTGGCATCGCACTCAATATAGCGCGAGCTTAGCTATGGGTGTTAACGAGAAACCGCACCGTTGGGAGCGATCTTTTGTATGTCGGGCGACTGGGTGACCAGCGCAATCAGATCGCGGGCGACCTGGTCGGTGGCGTGGCGGGCGGCCCCTGCTTCCTCCAGGTAATCGCCCAACACAGGGCAGACGCCCTGCGCCTCGATGCGGTCCAGGTCAGCAACAATCTGGGAAGCGCCTTCCAAAGCGTATTTGGCCTTTAGCTCAAGTGACACGGCCGTGCGATTGATAAGGGCGTAATCAAAGATGCGTCCGCCGGCGTGCTGGTTGAGGGCGCGAATGTGATCGGCGGCAGTCAGTCCCAGGCTCTCGTTGGCCTGAGTCATCAGGTTACAGACAAAAACCTTAGTGGCCGGGGAGTCAACGATCGCCTGTGGAATGCCACGCACCAGCAAATTCGGAATCAGGCTGGTGAACAGCGAGCCCGGACCGATGGTGATCAAGTCGGCGGTGGCAATGGCCTCGAGCGTCTGGGAAAGAGGCTGCACGTCGGGCGGCACTAAAACCAGTTCTTTAATGCGGCCCTTGCTGGCTGTAATTTTCGTCTCACCGCGCACTCGGGTGCCATCTTCCATGAGAGCTTCTAATTCCACGTTGGAAGTGGTAGCCGGAAAAATATGACCACGGGTAAACAGGATCTCGGCCGACAGGCGGACGGCTTCAGCAAAGTCGCTGGTGATCGAAGTGAGCGCGGTAAGAAAAAGGTTTCCGAAGCTGTGGCCTTCCAAGCCGGAGCCTTTGCTGAAACGATGCTGGAAAAGTCGGGAGAGTAGGGCCTCATCTTCGGACAGGGCGACGATGCAGTTGCGGATGTCGCCCGGCGGCAACATGTTGAATTCTTTGCGCAGACGGCCGCTGGAGCCGCCATCGTCGCTGACCGTGACAATGGCCGAAAGTTCATGGATCACGGGTTCAGTCGGTTGCGCCGACCGGACCGTGCCCGGCGCCGGGACGTAGCGCTTGAGCCCCTTCAGCAAGGTGGACAAACCTGTGCCGCCGCCGATCGCAACCACCCTTAAAGGCTGCCCGTGAGCGCGCGTGCTACCTGCGCCGGAGGAAGCTGCGGAACCCTGCTGGGTGCTCATTTGGACATCCTAGTGGCTGTCTTCGGAGCCGCTAGCCGTGGGCAGTTCACCCGGGTCAGGATATAGGAGTTCTGTGAAGCGGGGATCCTCAGCCAGGTTCTGGAAATCGGAATCATTGCGTGCCTGGAATCGCAGCGATGGGTTCAACTTGATGGCTTCGTCCAGATGCTTCAGGGACTCTTCCACGCGGCCCGTCAGGCAGTCGAGTGCAGCCAGACCATAGGCGACATAGTCGGCTTTGGGGTTCTGCTTAATCAGCTTCTCGAGATGTTCGCGGGCACTGACGTAGTCGCCTACGTTCATCAGGGAGACCGCATAGTCATAGTGCTCTTCCAGAGTCTTAAACTGGGTGGCCGTACGCTCCATGTGCTGGTTACAGGTGTTGAGGTGGGTCCTGGCGCGATCCGCCAATTCGAGGCTGGGGCCAGCGAGAACCTTCTGTAAAAGGCCCTTGGCCTTTTCGAACTTATGTTCCTGCATGGCGCGCAGGCCGGCCTCATAATTTTGCACAGCCTGTGCAAAGCGGGGATCGTCTGCCAAGGATTTCTTGGGTTTGCTTGTCGTGGCCATGTGTAGAACTCGTCCTTGTAGCTTCGTAAGTAATTCCCTGTATTATAGTTAGACAAATACGTTGAAGATCTGCTACGGATTTAGTCAGGCCTCATGTTCCTCGCTCTAACTGGCGCCTCTGCCGCGGGCAACTCCCTTCCTGTGGAAAACACCTCTCGACTCACCCGAAAAGGTTTATACGCGCGCCGAGTAGAGCGCGTCAACCTGAGCACGGAGAGGCACAGGTAGGGTCTGAGACGAACCGCCTAAGAGCTAATTCATCGAGGCAGCCGACTCGAGATTAACCCGCTTCCACTCGCCTTTGATGATCGCGGCACGGATTTGTTTCGCGGTCTTGCCTTTCTTGTGCTCAGCATAGCTGTAGTAGAGCTCTTTCAGGCAAGTGGCGCATTGGGCGCCGTGCGTATTTTCGAAGCAGCTGTGCAGGCTGTTGTGCCCCATGCGATCGCAATAGCAATAGCAGGGCTGCTGATGGAGGACCACGGGGACCTTTTTGGCCAAATCATAAGCGTGAGTCTGATAGGGGTACTGGGCGTCTTCTCCCCAAAGCTGCTCCTTGGGCAAAATCGGCGGCAGCTTGGTGCCCGGCCTGGGTGGACCCGCGTTGTAGGCCGGTACCCCGGAAGGCTCGTCCTGCGTGGACCATTGCGCGGACATGGATAGTGTCACCAGAAAGAGAAACGCCAAGACAAAACCACGTTTGAGCATGTGGAAGGTACCTCGGTCCGCTTATTGTAACCGAGGACGGAGCGTGTTGGGCAGCCCCAGGGGCTGTACCGCCCTTGTTATCGCGGGTGACGCTGTCGAGGACGCGTCGCGGGAAAAATCTGTGCGGGCAACCTGAGCGATTCTGCGGAACTCGTAATACAATGAGAGACCATGCCGGATTTGGGTAGTCCCCCACAAGCAATTCTGAGCGGGGCGGTAACCACAGGGGTAACGCCCGCGCCACGGGCAGCGCTCCCCGTGCTCGCGGTGTGGTTGCGCGATCTGATTATTTCGCTCGCCATCTCGGCGTTCATCATCATCTTCCTGTATCAGCCGGTGAAGGTCGAGGGCACCAGCATGATGCCCTCGCTGGATGACCAGGAACGCATCTTTGTCAACAAATTCGTGTACCGGCTGGAACCCATCCAACGCGGAGATATCGTGGTCTTCCGCTACCCCCGTGATGTTTCCAAGAGCTACATCAAGCGCGTGATCGGCTTGGCCGGCGACCACATCCGCATCGATGACGGGCAAGTCTACGTGAATGGCAGGCCGCTGGATGAGGACTACGTGCCCGCCGCTTATGCCGACGAGCGCTCGTATCCCGAGATCGTGGTCCCGACGAACTCCTATTTTGTACTGGGAGACCACCGCAGCATGTCGAATGACAGCCGTGATTTTGGACCGGTAAAGGAAGGCTATATCTATGGCAAGGCGGTGTTCGGGTACTGGCCGATGGATAAGCTCGGAAGATTGCGATAAAGACCAAGGTCTCGGGTATCAGGTCTCGAGAGTCACGATTCCTGAAAACAGAAGGCGGAGATCTTAAGCTAGAAATTCACAATTGGTCTTCTGCCGCATCCCTGCTAAAATCTGAAAAATCCACTCCCAGGAGCAGGAATGCAGGCTATCCTTGCGCTGGAAGACGGGCGCGTCTTCCGCGGCAAAGGCTACGGCGCCAAAGGCGAGTGTTACGGCGAAGTCGTTTTCAATACTTCCATTACCGGCTACCAGGAAATTTTCACCGACCCTTCTTACTGCGGCCAGATCGTAGTTCTCACCAATCCTGAAATCGGCAATTACGGCACCAACATCGAGGACAACGAGGCTACCCGCCCGTATATCGAGGGGCTGATCGTGCGTGAGTTCTCGAAAGTGAGCTCCAACTGGCGCTCCCAGCAAGTTGCAGAAGAGTACATGGAGCAGTTCAAGCTACCGGTCCTCGGCGACATTGATACTCGCGCGTTGGTGCGGCATTTGCGCGATCACGGCGTGATGCGCGGTGTGATCTCGACCATCGAGAGCGACTCGGAGAAGCTGGTGGCGAAGGCGCGCTCGATTCCAAAGATGGACGGTACCGACCTGGCTAAGGTGGTCAGCACCAAGCGGCCGTACGTCTGGGAGACCGGCGAACGCTCGCATGAGCCGGTCGAAGTCGTGGGCGTGAAGGATGAACCCGCTCGCTTCCATGTGGTCGCGTACGACTACGGCATCAAGCAGAACATCCTGCGCAAACTGCGCGGCGAGGCCTGCAAGGTCACGGTTGTTCCGGCGGAAACTAAAGCCGAAGACGTACTGGCTTTGAAGCCGGATGGCGTGTTTTTGTCGAATGGCCCGGGCGACCCGGAGCCTTGCACTTATGCGGTCGATAACATCCGCCGGCTAATGGGACGGCAGCCGATTTTCGGGATTTGCCTCGGCCATCAATTCACGGGAATTGCACTGGGTGGAAAAACTTACAAGCTGAAATTCGGACATCACGGCGCCAATCATCCCGTGAAGCAACTACAGACCGGCAAAATCGAGATTACCGCGCACAACCACAACTTCGCGGTAGATCCTGACTCTCTACCCCAGAGCGAAGTCGAATTGACCCACATGGATTTGAACGACTCGACCCTGGAGGGCTTGCGTCACCGGAACCTGCCACTTTTCAGTGTGCAGTACCACCCAGAAGCGTCGCCGGGGCCGCACGATTCGCACTACTTGTTCAAGGACTTCGTGAAGATGATGGAGGAGTTTAAGAAGTAATCAGTATCTGGTACCCGGTACCCAGCAAGGCTTGTCATCCCGAGCGGAGCGAGGGATCGGCAGTCGAGTGACAAGAATGGCCAGAAGCATCGATATTACGACGACCATGATCATCGGATTCGCCCTGTCGGGATTGGCCTTTGCCGCTCAGCCGCAGGAGCAGAGTTTCGATTTCGAATCATTTGCGGCCAAGTGTGAGGTTAAGGATACAAGTTTCAAAAATGCCGACTCGTTCGCACGGATGGACCCGAAACAAGAGTGGAAGCAGATCAAGGAGCAAGACGAAAACGCGGAATGCGCCGAATACTGTGAAACCGCGCGACTGTGGAGGGATAACTCCGGCCACGTTCGGGTTGTGTCCATGGGCTACACCAGCGGCTCTGGCGATTGGAGTGCCGAGGTCGACAGCTGCTATGGCGTTGATGGCAGGATTTCGGCGGCAGCCAGTTTGCTAAATACATTTTACGGGAACTTTAAGCGCGAACGCATTATGACTTTCAACCGCCACGGCACGGTCCTGGATTCGTCGGAGATGTATTTCGACCTGAACACCGGGAAGAAAATTACGGCTCCCGCCGAAGCGACAGATGCGTCATACGGCATGAATCAGATTTCGGTGTACAGGACAGTGCGGGAGCTGCCGTTCCGAAATTTGCTTAAAGACAACGCTTTCTCCGGGAGCAATGCCAAAACGAACTGACATTTCGAAAATCATGATCATCGGCTCGGGCCCGATTGTGATCGGGCAATCGGCTGAGTTTGATTATTCCGGCACACAGGCCTGCAAGGCGCTTAAGTCCGAGGGCTACGAAGTGGTGCTGGCCAACTCGAATCCGGCCACCATTATGACCGACCCGGAGTTTGCCGATCGCACCTATATCGAGCCGCTGAGCCGTGAGTATCTGACCGAGATCATCCGGCTAGAGCGCGAGATGCTGGGCCACAAGGGTTTTGCCATTCTGCCCACCGTGGGCGGACAAACAGCGCTGAACCTGGCGGTTGAGCTGTCCGATGGCGGGGTGCTCGATAAATTCGACGTTCAGTTGATTGGCGCAAATATCGGAGCCATCAAAAAAGCGGAAGACCGGCTCTTTTTCAAAGATGCCATGCAGCGCATCGGGCTCGACGTGCCGAAATCCGCGCTGGTAAACAATCTCAAAGACGGGCTCGAGTTCGCGGGCAAGATCGGCTTTCCCGTGATTGTGCGTCCTTCGTTCACGCTGGGTGGCACAGGCGGCGGCATTGCCTATAACCGGGAGGAGTTGCTGGAAATTCTGGCCCGCGGCTTGGACCTTTCTCCGGTGCACGAAGTGCTGATCGAAGAGTCCGTTCTGGGCTGGAAAGAATACGAGCTAGAGGTGATGCGCGACCTCAAGGACAACGTAATCATCATCTGCTCGATCGAGAACTTCGATCCCATGGGCGTGCACACCGGGGATTCGATCACGGTGGCTCCCGCGCAAACGCTGACCGACCGCGAGTATCAGCACATGCGCGACGCAGCCATTGCCGTGATTCGGGAAATCGGCGTAGAGACGGGCGGATCGAATATTCAGTTCGCGGTGAATCCCGGCACAGGGCGCATGGTGGTCATCGAGATGAACCCGCGCGTGTCACGATCCTCAGCCTTAGCTTCCAAGGCCACCGGTTTTCCCATTGCAAAAATCGCCGCCAGGCTGGCAGTCGGGTACACGCTCGATGAGATTCCTAACGACATCACACGTAAGACGCCAGCCTCCTTCGAGCCCACACTCGATTACGTGGTGGTGAAGATTCCCAAGTGGCAATTTGAGAAATTCCCCGGTGCCGACGAGAGTCTTGGGCCGCAGATGAAGTCGGTGGGGGAGGTCATGGCCATTGGCCGCACCTTCAAAGAAGCGCTACTCAAGGGTGTGCGCGCGCTGGATACTGGCCGCAAGGTTGGTTCCGAGAAGATCGAGCCCAAGATCCTGACCCAGCGGCTGGTCACGCCTCACCCAGAGCGGCTGGCATATGTCCGCTATGCGCTGCGCCAGGGGCACACCGTCAAACAGCTGGCCAAGATGACATCCATTGATCCCTGGTTCCTCTACCAGCTCAAAGAGATTAACGACATGCAACTTGAGCTGGAGAAGCATCCGCTCGAATCGGTTCCCACCGAGGTGTTGCGCGAAGCCAAGAGGATGGGCTTCTCCGACGGGCGACTCGCCGGGGTTTGGCGCCTGGACAATGGCAAGGGGTCGCAGGAAAAAATCCGACACTTACGCAAGAAGCATGGAGTGACTCCGGTCTACAAGCGCGTGGATACTTGTGCCGCGGAATTCGAGAGCTACACCCCATACCTCTATTCGACCTACGAAGAGGAAGACGAAGCGGCTCCGACGAAGAAGAAGAAGGTCATCATCCTGGGCAGCGGACCCAACCGAATCGGGCAGGGAATTGAGTTCGACTATTGCTGCTGCCACGCCTCCTTCGCGCTGCACGAGGACGGGTACGAGACGGTGATGATCAACTGCAATCCAGAAACGGTCTCGACCGACTACGACACCAGCGATCGCCTCTACTTCGAGCCTCTGACGCTAGAAGACGTGTTCGCGGTTTACGAGCACGAGGCTTCCTCGGGTGCGCCGGTGGGGTTGATAGTTCAGTTTGGCGGTCAGACACCGCTGAATCTGGCTCTGCCGTTGAAGGCGGCGGGAGTAAATATCATTGGCACCTCGCCGGAGTCGATTGATCTGGCAGAAGACCGCAAGCGCTTCGGAAAGCTGCTCGAAGAGCTGGAGATCCCGCAGGCACCCGGCGCCATGGCGACCTCCATCGAAGAAGCTGTCGAAGGGGCAAAGCGCGTCGGCTACCCTGTGCTGGTGCGGCCATCGTACGTACTCGGCGGGCGCGCTATGGTGATCGCCTACGACGAAGAGTCTGTCGTGCGTTACATGAAAGAGGCCGTCGAATATTCGCACGATCGACCGGTGCTCATCGATCACTTCCTCGAAGACGCGATTGAAGTAGATGTGGACGCCCTCTCGGACGGCGAAGATGTCGTCATTGGCGGGATCATGCAGCACATCGAGGAGGCCGGAATCCACTCGGGTGATTCGTCGTGCGTACTGCCGGCCGTGGACATCCCCGAGCACCTGCTGGCTCGCATGCGGGAGTACACCTTCCGCCTGGCGCGCGCTCTGAAGGTGGTTGGGCTGATGAATATCCAGTTCGCAATCCCACGCACCAATGGTGGTCCCAAAGCCAACGCGTCGGATGCCGGGAAAGTCTACGTGCTGGAAGTGAATCCGCGAGCCTCCCGTACCGTACCCTATGTTTCGAAAGCCACTGGCGTGCCCCTGGCAAAGATCGCAGCCCGCCTCATGACCGGGCGCAAATTACGCGAGTTCCTGCCGGAAAATATTGAACGAGCCACGGATCTCGATACCGGCCGCTGCTACTACGTCAAATCGCCAGTCTTCCCCTGGGGTAAGTTTCCGGGAGTGGACACGGTGCTGGGCCCGGAAATGAAGTCTACGGGCGAGGTCATGGGAGTGGCCGACAACTTTGGCGAAGCCTTTGCCAAAGCACAGATCAGCGCAGGACAGAAGCTGCCTACGCAGGGGACAGTTTTCATCAGCGTCACGGACCATGACAAGCCACAGGTCGCCGAGGTGGCCAGGCGTTTCGTTGACCTTGGTTTTAAGCTGGTGGCGACGCACGGTACCGCGGACGTGCTTGACAGTGCCGGCTTGGCTTGTGATCGAGTGTTCAAAGTAAAGGAAGGCCGGCCTAATGTGGTGGATCTGATCAAGGGCGAACGCATTCAGCTGATCATCAACACGCCCCATGGCCCGGACCCATATTTCGACGAGAAGGCAATCCGCCGGGCGGCCGTCACAGCGCACATTCCTACTATCACCACGCTGGCCGCCGCACGCGCCGCCGCCGACGGCATTGCTGCTTTACAACGCGGCGAGATCCACGTCCAGGCGCTGCAACATTTGCACGCCGAACGGAGTGCGCAAAAAAGTACCGCATAAGCAGAATCCAGAGCCTGTCATCCTGAGCGAGGGCGTCAGCCCGAGTCGAAGGACCCCTACACGGCCCGTCCTGTCGGAAGGCATTCTCACCGTACCGCAAGCGGAGTGCTCAAATGCCTTTTGACTTTTGTGATATCGCATTGGGATAGGGATCCTTCGACTCCGCTGGTGCGCGCTGCGCGAGCTCAAGCTGCGCTCAGGATGACAGATTCTTAAGAATCTCACCAAAGAATGCTGCACTCGCTCTCAACGGTGTCGTCCTGTGAGGCAAAACTGTTAAGCTGATAGCAGAAAGCTGAAAGCTGATAGCTGAGGGCTGTTTCCATGCTGCTTCACGGCATTTTTCCTCCCATCACCACGCCTTTCTATCCGGACGGCCAAGTCTATTTCAAAAAGCTTGAGGCCAACGTCGAGCGCTACTCGAAAACACCGGTCGCGGGCATTGTTGTTCTCGGTTCCACCGGCGAAGCGATCCTGTTGTCCGATGATGAGCGTCGCGAGGTGCTAAAGACAGCGCGCGAAGCAGTCGCGCCCCAGAAGGTGCTGATTGCCGGCACGGGCATCGAGTCGGCGAGCGAGACTTCGCGGCTCACCGAATACGCGGCATCGCTTGGCTACGACGTGGCCATGGTGCGCACCCCGCATTACTACAAGAGCCAGATGAGACCGGCCAACATGCTGGCTTTCTACCGCACGGTGGCAGACCGCTCGCCGCTGCCGGTCATCATTTACAACTTCCCGCAGGCGACGGGCTATGACATTCCTGCCGAGGTGGTGATCGAGTTGGCGGAACATCCCAACCTGATCGGTATCAAGGAGTCCAGCGGGGACGTGGAGAAGGTGCGCAAGATGGTCGAGGGCACCCGCCAAATCAAGCGCAGCGCGATCGTAACCGAAACTTTCCAAGCAATAACTCCGCGTATGCTCAAGGCGGCCACTGACAGCACGCAGGGCGGGGAACTGGTCCCAGTGGGTGCGCTGTCAGGCGGATCGTCAAAACCATCATCCTCGGCCGTGACAGAGGTCGGCGGCGTCAAGACTCGCCAGAAGGAAGTAGGGTTCCAGGTACTGGTGGGGGCCGCGCAGAGACTGGAACCCTCTCTGAATGTTGGTGCCGTAGGCGCCATTCTCGCTTTTGCCGATGCAGCGCCCACCGCCTGCTATGAGATCTACGCTGCCTGGAAGGAAGGCGACAAGGACTTGGCAAAACTGAAGCAGGAACGCATCGTCCAAGCTGCACAGCGCGTTGTCGGTGAACTGAGCATCCCCGGCGTGAAGTACGCCATGGACTTCAACGGCTATTTCGGCGGCGTGCCCCGGCTGCCGCTGCTGCCCCTGACCGCAGAACTGAAAGCCGAAATCGAGCAGTTGCTGGCCGGCATTCGCAACTAGGTCCGCGCTGTGTCTAAGGTCGTGACAATTGAGCCTTCCCTGAGTATAATTAGAACGAACGTTCGATAATCCTATGGCGGCTTCCAGTCCAGCCAAACCGGGCACCGGCAAGGGCGGACCCGCAGTTCCGGAGACGCGCTTTGACCGGCGCCTGGCCAAGATCCTGAGCCACGCCACCGATGTTTTCTACGAAAAAGGCTATGAAGGCGCATCCATGCGGGACCTGTCGCGGGCCAGTGGAATGTCACTGGCCGGAATGTATTACTACTTCGAATCCAAAGAACGGCTGCTTTACCTGATCCAGAAGCACACCTTCATCACCATCATGGAGCGCTTACGGGAGCGGCTGAAGGATGAATCCGATCCCGAGCAGCGTATCCGCATTTTTATTCTCAATCACCTGGAATATTTTCTGGCTAACCAGAAAGCGATGACCGTGCTCTCCCATGAAGATGACGTCTTGAAGAATGACCTAGGGACGGAGGTCGCTGGTCTTAAGCGTGAGTATTACCGGATCTGCCTGGAGTTGATGGACACCTTCAAGCACGCGAAAGGACTAGAATTCTCCAGTCGCATTGCTGTGCTCAGTCTGTTCGGCATGATGAATTGGATTTACACCTGGTACAACCCGCGAGTCGATGGCGACGCTGACGAACTGGCGCGCCAGATGGGCGATACGTTTTTGCAGGGAATCTGCTCCGCTAACGCGGGCAGAACAGGATCGAAAAGGAAGTGACGAGCCGAGTGGGGTCGGCCCTTTCTGCAAATAACAAGACTGCAGATTCCTCGCTTCCCTCGGAATGACAAGAAGTTAATTTTGCGCAAGGAGTAAAAATATGGCAACCACAGTGCAGCCGACGGCCGGCGAGACCACCAAGCGGCTGATTAACTACCGCACGGATGCCGGCCTGGCCGTGATCGAGATGAACGATCCGCCAGCTAACACCTACACCTACGAGATGAACCGACAGCTGGATGACGCGATCCTGAAGGCACGCATGGATAATAGCGTTTACGTCATCGTGCTCACCGGGGCGGGCGACAAGTTTTTCTCCGCAGGCGCCAACATCAAGATGCTAGCCAGCGTTGATCCGACGTTCAAGTATTACTTCTGTCTCCATGCGAACGAGGCTCTGCTGCGGTTGGAGCACACACCAAAGTTGGTCATTGCCGCTCTTAACGGACACACCGTAGGCGGCGGGTTGGAAATTGCGATGGCGGCGGACCTCAGGATCGCGCGCAAAGACGCGGGCAAGATCGGACTGCCCGAGGTAAACCTCGGAGTACTGCCCGGTACCGGCGGAACTCAGCGGCTCTCGCGGCTAGTGGGCAAGAGCAAGGCTATCGAACTGATGATTACGGGAAACACTTTTTCGTTCGAGGAGGCGCAGGAGCTCGGGATCGTGAACGACATCTTTGAGCGCGAGGGCTTCATGGAAAACATCGTGGAGTATGCGCGCCAGTTCTGCCCACCCAACAAAGCTGCCAAGGCGGTTGGACGCATCAAGCGTGCCGTACAGACGGGATGGGAGATCCCGATGGAGTCCGCACTGGCGGTGGAACGCGAGAACCAGCAACTACTGTTCCAGAGCGAAGACGCCAAAGAAGGCTTGGCGGCGTATGTGGAGAAGCGGCCGGCAACGTTTACCGCAAAATAACTGAGGCTGGTGTGGAGGCGGGTCTCTGACCCGCCCTGCACGCGTCACACAAAGAGAAAAAATGCTCACAGCTACAAAGGCCAGAATCGAACCCGGTCGCCTACTGATAGATGGTCAATGGGTCGATGGGCCGAGGAAATTCGACACTGTCAATCCGGCAACTGGCGAGGTGTTAACCCAGATCGTGGAAGCCTCCGCGCAGGACGTCGACAGGGCTGTTCAGGCCGCGTGCAAAGCTTTCGAAGATCGCGGCGGGCCCTGGCGCAAGATGTCAGCCAGTGAGCGTGGACGGCTGATCTGGCGCCTGGCTGATCTGATCGAAAACAACATTGACGAACTCGCCGAACTCGAGACGCTCGACAACGGCAAGCCGATCTTCGAATCGCGCTATGTCGACATGCCCATGGTTATCGACGTCCTGCGCTATTACGCGGGATGGGCGACCAAGATCCATGGTGAGACCGTCAACACGTTTGAGACAGCGTTCACCTATACCCTGCGCGAGCCGGTCGGGGTGGTCGGGCTGATCATTCCTTGGAACTTCCCACTACTGCTGGCCTCATGGAAGCTGGGTCCGGCGCTGGCCTGCGGTTGCACGGTTGTCTTGAAGCCCGCCGAGCAGACGCCGCTAACGACGTTGCGTTTGGGAGAGCTGGCGCTTGAGGCCGGAGTTCCTGCAGGCGTGCTGAACATCGTCACCGGCGGCCCGGAGACCGGGAAAGCAATGGTTCGCCATCCGGGGATCGACAAGATTGCCTTCACTGGTTCGACCTCTGTCGGCAAAGAGATCATGAAAGGCGCCGCCGATTCGCTAAAGCGGGTGTCTCTGGAACTTGGCGGCAAGTCGCCCAACATCGTCTTTGCGGATTCCGATATTGACAATGCCGTGAAGGGCGCAATTAACGGCATCTTCTATGGCAAAGGCGAGGTCTGCAACGCGGGATCGCGCCTGTTCGTGGAGAACAAGATTAAGGACGAATTCGTTGAGAAACTTGTAGGCCGAACCAAGAAGATGCAGCCGGCCGACCCGCTCGATCCCAAGACGCGCATGGGTGCCATCGTCAGCCAGGAGCAGATGCAGACCGTGCTCGGCTACATTGAGGCGGGGAAGAAGGAAGGCGCGAAGCTGGTCAGCGGAGGGAATCGCGTATCGGTGGATGGCGGGAAGGGCTTCTTCATCGAGCCGACGATCTTTGGTGACGTAAGAAACGAGATGAAGATTGCCCAGGAAGAGATTTTCGGGCCGGTGCTAGCGACGCTGAGTTTCGACGATATCGATCAAGTCGTCGCCCAAGCCAATCAGAATCCTTACGGTCTGGCGGCGGCAGTATGGACGCGCGATGTGAAGAAAGCGCACACCGTGTCAAGACAATTGAAGGCGGGCACGGTCTGGATCAACACCTACGGTCTGATGGACGCGTCGCTGCCGTTCGGGGGATACAAACAGTCGGGCTTTGGACGCGAGTTAGGCATGCATGCCATCGAGCACTACACGGAATTGAAAACCGTGTGGCTGAACATGGGATAGGGAGACGCGTCGGACGCGTCCCCATCAATTCTTACGAGGTTTTATGCCGGGAAAAGTAGCAAAAATCGGAACCTTTAGTGACTGGGTTGGTCTGTTCGACCAGTGGCGCAAGGACGTAGGCGTCAACCGCGACGAGATCGCCAGCTTCAAGTTCGACACCCTTTATGGCGCAATCGAGACTGAAGAGATTCAATTCGGCTCATTCAAGGGACGCAGAAAATGGGAGAACCTTCGCCAGGTGCCCACCCAGCAGATGCGCGACGCCCTTATGAATCTCATCGTGTACCAGGGCGATACCGAGTTCGCCAGCGTCGAGCAACAGCGGCACTTATTTGAGACCGCCCCGACCGACTGGGATCGGCGAGCCATTACGCGCGTCATGATCGAAGAAATGCGGCACGGATGGCAAATGTGTGCTCTCCTGATTGACCATTTTGGGTACTCGGGCAAAGTTGAGGCCCTGAAGATGCTGGAGCGGCGCGCCTTTGAAAACAAGCGCCTGCTCGGCGCCTTCAACGTTGAGGTCGACAACTGGATGGACTTCTTCACGTACACCGATTTCGTCGATCGCGACGGCAAATTCCAGCTGCAAATGCTGAAGTACTCGGGCTTCGCTCCCCTGGGACGCTCCATGTCGTACATGCTGCGCGAAGAAGCTTTCCACATGGGCACGGGCAACGACGGCCTGCGCCGCATTGTCGAGGCTGGAGTCATACCAGGCTGGCTCATCCAGAAGTATTTGAATAAATGGATTTCGTCGTCCTATGACTTGTTCGGCACGGACCACTCATCTTCGGCTCACTGGGCCTATGTTTGGGGCGTAAAGGGCCGTTACGACGAGCCGCAGAACCAGACTGACCCTGATCTGGATGACTTGAATGACTACAACCGGACCTTGTATCACAAGGAAGTGGCTGGGCTGATTGAACGCTTCAACTCGGTGTTGAAGTCGGGCGAGCCCAAGCTGTACGCTCCTCACATCAAGTTCAATCGCGCGATTGGGAAGTACGCGGGAGGAAAGTTCCATGCTCAGACGGGCGAACCGCTGGGCGATAAGGTTTACGAGCAGCATCTGAAGGAGTACATGCCGGGTCCGGAGGACAAGAAGCTTCTGCTTGAGATTATCGCTAACGAGAAAAAGTGGATCGCGCCCAAACCAGGCGCGCGTGATCCGTTCGCAACGATTGCCGAACCCAGGAAATCGGCGATCAATTTGTAGCGGAGCTACGCTCCGCGGGACAGCCGAGGCGACGGTCCCTACGGGTTCGATCTCAATGAGCCAAACTCCAGCTCTGTCGGCTGAAACTACTGCTCGTTACACCCTCGGCGAGTTGATGGTGGCCAGCGCGGCTCGCGAGATTCGCGATGGCGAGGTCGTGTTCGTGGGCATGCGTCTGCCCTTGATTGCGTTTGTCGTCGCGAAGAAAACGCACGCGCCAAATGCAATGGGGCTTTTTGAGAATGGCGTGATCCGCACTACGCCTGCCCGTGAGCTGATCTACACCATGGCCGACCCACCCAATATTCTGGGGGCGACGCAGTGCCTGGACATGATGGGCGTCATGAGCCTTCTGCACTCCGGGCGCGTGCACCTGGGATTTTTGGGAGCGGCGGAGGTGGATCGTTTTGGGAACTTGAATTCCACCGAGGTATGCGGACCCAAAGGCCTGACCCGATTGCCGGGTTCAGGTGGCGCCTGCGATATTGCTTCGCTGGCGCACCGCTTTGTCGTGCTGCTGGAGCACGCCAAGCAAAGGCTGCCCGAGCGGGTGTCATTCGTGACCAGCCCTGGAAACGGCGACGGCCGTGGCTGGCGCAAGCGGGTTGGCCTGCCACGCGGAGGTCCGGCGGGGGTTATTACGACGAAAGCGGTGCTGCGGTTTGGCGACGATGGGGACGCGTATCTGGCGTCCGTACATCCTGGCGTCGAAGTAGAAGAAGTACTGGCCAACACCGGATGGAAGCTGCGCCTGGCTGAGAATGTCGTGCCGACGCCGGAGCCAAGTGCAGCGGAGTTGCAGGCAATTCGCGAGTACGACAAAGAAGGTTTCTGGACTCGATAGATTCGTGTGGCGCGGGTACTCCTGCCCGCGCGCTAGGCGGTGCTCTTATGGCGACTCAGGCAATCGCAACTTATTCCCGGCTGGCTGTGGAATTTCATCCGCCCGTTGCACGCATCAGCCTGAACCATCCGCCGGTGAACGTTATTGACGTGGCAATGATGGAAGAGTTGTTGCAAGCGATTACGGAAGTTGAATCCCGCAGAGATATATCTGTTCTCGTGCTCGCCGGGCAAGGCAAAGCATTCTCGGTCGGGGTAGATGTCGGCGCTCATACCCCCGACAAGGTTGAAAGCATGCTAGGCAAGTTCCACGGCGTCATTCGTGCGCTGATCGCCGCAAAAAAGGTGACGATTGCCGTTGTCCACGGACACTGTCTTGGCGGCGGAGCCGAGCTGGCCATGGTGTGCGATCTGGTCTACACGACAGACTCTGCCCACTGGGGATTTCCGGAGATCAAGCTGGCGTGCTATCCCCCGGTGGCGGCAACGGTGCTGGCAGCACTGGTCGGACAAAAACAGGCTGCCGATCTCATTCTGACGGGTCGAACGATTTCTGGAACCGAAGCGGCAGAAATCGGTCTGGTCAATCGGGCCGTCCCCGACGGGGACCTAGTTAAGGTGGTCGAGCAAACCGCCAGCCAGTTGGTCAAACTAAGTCCGGCGGCCCTGGCGATTGCCAAGAAGGCAATCTACGCCTGGGATTCGGTGCACTTTGACAAAGGATTGGCCCGGGCCGAGAAGATCTATTTCGAAGACTTGATGAAGACGCAAGACGCGAAGGAAGGTATCGAGGCTTTCCTCGCCAAACGCGAGCCTCGGTGGGTGGGCAAGTAAGCTATGGGCAAACTCCTTTCCCTGCGCGATGCGATTGCTGAACTGGTGCCTGATGGCGCCAGCGTCGCACTCGGCCTCCAACTGGAGCAGATGATTCCGTTTGCCGCCGGGCACGAGATCATTCGCCAGAAAAAACGCGATCTGACTCTGATTGGCCCAATCTCCGACATCCTCTTTGACCAGTTGATTGGCGCGGGGTGCGTGAAGGAAGTGATCGCGGCATGGGTCGGTAATGTGATGATGGGCTCTGCCTACAATTTCCGCCGCGCCGTGGAACAGGATGGCATGAAGGTTTTCAACCTGACGAATTTCACGGTGGCATTGGCTCTCGAGGCCGGGGCGATGGGAGTTCCATTTCTGCCCACACGCACGGCGTTGGGCAGTGATGTCACCAAGGGGAACCACTTCTTTTATCAGATTTTCTCCCCCTTTGAGGGCAAAGAACCTCTATGGGCGGTGCGGGCGCTCAATCCGGATGTCACGATTGTGCACGTGCAGAGAGCAGATCGCGAAGGCAACGCGCATTGCTGGGGAAATTTCGGAGTCATGCTGGAAGGTGTGCGCGCGGCCAAGCGCGTGATTATCGTGGCGGAAGAAGTGGTCGAACCGGAAGTAATCGCCAGCGATCCCAATCGGACGGTCATTCCCGGATTTCTGGTGAATGCCGTGGTCGAGTGTCCGTTCGGCGCGCATCCTTCTCCAGTGCAGGGATACTACAAGCGGGATGACGCGTTCTTCCGTCAATATCACGAGCAAACCAAGACGAAAGTGGGCAACGACGCATGGTTAGACCGGTGGGTCTTCAGTATTCCGGACCGCCGCGCCTATATGAATCACCTGGGCGCCTGCCGAGTCGAAGGATTAGGCGTAAAGCAACACGCCTATGCGGCGCAGGCAGATTTTGGATACTAACTGACAGCTGAGAGCCGACCGCTGAAAGCTCTTAATGAAAAAAGAACTCATCGAACTGAAAGTGAACGGCCGCACACGAGAGCTGGCCATCGAACCCAGCAAACTCCTGCTCGACGTGCTGCGCGAAGATCTGCAACTCACCGGTTCGAAGCGCGGCTGTGATGATTCCTCCTGCGGCGCCTGCACGGTGCTCGTAGATGGTACGCCCATGTTTTCCTGCACGCTGCTGGCAGCCAGTTGCCAGGGACAAGAGATCACCACGGTCGAGGGCGTGAGTGAGCACGGCAGCCTGGCGGCTATTCAGAAAGCGTACGGCGACTGGGGTGGGGCCCAGTGCGGATACTGCACGCCGGGGTTCATGATGACAGTGAAGCATCTTTTGAGCGTGAACCCACACCCCAGCGACGAACAGATTCGCGGTGCGCTCAGTGGGAACCTATGCCGCTGCACCGGGTACAGTCAGATGTACGAAGCGATTAAGGCGGCGATAGAAGCGGAAGAGAAGGGACTGGCGGCTTTGTAACGCCGCCGTCTCGGCGGCCCGATGGGCGGGCGGGACGCCCGCCTGACAGCCGGCAGGATGCCGGTGCTACAGAACAGAAAAATGTCCGACTTCAGCGTAATCGGCAAACCAGTCGCCATGGTGGACGCTGCCGGCAAGACTACCGGCGCCGGCAAGTACACCGATGATCTCAGCGTCCCCGGCATGCTGATTGGAAAAATCCTGCACTCACCGTATCCGCACGCGCGTCTCAAGCGGGTTGACACCAGCCGAGCGAAAGCACTGGACGGCGTGGTGGCGGTCGTTACGGGTGGGGATGCGCCAAAGACCTACGGAATTCTCCCCGTGGGGCATGATGAAACGGCGCTCGCGGTCGATAAGGTTCGGTATGTGGGCGACAACGTGGCCTGCGTGGCGGCGGTTGATGAAGCTACGGCGGAGAAGGCGCTGGAATGGGTTAACGTGCAATACGAAGTCCTACCCGCTTACTTCGATCCTGAAGAATCGATGAAGGCGGAGACAGACCTGATCCACGAAGGCAAGCCGCACAACATCGAAAAGGATTACCACCATGTCTTCGGGGATCCCGACAAGGCTTTCGGGGAGGCAGATTACGTCGCCGAAGGTCGATTCATTGCCAATGAGGTCACGCACGCGGCCATGGAGCCGCATTCAGTGTTGGCCTCGTTTGAACTCGACCCGCATACCGGAAAGCTGGGCCGCCTGACCGTGTGGTCCTCCACCCAGGTGCCTTATTACCTGCAGCACAAGCTCTCGCTGGTGCTCGACATGCCGATGTCGCAGATCCGCGTGATCAAGCCGTTGGTCGGTGGAGGGTTTGGTGGCAAGAGCGAGGTCATCCCCCTCGAAATCATTGCTGCAGTCGCAGCCCGGTCGGCGCGTGCTCCGGTAAAGATCACTTACACGCGGGAGGAAGTCTTCTGGGCACACCGTGGGCGCCCACGCACCATCATTGACCTCAAGACCGGCGTTCAGAACGATGGGCGGATCACGGCTGTAAAGGCACGAGTAGTGCAGGATGGCGGAGCCTATTGCTCCTATGGCGTTGTGACCATTCTTTATTCGGGTGCGCTGCTGGGCGCGCTATATGACATTCCCAATATTCAGTTCGACGGCTATCGCGTTCTGACCAACAAGCCTGCGTGTGGGGCCATGCGCGGGCATGGAACAGTCAACGTGCGTTTCGCGTTCGAGTCGCAGCTGGATGAGATCAGCGCGAAGCTGGGCATCGATCCGGCAGAGATTCGCCGCCGCAATCTCCTCAAGCCTCCCTGCGTCACGGTTAACGGCCTGCGTGTACAGAGCTACGGCTTGCCGGAATGCATCGACAAGGTGGTTGAGCGCTCGGGATGGAAGCAGCGCAAAGGCAAGCTGGGCAAGGCAAGAGGACTGGGAATTGGTTGCAGTCATTATGTGAGCGGGGCGGCCAACTCGATTATCCGTTCCGACATGCCGCATTCGACCGTGAACATCAAGATTGATCGCGATGGTGGCGTGGTGGTTTACACCGGAGCTTCGGAAATCGGGCAAGGCTCCGACACCATGACAGCGCAGATTGCTGCCGAGGTGCTGGGGTGTTCTCTGAGCCGGGTGAAGATTGTAGCGGCCGACACCGATCTGACGCCTATCGATATCGGTTCCTACTCCAGCCGGGTCACGTTCATGGCCGGTAATGCGACCCTACGCGCCGCAGAGGAAGTGAGGAAGCAGATTGCCTCAGCGGCAGCGCGCAGAATGAACTGTGCAGCGGAAGATCTGGTGCTCCGGGACGACTCCGTGTTCCACAAAAATTACGCGGGCAAGAGTGTCCGCGCCACGCCGGTTGAGACCACGGTGAGCGGACGGGTCGAAGGACAGATCCTGCGAGGGTCGCTGCAGCAGAAGCGGAAAGAAGAAGGACCTAGAGATTTGATGACCTTTGAGGAGGCGGTGGTCGCGGCTATCGACTTCCACGGGGCGCTGACCGGAACCGGCTCTTACGCCCCTCCGCCGGAAGCGCGGGGTGGAAAGCATAAAGGCGCAGGGGTGGGTCCGTCCCCGGCGTACTCGTATTCGGCGCAGGTGGCGGAGGTCAGCGTTGATGAAGACACCGGGGAAGTCACTGTGCACAAAGTCTGGGCCTCGCATGATTGTGGACGGGCGCTGAATCCCGTTGCCGTCGAAGGTCAGATCATCGGTTCGGTGTGGATGGGGCTGGGCCAGGCTCTCCAGGAAGAGATGATCTGGAAAGATGGCATGCTGATGAATCCCGGGTTGCTGGAATATCGCAGTCCTTCGTCGGCGGAGTCGCCCGAGATTGAGGCAATCATTGTGGAGAGCATCGATCCGGAAGGGCCGTTTGGTGCTAAGGAGTGCAGCGAAGGTTCGCTGGCCGCAACCATTCCGGCGATTGCCAACGCGATCTACGATGCAGTCGGCGTCCGACTGCGCGAGGCACCCTTCACGCCGGAGCGGGTTTTGGCAGCCCTGCGCGCCAAAAAGCAAGCGAAAACCATCAACATGACCGAAGGCGTTGATCCGACCGCTCCTACGCGTTTCCGCGAGCATGGAGGATCGCTGTGGTTCCGGGGCAAGGGCCCGCAGCGGCATCCTCTGGATCCGGCACGAGGTGAGACAACGGCTGAAGTCGGGGGTGACGATTGAGTCTGCCGGAATTCAAGCTGCTACGGCCGCGGAGTATCGAGGAAGCCATAGCTTTAATGGCAAGTCGCGGGAGTGTTCGTGTGCTTGCGGGTGGCACTGATCTGATTCCCTCGATGCGGCAGAAATTATTCGAACCGCAATACGTGCTCGATCTCCGGCATATTGCAGAGTTGAAGGGAATCCATCCGCAGCCCGGAAACGGTGTTGAAATAGGCGCGCTGACCACGCTCAACGCCATCGAGCACTCTGAATTTCTTCGCAGACACTACCCGGTGCTGACGGAAGCAGCCGGAACCGTGGCGTCTCCGGTGCTGCGCAACATGGGAACCATCGGCGGGAATATCTGTCTCGACACTCGTTGCCTGTGGTACAACCAGTCGCTGAGTTGGCGCAAGGCTTGTGGGTTCTGCATCAAGAAAGACGGGGACCTGTGTCACGTGGCGCCCGGTGGAACGAAGTGCTGGGCAGTATTTTCGGGGGACACTCCGCCGGCGCTGTTGTGTCTGAACGCCGAAGTCGAGATTGCCAGTCCTTCGGGGGTACGACGAATACCTCTGTGCGAGTTTTACACCGGGGCTGGGAACGATTACCGCAAGCTGCAGCCGGATGAATTGCTCACGCGGGTTTTCCTGCCCGAAGCGTCAGCAGATTATCGCGGCGTCTATCGCAAGCTGCGTATTCGCGGGTCCATTGATTATCCTCTAGCAGGTGTAGCTGTCGTCCTGAAGAAGTCGAACCGGCACGTTTCCGACGCGCGGCTCGCCATCACCGCGGTCAATCCCGCGCCCACTTTGGTGAAGGGAGCAGCGCAGGCGTTAGAAGGAGAAGTGGTAGACGAGCAGGTCGCGGAGGCCATAGGGGAGTTGGCGGCCAAGACAGCCAAACCTCTGACCACGTCGGCCCTGACCCCGGAGTATCGTCGGGAGATGATTCGGGTGTTCACGAAGCGAGCCATTTTAGCAGCCGCCAGCGACTGAGACTCTTGACCGGCCAAAGACCAAAGACCAAAGACCAAAGACCAACGACTACTTTGATCACCGACTGCCACATTCACATCCAGCCCATGGAGATGTTCAAGCCGCATGCGCTGGAGTTGATGAAGCACAAGCGGACGAACTTCGAGCAGATCGCCGAGTTCTGCCGTTCACCCAAAGCTTTTCTAAAACATCTTGATGATGCCGGCGTTGACCGGGCGGTGCTCATCAACTATGTGGCGCCGGAGGTGATCGGATTTACCGCCGGGGTGAACCAATTTGTCTCGGACTACACCAAAGAAAATCCGCAGCGCTTGATCTCCTGCGGAAGCCTGCATCCGCGGCACACCTCGAACATCCTGGCAGATGTGGAGCGGATTCTGCGGTTAGGTATCCGGATGATCAAGATCCACCCCCCGCACCAATTGCTTTTCCCAAATGACTATCTCAGCGGGGTCAAGGAGTTGGAGATCATTTACCGCGCCGCCGAGGCGAATGGGATTCCAGTGATGTTCCACACCGGGACCTCAATTTTTCCCGGCGCGCGCAACAAGTACGGTGACCCCATCTACATTGACGACGTCGCCGTAGATTTCCCCAAGCTGAAAATTCTGCTTGCTCACGGGGGCCGGCCGTTGTGGATGCACACGGCATTTTTCCTGGTGCGCCGGCATCCTAATGTTTACCTCGATATCAGCGGAATCCCGCCCAAAACCCTGCTCAAGTATTTCCCGCGCCTCCACGAGATTGCGGCGAAAACCTTGTTTGGCACGGATTGGCCGGGACCGGGCGTGCCGGATATCAAGAAAAACGTGGACGACTTTCAGGCTCTGCCGCTTGATCGCGCTGTGCGCGAGCAGATTCTCACCAACACAGCTTTGAGCATCTGGCCGGCCCAGTAAATCAATAAGGTGTCATCCTGAGCGCAGCGAAGGATATATGCATTTTCTGACCGCTACCTAGGAGATGCTGCCTGCTTCTCTTCCGCAGGAGCCTTGCCCATCAACTCGTCCGCCAAAGCCGTTGCATGATAGATATTGCGCAAGGCCTCCTGAATTCCGCGGGAATCTACTTGAACCGCACGGGCCTGCTTATCGCTGTAGGCGAAGTTCCAAGGCAGCGTCTGGAGGTTGCCGTCGAAAATAATGCCCACGACTTCTCCTCCTTTATTGATGGTCGGACTCCCCGAATTGCCTCCGATGATGTCGGCCGTGGAAACAAAATTCAAAGGCGTAGACAGCCTCAGCTTCGATTTGGAGTTCATCCAGCTGTCGGGCAGGCGATAAGGATCTTTATTGCCGTGGTCGGCCGCGTGCCGGAATGCGCCGCCCATCGTGGTGAAGTACGGAATATGCTTGCCATTCTCCGTGTAGCCCTTCACCGCGCCATAACTGAGACGGAGCGTAAAGGTGGCGTCGGGCGGCTCGGTGAAGCCTGTTTTGTCGAACCGTGCTCTAGCGATCATCGCTCCATCGCGGCGCTCCACGGCGTCTACCTCGTCATCGTACTGTTTGCGTACCGCGCGAGCATCAGGATCGATCGAGCGCATCAGCGCGATGAGCGGATCGGTGGAAGACTGGATAGCTGGCACACCGCCGTCGTAAAGCTGCTTGCGGACCGCCACATCCTCCAGTTTGGTATTGGCGATCAATTGCTTGGCGACCTCATCGGAAGTTTTGCCATTAAGCGTCTTCTTGACGACAGCGTTATCAGGCCCGAGGGCTTCCTGCATCTGAGCAAGCGAAGTAGCCAGTTCGACGGTTTCCAGCGATTTGTAGATCGGAGCCGTCGAGAACAAGCGCTGTTCCAGTGAAGGAAGGGAAGAATCGCGATACTCGCGCAAGCGTTCGCCATTTGGCTTCGTTTTTTCCTCCGTCACCCGAACCAGGGTGCGCGCGATTTGCGCCAGATCCGAACTAAAGCCCCGCATGCGTTCGGCAAACGTCAGCGGCTTGTAAATGGTGCGCTCGACTTGAATGGCATTAGCGATCTCCTGCCAAGGGTCGGGAGCGCCAGCGTTTCTAGGATTCGCCTTGTAGCTCGTTTGAAGCTTCTGCTCGTCCGCCGCTTTGCCATCCATAGTTTGCTTGTCGTCGAGCCCCTCTTGATATCCGATGAACCGCTTGATGTTGTTCTCAATGCCAAAAATATCTTCCTTGGCGATCCGGGCGTTTTCCTCTGACTGGCTGCTGAAATTCTTGAGTACCGCATCCATCCGCCTGTAGATCTCCATTCGCGTGGGATAGTCCACGTCGCGGAGGAATTCGATTTGCGACATCGTCAGCAGCCGGCCGGTCGAACCGGGGTGTCCGGAAACAAAGATCAGGTCGTTCTCCTTGACACCGGTTGGAGACCAATGCAGGTAATGGTCGAGATGAACAGGTTTGTCGTTCTCGTAGACGCGGAAAAAAGAGATGTCGAGGTCGTACCGCGGATAGGTGAAATTGTCAGGATCGCCACCGAAAAAAGCTGCATCGAACTCCGGCGCAAACACCAGGCGCACGTCCGTGTACTTCTTGTACTTGTAGAGATTGTAAACCTCACCCGAGTAAAACGTCACGACGTCGCAGCGCAGGCCGGTGGATTTGGTGCAGTCCTGCTCGATGCTGGACATAGCAGCGCGTTGGGCCTGGAAGGCTTGAGCTGCTGACATTCCGGGCTGAACGACGTTTTTCACTTGAGAAGTGACATCTTCCATGCCAACCAGGACATTGAGTTCAAGATCAGGGCATTTCGCCTCGTCGCCCTGCGTCTTAGCGTAGAAGCCGGTTTTCATGTAATCGTGGCCGCCGGTCGAAAGCTGCTGAATACAGTTGGCGCCGACGTGATGATTGGTAAAAGCCAGGCCATCGGCAGAAACGAAAGAGCCAGAGCCCCCATTGTTGAAGCGGACAGAAGAGAGACGGACGTGGTCCAGCCATTGCTGGTCGGGTGCAAAACTGTACTTGGCTTTGACCTTGTCCTTGGGAAAAGCGTTGTACAGCCACATGCCCTCGTCAGCCCGAACAAACGGGCTTGCAAGGAGACAGCCGAGCAGACTGAGAATTAGGAAGACGCGTTTCATGATTTCTCCGGATCAGATAAAGGTGGGACGGTCATACAGCAATCGGCACGAGTACAAAACTCTTCAATATACGCCGCACGGGCGGAAACGAGCAAACCTGCGGCTTGGAAAGCCGCGTCTTTTGGCGTATAAAAGTGAGTTGCGATAGCACGTTCTTTCCTCCCGAGCGAGCAGCAACCAACATCGTATTTCCTGAGAGGCTCCCGTATGTCCAGCACAACTCATGCCCCAAAAGGCCTGGAAGGAGTGGTTGCGACCACTTCCGGCATCTGCTACATCGACGGGGACCGGGGCGTTCTGGCCTACCGCGGCATCGATATCCACGAATTGGCCGACAATTCCACCTTCGAAGAGACCTGCTATCTGCTGTGGTTTGGCAAACTGCCCACACGCAGGGAACTGAGCGAATTACACGACCGGCTCGCGGAAGAACGGAAGCTGGATGCCTCCATCATTAACCTGCTGCGGTTGGCGCCCAAGCACGCCCTGCCTATGGATGTGCTGCGAACAGCGGTTTCGGCGCTTTCCTTTTACGACCCGGAAGAGAAGAGCAACGATCGCGAAGCCAATGTGCACAAAGCGATCCGATTGACCTCCCAGATTGCCATGATCGTGGCCGCTTACGATCGCATTCGAAAAGGGAAAAACGTTGTCGAAGCGGATCGATCGCTCTCACATGCCGCGAATTTCCTGCTTATGCTGAATGGGACGCATCCCTCCAAGACAGCAGAACGGGCTTTGGATATCGCGCTTATTCTGCATGCCGATCACGAGCTGAATGCCTCCACCTTTGCGGCCCGGGTTACGGCGGCCACTCTGTCGGACATGCATTCGGCGGTAACCTCCGCGATTGGGGCTCTCAAGGGACCGCTGCACGGCGGCGCGAACGAGGCTGTGTTTCGCATTCTGGAATCGATCAGCAAATCAGGCGCCGATCCGGTGGAGTACGTAAAGGGTATGCTGGCGCAGAAGAAGAAGATTCCTGGTTTTGGGCATCGCGTATACCATACCGAAGATCCGCGGGCGACGCATTTACGAAAGATGTCGCGGGACTTGGGGAACTCGAGTGGGGAAAGCAAGTGGTTTGACTACTCGCGCCAGATCGAAGAGTTCGTCAAAACCGACAAGAAGCTGAACGCCAACGTGGACTTTTACTCCGCTTCGACCTACCACACGCTGGGTATCGATGTTGACCTGTTCACGCCGGTATTCGCAGTTTCCCGCATCAGCGGGTGGACGGCCCACGTCATTGAGCAGTTGGATGATAACCGGCTGATTCGGCCGCGCGCGGATTACCTTGGACCGGCGTATCCCAATCATTACGTGGCCATGGAGAAAAGGTAGGTTTCGGGTGTCAGGTCTCAGGTCTCAGGTTCCAGGGCAGAGATCCGACGGCGAATTCCAAGTCTTTGCGAAGGTCTGGAATTTATTAACGAGGCCGTTCAACATTCTTCCCAGCTCGGATGAGCTCGCCTGAAGCCGCCCGAACTCAACATCAGCAATATATGCGAGTTTGTGAGCGATAAGCACCTGAGTCTCCAGTTCCAGCAGTGAGCCTCGCGCTCAATACAGGAACTGAACCAGTTCTAAAGCTGAGATCTCGCACCTTAGACCTGACACCTGAGACCCGTGAGCCTCGTCGACAGAGTAAAATACTTAGAGTGGGGTTCCCCATGCGCCGAGTCTACTTCGACAATAACGCGACTACGCCGGTGCTCCCTGAGGTTTTTGAGGCCATGAAGCCTTTCTTCGGCGAGCATTTCGGCAACGCATCGTCTATCCACCATCATGGACAGGAGGCCCGGGCGGCGGTGGAGCGTGCGCGCGAATCGGTGGCAGCACTGCTCGGATGCCGAAGCTCGGAAATTGTTTTCACGAGCGGGGGCACCGAGGCAGACAATCTGGCTGTTTTCGGATTGGCCAGCGAAGGCGATCACGTTATCACATCCACGATCGAGCATCATGCCGTTTTGAATGCCTGTAAGCGCTTGGAAGACACCGGGTGTGAATTGACTTATGTCCCGGTGGATGGCCACGGACAGGTGAATCCCGATGACGTCAAGCGAGTGTTGCGGCCGAACACCAAGCTCATTTCAGTGATGATGGCGAATAATGAGACAGGGGTGCTTCAGCCCCTTGAGGAGATTGGAAAGATAGCCGTGGAAGCCGACGTTTACTTCCATAGTGACGTGGTACAGGCAGCGGGTAAGGTGCCTATCAACGTGGAGAAGATCGCTTGCGATCTGCTCTCGATTTCAGGCCACAAGATGCACGCGCCGCAGGGCATCGGCGCATTGTATGTGCGCAAGGGAACGCTGTTGAATCCTATGTTGTACGGTGGCTCGCACGAACGCTCGCGGCGCGCGGGAACAGAGAATGTCCCTGGAATCGTGGGCCTGGGTAAAGCAGCACAGATTGCAGTAGAAGCATTCCATTCCGGCGGCGTGGAAGCGATTGGGAGAATGCGCGATCGCATCCAGACGACCGTCCTGGCTGCGGTAGAGGCGACCGGCGTGAACGGGGATGATGCGCCCCGGGTGCCGAACACAACCAACATTTACTTCGATCATATTGAAGGTGAGGCCCTGGTGATCGCGCTTGACCTGAAGGGGTTGTCCGTCTCGACCGGCGCAGCATGCTCTTCGGGAGCGATTGAGCCATCGCACGTTCTAACTGCGATGGGACTACGTAAGGATCGAGCCCGGGCGAGCATTCGCTTTAGTCTCGGCAAACAAAACACGGCCGAGGAAGTGGACTTCGCCCTGGGCCTCGTGCCGGAAACTGTGGCGCGATTGAGAGAGTTGTCACCGGTGTACAAAACAGCTGTTAGCTCTTAGCCAACTGCGCCCGGCACTTCTTATCGAGTAAGAGGAAGCAAATAGCTAACAGCTAAGAGCTAAAAGCTAAGGGCCAAGAAATGATGTCAAAGTCACGAAACATTGCCGTCGCCATGTCAGGTGGAGTGGATTCTTCCACCGTCGCGGCCATGCTGCGGTCGGAGGGGCACAATGTTGTCGGGTTGACCATGCAGTTGTGGGATCAGCGGCACCTGGCAGGTCATGTAGGCATGACCGAGGCGGTGCAGGGGCGATGCTGCTCCCTGGATGATGTGTACGACGCTCGGCGAGTGGCTGAGACGATCGGCATCCCCTATTACGTGGTGAATCACGAGCAGCGTTTCGAACAGGACGTGGTGCGGCCATTTGTCCAGGAGTATCTCTCCGGGCGCACGCCCATCCCTTGTAGTCTTTGCAACAATCACTTGAAGTTTGACCAGTTACTCATTGTGGCCAAGCAGATTGGCGCCGAGATGCTGGCTACGGGGCATTATGCGCGTGTACAGTTTGACGATGGTTGCGGGCGTTGGCTGCTAAAGCGGCCGGCTGATCTCTCCAAGGACCAAACCTATTTTCTCTTCGGTCTCACCCAGGAGCAACTGAGCCGCACCTTGTTTCCTCTGGGCGAAATGACCAAGCCGCAGGTTCGTGAGCTGGCTCGCAAGCACGGTTTGGCCTTGGCAGAAAAGCCCGATTCCCAGGAGATTTGCTTTGTTCCGGGTGGCGACTACAAGCGTTTCCTGGATGCGTATCTCGAGGAAAAAGGCGAAGCCTTGCCCGATACCGCCGGCGAATTAGTGACCACCAACGGGGAAGTCATTGGCGAACACAAGGGGATTCACAACTTCACGGTGGGACAGCGCAAGGGACTGGGCATAGCCACCGGAGCGCCGCTCTACGTGATCCAGATCAAGGGCGACACTCGCCAGGTGGTGGTCGGCAGCGGAGAAGAGGTTTACTCCAAGACCTTGCGAGCCCGGCGCGTGAACCTGGTTTCCGTGGATGATCTTAGCGCTCCCATGCGGGTCGGCGTGAGAATTCGCCATCGGCACGAACCGGCGCCAGCCATCATCGAGATGGTCGCGGACGATGAGGTGCTGGCCACCTTCGATCAGCCGCAGCGCGCGGTCACGCCTGGGCAGGCGGCTGTCTTCTACGATGGAGAGGTGGTGGTCGGAGGCGGGTGGATCGCTTAGCTTAAACAAGACATTCCAACACAACGTCTTCTCGCCCGAAAGCCAGACGACGCCCTTGCGTGTTCACTCTCGAGATATTCACAACAACTTTTTGGCCTATTCTGCGTTAAAGGTGAGCAGCTCTTCGTGTCGAAGGCGTCGGGAGGATTGGCATGGACCAAAGCAGGTCGGCGCAGAGTAGCTTCAAGCAAGGGTTTCCGCTGATTGCACTCCTGCTAGCGTTGGCCGCGATGCCGGCATGCGGCGGCGGTTCTGGGAATTTCATCAAGCCCGGTCCCGGTCCGAATAACGCTATGCTCAACGGTCAATACGCCTTCGCCTTCTCAGGGGAAAATTCCAACTTGTCTCTGATCATCGCTGCCGGAAGCTTCACCGCGGACGGCAACGGGCACATCAGTAACGGACTGGAAGACGTCACTGTAGCGGGCTCTCCCGGCCAGAGCCTCACTTTCTCAGGCACCTATTCAATCGGCTCCGACGGACGCGGCACGGCGCTGATCAATACTTCCAATGGCACTGTGAACTGGCAATTCACTTTGCTGAACAGCTCGCATGCCTTGTTGATCCGCTTTGATGTAGGTGCGGTCACGGCCAGCGGCACCATTGATAAACAGGATCCGACAGCCTTCAGCACTGCGAAGGTACAAGGGAAATATGTCTTCGGACTGTCGGGCGCGGGCAGCAGTGGCGGTGCGCTCGCAACCGCCGGCATATGGACAATGGACGGTGCCGGAACGATCAGCAATGGCGTGGTGGATGTGAATGATCTAAACGCAGGTGTGCTGCCCAACAGCACCCTTAGCGGAACGTACAGTGTCGCATCCAACGGTCGTGGTACCGCCACTGTTACGACCAGCGGTTACGTTACGCAGAACTTTGTTTTTTATGTTGTCGATGCCACTGATCTAAAGTTCGTGGAGACCGACGGCATACCAGCCGCGTCTGGGGAAGTTCTGCAGGCCGCCGCGCCATATACTTTGGCGAGTCTGAATGGCGGCTTGGCGTTCACCCTGGGCGGCGTCGACCGTCTTAGCTTATCCCCCACAGCGGCGGGTGGGGTGATAACAGCCGACGGCAATGGCAGTCTACCTTCTGGGCTTTTGGACATTAACGATGGAGGGGTCACCGCGATTGGGAGTTCCATCAGCGGCACTTACAGTTTTGACCCCACCGGCCGCGGAATCGTGAATCTTGCCAGCAGCGCTCCAGGCAACCTGCAGTTCGCCATTTATCCGGCTCAGAACCGCACAATCGAAATGGTCGAGATCGATCTCAGCGCCACCATGTCGGGCATGGCTGAGGCGCAAACAGGAGTTCCGTTCGGCCTCACTACTATTGCAGGCCCATTTGCGGTTAATTTTACCGGCGTACTTAATCCTGTCAGTGGTTCCACGGAAGAAGACATCACCGGTCAGCTCAACGCGAACGGATCGGGAAACCTGAGCGGCACGCTCGACATCAACACGCTGGCAACCCGGACACAGGGAGCGCCCCTAGCCAACAGTTCGTACACCATGGCAGCTAACGGGCGGGGCACCGCTGTGATCAACATTCCGAACGCCACATTCAATATGCAGACCTATCAAATTGATGCCAGTACTGTGCTTTTCCTTGATGTCGATACCTTCCGGGTGTTGACCGGGGTGATCCAGAAGCAGCAGTGAGGCTTCGGAATTCTGCGGATTCTGCGGGATTGGCCTTGCGGGTGAAATCCGCCTCGTATCGGGCAATTTTTTCCCGAGCCGGGTCTTCGAATATGATCGCCCCGGTGAGACTAACATCATTAAAACCAAGTGCCTACGCGCGAGAGCGGACGCGTGGCATGCGGGCTGCATCAGATAACCCATAGCAGGAATTCAAATTGGGGTAGGAGACGGTATGAAAAAAGTATTCTTCTCTTTGCTGGCAGGGATTCTGCTGGCCGGAATGGCAGCGGCGCAGAGTTCGGCGCAAGCCAGCGGCTCGGCATCGCAGAGCAATTCAGTTTCCACGGGCCAGTCCGCGGGGCAGGTGCAATCGAGTACTTCTGCCAGTGCTTCGCAACAGGGCACAGCCCGGCAGGGTGGAAATCAGCTGCAAGCAGGAAGCATTATCTATGCAGAGCTGGGCAAGTCCATTGACGCCAAGAAGGCCAAGCCGGGCGATGAAGTGCAAGCCAAGGCCACCCAGGTGGTTCTGTCGCAGGGCAAAGTGGTGATTCCCAGGGGATCGAAGATTATCGGGCACGTCACCGAGGCCAAGCCGCGCGAAAAGGGCCAGGAACAGTCCAGCCTGGGTATTGCCTTTGATCACGCTGTGCTGAAGGACGGAACACAGGTGCCGCTCTCAGGAGTATCTATCCAGGCGATCGGCAACCCACAAGCGAGTGCTGCGCTCGCAGCGCAAGAGGACAACCCGGGGATGGGCGGGGCCACGACGGGAATGCCGTCAGGCGGTGGAATGGGCGGACGTCCTACGACGGGGGGTGGAGTGCTAGGCAGCACCGCTTCCACAGCCGGCGGGGTCGGCAATACTGCGGGTGGCATCGCGAATACTGCCGGCGGTGCGGTCGGCACTGTGGCTGGGACTACGCCGGCTGGCTCCTCAGTTGGCGGACACTTGGGCGCGAGCAGTCATGGCGTAGTGAATATGCCGGGTCTCAGCATGTCGGCCTCCGCCGGCAACTCGACCCAGGGTTCCGTCATTACTTCCGACAAAAAGAATGTGAAACTCGACAGCGGAACAGAGATAGTGCTCAAAGTAAACCAATAAAGGAAGTTCCGGAGTCAATCAAAAAGGCAGCGCACAACGCGCTGCCTTTTTTGCTGACTTGAGATCGGCGCTAAATGAATAATTCATCCTGGGGAACGCCCATGGCCTCGCGCGAACGGCGGTTGCGACGTCGTCCCAGGAAATATTGCAGGCCTGCACTCAATCCCTGGACCAGGCCTGAGACCTGCCGGATGGGAGAAATGACTGTGTGGTGAACCATCTCGGTGGTTTCCTCGACTTTGTCGAGCGTGCGGTTGACGAGTTCGTCGGCGCGGATGACTTGCAGCCGGGTGCGGTCGATGATGTCGTTCACGGTGGCGTCGAGGCGCTGGACCTGGCTGCGCACCAGCATCGAGGTTTGACTGAGATTCTCGGCGACGAGCTCGATCTTGGGACGCAACTCCGTGAGCAGGGCATTGGCAGATTCGACCATGGGAATAGCTTTGGTCTTGACCTCCGTGCTCAGCGCTTCCACGCGCGCGCTGCTCTTGCGGACAGCGAGGTAGAGAGCAACCAGGATGCCTGCCTGGATGATTACGGCGACCGTGGTGCAAGCGATCGAGATAGTCAGCAGGAGATTATTGTCCATAGAGCTCACTCCGCCGGTGGCTAGCCTACTATGTCAGGCACCAGCAGAATCTCAGATCACACATTCTTTGCGGCTTCCCCTTCCGGAGTAGTGGTCTCGCGGTACGCCTGGCGTCCAGCTTCGTAGGCGGACTTGAACTGGTCGCGCTGCTGATTCAGGACTTCCCGGCCGCGGTCGACCCATTGCGAGGCTTGATTCCGCGCATCCTCGGCACGGCTGCGCATGTATTCGCGACCTTCTTCCGCCTTGTCGCGGATCACCTGCCGTGTTTCGCTGCCCGAACGCGGCGCGTACAGCACACCCACCACGGCGCCTAAGCCTAATCCCGCCAGGAACCAAAGAATACTGCTGCCGTCTCGGTCCGCCATAATTAACCTCCTCAATGATTTCGACTAACCGGATGGTAGCACCCGCATTGTCGAATTACAAACCACCCAGACGGTGAATGGCGCTCCCGTCGGGCGGCGGGAGGAGATGCGCGTTGCCAGTTTTTCGATGGCAAAGTTGGGGGTTGTAGATAGCGGTGGCAGGCGAGACAATGCCAGTAGGAGGACTGTGTGTCCGACAGAAAATACAGACAGCCGGGCTACATGGACCGAGGCGAGGACAAGCAGAAACAGTCTCCCGAGAAGCCGGTCAGGAAGGACAACACGTTTGGTCCGCGTCCGCTACAGATGGCGGCTACACGGACCGTGTCGCGTTGTGCGCAGTGCGGTACCGTGCTGAATGCCTTGACCGAAGTCGGGCAGTGCCCGAAATGCGGCTTTGAGCTGCACTCCTGCAAACAGTGCACCCATTTCGATCCGGGGAGCCGCTTCGAATGTACTGAGCCGATCCCGGAGAGGATCGCTCGCAAGGATGCGCGAAACAGCTGCACCTTTTACGCGATGCGCGTGATGGTGGAAAAGGAGACGTCTGCCAGCGCCATGCGCGTGGACGACGCCCGCAAGGCTTTCGAGAACCTGTTCAAAAAGTAGCAACCCCAACTTGTGGTCCCCGCCCGCGGCCTCGAGTTTTGGTCCTTGTGTGCTCTTTGGTCCTTGTGTGCTCTAGGGTTTCTGCGTTGGCCGCAGTATCACCTCGCTGGCGAAGGACTGTGGCTTTTGCGTGGCCAGCATTCCCACTACATGAGCGACGTCTTCTGGTTGCAACATCTTGCCGGGATCTTTGCCCTCGTGCGGACTTAGTTCTGTCTGAGTGGAACCAGGGCAGATTACGGAGACGCGGATATTGTAGGTGCGCAACTCCTCGGCCACGGAGTACGTGAGTCCGTTGAGCCCCCACTTGGACGCAGCATAAGCGGCACCATTGGGCAGAGCGTTCTTGCCCGCAAGCGAAGAAATATTCACGATGTGGCCGCTCCGCGCCCGGATCATCATCGGCGCGAAACAACGGATGCAATAGTAGGCGCCACGCAGGTTGGTATTGAGCACTTGGTCCCACGACTCCGGAGCAAGATTGTGGAGCGGACCAGCAAAACCGCCGACACCGGCATTATTGACGAGCACGTCGAGTCGGCCGAGGGAGCTGTCCAACCGGGCAGCGACGGCTTCGACAGAACGGAGATCCGTGACGTCACACTGGGCGACCTCGGCTTGAGCCCCGATCCTGGCAATGGCTTCTGCGGTAGCCTCCAGGGGTGGACGCGAGCGCCCGCAGAGCACTACGACAGCGCCCAATTCGGCTAGCTTCCGGGCGATGGCAGCGCCAATCCCGCGTCCGGCGCCGGTTATGACCGCTACTTGTCCTGCCAAAGGCGCCTGGCTGGAATTGCTCATGAGCTAAGTACCTCCCGCGCCCATCCGGGCACACCATCGGAAAAAACCGATTTTTGCATCTTAAACAAAAAGGGAACTCTGTGCTGGCAAGTGGCTTGCCTTGAGCAAGGTACATACTTATAATCCGGCACACCGGAAACTTGCCTTTCGCTGCCATCAGTTTACGGGCAGATTCCGGAACCTGTCGCGTGGGCAGTAGCAGCGCCCATGTTGCCAAAATTCCGGGCGTGCTGAGCTTGGGTTGCCTGGATAGCGTCGTTGTTTCCCGAAAGTCTCACAGGAGCATACGAATGAAGAAAACGCTACTGACGATTGTGCTTGTGTTCGCTGGGGTGGCAGTCAACCAGGTGTCAGCGCAGACGCAGGCGCAGCCGGCCGCTCCGCAGCAGCCCGCGACGCAGCCGCCCGCACCAGCCGGGCAACCGGCGGCGCCGGCGCAACAGAAGAAAGAAATCAAAGATCCGGCTGAATATAATGCCTATGTCGGAGCGGTTCAGCAAACCGATCCCGCCGCCAAGATCAGCGGGCTGGAAGCGTTCCTGCAGCAATACCCCAATAGTGTGATGAAGGAAGACGCACTGGAACTGCTGATGGTGGCATACCAGCAGACCGGGAACAACGCCAAGATGGCGGACACGGCACAACGGCTGCTGCAAGTAAATCCCAATAACGTACGCGCTCTGGCGCTTCTGGCCTACAGCAACCGTGCCGCGCAGAAATGGGCCGACGCGGGAAAATATGCCATCCAGGGGCTGCAAGCCATGCCCCACATGCAGAAGGGCGAAGGAGTGTCCGATGCCGATTTTGAAAAACAGAAGACCCAATTGACCGCGCTGCTGAACAGCGTGGCAGGATTTTCGGCACTACAGTTGAAGGATTATGCGACTGCGCAAAAGTACTTGCGTGCGGCGGTGGAGGCCGATCCTAACAATCTGGAGAATGTCTATCCTCTCGCTCTGGCCTATCTGACAGCCACTCCTCCCGACGACGTCAACGGATTGTTCTTTATCGCGCGGGCCGCCAACTTAGCCAAGGATCCTGCAGGCAAGGACCAGATCACGAAGTTTGGCGCCAGCCGCTACCGCAAGTATCACGGCTCGGACCAGGGCTGGAGCGACCTGTTAGCGATGACGGCCACCACTCCTTTGCCGCCAGCCGGGTTCACGATTACTCAGTACGTCCCTCCCACACCCAAGCAGCAGGCGCATGATCTGGTTACCAGCAAGGCTCCCAAAGACATGAGCTTTGCCGAATGGGAGCTGGTGCTGTCCGCAGGTGATCCTGAGGACGCTGACAAGGTGTGGAACGCCATTAAGGGGGTCTCATTGCAGATGGAGGGGCAAGTTATAAAGGTTTCTTCAACCAAGTTGGAAATTGCTGCCAGCCAGGACGACATCGAGCAGAAACGGGCCGACATCATCTTGAATATGAGTGGGACGATCCCGCCACGCTTGATGCCAAAAGAGGGAGCCACCCTCGATTTTGAAGGAGTGCCGGTTTCCTACACCCCGAGTCCGTTTGTAATGACCATGGAGAAGGGTGCTCTGCTGACAAAGGCTGCTCCTCCGGCGAAAAAGAAACCGCCTGTCCGCCGGCGCAAGCCTGCGGCTTAATAGGCAAGCACAAAGCATGCAAACAGGCAGCCGACCTCGGCTGCCTTTTTACGTTGGCAAATGGCCGCCTTTACGGAAGTGTAGGGCAGCGTATGATGCGCCTGTTCGCTCCAGTCCGCGTTTAAGAGGAATCCACTATGAAAATACGGCATGGGCTCGTTGTGGGTCTGGTGTTATTTGCTGTTTCGGCGATTGCTCAGGAGCACTTCTCAGAAGGTCCGGTCTGGCGCGTAACTTTGGTGAAAGTCAAACCGGCACAGATGGACGCCTACCTCGCAAGTTTGCGCCAGGCAAGCAAGCCTCTACTCGATGAGGAAAAACGCCAGGGGATAATTGCCGACTACAAAGTATTTCTTAAGGAGACGCAAGAGAGCCCGCACGATTGGGATCTCGCTCTGGCAGTCCAGTACAAGAACCACGCCGCCATGGACGGCGCAACCGCCAAGGCAGAAGCCATTCGGGACAAGATCCTGGGAGGTAAACAACCAGCACAGCAGATAGCGGAAAAGCGGGTTGAGATCCGCGAAATCGTGAGCTCGACTCTGTTGCAGGAAATCCTTCTCAAGTGAATCATGCAGGTCGATCTGCGTCCGAGGTCCCATTTGGGCCAGTGAAGGGGGATTTTCAAGAAGATGACTAACGCGCAATCTTTCTGTCCAGGGTCATGGGCCGGGCGCTGCGGGGCGGTCGCCGGACGCCGTCACGCAATTGCCGAACATCAATTTTCAGCTCCGAGATAGTGCGGCTCAGGGTGTTGCGATGCATGCCCAATTCGCGGGCAGCCCGGCACTGGTTGCCCTTGTTTTCTTGAAGCACCGTCAGAATAAACTTCTTCTTAAACTCGCGAACGGCCTCGGAATAGAGGATGTTGCTCTTGTACATCTGCATGATTAATGCTTCGAGCTGATCTTTCACGGCGTCCCTCTTTCTTTAATAGGAGGCAGGCCAGCGTATAAAGTCGTTCCTGCGCCTCAGTGCCCTCCGGACTTGGCCGCGGGCGGCGGCTGATGCGGTTGTTGGTGAGCGTTGCGCAATATATCCAGCCCCTGGAAAAAGCGTGCCCGCAACTCTGACGGCGCTACCCAGATGGCCGCACGTCCCACCACTAGAAAATACGGTGCCAGCTCTGATCCCGTTAACAGACGCGAGTTGGGTGCGAACGAGGTCATGCCCACTAAAAGCACGGCCACGATCAAAGAGCCGCGCAATACTCCAAAAGCCGCACCCAGGAAGCGGTCGAACCAGCTGAGACCCGCTTCCTTCATGGCCCAGCGAGCAACTCGGGCAATTACTCCCGCCGCGATCACGACTGCTAGAAAAATAACGAAGAAGCCGGTGATCTCGCCTGCCCAAACATTTTTCACGTACGAGCCTAGCCAGTCTCCGATGCGGTGGTATTGCCAAGATGCAAGCAGGTAACCAAGAACCGCTCCTGCCAGCGAAATCAACTCGAAAAAGAATCCCTGGGATGCAGCCATTACTACCGAAAGCAGAATGGCCCCTACAATGATCCAATCCACGACGTTCATGGCGCTTGCTCAAGAACGCTTTCGAAGCTACACATTCAGCTCTCGTCCGGTAAGCTGACGGTAGGCTTCAAGGTACTTCTCGCTGGTGCGGAGAGCCACCTCGGCCGGAAGAGCGGGGGCAGGAGGCTGCTTGTTCCAGCGAATTTCTTCCAGGTAATCACGAACGTATTGCTTGTCGTACGAGTCCTGAGCCTTTCCTGGCTGATACTTATCAGCTGGCCAGAAACGCGAAGAATCCGGGGTGAGCACTTCGTCGGCTAGGGTGATGCCTGCCGCGGTGCGGCCGAATTCAAATTTGGTGTCGGCGATGATGATGCCACGTTGCCGAGCGTAGTCGGCAGCTTTCTTGTAGAGCCTCAGGCTGACGTCTCGAAGCCGGCGGCTCTGTTCGGGAGCTACGATGTTGCACATCTCTTCAAAGGAAATGTTTACGTCATGGCCGCTAGTAGCCTTGGTTGCCGGGGTGAAGATGGGCTCTGGCAGTTGCTCAGATTCCCGCAGTCCCGCCGGAAGAGGGATGCCACAGACTTTTCCTATGCTCTTGTATTCCTTCCAGCCGGAGCCGGAGAGATAGCCCCGCACCACGCATTCCACCGGAAACATATCGCCACGCACCACCATCATGGAACGGCCGCGTAGTTGGTCGGCATATTTCCTCACCGCGGCCGGGTAGCGGTTGACATCGGTGGTGACCAGGTGGTTAGGGACAATATCCTTCAGATAATCGAACCAGAAACGGGAAATTTGAGTGAGAACCTGGCCTTTGTGGGGGATTCCCGTGGCCAGCACATAGTCAAAAGCGGAGATACGATCTGTGGCCACAAACAGGAGGTGCTCGTTATCCAGTTGGTACACATCCCGAACCTTGCCGCTGGCATAAAGTTCAAGTTCCGGGAAGTCGGTTTGTAAGAGTACGGAATCGAGTAGGCGGGTCGTCATGATCAAAATTCTATCGTGAAGAAGCGTGGCGTATTCTAGCCGCCCCAAAATTTTTGTCAATGTCCTACGTCACAGCGTTCGGTAAGGACTGGAACGGCAACCAGGGAAGATGTTGACAGAAATCCTGTCCCGTGAAAAGGCGCTAGCAGCAAGGGTTTCCGGGACCCTGGCTTTGTGGAAAACCTGAGGAAGGCTGTGCATTTTTTGGCGGCGCCGTAAGAAGGTCGTGCTACGACATAAATGCCGAGACTCTTTCGGCCGCTCCGAGATGTAAGGTGACGCGCTTAGGCGGTTGCCCCAAAGCGAACCGAAACCAGTTTTGACACCCCGGGCTCCTGCATGGTGACTCCATACATAACCGGTGCAATGCTCATCGTCTTCCTGCTATGGGTGATGAGCACAAACTGGGTCTGCACACTCATCTCCTTGACCAAATCGGTGAAACGGCCAATATTCGCCTCGTCGAGCGGAGCGTCCACCTCGTCCAGGATACAGAACGGGCTGGGTTGATACTGGAAGATGCCGACCAGCAACGCGAGCGCGGTAAGCGCCTTCTCGCCGCCGGAGAGCAGAAGTACATTTTGCAGCTTCTTGCCGGGAGGCGAGGCGACCACGTCGATGCCGCTTTCCGCGCTGTTCTCCTGATCCGTCAACCGCATGAAGGCATGGCCTCCGCCAAACAACTTCTGGAAGGTCTTCTGGAAGTTTTCGTTGATTTTGGCGAAAGCTTCTTCGAACTTCTGACGAGTAACGGTGTCGATTTCTTTAATGGTCGCAACGGTATTCTCGATGGACTCCAGCAAATCTTTGCGTTGGGTCTCCAGAAACTGATGGCGTTCAGCGGTTTCCTTGTATTCCTCGAGCGCCATCATGTTGACCGGGCCCATCGCCTCCAGGCGGTTGCGCATCTCGCGATAGAGCGCATCTTCCTGCATGAGCAGTTCGCCGGAAACCCTCTGCACGCTGGTGTCGGCCATCAAATCTTGGCGTTGCATACCGAGCTCATTGAGGCAGGTCTCGCCCATGTACTGGGCGTCGGACTGCAGCTTGGCGGCTGCGGCCGAAAGTTCACCACGCCGATCCCGGGCGTGATCCAGCAACTGGCGAGCACTGCGCGCAGCCTCCTCGATTTCCGCGAGCCGCGCTCGAACTTGTTCCGACTCGAACTGCAGCAGGCTCTCGCGCACATCTGAGGCTTGGCGCTCGGCTTCGAGGGCCACCACGTGCTCGGCCAGTTGCTGGTTCTCAGTTTCGCGCTGCAGCTTCTCGGCAAGAGAGGACTCGAACTGAGCTTGAAGCGCTCGTTGCCGCTCCGACATTTCTGCCACCAACCCTTCAATTCGCTGGAGAACAGCGGCTGCGGCGCGATGGCGTTCCTCGAGTGTGGCAACCTTCGCGATGTGTTGCGAGACATTCTGGGCGGCTGCATCGCGGCGCTCGCGCTGGGAAACTAATGCGACCTGAGCCGCGGCGGTCTGCTGTTCCAGTTCCGTACGGCGGGTCTCCAGAGTAGCGATTGCCGTCTGGCGAGCCTCAATACAAACCTGCTGCTCAGCTCGATCTGAGGCCAGACGCTGTAGTTCCTGGCTGGCTATCCCGAGACGCTCATTAATCCGGGACATTTCGGCATCCAGTTGCTGAAGCATGTGGCCGGAAGTCATCGCCTGCTTCTCGGCATCACGCTGCTCGAGTTCCAGGCGTTCCAGCAGGGAAGTGAGCTCCGCAATTTCCCGCCCCGAAGTGAGAACCCGGTGTTCTTCCGTGCGCAAAGCTCCTTCCAGATCAGCGAGTATGCGCAACACGTCCCGCAACTCGCGCTTCATGGAAAGCGGGCCTTCGGCGCGTTGCTTGCCTCCAGTGACAGTGACGTTATGAAAGCATTCGCCCGATTGGGCCGAGAGGAAAAAAGCGTCTGGGTTTTCTAATGCAAGGTCGCGGCCGACGCCTGAATCGGGGACAATGTAGCCATCACGCAGCTTGGGCAGGACCACCTCGAGAGACTTGCCAAAACCATTGAGCACGCGAATGCAGTTCCTCAAAGGAACGATCGGATGACTAGGCAAAGTGGCGTGCGCGTTCTCATCGACCACAAAGGAGAACTTTGCCTGCGCATCATTCGGGTGTACCAGGAACGTCGCGCGTCCGTCCACGTCGCTGCGTAGCAGCCGAAGACCCTCATCGGCTGCATCCCAAGACTTGACGACGACGTAATTGAGTTCGTCGCGCAGGAAATCCTCGACCACTCCTTCATACCGCGATTCCACTTCCAGGAAATCGGCTAAAACGCCGGCTGGCGCCAATCCACCCTGCATCACGCCCGACTGAAACAGGCGCCGGACGGATTCGGTGGAATAGCCGTGCTCGGCAATGACTGCTTCCAGCGAGCCTTTCTTCCCCAGAGCGGTGGCGTACTCCGCGCGCAGCCCGTCGAGGCGACGTTTGGATTCAGTTTCAGCAAGGCGCTTGGAATCAAGCACGTCTCGCACTCTGCCGATCTCTTGCGTCACCCCTGCAAGTCGCTGGGAGACGGATTCGAACTCGAGCGCAAGCTGGCCTCTCTGGCCACCAAAGGCGAGCACCTGTGAATTGGACGCCGCGATTTCGGTTTCGAGACGATTGCTCTCACGTTCTACGGCAGCCAGACGCTCTTCTGCCTGGGTGAGCTGATTGCGGAGACTGGCCGCGGCAGCTACGATTTCCATGATGCCGACACGAGTGTCCTCCTGCTGACGCTCCAGTTCCGCCAGACCGGCGACGGCGATCGCGGCTTCTTGCTGCGAGAAAGCACGTTCCTGCTGGGCGGCAGCTAGGTCCGCGGCCGCGGAGTCCAGAACCTGGCGGGTGGAATCCAACTCCGTCTGCAGGCTCGCCAGCTTGAACGAAACCTGGGTCAACTCAGCTTCAGAATTGGAGGCCCGCACTACCAGTTCCTGGCAACGCTCTTCGTTATGACGGCGCTGCGCTCGCGCCCGGTCCATCTCAAGCGCGATGGAAGCCATGCGCTCTCGGTTCTGCCGCAACTCAGTCTCGATGGAATACCCGCGCTGGGTGCGCTCATTGTGCTCGGACTCGAGCTGCTGCACGATTTCGGTCTGGCTGCGCATCTCTTCCGAAACGGCGTTCAGTTGTTCATCGAGATGTGCACTTTCCTGGTCGAGTTGCGCGAACTTGCTGGCCAGTACCAGGCGGAGCTTGGCCCGCATTTCTTCGCGCAGACGGGCATAACGTTCCGCCTTGGAAGCTTGGCGTTTCAGCGAATTCATCTGGCGCGTAACTTCTTCGAAAATATCGTTGATGCGGGCGAGGTTCAGGCGCGCTTCTTCCAAGCGAGCTTCGGCAAGACGCTTTTTGGTCTTGAATTTTGTAACCCCCGCGGCTTCCTCGATAATGGCGCGCCGGTCGGTGGGGCGGCTGCTGAGAATCTGGCCAATCCGTCCCTGCTCGATGAGAGCGTAGGATTCCGGCCCCAGCCCGGTTCCCATGAAAAGTTCTTGAATGTCACGCAATCGGCAGAGTTTGCCGTTCAAAAGGTATTCGCTGTCGCCGGTACGAAACAAGCGCCGGGTGACGACGATTTCCCCCCCGCGCAACTGCTGTTGGCTGAACTTCCGGCGACGGATCTTAAGGACTACATGCGGGTTGTCTCCGTCGGTCTGGTCGGAATTTCCAGGCGCCGCGGCCTGGTCTTGCACCTCATCGGTTTTCCCGGGCTGGGCTTCTTCAACGGCGCGTTCCGTTTCTTCCGCCGCTTGCGCACGAAGCTGTGCTTCGTCCCAGTCTTCGGCAGGCATATCGTCTTGCACTTCAATTTTGGTCGGTTTGTCCGCGTCGGCGCCGCTGTAGATTTCGGGATCAATTAATGTAAGCGACACTTCGGCCATACCCGTCGGCTTGCGATCGCCGGTGCCGGCAAAGATTACGTCTTCCATGCGCGAGCCACGCAGGGTTTTGGCTGACTGCTCGCCCAGAACCCAGGAGATGGCGTCGGCGATGTTGGACTTGCCGCAGCCGTTAGGACCGATAATGGCTGCGATGCCGTCGCCGTGGAACTTCAACTCGGTGCGGTCGCAGAAGGACTTGAACCCCAGAATGTGCAGCTTTTTCAGTTTGAGCAACTTCCACTCCTTCGGCACCCGATCCTGCAAGAACACCGGGGCGTCGCACCGCGTGCCCTGACTGAGGCACGCTGCTCTGTTTTTCGCCGGGGTAACGCTCCCGCGAGGGAGTTACCACTTTGATGCATGCTCCCGATAAGGGCGAACACAAAAGTCCCTCCATCCGGGCGAAGGCACGGATTGCAACTACTGTACCGGCGAAATTGCGCACAGGTCAACAAAGAAAACACAATATATTGTGGGTCTATTGACCCTACCGCGTTGGGTAGCGCACACAATGTCGTTGGTTCCGTAGAGACGAATGCGGCAGGAGGCAAGGAGAATCGGCGAGAGCGGCATTAGCCTAGCGCAGAAGCGGGTCAGATGCAACGAAGAGATGCGGCCGAAGAGATGCGGCCGCAGACACTGTCACCGGGTTTGTTGACTCGAGCACGGTCGGCCTGGGTCTTGGGGCCGCCTTCGTCCTGTCAGGACGCAATCTGTGGGTTTGCATTCTGGCTCACGGGTTCATTGATACCCTGCGGTGTGGTTGCCCTGTTTTTCGGATGGCAGTCGTAGCCATTTCGCCACTAGACCAGAGAGCATAGCGCCCGCGCCCCCGAATGTTGAATCTGATCCTCTATTTCTCTCCGCCAACTTTTTCGAAGAACAGACAGATGGATTCGATCCCGCGGTAGAAGTTCGGGATGTGGAACTTCTCGTTGGGAGCATGCAGGTTGTCATCGGGCAGGCCAAAGCCCATCATCACGCTGGGAATTTTCAGCACGTCCTGGAAGTCGGTCACGATGGGAATCGAGCCGCCGGAGCGAATGAAGACGGTATCCTTCTTGAACACGTCGTGCATGGCTTCGGTGGCGGCCTTGATGAACCGGTTGTCGGTGCCCACAACGCAGGCGGGCCCTTTGCTCCAGACCTTGATCTTGGTCTCGATGCCCTTGGGCGTCAGCTTCTTCACGTAGTTCGTATACTTCTTGAGGATGTCGTCGGGGTCCTGGTTGGGTACCATGCGCATGGAGACTTTGGCCGCCGCTTTGGCTGGAATCACCGTCTTGGCGCCGGGAGCGGTGAAGCCACCGGGCATGCCATGCACTTCCAGCGTCGGGCGTGCCCAGGTGCGGTAAAGCACCGAGTATCCCGGTTCGCCGGTGAGCACCTTGGAGCCGACTTCCGTCTTGCGATAGTGCTCTTCGTTAAACGGCAGGCGCTTCCAGGCCTTCAATTCATCCTTGGTTGGAGCCTTCACGTCTTTGTAAAAGCCGGGGATCAAGACCTTGCCTTTGGAATCCTTCAACTTGCTGATGATTTCGATGAGCGCGAAAAAAGGATTGGGCGCAGCACCGCCATACATCCCGGAGTGCAGGTCGGTCTTGGCGCCGGTGGCTTCGATCTCCGTGTACACCAACCCACGCAGGCCAACACACAGCGTGGGTAGATCGGGCGCGAACAACTCCGTATCGCAGACCAGCGCAAAGTCGCCTTTCAGCTTGGCTTTCTCCTTGCGCACGTACTCGGCAATGGACTCGCCACCGACTTCTTCCTCGCCTTCAATGATGAACTTCACATTGAGCGGAAGCTTGCTGTTGTGGCCTTTCATCAGGGCTTCGATGGCTTTAATCTCCATCCAGAGCTGGCCTTTGTCGTCGACGGCGCCACGAGCGTAGATGTTGTTGTTGCGCTCCGTAGGCTCGAAGGGCGGGGAAACCCATTCGTCAAGGGGATCAGGCGGCTGCACGTCATAATGCGCGTAGCAGAGCACGGTCGGCCTTCCCGCTGCATGCAGCCAGTCGGCGTAGACCAATGGGTGGCCCTTCGTGGGGATGACTTCGACATTCTCCATCCCGATGCGGCGCAGTTCGCTGGCCACAAAATCGGCCGCTTTCTGCACATCCGTCTTGTGTTCTTCCAGAGTACTGACACTAGGAATGCGGAGAAGATCTTTCAGTTCATTCAAGAAACGCTGCTGGTTTTGACGGGCATAATCGACTGCCGGGGAAGCCATGGTGTGACCTTTCTCGCTGGACAACGCGGATCAGATGAAATTATCAGGACCGTACAAACGGTTAAGTATACCCGAAGAGAAGGGCCCATCAGGAGGGCATAGCGCACGTCACTAGGGGTTTTTGGGCGATCATGACTGTGTAAGTCAGCTCACCCGAGCGGTAGGCATCCAGGATGACATCAATCCCCTGGACAAATTCTCGCGCTGCACGGGGCAACAGTTTGATGGTGGGTTGGGCGAAACGGACGCGCTTCTGGCAGACCGTCCAGGTCGGCGTGACTTGCGCGGTCAAATTCCGGTCGTGGATCAGTTGCAGACCTGCAGCTTCGATAGACGATTTGTACTCCTCGGCCGTCCAAAGCTGTGGGCACAAGAACGAACGGGCCACGTCGCGAACCCTGTGACTTTGCATCGAACCGGTCCAGGCCGCCAGAAGCAATTGTCCACCTGCCCGGAGGCTGGAGGCCGCGTTGCAAAAGAAGCGTGCCTTATCGCCAAAGTGCTCCGAGGACTCCATCGCCCAGATGATGTCGAACGCCTCGGCAGGGAAGCGGAAACAGCCGACATCCTCGACAATGAATTCCAGCCGATCCGCGAGGTGAGCCTGGAGTGCGTTCTCTCTGGCAATACGCCCCTGCTTGGGGCTGATAGTCAATCCCTTCCCTCTGCAACCGAATCGACGGCTCAGGTAAAGAAGCGTTCCGCCATGTCCGCAGCCCGCGTCGAGAACGATTTCACCGCCCCGCAACTCCAGTAAACGGACGCAATAATCCAGCAAGCGCACCTGGGCTATCTCGGGTGACTCGTGATCGGTAAACAAGCCGTGGTGGATGTGGTCGCCCCAGAATGTGCGATATATCAAAGCGAGAGAGTCGTAATGCTCGCGAATTTGCGCCACCGTGGTCATGAGTGAAATCGCTCGGGCGAGAACGCACGGATGTCATAGGAAGGCGTCTCGCCACAGATGACTTGGGCCATGATCTGGGCAGTGACTGGCGTCAGCAGGATGCCGTCCCGGAAGTGCCCAGTAGCAGCGAAATAGCCGGGCGTGGGAGTGGGGCCGAGAATCGGCAGCGCATCCGGCGTGCCGGGGCGCAGGCCGGCCCAATCTTCCAAAATGCGAGCTGCGGCGAGGGCGGGTACAAGCTTGATGGCCGCCCGGCGCATCCGATGAATGGTCCGGGAGTCTGTACGCTTGTCATAGCCGGCTTCCTCGACGGTGGCTCCGATCAGCAGACGGCCATCGGTACGAGGCACCAGGTACACTTCCGGCGAGCGCACGACATGCCGCAGGGTTTTGCGCGACGGGGGCACTACCGCCAGCATCTGGCCCTTAATGGGTCGAGTGGGGAAACTGTAAGGAGGAAAGTGTCCCGCCCAGGCACCTGCGCAATTGACCACGACAGGAGCCTTAAAGCTTGTCTTCGTAGTGCTGACGCCGACCACCACTCCGTGGGCAACATCTACCGAAGTGACGGGGTCACCGGAAGAAATGTCCACTCCACGATGCTTACAGGCCCGCAGTGCGGCAAATACCAGCGCTCGGGGGTCTACGCTTCTCTCCGGGAGCAAGTACGCGGGAGAGGAAATTGGAACAAGACCGGGCTCGAGCTCGGCCAACTGTTCCTTGCTTAAAGGAGCACCTGAAGAACCGGGGGCAGGTTCGCCGCCTATGAGGATGGTTCCATAGCTGCGCAAGTCCACTTGGGTTCCCGCCTCGTCCTCCAGTTCATGCGCAAATTCCGGATACATGCGGGCACTAGCACAAGCGAGTGGCCGTAGTGCAACCGGCGTCTCATCTCCACAATCGGCCAGCATCCCGGCAGCGGCCCGAGAAGCTTCGCGTCCGGGCTCACCGCGCTCCACCACTAGAACCGATAATTCCCGCTTGCGCAGTTCACGTGCCACCGACAAGCCTATGATGCCGGCACCGATGATGATGATGTCCCAGTTCTTCACACCTGCATTGTAAAAGAGAGGCAAGTCACGTGGGTTGGCCAAGCCTGGCGCAATGGCCATGTCCGGCTGGAACGTCCGTCTCACCACATGGCATTGACACTCTCAACCTTATGCTCAACAATTGCTAGAGGATCGTCACTTCGCGGAGGATTTCATGTCAGAGGAAGGCGCAGCGCCAGCTGTGATTCACGAGGAACAATCAAGCAATACAGGCAAGTGGGTGATCTTAGTGCTCGCGGTTTTGTTTGTCGCGGGTACTTTGTATGCAGTTTTTGATTCCCGGGGACGTTTGGAGAAGCTGGAGAAGGCACACGCCACGAGCGCAGCGCAGATGGCGGAGCTGAACAAACGGGTCGCGGAGTCCGAAGGTAATGCGGAAACCCTGGCCAACCAGCTCGGCATGACAAAGAAAGAACTGTCCCAGCGTACCGCTCAACTGCAGGCTGCGCAGCGCGCATCGGAGCGCGTCGTACACCAGCACACCGAGCAGATCACGCAGGTCAGCGGGGAAGTCGCAGGTGTCAAAACCGAGATGGGAGGCGTCAAGACTGATGTCGCCTCCACCCGTACCGACCTGGAAGCCACCAAGGCGCGGCTGGAGAGCGTCAAGGGCGACATGGGGGTGATGAGCGGCCTGATCGCCACCACGCGCGACGACTTGGACGTTCTCAAGCACCGCGGTGACCGCAATTATTATGAGTTCACGCTCGACAAGGGTAAGAGGCCCACGCCAGTTTCGACGGTCAGCCTGCAGCTGAAGAAGACCGATGCCAAGCGTGGCAAGTTTACCTTGAATGTCATGGCCGACGACCGCACCATCGAGAAGAAAGACCGCAACGTGAACGAGCCAATCCAGTTCTATACGGGGCGCGGGCGGATGCTCTACGAACTGGTGGTGTGGACAGTGGATAAGAATAAGATCACCGGCTACCTCAGTACCCCGAAAGCCGCTCCCCAGCCGGTACAAACGGGACCGGGAGCTCTGTAAGACGTGCTATTTCCCGGCGGGCACGTCCTTCTGTCTGTGCTGCTAAGGACGGCGGTCATCTATGCCGTCGTCCTGCTGGGAGTTCGCCTGAGCGGCAAGCGTGAAGTGGGTCAGATGACGCCTTTCGACCTCACGCTTCTCCTGCTGCTCTCCAATGCTGTACAGAATGCTATGACCGGTCCCGATACCTCGCTGCTGGGCGGTGTGGTCGCCGCCTGTACGCTCCTGCTGATGAACTACTTCGTGGCGGAGGCTTCCGGCGTTAATCGCCGCTTCCGACGATTCATCCAGGGCCAGCCCACACTACTTATCCACGACGGGCAAATTATTTCCGCCCACATGGCCAAGGAGCATGTCAGTGCGGATGAGTTGCATCGTGCGTTGCGCGAACATGGCATTGGCGACTATAAGGACGTGGCCCTCGCGGTTCTTGAAGTTGACGGATCGATTAGTTGTCTGAAATACGATGACCTGGCCCCCTCCGCTCACACTCACCTCCGGCGGAGATTCCTGCAGAAAAAAGATTAGATTACTTTGTCAGCACCAGTGGTCGCTGATCATAAGGCTGGATGGTCACACTCAGCGCCTTGCGTTTGTCAAAGCCATCCTGTGTGACCGGAAATCCCACCATGATAGTTCCCTTGACCTCCCCGCCGGGCTGGATCTTCGTCTCGACCTTTAAGGGTTCAATCGCGTGCTGCTTCAGGGCGGGGAAGGCCTGGAAATAACGCTCGAAGTCTACGGGCGAGGCGGCGTCGTCGGGAAATTCTCCGCTCTCAGTCTTAAGCATGGCTTTCATGCTATGTATCCACATGGGTTTCTTGCCCGCGTTGCGCACGGTTACATTGATGGCCGTCAGCACAGTGCCCTGATTGGGGACTTCCACGCCGACCACATCATCGATGGAACCAGCTGACGTTGGGCGACTTTGTGTGAAGACCACAATCGCTCCCACCACCAGCACGACCGCAATGCCAATCAGAACGATCTTAGCCGGCGGCAGATTACGCTTGGCGGTCCCGAATTCTTCGCCGATATCGAATTTCATCCCGGTCGACGGCGCAGGTCCACTGGCAGTAGGAGCCGGGCCTGCAGGCGGAGGAGTCGGAGAGTTGTCGGGCATAATTGACCTCGATTTCAGCTCAGATTGTACCTGCTTTGATGCAGAAAAACGGCTCACCGCCGAGTGCGCCGAGATCGCAGAAAAAAAGCCTCGGCGCTCCCGGCGATCTCGGCGATGAAATCACCACCCGTGCTTTATGGCTTTAGCGAACTGCTGCGCGGGTAATCTATTAAGTACGTCATCTTTTGTCAGCCAGGCGCGGCGGGCCTGCAGCACCCCATAGCGGATCTTCTCCAGGTGCGACGTGTGATGGGCATCGGTGTTGATGACGATCTTCACTCCGCGCTCTTTCGCCATGCGCAGGTGCCGGTCGTTTAAGTCAAGCCGGTCGGGATAGGAGTTCAGTTCCATAGCGACCCTGTGCTTGGCAGCGGCCTTGAGCACAGCGTCCATGTCGAACGGGTAGGCGTCACGGCGCAGGAGGATGCGGCCCGTGGGATGGCCGATCACCGAGGTGTTTGGGTTCTCGATCGCCTTCACCAGGCGATCGGTCATTTTCGCGGGCTCCTGGTTGAACTGCGAGTGCACGCTGGCAATCACGATATCCATCTCAGCGAGCACGGAATCAGAGAGGTCCAGCTCACCGTCCCCTAAAATATCTACCTCGATGCCTGCGAAGATCTTGATGCCGTCGATCTTCTCGTTTGCTTTGCGGATGCTCTGGATGTGCTCGAGGGCCCGCTTGTCGTCCAATCCGTTGGCGAAGGCAAGATTCTTGGAGTGGTCCGTGATGGCAATGTACTTATAACCCCGGGCGTGGGCAGCTTCGGCCATCTCTTCGATCGTGCACCGGCCATCGGTTTCGACGGTATGCATGTGCACGTCACCCTGCAAGTCCTTTTCGGTGATCAACTCGGGCAGCGTGTGCTTCTCGGCCGCTTCGATCTCGCCCTGATTTTCCCGCAGTTCAGGAGGGATGTAATCGAGCTTCAGCTTGGCGTAGATTTCTTCCTCGGTTTTGCCGGCGACCGGCTTCTCATTGTCGAGCCGAGCCAGGCTGTATTCGCTGAGTGTGAAACCCATCTTGAGCGCACGCTGCCGCAGAGCCACATTGTGCGACTTCGAGCCGGTGAAGTACTGCATGGCAGCGCCAAAGGACTCCGGAGGCAGCGTGCGCACGTCCACCTGCATGCCGGAACGCATGCGGAAACTGACCTTGTTGTCGCCGCGTGCGATGACTTGCATCAGACCAGGAAGTCCGGTGACGTGTTCGATCAGATTTTCGCGCTGAGCATCATTGACACAACACCCGCCTGTAACCAGCACATCCAAGTCGCCAACGGTATCCCGTCCGCGACGCAGCGAACCTGCGGGCGTGATCCGGTCGACACCGCTGAAGTGGGTGAGGTGCTCAATCAGCTTATTGGCCTGCATTTCGGCGGCATCGAGCAGAAAGCGCCCCGCGATGCGGCGGTAGTCTTCGATGGCCTTGAGCAGCTTCTGTTCCTGCTTCTCGCCCATCCGGGGAAGTTCACGAATTTTGCCCTCGCGCGCGAGTTTTTCCACTCCTTCCAGATCGGCGACCTGGTAGGCACTCCAGATCAGCGCAATCGTCTTCGGCCCAAGGCCTTGGATTTTCAGCAGCTCCAGCATGCTGGGTTTGTATTTGCCCACCAGTTCAGCGTGGAGGGCCAGGCGCCCATCCTTCGAGATCTCTTGCAGGTTCAGCAGCATGCCCTTGCCGATGCCGGGCACTTCGAGCAACTTCTTGGGTTCGGCGATAAGCTCCGAGACTTGCTGGGAGAGATTCTCGATGGCTTGGGCGGCGTTGCGATAGGAGCGAATGCGGAACGGATCCTGGTTATCGATCTCGAGCAGGTCAGCGGTTTCGTACAGCAGACCGGCGATGGCTTTGTTGTCCATGGTTTCCGGAGAGAATTGTAGCTCGCCGAAGCGGATGAGTGTGTTCCACGCGTTTCTGCGCAAAACAAAGCCCGGCGTAAGCGCCGGGTGCGAGCAGCTTGGCTCAACTGGAGTTGCTGGTCTACGAAGCTGCCTTGGTCACATTGGCAGCCTGCGGGCCTTTCTGGCCTTGCGTGATTTCGAACTCTACCTGGTCGCCTTCCTGCAGGCTCTTGTAGCCTTCCGCAGTGATGGCGCTGTAGTGCACAAAAACGTCCGGGCCATCCTCACGTCCGATGAAACCATATCCCTTCGCATTGTTGAACCACTTCACCGTACCTTTCATACGTTCCACTTGCGTGCCTCCGCGTACAGGCACGCTCGTCACGAGACGTGTCTGCCTGATTCTCTTCCGCCATTTTGCTGCCACTTCCAGACAGTGTCAAGATTATGTCAAGGTGGGAAATCTTGTATTCATGCGGCTTTCAGCTCCCCAGAAACTGCTGCAGCCAAAGCACCCCGGCTATGGTCTTGCCGTCATGAATCTTGCCAGCCAGCACCTTATGTACGATATCGGACAAAGGGAATAGCCGCTTGCGGATAAGCTCGTCTTCTTCCGGCCGTGCGATGCCACGCCGCAGGCCGCGGGCGAGATAGACTGCCATGGTTTCGTCCACGAAGCCAGGACTGGCGTAGTACCTGAGAGCGAGTCGCCAATGGCTGGCGGTATAGCCGGTTTCTTCCAGGAGTTCGCGCTGGGCAGCACTGAGCTCTTTTTCGCCTTCGTCGATCCTGCCGGCCGGGAGTTCCCACAGAAAACTCCGAGCGGCGTGGCGGTATTGCCACTCCAGGAGAACGCGCGGCTCTGGGCGGGTCTCGTCCACCGCGAGGATCACCACCGAACCGGAGTGGCGCACGATGTCGCGGCGGACTTTAATCCCGCCGGGCTCGATGACACGCTCAGAAGTCACCCAGAAGACGGGGCCGCGAAAAACTTCGCGACAGGAGAGGACACGGGCCTGCTTTCGTCGCTTAGAAGTTCTGGACATGGGAGAACTATACGGGATCGGAGGAGAATTGTTGATTGCTGATGCTTGATTGATGATTGAAAAGCAGCACGCTCCGACCTCCAATCAGCAATCAGAAAATTCTGTTATTCTGCCGCGCATGGCCGCCAAGCCGTCGATTGCGATCGTTGGCCCGGGCAGTCTGGGCAGCGCGCTGGTCGTGTCGCTGCACAACGCCGGATATCGCATTTCGGAAGTGCTGGCGCGAGAGAACAGCGGCTCCCGGCTTCGTGCGCGACGGGTGGCACGAGACGTTGGTGCTCGGGTGGTGACGGCGAAAAATCGGAATCTACTGGCCGGGGTCGTGTGGTTGTGTGTGCCTGACCGAGAAATCGCGGCCTGCGCACAATCGTTGCGGAATGCGGCCGACTGGAAGGGCAAAGTTGCCCTCCACTCCAGCGGCGCTTTGAGCAGCGATGAATTGGGTGTGCTGCGACGGAAGGGAGCGGCAGTTGCGTCCCTTCATCCCATGATGACTTTTGTCCCAGGCGTGTCCCCTTCGCTGGAAGGAGTTCCCTTTGCCGTGGAGGGAGATCCTTCCGCTATCCAAGTCGCGCGCCGAATGGTACGCGACCTGGGCGGCGAGATGTTCGCGATCCAGAAACGGCACAAACCGGCCTACCACGCCTGGGGCGCATTTGCGTCTCCGTTGTTGATTTCAGCGTTGGTCACGGCGGAGCAGGTGGCGGGCGCGGCTGGAATCCAGCGCGAATCCGCCCGCAGGATGATGCTGCCCATCGTGCGCCAGACGCTGGCAAACTACGCCCATCGTGGACCGGCTGGCGCCTTCAGCGGGCCCATCGTTCGCGGCGATGCGGAAACATTGCGCAAACATCTCAAGATTCTGGGCCGCGTGCCCGGTGCCAAAGAGGTTTATCTGGCGCTGGCGCGCTCGGCACTCAAGAACCTGCCCGCGCGCAACCGCAGTCTTCTCAAGAAGGTTCTTGGTTGATAAGGCTGCTCAACGCGAGTTGAACAGGTGTCCGAGTTTTTCCTTCTTGGTCTTCAGGTAGTCTTCCGCGTGTGGGGTAGGCGAAACCTCGCAAGGCACGCGCTCCACCACCTTGATTCCTGCCTTTTCGAGCGCTGCCACTTTGTCGGGGTTATTCGAAAGCAGGCGGACCTGCCGAACGCCAAGCGCCTTGAGGACCTCGGCGGGCAGGGCAAACTCACGATGATCGGCCTTGAAGCCTAGCCGCTCGTTCGCTTCCACGGTGTCGAGGCCTGCGTCCTGCAGTTCGTACGCCTGTAACTTGGCCATCAACCCGATGCCGCGTCCTTCCTGCTGTTCGTACACCAGTACACCAGCGCCTTGCTGGGCGATCATCGATAACGACAGTTCCAGTTGTTGGCGGCAATCGCAACGCAGCGAACCAAACACGTCGCCGGTCAGGCACTGCGAATGGATGCGCACCAATGGAGGCTGGGAGTGCACGTCGCCCATGATTAGAGCCACGGCAGTTTCAGTGCGGCGGTCGTCGCCGAACTCGCCTTCGAAGCCCTGGATCTGGAACTTACCCCAGCGGGTAGGGAAGTCTGCCGCGGCAACCTTGCGAGCTGTGCCGAAAGAACTCACAGATCCATTATAGCGGTCCGCGTGAATTGGCTGGCGCGCGCTCGCCGGTAGAGACGCGGCTTGCCGCGTCTTTTGTGCCAGACTTGGTCGGAACTGTCGGACGCTGCTAAAATTGCGTACGCCCAAGGAAGATTTCCAGCCGTGGGGCTATAGCTCAGCTGGGAGAGCGCATCGTTCGCAACGATGAGGTCGTCGGTTCGATCCCGACTAGCTCCACCATAAATTCAATCACTTGCAAGCCCTCCGAAAGCCGAATCTTGTCCCACTTTGTCCCAAAAATTCAGCAGATGGTTGCCGGAGTTTGCCTCTCTACACAACCGCGCACCAATTCACGCGCTGAGTGCTGGTCGCAACCAGCGAAAAGCAGCACAGAAAAGCTGCATGAAATAGGTCAACAAAACGTGAGCAGAAGGAGGAAACGACGATGGACGCGGGACTAAGACTTGAACGTGTGTTAAGGCACCTGAAAAATGCCGAACCCGAGATGGACCATTGGCAGTCCTTCGGGAACGTTGGCAGGCCAACGGAAGTCGACGGCGTCCTGCTTAACGCGGGCAGTTTCAACCTCGACGGGCGTCGCATGCTGGACGGCCTGGTTCTCGCGGTTTCGCTTTTGGCGAAGAAGTGTGCCGCCGGGGGGGACGGCGCGCAATCGCGGTGGCCAGAAACTCACGAATAACGCGGCGATCACCGTTGCAAGGCTCTGATGACGGTGGTCTTGGAGACGCGGCAGCGCCCGGCGATCTCTCGCAAGGTCAGACCTTCTTCGCGCAGTTCCCGAACCCTGGCTTGAGAGACCGAAGCGCGCGGCCGACCCAATCGTTTGCCCTTTGCACGAGCATGGCGAAGTCCGGCTCTCACGCGCTCCACGATGAGCGAGCCTCAAGCTCCGCCACCGCGCCGAGCACGGTGAACACCATCTTGCCCATGGGGGTGGACGTGTCCACCTGCTCTGACAGACTTACGAACTCAATGCCCAAGGCCCGGAACGTCTCGAGCGCCCGCAGCAAGTGCGACACTGAGCGGGCGAAGCGATCGAATTTCCAAACCACGACCGCATCGAAGCGCCGCCGATGTGCGTCGGCCATCAGGCGGTCCAGCGCTGGACGTTTATCCTTGGCGCCGCTGATGTGATCAATGTATTCGCCGGAGATTTCCCAGCCACGGCGTACGCAATACTCGCGCAACTCGCGAAGTTGGAGTTCCGGATCCTGCTGGCCGTTGTTTGTCGAGACCCTGCCGTAGAGTGCTACTCGCATGGTCCTAAAACTGCCTTCCTTCATGCATGTAAGTTGAAGATTCTAGGGGTCTTAAATAGATGTTTGGCTAAGTCCATTATCATTTGTTTTAGGACCAAATGCAAAGGGGTTTATCCGGCCTGGGGACACACGCGCGCCGCACCCGGTCAACCTCGCTCGATGCCCTTAGTCTGTTCCAACTTTGGCACTGCTCCGCCTTGGCACGCCAACACGGCCGTCCGCGATATACTCGCGTTGTAGCCGCGTTACGCTGGCCTTTTTCGCGGTAACCGCCGAGTCGCCATTCTACTCACCCCAGCAGAAGCTTCCACTTATCACTGCAGTCCTAATTTCTTATAATAATGCTTCCATCAGTGGGGACTGCGCTCTTAACGCAGTCCCTGTTCAGGAGTTCGGTCACGAGGTGGAATCAGTGGTGGGCGTAATACGTGTTCATCGATTGAGAGAGAAGGAGAGAGGCGTGACCCTCTTGATAGTCGCTGTCAGTATGTTTGCCATGCTCTCAATGGCCGTATTAGCCCTGGATGTGGTCAGCCTTTATGTGGCCAAAGACCAGGCCCAAGAGGCCGCTGACGCTGCGGCATTGGCCGGTGCCGAAGTGTTAGAGCTTTCTGGCACAACATCGGTGCCGTTGTCCGTACCCTTGAGCTCCGTTTGCAACGGAAGCAGTGCTAAGGCGGATTTATGGGCGCAGGCTGTCGCGGCGCAAAACCATATCGTGGGCGTTTCTCCAACGACGGTGACTACGCTATGTCCTACCTCGGCGCCCGCTCACAACCCGTACATTCGGGTCACCGTGTCGCGGGGTGGACTTCCAACGTTCTTTTCGCGTATTTGGAGCGGCGGTGCTATCAGCGTATCTGCCACGGCGAGTGCGGAGGCCTACAACCCTTCTTTTGATGCCGCTAATCCAGGGGGGCCCCCGATCCAAATACATGGGGTAAAGCCGTGGCTCGTTTCCAACTGCAACATGTGCGGCCTCGCTGAACCGTTATATTTCGACTCGAATTATGCAATTGCTAGGGGAGGCAGTTTCATAGGCCAGCCTGTTACGTTAACTCTAATCACATCGTCCACCGTACCAACTGTCCCCGGCCCCCCTGCCCCTCCCGCCCCACCTTTACCGTCCCCCACAGCCCAGTTTTATGCGCTTGATGGACCGGCACCGCTGTATTGTCCCTCATCGAGTGCGGTTTCCTGCGGTCAGATTGGGACTGGCACTCCCGGTCTCAATTATCACGACAACATTGCATGTGAGAATGGTTTCAACTTCAGCAATGGCCAGCTAGTCGGCCCAGGTCAAACATGGTGGGTGGACACACGTTCTGCAGGAAACCTTCATGCGCGGACAATTCCCGGCACTACCTGTTTGATTCATGCTGATACTGTTGGCTCGGGGTTAGGCCAAGACAGCTTCACAGTTGGCCTCCCGGTGACGATCACAGGCGGGTATAACAATCCGAATCCATCTTTGCGGCTGGTAGACGGCATACATCGTAGCGATTCTGTCGTCACTGTGCCTGTTTTCAACTGTCCCTCCGTAGGTACTTGTGATGGCACTGCTCAGTTGCCGATTGTGGGATTCCTGCAGCTAGGAATTCAGGACGTCACCGCAACCGGCGATTTAGATGCCGTTATTTTGAATGCCGCTGGATTGGATCCGGCAAGCACGGGAACACCGATCACGGGAGCTGGCGCTTCGCCTGTTCCCGTGCGACTGATTCATCAATAATCAGTGGTCTGCGTCGAAAAGGTTTCATAAAAACGCCAAGTGCAACGTTATTGGGAAGGAGGCTGGAGGCCCGATGACACGGCTCGCCGGGTTCTGGCGATACTGCAGGTGGCCAGCGTATGCCTGCACAGAGGCTTCGCAGATTGTGGAGCTGGCAATTTCCTTGCCGTTGCTGATGATAATCGTCGTTGGAATCACGGACTTCGGTACGGCATTCAATTTGAAACAGAACCTGAACAACGCCGTCAGGGAAGGAGCACGATCAGCCTCAAAACAAAGCATGCAAGACGTCACTAATCCAACGCCTCTCTCGACAGATGCCATCCGCGCTGTTATAGACAATTATCTGCTTGCGGCGAGGGTCAACGATTGTGGTCTATCCGGTGCGGTCCCAAGCAAGTCGGTTTCAGGCCTGATCTGGACTTATACGGCCAGCAGTGGTTGTCCGGGCGGGGGAACGCTTACGTTGATTGTTGATCGGGGCAACACATTCCAAACAGGATCACCCCCCCCGACCACCATCGAAACGACACACATCCAGATCAGCTACCCCTATCAGTGGCGTTTTGGGCGTTTTATAAAATTTTTTGTTCCCACTGCGAATTATGCGTCGGGAGTCACGCAGATAAACGGTGAGGCGATTATGACGAACCTGAATTAGCAAGGGCTGGATGGCAAAGATAAGAGCGATTCAGTACGATCGGCGGAACGACCGAACCAGTCTTATGCTGCGCTCGGCCTCGTTTGCGCTACAGGATTCTGGTCAGGAGATTGCGGAAGCGGCGATCGTGTTGCCTATTCTATTTCTCCTTTTGTTGGCAATTTTTTGGTTTGCAAGGGCATTCAATATCAGCTCAACACTCGACAGGGCAGCTCGGGAAGGCATCCAAGCTGCTGGTCAACGAACTTGTGCGACATGTGGCAATACATCTCAGGCAAACACGCAGATTGTTACGCAGATCTCTAACGTGTTGGCGGCTGACCATCTACAGGTGGCGAGTCTGCAGCCGTATTCTCCCGCGTTCGCCTGTAATGCTACTCCAGCGCCAAGCTGTACTACTTTGCAGAATGTCGAGATTTGCACAGGTGCGCCTCTGACCTGCGGAAACGTCGCATGCCAAACACCACCAGTTGCCTGCGGCGCAAATGCAGGGTTGGGGGTAAGAGTGAGCTTCGCTTATCAAACGGAATCTCCCCTGAGCATAGCCAATTTGCCCCGCATTACGATTCACGCCAGTGCGCAAAGTGAGCCTGAAAATTGATAGTTCTCAAACACAGATCACTGGTCTACTGGCTGGCCGTGATAACGTTCTTGGCTGGGCTGGCGAATCTCGCCTTGTTCTTTTTCAACGGGATGCTGCACACAGTCATTGTTGGCAGCATCTGTATGCTCCTAGGTCTTGGGTACATTATGGTTCTGGCTACCTACCCGCGCCCCAGGTAGAGCTGAAACCGGGACATTCCCACCTCTTCCTGCCACGCAGGAAGACACCAGCAGCGAATCGGATGGCCAATCCACCACGCTCTTCGACATGAGTCGAAGTCAATCGGGATCAAGGCCTACAAATCCCCAAAGAACGCCCTACCCAACTTCTGCCCGTCTTGGATGGAATTCAACATCATGTGGCGCTTCCGCGCTTGCGATCGTGTTGCTCGCCGCGAATAGCCGCTGGTTTCCCGGTTGCTCAGTGACGGCGCCTTCCACAGTTTGCGGTCTCCGTTCGATTGACCACCGCTCTGACCTAGATCGGAGTTATATTGGCTCATCGCCGCGCGGATCGGGCGGCGGGAAAAGGAGGAATTGGGAGTTCTGCCAGAGCAAAAGAAAAGCCGGTCGCGACCAGCGACCAGCTTAAAACGTTTCCCGAGTGGGCTGCTCGGACCCTGCACCATAATCGGCAGAAGCAAGGGAAAAATCAACGTGCGCATGTGCCTTTTCACTCTGCGGCCGTAATGTGTCTGGTTCCCCCTGCTCATTGCTGGTTCTCATAGCCGCGTTAATCCCGCGTTAACTCCGCGAATGCTCGTCCGATTTCTTCTTTGATTTTCTTAACATGGTCCCGGCGTTCAGAACGGGCGCGGTCGCAGCTGCGCCGGGGTCGAACCAATGGCACGCGTCTGCACCGTCTGCTCCCACCCGAGGCTGCTCAGCATCGACCGCCAGCTTTTGCGCGGCGACATGCTGAATGCCGTCGCCCACCGTTTCCACGTCTCCCCGGAAGCGGTGGGCCGTCACTGCCGCCACATGAGGACGGCGATGCTGAAGGCCCAGGCGGCCGCCGAGAAGCCGGAGCTGCTCATCAGTTCTCTTTTGGTGGTTACGCCGATTTGCCACGCGGACTGCAATTAGCTGTCATCGGACATTTTTGGAGCCCGCTCTCAGCCTCGCTGGTGGTGCCGAATACGAATCTGGGACGTGGCGAAATCTTTCGCACGGATTTCACGGGCGACGGTACGGTCCAAGATCCGATTCCTGGAACGCATGTCGGAAGCTTTGACCGCGGAATTAATGCATCCAACATCAACAGCGTAATCACAAACTACAACAACACCTTCGCTAACGAGCCGAAACCGGCTGGCCAGGTGCTTATCCAAAACGGGCTGTTTACACTAACGCAGTTGCAACTGTTGAGAGCAGTGGCTCCGGTTGTGCCCCTCGCACAGCCTGGAGAAGTTAATCTTTCATGGCTGAGAGCTCTCGATCTAAAAGTGGCATGGTCCTACACGATTCGGGAGGGGCTTGCACTCCAGCCAAGCGTCGGCTTTTATAACCTTCTCAATTTTGCGAACTTTGATCTGCCGGGAACTGCCCTCAATGGACTATTGACAGGGGCAGCTGGTCAGGTCAATGGCACGACGCCCACAGGCCACAACGCGGATCGCGTTGGGATCGGGACGGGTGTCTAATCGCTCGGTGCCCGCGACAAATCGAATTCGGGCTGCGTCTCAGCTTCTAGCGATGAAAGAATACAGACTGCTCAGGCTTGGACGTCAGGCCTGACCCTTGATGGGGGCGAGAGTGGAAGAATGTTAAGCATGTACCCGCGCGTGCCTTCGAGATGACTTGCGAGGCAGCCCGTCCTCAGATAGCCCCGATAGCACGACCGGCGCGCGGTCGGGGAATTCAGCAACAATACGCACGTCGCCGCCCATTGCCTTGACTGTCTTTCGCAGTGTAGAAAGCAAGAGGTCGCTGCGTTTTTCGAGTCGTGAAACGCTGTCCTGGGTGATTCCGAGCCTCTTGGCCACGCGAGCCTGCGTGAGCTTGCGAGCCTTTCGGAGATCGCGCAAGCTCATTTCCTCTGCGATTATCTCAGCCGCGCGGTCCTCGACCCTCTTGCGCTCGGCTGGGCTCAGTTTCCGAATTATCTCATTCACGTTCACGGGCATGGTTACGTCCCCCTTCCGATCCTGGCAAGATGGGCGTCAAAACGTTCATCGGCCTTCCGTATCAGTTCGCGGTAGAAGCGCTTTTCGCTCCCGCCTGATTTGTCTCCCGCCACGAGCAGAATCGCCTTGCGCCTGGGATCAAAAGCGAAAGCCACTCGCCATTCACCATCTGCCGCACTGAATCGCAGTTCCTTCATGTTGGCGTGGCGGGAGCCTTTCAGTGTGTCAACCCGAGGGCGGCCTAACTGTGGCCCAAACTCCTGCAGCACGCGGGCCAACGCGAGAACCTCTCTGCGGACATCTTGGTCGAGCGCGTCGAATTCTGGTTTGAACTCGTCGGCCATCTCGACGGCCCATTTCACTGCCATAGTATGACATACTGTCCATATGGCTTCAAGGCCATGTTTACTTGGTCGCGTGCAGCGGGAGCATGATTAGATTTCGGGAGGCTTGGGCACAACCCGCCCCAACGAAATTGTTCGCGCTGGAGGTCTCGATTCACGATGCAAGCTGTGTAGCGACGCTTCCCGCCGATCCGCGCTCTAGTCATTCTGAGCATGATCTTCTTTCGATATGGCGCGATAACTTAAATGAGGCAAATCGCGCGCTCCGCACGTTCCATTTAGGTTCCAATAAAATGGGTTGATTGGTGTGTTTTAGCGTGGCCAAGTGATTGATAATGCAAGCAGAAGGTAAGGCTGACTGCATCGTTCGCAACGATGAGGTCGTCGGTTCGATCCCGACTAGCTCCACCAAATCTTTCAATTCGGTGACGTAGCGCACGGCAAGCGCCTCCAGGCAGATTCGTCAAGGCCGAGCTCGCTGCGGCGCGGATCATTCCATCGTGTTTTTCTTGTGCCCTGGTTGCTGCGCCAATTCCGTTTCTTCCCCCGCCGCGGCGCGTGTCAGCATCTGATCGAGCTTTCCCGCCGCGGCGCTAAGCGCTCGGACTTCTTCTTCCTTAAGCTGCTTGCTTCGTGCTTGCTGGTCTGCCGCAATGCGCGCTAGCAGCTGATCGAGACGCCCCGCCGCGGATTTGAGCCTCTGGGCTTCTTCTTCTGTCATCCGCTGGCGCCGGTTGTGCCTGTCCGCCTGAATGAAGCTTAAGATTCGCTCGCGGACATCGCGTTCCCGATTTTGACTGTCATCGTCACTCATAGTGCTCCATGATAGAAGCGAGAAGGTGTGGCGGCAATTGGCTGGTTCGGTGCTTCGCGCATCGGAGCATCTTCACTCCCGAACTGAAATCAGAAGTGCGAACGCCTGGAAGGTCGAACTCTTACGGTGATCGCCGGGGACCCGGCAAATGCGGGGCAGCAAATTCTGTGTTGGGCTCGCTGGGACCTTCTTACTGCGGGAAGCTACTGTATGGAGCTGGCCACGTTAGAAAACACCGTATTGGCTCGCGTGCCGATCAAGCGAAGGGTGCCCACGACAAGCACCAAAATGACCGCCAACATCACGGCATATTCTGCAATGTCCTGACCATCTTCGTCTCGCCAGATTCTCTCAATGGTTGTCATTCTTCACCTCTGGACCGCATTTTCAAAAAATATGACTGCGAAACGAAGCCTGGGCCACCAGGCGGCAGCGACAGGAGTGCGCCTCTGGAGAGTGATTTTGCATGTGGTTTCGACCCCTGTCAAGAGAG
>DASQIH010000159.1:0-36399 GCA_035631655.1 Terriglobales bacterium
CGGTAAAACGCTCAAAACCCCCGGGAAATCGCCGGTGATTTCACCGTAATTGATGTTACGATTGTTGTCCGCCTGTGCAGATCAGCAGAACGGGAGACCGGCAGGTGAATGTCGGTGTCACGAGCAGGTGGCGGTACAATGCGATTCCTGGCGTCTCGGTTTTCTGCCTAGCGGCATCCCTGCTGGTCGCACAATCACTTCACCCAGATCTCTTCGGTAAATGGCGGATTGATCCGAGTGACGTGCAAGAACACGCGACATGAAACCAGGTTCAGCCGATCAGCAATCGTCAGAAGCGAAGGACCTCGTTGTGTTCGACATCCTCCGGGAATCGAAGTGCGCCGATTGCGGAAAGGAGCTATTGGGCGGCGATTTCCTATTTATGGAGGGCGACCGACCGCTTTGCCTCATATGTGCCGATCTCGACCATTTGGTCTATCTGCCCAGAGGCGACACCGCTCTGACCCGACGTGCGCGGAAGCACAGTGCACTTTCCGCCGTGGTGGTTCGCTTTAGCAGGGCTCGCAAGCGCTACGAACGCCAGGGAGTGCTGGTCGAAGAATCTGCGCTGGAGCAGGCCGAGGCAGAGTGCTCGGCCGATGCTGACCAGCGCAATGTCCGGCGCGAGCGGGCCGAGATCTATCGCGATAAACAGGATCAGGTTCTGGCGATGCGAATGGCCGAATCGATTCGGCAGATGTTTCCAGGCTGCCCGCCTGAGGAGGCGCAGGCCATCGCAGCACATACGTCGGTTCGGGGTAGCGGCCGAGTGGGTCGAACCGCCTCCGGGCGAGCACTGGAGGAAGAAGCGTTACGAGCGGCCGTTGTGGCATCCATCCGCCACAGGCATACGAAATACGATCGCCTTCTAATGAAGGGACTTGGCCGCATGGATGCCCGAGACACAGTTCGCGACGACATTGATCGTGTGCTTGAAAGCTGGCGTCGCGCTCCTAGTTAGCGCCCGCACTGTGCTCCGGAGATGGGGGGCCTGGCCGTTTTCAGGAGCAATGTACGTGAAGTGTCTGGCTCAATGTTTCGTACGCCGCGTAGCCGTCGGTTGATTTCGTCTGCAGAGAAGGATTCAGGAACATAGTCACCGAGCCACTCACAGACCTCCTCGTGACCGGGGTGATTGGCGTCCCCAAGTGCATTGAGAAGCAAATCCTTGCGGTCCCCCACAGTCTTCGGGTGGACAACATCGCTTTCCCGCCACGCAAATCTGTTGAAACGATTTGTCTCCAGTCAAGACTTCTTCAAGAAGAAGCTCGTGCTGCCAGCCGTCCCCGAAATCATACTCGTACAATAAGCTCACCCCCACGGCCCAGATCAACTCCCCGAGCCTGGTCCCGTTCTCATTTGCAACCTTGGTCCCAACTCTGGATCTGGGATCAGAGAACCTCTGCGTCCGGAAAACAAATTGATGAAGATGCGAATTCGTCCACCCCATCACGGTCTGCAAGGTCCGGTGCAGATTTTGGAGCGTAATCTCACGAGGAACTAAAATGCGCCTCCAGACGGGCGGGCTGGTGCCGAGGAGGGTCACTTTGATGGCATACACTTCCACGTGGGTTCCGGCCCTTTCATGCGATTGCGTCCGTCTCTGTTAAGAAGTTGCGAGAGGAACGGATCGGCTTCAGCTCGTCCTCCCGCAACCCGCGCAACTCTTGCTCACTGAGTCGTCTTTCGTGCAAGAGTCTCCCAAACACCTGCGTGAGCCGCGAATAGCGATAGGCGTACTTGCGGTCGATCTCTTTACGACGTTGGGTCCGGTAATGTTCCAAATCCCTCAGATCCGCCGCGTTCGATGCCCAAGACCACATCGACCACGGGACCCAACAGCAGGGCGACGACGTAGCGATGATAGTACTGCTCGACTTCCTCCACCTCGCCCCCGGAGCGTTTCACTTTCACCCACCGGACCAGACCATGGGGGCAATGACGATGGTAGGAGACAAGGCCATCGATGGCTACGCAGCGTAAGCCGCCGTAGGAGCCTTCGCGAAAGACTTTATTGCGCTCGGCCTTCTCGACCACCGGTTCGAGCGCCTGCCGCAGGCCCTGCACGTCTAGCTTGTCCAGGACATTGGCCACCACATCGACGCTGAACGCTTTCACCTCGGGCGTGGGCGGGTAACCGAGTAACTTCTGGAAATCGCTCTCCTTCAGATCCCCTTCTAAGGCATTCAAGCTGGGGATGCGCAGCGGAGCGGTATGAAACAGGCTGTTGACTACGTCGAAGGTGGGGATTTGCGGCGCCCGCCGGGAGTCGCTCTGGGCAGCCAACAGCGCCGAGGCGAAGCCCAAGGTTGCAGCTCGTTCTTCACTCGGGCACGGATCGTGACATGCTAGTAGCGGTGCGCAACATTGCGCCACCTCGAGTCTTCGGCTGGGGGCTGGTTCTCAAGCCCAACAATAATCTCCCGATCCAGTCACGGAACGTGCTATTGTTCCCTAACCTGCTTCGGTCGTTTCCGGAAGGCGCCCCGATTAGCCAAGGAAGGAGGCGTCTCAATGAGCTGTCCCGATGAACCGGAAAGTTGTCATGACGAACTGATTGAAGCTTTGCGTTCGGAAGGGGTCGTCTGCTCCTTGCCTTCTCGCACCACGTTGTTCGCTCAGGGTCAAATCGCCGAGGGAATTCACATCATGTCCCGGGGCTGCGTCAAGCTTAGCATCAGTTCGTGCGAAGGCCGTGTGTTCATCCTGAAGGTTTCTGAGCGTGGTGAGATTCTCGGCTTGCACAACTGCATCACCGGTACTCCCTACGAAATGACGGCTCAGACCCTTCAGTCGAGTCGTGTAAGTTTTGTGAACCGCGAAAACCTCATCCGTGTCTTGCGTCACAACCAGGAAGCCTCTCTGGCCGCAGCCCAGCAACTCGCAAGGGCTTGCCACATCGCATACGACCAGATTACTTTGCTCAGCGCCTCCCATTCGGCTAGTGAGAAGGTGGCGCGCTTTCTTCTTGGTGTTTCCGCAGCACCCGGCCGTTCAAAAATGGGTTCGACCGGTGCGATGCCAGTAGAACTGGATTTGACGCATGATGACATAGCCCAGGCCATAGGCGCGGCCCGCGAAACCGTTTCCCGAGTGCTGGGCAGTTTCCGGCGGCAAAACTTGGCAATCTTGACCGGATCTCTGTTGCTGGTGCAGAACCGCGCAGGATTGGAAAAGATCGCGGGCATGGGCACCGGGGAGAGTGAGCCGGCTGAAACCAGCCAGTCATCCCGCAAGCGCAGGCCTGGTTCGGTGGTGGACAGTAGCTTCGCGGCGCGCTGGTCTACTCAATAGGAGACACAAGGCAGGCTTGCCTGATGGACGCTTGGGTTCCTGTTCTCACATCCGCCATTCTTCACGGACAAAATGCTGATGGCGTCGCAGGTGCGCATGATTTGGAAGGTGCGGCGCCCACAGCCGCAAGCCACCGTTGACCCTCCATTCCCGCGGTGATAAAGTCAGCCGACCCAAACACAAAAGAAAGGGGTGAGGCCATGTTAGAAATTCGTCACATCAGCGATGAGGAGGTTGATCAGCAGGTCGCATTAACGCCGCTTCATTCCATGAGCACTCTTTTCATTGACGACGTGCTCGCAGTCGTCGAGCGAGGTTCAAGAAGACTCCCCTCCTACCTGGATCTGTACCGCAAGGCTGTGAGCCAGGCTTGGTCTCCTTACGAGCTGGACTTCTCACAAGACCGGGAGGAGTGGCAACAACTGGCCGCGGACACAAAGAAGCGAAGGACCTGGAGCCTGCGCATGTTTTTTGCCGGAGAAGAAAGGGTGGCAAGCCTGCTGGCTCCGCTGGTCTGGGCTGCTCCCAGCAAGGATGTTGAGGCCTTCGTGGCTACCCAACTGGCCGACGAGGTCCGCCACACCATCCTCTTTGACCGCTATTGGCGGGAGGTCGTGGGCACGGATGCCGAAGACTTGCACGGACTTGTACAGCGGATCAGCGTCACCGCACGGGAAAACCCCGCCTATCGTTACTTATTCTACGAGTGGCTTCCGGAGCAATCACAGTGGATGGCTTCGCACCCAAGCGATGTCGAAGCCACGGTAAAGTTCGTCACGGTTTATCACCTCATCGTGGAAGGCGCTTTGTTCCTTACGGGAATGCGTTACCAACTTGAGGGGGCGCGGCGCTGGGGACGCACTTGGGGATTTTACCAGGGCTTTACTGCGGCTACCCGTGACGAGTCTCGGCATGTCTTGTTCGGTGTGCGATATCTGCGCGATCGAGTCACAGAAAATCCACGCCGTTTTGTCCCCCTCGTCCAGGACACAATTCGTGAGTTCCGGCCCTTGATACCCACCATTATGCGTCCGCCCGGGGGCGACATGAACTTCTTCGGAGGCAAGCACCTCGAGTCTGCCTGGTCGGGTCTCAGCCCTGAGCAATTGCGGAACGAGATGGTCGACTATGCGCTGAGTGCTCTGGGCCGGCGACTACACGCGGTAGGCATTTCACACTGAATCGTTGCTAGCGACGCTGCCCGGGAAGCTCGCCGACCTTGCAGCGGGTACTCCCGGGTTTCAGCGTCGGTCACATAACTCCGTAATAGGCGGAGTTCGCGGGAAAGCGCAGCCGCGCCCCGCACGCCTCACACAGCGGTGCCCACGGATCTTTCAATTCCCCAAGGCTCTTGCCGCACATGGGGCAGATCGTGATGACTGGGGCAGCGCAGGCCGGGCAGAAGGGAGGCGCCGGCAAACAACCGGACAGATCGTGGTGGCAGTTTGCGTTCGTGCACACTGCTCTGTCGGTGGCCATCTTTAATTCTCCACTGAAGCTCGCCGGGTGCCCCACCCTTCGCGTCTTTTGCGAATGCTGGGATCAGACCCGAAACCTCGAAACTTTGAAACCCCAGACTTTGCAACCTGGCGGGTGGCTGCTCGTGGGCAAACGGGTCTCGCCGGCACATACCAGTTCCGCGTGCCAGCACAGTGGACATTGTCCGGCGCTTATTTTTCGATGGCTTCGTCCTTGAGATGCTTGGCGCAGGCCTCAGCCGTGCTCTTCTTCCCGTGGGCAGACGCTTCTTTATGAACGGAGTAGCTCCAGACAACCTCGGAACTCTTGATGTTGCTTACTTGAATGCTGGCCTCTTCGCGCGAATGCCAGTTTCCAAGAATGATTTTCTTGGCTGTGCTCGCCTTCTGGGTCTCCGAAATTCCGGTGATTTCAAATTCTGCCAAGTCGCGGTTTCCCACAATTTCGACCGGCACTTTCTTAGCTGCAATAGCATCTCTCAAATAAGTGTCGAACCCATCGGCAATCGGAGCCACGAAGACCTTCGCCCCCTTTGGAATCTTACTGGACGGTGGCGGATTTTTCGCGTCATCCGCGTGCGCCACGCAAACAGCACTGAGTACCAAAAGCACCAAAACCATCGACAATCCTCTGCTACGCGACATAAGAGTTGGGCCTCCCGCTAAACCGTTTGCAACTAATCAATCACGATCTGCTTAATGTGTTTGGCGCATGCTTCGCCTGCGCTCTGCCTGCCTCGGATGGAGTTGGCCTTATGGACTGAGTAGCCGAATATGACCGCTCCTGTCTTTAAGTCGGAAACCTTAATGCTGGCCTGCTCGTTGGAATTCTGCGAACCCATGAAGAGCATCTTGGCCCATCCTGCCTTCTCGCTTTCCGAAACACCACTGATCTCGTAGTCAGCCTTGGCTCGGTCAACGACCACAATCAGCGGTACTTTCTTGTTCCGCAGTCCGGCGATGATGTAGTTCTCGAACCCGCCCAGCATGGGAGCCACATAGACCTTGGCATACGCGGGTATCTTAGCGTTATTCACCGTGGCCAGTTGGCCTTCGTCCGTAGAAGCCGGTTTGAGGTCCGCAGCGGCCTGCTTCGATTGCTGACTAGAGGCCGGTTGGCTATCCTTCGTTGTACTCTTCTGATCCTGAGCAGAATCGTTCTGGTAAAAAATCGACGATTGCGCAGATTGCGGGTTTGCCGCAGCGCATACGATAAACAAAGCGACAACCGGAACGATGAACGGGTTTTTGCTATGCATGGTAACCTCCAAGAGCCTCAGTTATCCTCGCAGGGAAGAAGTCCTTGCGGAAGATTAAGGGAAATACGGAAAGGAGGCACGAGAATTCGTCAGCCCCCTCTCCGCCTTCGTGGGCTGTCGAAAGCCACTGCTTCCTCAGGATGAACCTTCGAACTGAAAACGTCGGTGACGAATGCCACGGGTGCATGTGACTTCCAACCGTCGGAACACTGGGGATCACAAGGCGCTCTCGGCGTTTCGGCGATCTCGGCGACAAAAGGCAGAGGTGGGAGGTCATCACGACCTCTCGCATGTCAACCCCCGACTGCGCTGTATTTTCCTCTAACACTCTCATCCACTGACAAATATTCTGTCCCGTCGGATGTCCCATTCTCCCCAGCCCATCTGCCATATTGGAAGCAAGGAGGCGTGTATCCGCACGCCGCCTCTGAGTTTCGTTCTTTGACATCCGTGGATAATGGCTAGAAGCTAATAGCTAGGAGCTCGGTAGCTTTGTTATCAAAGATCTTCTCTGTAACTCCCGCAATTTGAGAGATTTTTGAGGCGTTCGCGCACAGGGAGCGACGACTCCGCTTTATGGTTGTTTCCGCGAAATCTACTTTAATCTGAGGTTTAGCGAAGAGCGCCTCTAAATCTTTGATTCTGGGATAACGGAGGGGGGAGGGGTATCCCACCATTCCGAGCGAAGCGAGGAATCTGCATTTCTGGTGGTTCCGCCGAAACTGCAGATTCCTCACCGGCTGAAGCCGGTTCGAAATGACAAGGGTCGGCGTAGACGGCGATTGTAGCAATGGCTGCGGACCTTCTCTCCCCCTGGAGGGCAAGGCCCACACCAGTGCTGGTATTGCTGAATGGTTAACCTATCAGCTACAAATGAAGCATTCCGGTCCACCTCGCAGTCCTGAGGAGCACAACCGGCCTTTGCATGGGAGATGTCGCTCTATCAACGGGAGCCACCGTCGCCACGGGTCCCCGTAACCCATTCCGCCGCTGGTGGGCAGAATCCAGGACTTCCCTTTTCTGGCTGGTGCTCATCGCTTTCATTCTTCGTCTGGGTGCGATCGTGGTAATGCACACCTATAGGTTCCGCGCTGAGGAGGCGCATTTCAGCTTTGGCTGGGAGATGGGGCGGATCGGGGAGGCTATTGCTTCCGGACAGGGCTTCAGCAACCCATTTGAAGGGCAGACCGGGCCCACGGCATGGGAGCCGCCTCTTTATCCTTACCTGATCGCCGGAGTTTTCAAATTATTCGGCATTTACTCCTATGCTTCCGCATTCATTCTGCTCGCGCTGAGCAGCCTGTTTTCGGCCCTGACCTGCATTCCCATTTTCCGCATCGCCAAGCGATGCTTCGGAGAAACGGTTGCCGTCGGGTCGGCTTGGACATGGGCGCTGCTGCCTTACACGATGTTTTGGGCGACCAAGGTGGTGTGGGAGACAAGCCTCTCCGCGTTGTTGGTAGCAATGATTTTTCGGCTGGCGCTCGATATGGAAGACAAGGACGGACTCGTGCCCTGGATTCAGTTCGGATTGCTCTGGGGCATTGCGGCTCTGAACAGCACGGTGCTGCTGTCCTTCCTGCCGCCCTCGGGACTGTGGGCCTGGTACCGGAGGGCCAAGCGCGCGAAGTCGTCGCTGGGCGGGGTTGTACTAGCGTCGGTTATTTTCTGCGCGTGTGTGACGCCCTGGATCGCGCACAATTACCGCACCTTCGGCAAATTCATTTTCATCCGCGACAACTTTGGCGCCGAACTTCGACTGGGAAACGGACCGTGGGCGGACGGCACTTGGATGCACTATCTGCACCCCACGCAGAATGTCTACGCCATGCGGCAATATCGCGAGATGGGTGAACTTGCGTATATCGCCATGCGCAAGCAGCAGGCGTTGGAGTTCATCAAGCAAGATCGGGCGCGATTTGCGTGGCTCGACTTCAAACGTTTCGTTTATTACTGGGCGGGCGTGCCGCGCCTTTCCAAGATCTGGTGGCTGGCCCAGACCAAGAATTCAGGCTTCCTGGCTTCGTCGGTACTGATGTTCTGGGGATTGGGGCGGACCCTGCGCAAGCGCAAGCCGGGAGCCTGGTTGTTCTTCTGGCTGATTCTTTGCTATCCGGCGATTTATTATTTCGTGTTTCCCTATCCTCGCTACCGACACCCGATTGAGCCGATCATCGTCATCTTGGCGGTTTTTCTGATTTCCGAGGCAGAGGTCAACGGGAAGCCTATTGGCGGAAACTCATCGCTAACGGGATAAGCAGATTCCTTGGCGCTGAGCGCATCGGAATGACAAGGGAGAACTATCGTCGCACTACGCCCCTTCGCCTTGGCTGATGCAGACTGAAGGCGTGTCCTGATACAAAACAGCGATGCGCTTTTCTCAAGCTAATAGATCGTATATCCCGGAGCCGGGTTGCGAAGGTCGGGTTTGGAGGCCATCAGCAGCAGCGCGCCAATGCGCTTGAAGGCGCGTAAGTCGTCGAGTGAGCGGAAAGAAGTCGTCTGGTAGTTTTCGGACGTCGGCGTGTCATCCGGGATGCGGCGGGCCTCAACATTCTCGAAGGCGTGCTTCTTCAGCAGTTCCACGTATTCGTCTTCCGAGCGCACGTGCACCGGCACTTTCAGCTTGTCCACCCACTGCAACGAGTAAGGATTGTCTTTGTAAAGATTGATCAGGATGAACACTCGCCCTTGCGGTGCCATCACGCGAAACAATTCAGCCACAGCGCGATCCTGATCCGGATAGTAATAGAACGATTCAACCGAGAGCACCTTGTCGAAGAAGTTCTCTTCCCAGGGAATTTGCTGCGCCGAACCCCAGACGTAAAGAATGTTGTCGAAATCCTTGGAAGCCGCGCGCGCTTGACGAATCATTTCGTCAGAGACGTCGAGGCCCACGACCTGGCCGAATCCTTCCGGGCCTTCTCCAACCAGGCGAGCGAGCAGGCGCGTGGCCCAACCGGAACCACAGCCGAGGTCCAATACCCTTTCTCCGGGACGCAAATCCATAAGCCGGATCGTCTTCTCGGTGATATCGAGATGATGGCGCTCCATCTTCTCGCCTTCCCCGGCCTCGGCCCAGCGATTGAATTCTTCTTTGAGTCGCTCGTCAGGAGTGAGTGGTTTATCAGTCATCGTGGCATCCTGGCTCGAAATCGTTTGCCCCCGGCTTCTATGCTACATTTGGTTTCCTAATGTCGCCAAACCGCCCAGAGCCGGCGCCGAAGAAGGAACCTGGGGTCCTCTACTGCCCGAACTGCGCCGAAGAGGTGACCGATCCGCTCACTTGCGGCGACTGCTCTGCCGTAATTTGCAGGCGCTGCGGGACACCTCTGGAATCCGCCGATGACCTGGGAATCGGATAGCCCATGAACTCTCCCACAACGGCAGGGCCCGCCGCGAACACGCGGCCGGGATCCGGGCCTACTCTGGTTCGTGGGCTCACGCTGTTGGACTCTGTACTGCTTCTGGTCAGCGGCATTATTGGTTCTTCGATTTTCCTGACCGCCAAAGACATTGCCGGACCTCTGCCGCATCCGGCGCTGTTTCTGTTGGTCTGGGTGCTGGGCGGAGTGATTTCGCTGTGCGCATGTGCTGCGTTTGCCGAGCTCGGCTCGATGTTCCCTGATTCGGGTGGGCAATATGTCTACCTGCGCGAGGCCTACGGCGATCTGATGGCTTTCCTTTATGGCTGGATGCTGTTTGCCGTCGCCAATGGCGGGACCATTGCTGCCCTCTCGGTCGCATCAGCAGCCTACATGGGAGAAATCATTCCAGTAATTTCTCAACAGCACGTTCTGTTCAGCTTCCTGGGTATCACTTTCACAGCCGCTCACCTAGTTGGCCTGATCCTGATTGTTGTGCTCACCTTCGTGAATGTGGTTGGACTGCGCTGGGGCACGCTACTGCAGAATGTCTCTACGTGGGTGAAGTTTACCGCGATGGCAGCCTTCGTCCTGCTGGGCTTCGGAATCGGAAAAGGTGATTGGAGCCACTTCACGTGGCGAGAGACGAGCGGACTCACGATGGGACTCGGTCCCGGACAATTGGTCTCCGCGATGGGCATCGGGCTGATCGCCGTTTTCTGGGCGTACGACGGGTGGGTTTACATCACCTGGGTCGCAGGCGAGGTTAAAGAACCGCGACGCAATGTGCCGCTGGCGATGGTGCTGGGCGTGCTCGGAGTGGGCGTGATTTACATCGCGATGAACCTAACCTATGTGTATGCCCTGCCACTGAAGGAAGTGGCGAAGCACGAAACCATTGCCCATGCGGCCGCCGCGCAATTGTTTTCTCCGCGGGCGGCAGTCTGGCTATCCGCCATGATTGCAGTCTCCTGCTTCAGCGCCGCGGCCACCTGCACGCTGTCCGGCGCGCGGGTGTATCTCGCCATGGCGCAGGACGGCGTGTTCTTCAAGCGCATGGCGCAGATCCATCCCAAGTGGCGTACGCCAGCCTTCAGCTTGATTGGCCAGGGAATATGGTCGGCCCTGCTGACCGTCAGCGGACGCTATGATCAGCTTTATACGTACGTGATCTACGGAATGGTGTTGTCTTACACCCTGACTGTGATTGGGATGTTCATTCTGCGCTGGAAGCGGCCGGATGCGACGCGCCCCTACCGCTGCACGGGGTATCCGTGGGTGCCCGCGATTTATGTGGTGATTGGTGTGGCCTGGACGCTCAATACCGTCATCACTCGACCAACGCAAGCGTTTTGGGGCACTGCGATCGTGCTCGCAGGTGTGCCGGGGTTCTGGTATTGGCGTTCGAGCAACCGAGAACTGCCGGTGTAACCCTGGTGCGGGCGGGACGCCTGCACGACAGCCGGCGAGACGCCGGCGCTACACTGGCACGGCGGTTTTTCTCGGGGGATTGAAGAACGGCGTTTTCACCACGGTCGCGCCCACTTTCAGCCGAATCGCCTCGATTGTGATCTCCATTTGGACGGTTGTGCCCGGCTCTGAATGTTCGGTATCGACGCTTGCCAGGGCAATCATCTTCTTGAGTAACGGCGACCACGTGGAGGAAGTAGCCTTGCCCACCTGCTTGTCTCCGACGTAAACCGGCACGGGCACGCGGGACGCCTGGCTGGGAGCCTGCGGGGCAAGCCCGACTTTTTCGTAGAGCTGCTCGACTTCCGTCCAGTGGACCTCAAGGCCGACCAGTTGGCGCGGTACTCCATTCTTCTGATCCTTGACCAAGGCGGAACGGCCGATGAAGTTTTCTTTGTCCAGGTGCACCATGCGGCCGAAGACGAGCTCAAACGGCGAATATTTTTGGGAGGGGATCAAGGCTTTCTTGCTGCTGATGTAGTCAATGTCAATCAGCAGCAGGCCGGCTTCGATGCGAGCCACATCGAGGGCGAGCATTCCGGCCGGATGCAGATCGAATGCTTTGCCCTTCTCTATCAAGGTGTCCCAGACTTTCACCGCAGAATCCCATGGCACCCAGATTTCATAGCCCAGATCGCCGGTGTACCCGGTGCGGGAGATATGAACTGGGACGCCGCCGATTTTCCCCGTGGTCATGCGGAAATATTTCAGGTTGCTGATGTCCGCCTCAGCTGCGGCTTTCAGCAGTTTGGCAGAGGTCGGCCCTTGAAGGGCCAGAGCGGCAATTCTTTCGGAAATGTCCTCGACCTGCACGTCCATGTTGAGACCGTTCTGGCGAAACCAGCGCAGGCTGGGATCAGCGGCGGTCCAACGATAGCTGCTCTCGCCCAGGCGCGTGATCGTGCCATCATCGATGACCTTGCCATGTTCGTCACACCAACAGCAGTAGATCACCTGGTTCACGGCGACTTTATTGATATCCCGCGTGATGATGCGGTTCACTAGCTTGGTGGCGTCACGGCCCGTCACCAAGTACTTGTAGAGCGGCGTGATGTCGATTAGCGCGGTGGCATTGCGGATGGCGTTGTACTCGTGCTCGTGGTGCACTTCGTAGACGCTGACCGTGTAGTAGCCCGACCACTCGCGGTAGTTGAGGCTGTGACAGAGGGCGAAGGTGCGTTGGTGAAAAGCGGTTCCGACCGGCAAGGCAGTCCCCTCGAGGTGAACTGGTGTCTCGCGCGGATTATATGCAGCCGCGCGCTTAGGCAGCAACTTATAAGTCAGCGTGACTACTAGTCATCCTTCGTGTAAGTGGGCAGACAAAAGCAGGACTCCTCGATAGAATGTGGAGTCATTTTTGTGGTCACTTGCGGACAGTGTCGTCATCCTGAGGGACCGTGAGGCCCCGAAGAGCCTGCCCTGAGCGAGCGGAAGGAGTCGAAGGGATCTCGCGTGCAGCACCCGAGTTCTTGTAGCGCACGCACGATCCTTAGCGCGGCCGGCCCCGAGCTCAGGATGACGACATGAGATGAACACGACCTGACCGAGGAGCGCAGTGTCGAACGGTTCTAAATACGACGTGATTGTGATCGGCGGCGGGCACAATGGGCTGGTGAATGCCGCGTATCTGGCAAAGGCCGGCAAGAAGGTAGTCGTCCTTGAGCGCCGGCACGTGCTTGGTGGTGCTGCCGTTACTGAAGAAATCTTTCCCGGCTTCAAGTTTTCAGTTTGTTCTTACGTGGTATCGCTGTTGCGTCCCGAGATTATCCGCGACCTGGATCTTCCCCGCCACGGGCTGGAGATTCTTCCGCTCGATGGCACCTTTACCCCCATGCCGAACGGCGATTACCTGTGGCGGGTGAACGACCACGGCAAAACGCGCCGCGAGATTGCCCGCCACTCCAAGGTGGACGCCGAGGCTTACGAAGAGTTTGGCAAAGCGATGCAGGCCATGTGTCGCTTCGTGAAGCCAATGCTCGCGATGGTACCGCCCGATCCCGCCACTCTGAATCCACGCGAGTTGATGAAGCTGCTGTCTGTCGGCCGCCGATTTCAAGCCATGCCAAGCGAGGACAAGTACAACCAGGTGCAGTTGATGACCATGAGTGCCGCCGACTTCCTCGACCAGTGGTTCGAGACTGACGTGCTCAAGGCCACCATGTCAGCGTCGGGAATCATCGGCACTTTTCTTGGCGTGCGCTCACCAGGCACGGCTTACGTTCTCCTCCATCACTACATGGGCGAGATTGACGGCGCATTCCGTTCCTGGGGATTCGCACGCGGCGGCACAGGAGCAATCTCGGAATCCATCGCGGAAGCCGCTAAAGAAGCGGGCGCGGAGATTCGCACGAAGGCGCCGACCTCGAAGATCATTATGAAAAATGGAAAGGCTAAAGGCGTCGTCCTGCAGAATGGCGATGAGATCTACGCCGATATCGTTTCCTCTAGCGTTGACCCGAGGCACACCTTTATTGAGTTCATGGAACCCGGCCAATTGCCCGACGAGTTCGTTGAAGAGGTCCGACGTTACAAATTCCGTGGTTCTTCGGGCAAAGTGAATCTCGCTCTCGACGCTCTCCCTGACTTCAAATGCCTGAAGGGGCCGGGTGAGCACTTGCGTGGCGCGATTTCAATTTCTCCGAGCGTCGACTACATGGAAAGGGCATACGACGATGCCAAGTACGGAAATTTTTCGCGCAGACCATACGTTGACATCGTGATTCCCTCCTTGACCGATCCCTCGGTCGCGCCTCCCGGCAAGCACGTGATGTCCTGTTTCGTGCAGTACGCGCCCTACAAGCTGCATCCAGGGTCGAACTGGGATGAGCAGCGCGAAGCGTTTGGCAACAATGTGATCGATACGATCTCGGAGTACGCTCCCAACCTGAAGAAGCTCGTCCTCGACAAGCAGGTGCTCACACCGCTCGACCTGGAACGCGAGTTCGGTTTGAGTGAAGGCAACATTTTTCAGGGCGAGTTATCGCTCGAACAGCTCTTCTTTCTGCGCCCGGTTCCGGGCTGGGCGCAATACCGCACCCCCATCAAGAACCTTTATATGTGCGGATCGGCTACGCATCCGGGCGGCGGCATCATGGGCGCGAACGGACGACTGGCGGCTCTCGAAATCCTCAAAGATTTCAAAGGAGCCGCCTAGGTCATGGCCGAGCAGCGCGACCTCATCCTCGTCGGCGGCGGGCACAACGGGCTGGTCGCTGCCTTTTATCTCGCTAAGGCCGGATTCAAACCCCTCATCATTGAACACAGGGATAAACCGGGCGGCGTCGCCATCACGGAAGAATTTCACCCCGGGTTCCGCTGCTCGACACTGGCGCACAGTGCCGGCCCGATCCGTCCGGACATCGTCCGTGACATGCGACTGGAAAAACATGGGCTGAAGCTCATCACTCCCGAGGTTGGAACGGTTGCATTCTCACCCGACGGGCGTGCCCTCGTCCTGTACAACGACGTTAGCAAGGCCGCCCAAGAGATCGCGAATTTTTCTCAAAGAGATGCTGCGCAATATCCGGAACTGCAACAAGCACTCGCTAAGATTGGCAAGGTGCTGGCGGGGACGCTGCGCCGCAGTCCTCCCAACATTGACGACCCCAGCAAGGGCGATTTGTGGGCGATGCTGCAGACCGGGCGCGCCATCCGCAAGCTGGGTAAGAAAGACATGTACCGGCTGTTGCGCTGGGGGCCGATGGCGGTCGCCGACCTTGCGGCCGAGTTCTTCGAAACTGAGTTGTTGCGCGCGACCATTGCTGCCCGCGGAATCTTCGGAACTGCCTTCGGCCCATGGTCGGCGGGCAGCAGCCTGGTACTTCTGATTCGCGCTGCGGGGGACAGTCATCCTGCCGGATCAGCTTACTTTGCGGTGGGCGGGATGGGCGCGGTAACGCAAGCTATGTCGGCAGCAGCTCAGCAGGCCGGAGCGGAGATCCGCAGCGGCCTAGAGGTTATCGAGGTCCGCATCAAAGAAGGGGCAGCCACGGGCGTTGTGCTCTCGACCGGCGAAGAGATCAACGCAAAGGCAGTCATTTCAAATGCCGATCCCAAGCGCACACTACTCAAACTGGTTGACCCGACGCATCTCTCGCCGGACTTTGTGCAGAGGCTGCAACACTACCGCATGCCGGGGACCGTGGCCAAGGTTAACCTCGCTCTCTCCGGTTTGCCGAACTTCACCGCTCTAAACGGACAATCCAATAGTGCATTGGCCGGGCGCATTCACATCGGGCCGGAGATCGATTATCTCGAGCGAGCTTTCGACGAAGCGAAGTACGGCAACTTCTCGCGCCAGCCCTATCTGGAGATAGCGATTCCTTCCGTGACTGATCCGTCGCTCGCCCCTGAGGGCAAGCACGTGATGTCGGTGTACATGCAGTACGCGCCTTACAAGCTGAAGGATAGTAATTGGGACAAGGAACGAGTCGCCCTGGGCGACACAGTCGTCAAAACGCTCGCGCAGTATGCACCGAACCTTCCGGAATTGATCGTTCACCACCAGATCATCACGCCGCAGGATTTGGAAGACAATTTCGGACTAACGGGCGGCCACATTTTTCATGGTGAGTTGTCGCTCGATCAGTTTTTTACCATGCGCCCGCTGCTCGACTGGGCACGCTACCGCACACCGATAAGGAACCTTTACTTGTGCGGTTCAGGAACACATCCCGGAGCTGGTTTGACGGGCGGCTCGGGAGCCAATGCGGCGCGCGAAATTGTGCGGGATTTAAGGAAATGACGGCAAGGGCTAGTCCAGAACTTTGTGTATTTGCCTTGTTTCACAGAAATTCCCTTCAAATCGGCGGGCACTGATCGAGAGCTAAATTTCGTGTTTAGTTCAGCGGCTAAAGCCGCACATATTGTTGAATGACTTGCGGCACGCCTGAAGGCGTGCCCTGATACAAATCTGGCGTTTTGCGCAAGCTGCGAGGACCTGCCCTGATACGAATCAGGTGCACACGGCAGCAACTCTTGATTTGGGCTTAGCGTATTTCGAGTTGCCAACAAGAAAATTTCCAACACGAGATTGGTAGGGGCCATTGCCTTTCGTTCTACAGCAACTGCTGTACGTCTACCGGTCGCGAACTGGGTCGCCTGGGGGTGCGGCTCGACAAGTTTCGCGCGAGCTCTGGCCCGAGTAGTCGAATCAGGAGGAAAAGCAGGTGGTAAACAACTGCAACCCCCGTTTGTGCTATCGAAGAGCGGACAAGGGGAGGTGAGCAACATGCTTTGGACGATTTTCGTGATTCTGCTGATTCTGTGGCTGCTGGGATTCAGCTTTCATGTGGCAGGAGGCCTGATCCACCTGCTGCTCGTGATCGCGGTGATAGTTCTCATCATCAACCTGCTGAGCGGGCGCAGTACCGCCGTTTGAGGAGTAAATGTTATGCGTGCTAGCGCACAGAGACTCCTGTTGGCTGTGATTCTGTTCGGGATGCTGGGAACTTTTGGCTTCTCACAACCCGCTGCCCAGACACAGGCCAACCCGCCGGATCAAGGCGCGGGACAGGACGTGAAAAATGCCGGCCACTCGACGAAAAACGCCGCTAAGAAAACGGGACACAAGGTGAAGCACGGCGTCAAAAAGGGCACTCACAAGGCGGCTAGGAAGACACGCCAAGGTGCCGGCAAAGTGGAAGATAAGACCCAGACGCCAGCCTCACAACCGCAGCAGTAGAAACCGCCGGAGCAGGCGGGGCTGCGTTGGGGTCGCTGGGTCTTTGACCTGGGCGGGCGGGTGGGAGACCCGCCCCACACCGCCTGTCTTAGTTAATGTCGAACTGCTCCTGGTGTACTGCTGGGTCGGACTTCACGATGATGGTCTTGCCGGTGAGTTCTTCCATCTCGGTTAGCCAACGACCGTTGTTGGCCTTGAGCGCCTTGGCCACTTCAGGATTCACGCGCAGCATCACGTCGCTGTGCTCAAGGTGTTTCGCAATCTTGCGCATCTCGGCATAAATTTCATTGCACACCGTGCTCACTGACTTCACGTAGCCAGTGGCGGTGCAATAGGGACACGGCGTGCCGATTGTGCGCTCCAACGATTGCTTGACGCGCTTGCGCGTGATCGCTACCAGTCCGAAATCGTTAAACTGCAGCACTTTGGACGGAGCGCGATCGCTGCGCAGCGCCTCCTCCAGCGCTTGCATAACTTTCTGACGGTTGCGGCGCTCGTCCATGTCGATGAAGTCAATTACGATGATGCCACCCAGATCGCGCAGGCGGATCTGGCGGACGATCTCTTTGATCGCATCCACGTTGGTTTTGACAATCGTGTCTTCCAAGCGCGAGGTCTTGCCGACGTACTTGCCGGTGTTGATGTCGATTGCGACCAGGGCCTCCGTCTGATTGATCACGATGTAACCGCCACTCTTCAGCCAGACTTTCGATTTCAGAGCCTTGTTGATCTCGTCGGTCAGGCCGAACTGTTCAAAGAGAGGCGTCTCCTTGGTGTAGAGCTTGACCCGCTTGACCAGTGCCGGCTGGAAGCGATTCGCGAAACGCAGGATGCGTTCGTATTCCTGCTCCGTATCAACCCAGATGTGGGTGAAATCGGACGTGACCTGGTCGCGCAGCACACGCTCGACTACGTTCAGGTCGTGATAAATAAGCGCCGGGGCCTTGCCGCTCTCGGCGCGACTCTTGATTTCGTTCCACAATCCCTTGAGGAAGCGGATGTCAGCGCGCAGTTCTTCTTCGGCAGCACCTTGGGCAGCGGTGCGCACGATGAAGCCGCCGTGACCGTTTTCGCGCTCGCTCATCACGATGCGCTTCAGGCGCAGCCGCTCCTCTTCGGAAGCGATCTTCCGAGATACGCCAGTGTGATTCACTGTCGGCATGTAAACCAGGAATCGTCCGGGCAGCGCAATGTGGCTGGTGATACGCGCGCCCTTCTTGCCGATAGGCTCCTTCGCAATCTGTACCAGGATCTCCTGACCTTCCTTGAGAAGGTCGGAGATTAAGGGCGTCGGCTGGGTCTGGAAGTCACGGCGTGAGCGGAAGCGACGGCCGCCGCCTCCACGGCGTCCGCGGCGACGATCCCAGGCGGGACGCGGAACCCGTTGCTGGTAGGCTGCGGCGCCGGCAGGAGCGCGAACTTCGGCGCGGGTATCCACCGTGTCGTTGCCGCGAGCTTCGGCATCGAGTAAGGCCTCAGCCTCTTCCTGCGCCTCTTCGAGCTCGGCTTCCTGAGTTTCTTCTTCACCGGCTTCTTCCTCGACTGATTCGGCTTCCGCTGCCTCGGCAGGAGTGGCGGACTCGGTCGCAGCTTCTCCAGCTGCGGCGAGTTCTGCTGCCGGCTCGCGCCGACCGCCTGCTTCGGTGGTTTCTTCTTCAAGTTCCTCGAACTGGGCATCCTCGTCGAGATCTTCGACATAGGAGGAAAGGTCGGCTTCTTCTTCTTCGATTTCTTCTTCCTCCACGGTGCCGGGTGCAGCAAAGGCTGGCTGGGCATGCTCCTCAGCGACTTCGTGGTGATGCGATCCGCGCATTTCGTGTTCTTTGGTTTCGTCGGAGGTATCCGCGACGTCTCCACCGAAAACGGCGGCCACGTTCATCCGTTCGAAGCGGTCTTCGTCACGTTCTCTTTCCAACGGTGCTTCATGAGCAGCCGCCCGCATTTGAGTCTGTCCTCTCGGTTCTTCGTGGCGCTCTTCCCGCCCAAGATCCACCAACCGCTCTCCGTGCTCAGGAGTTTCCGGCTGGTGCTGGGTAACTTTCTCAGGAGCTGCGAACATGGGCTCGTCCTGAGGGAAGGCTTCCGCTATCAAAGGCGCCGCCGATTCAGGCGCGGGAGTGGCCGCCTCTTCCTCGGCACGGGGCGCTGGGATGGGCTGCTGGTTCTGGTAGCGCTGGTACTTGGAGATGGACTCTCCCGGCAAAATGATCGGCTGATATCCGGGAGGCGGTCCGTATTCGGAACGAGCCGGTCGCTCGGGCGGGCGAGGACCTTCTGAAGAGCGTGCAAAACGAGATTCGGGCACGGCGCGTTCGCCGCGACGTCCGCGGCGACGCCGGCGTCCGCGCCAGCTGCGCGGCTCGCGTTCCTCGGGCTGCGCCGCGTTACCCGGCTCGGCAGTAGCGGCAGTCTCTTCCGATTCCCCTTCGCCTTCCTCCTCGAAGGGTTCTGATTCGATAACGAAAGTTGGTCCAGCAGGAGGCCCTGATGCCTCTGATTGGGCCTGGGGCGGTTCCTGCGGCTGCTGTCGGACTTCCTGCACCCCGCGGTTCACGGGGATTACGTCGTTGAGCTCGTCGTCATGCTCTTCCAGTTCCATGAAATCGGAGACATAGAGGAACGCGTCGCGCTCCAGTCCGATATCCACGAAAGCCGACTGCATGCCAGGGAGAACGCGGGTCACGCGTCCTTTGTAGATAGAGCCTGCAAGGGTGTATTCGTTTTCGCGCTCGAGGTAGATTTCTGCGAGCTGATCGTCTTCCACCAGCCCCACCTTGGTTTCGTGAGGCGTGGAGGACACAAAAAGTTCTTTTGTCATGCTAACTCCGGTTCTGCGGCCGCTGGGCGGCGGCAGAGTTCACCGGGACGAGGACAGAAAAAGCCAGGCAGGATCGAGTTCTGCGATAGAGGCCGTCTGGGCTACACAACGGCCGGCTCCGGGGGACCCACCCCTGGACGGAACTTTTCGTACAAGCTTGGAGACGGTTTGCACTTATCGCACTTGCGCCTTGCCAAGTTTGTGACCGCTCTCTCACCTCGTGAGGGGGCCGTTTACCCGCCTGGCAGCGCGTTTTCGCAATCCTACCCGGCCTCTGGCTCCGTTTCTGGCCGGTGAGTGCCCTCTTTACGCGAGGGCGATCGTAATCTTGTTTTGGGCCGCAAATGGCTACTGCGGCGTGTACTTGCCTTTCTTCCTTCCTGCTAATTCACGAAACGGCGCATACGGATGTTCATTACTATACCCAGCGCCAAAAACATAAACAGGACGGAAGACCCGCCATAACTCATTAATGGCAAGGGTATTCCGGTGACTGGCATAAAGCCGACCACCATGCCGACGTTGACCAGGATATGAAAGCTAAGCACCGCTACCACACCCATAACTACGAACGTGCCGGCACGGTCGGGTGCCGTTTGCGCGTTCTGCGTCAAACGCATCAGCACGATAAAGTATAGCAGCAGAACGCCTAAGGCTCCTACAAATCCGTGTTCTTCGGAAAACGCAGCGAAGATGAAATCGGTTTGCGGTACCGGGAGATAAGCCAAGTGGGTCTGGGACCCCTTGGCAGTCCCCTTCCCCCATATACCCCCTGATCCTACCGCAATTTGGGACTGAATGACCTGGTAGCCGGAGCCCTGCTTGTCAGCGTCCGGATTCATGAAGCTGGTCAGGCGCTCTCGCTGATAAGGCTTCAGAACGTGCCACCCAACGGGAAGCATCAAGCCCGCCAATAGCAAGACCGCCAATGCCTGCTTCAGCCGCAGCTCCCCGAGAAAGAGGCCCATGACGGCTATGGGCAAGTAAGTCAAGCAAGTGCCCAGATCGGGTTGAGCCAGAACCAGCAGCATGGGTACGCCAACGATCATCCCGGCCTTTATAAAGTCCGGCCAGGAAAGCTCTTTTTGGCGCATGTCGGCAAAGTAGCGAGCGACGGCAAGGATCAGAATGAGCTTGACCCACTCGGAAGGCTGGAAATGATTGCCGCCGATTTTTACCCAGCGACGGGCACCCAGGTATTTCTGGCCGAAAATCAGAACGGCCATTAGCGACGCAATGGAGGCAATGTACATCCAGTGTACTTGCTCAAGTATTGCCTGGTAGTTAACCACGCTCACCAAGAACATGACCGCGGCCCCGCCCAGGATCCAGTACATCTGCTTGATGTGCGCGCCGGCAAATTTGGTATGCAACGTGGCGCTATAGATCTCGGTGACCCCAATGCCGCAAATGAGCAGGACAAAGCCCAGCAACAGCCAATCAAAATCACGAAATGAAACGTAGCGCGCCATAGGATCAGTCGTTGGTCGTTAGTCGTTGGTCGTTGGCCTAATCATTCCCGCGCGGCCGTGGCCAGCGGCAGGCGCTTCTTCGGTAAGTCCACCAGGAACCTGCCGGCCTGCAATCTGTCGCTGCCATCGTGCTCATCCGGAAGGTTCCAGACTCCGGCAATCTGAACTTTGTCCGCCTTGCTACGAGCCATCTTGGTCGGCTGACGACGCTCTTTCTCGACGTACGCCTTGATCACCTGCGACACGATGCGGGCAGCCAGATATCCGTGTTCGCCTTCCTCGAGCAGCGCGCATACGACAATCTCCGGATTGCGCCGCGGTTCGACACCCACGAACCATCCATTATCCTTAAACTTCGATTTGCCATTGGCCAGGCGCGCCTTGGCCACGTTGCTGATGGTTTGAGCGCTGCCCGTTTTGCCGGCAAAGTCAATGCCCTGCAGATGCGCGCTGGGCGCGGTGCCGATCGGGTTTACGACATTCGCCATTGCGTCGGTAATGATCTCCCAATTTGCCGGATCAATCGGAACCTTGACTTCATCGGGCAAATCGGAGGCGGGTAGCACGTTGCCAGGAAAATCTCCCGGAAACGCAACATGCGGTCGCCTTAGAACACCGCCACTAGCGACGCCGCCGAGGGCACGAGCCAACTGGATTGGCGTTACGGCTACGGCGCCCTGTCCGATGCCAACCGAGATCGTTTCGCCGGCATACCACTTTTGCTTGAAGTTGCGGATCTTCCATTCCTCGGAGGGCATTACGCCACTAACTTCCTGCGGCAAATCGATTCCTGTCCTCTGCCCCAACCCCAGTGCCGTCGCCCATTTCGCGATGCGGCCGATGCCGAGTCTTTCCGCCAACGTGTAGAAGAAAACGTCGCAGGACTGGTAAATGGCCTTGCTGATCTCTACGACCCCATGCACGCGATGTTCGGCCGTCACCCAACACTTGAAGTAGCGTCCATAAAAACTCGCGCCACCCGTGCAATTCACCTTCATGGTCTGTGCGATGCCTTCCTGCAGGCCGGCGGTCGCCATAATGATCTTGAAAACCGAACCGGGGGCAAGCTGCGCTTGAATGGCTTTGTTGAGCAGCGGGTGGTTTTCGTCATTGACCAGCTTGCTCCATTCCTCACGCGAGATGCGGACTGCGAAATTGTTGGGGTCAAAGGTGGGGCGGCTCACCATCGCCAGAATCTCACCGTTGCGAGGGTCCATGGCGACAATGCCGCCATTTTTATCCGCCAGCGCTTGTTCCGCGGCGATCTGCAAATCCACATCAATGGTCAGCTTCAGCGGCTTGCCCGGGATTGCCGGGGTTGAGTCCAGTTGCTGCATTTCTTTTCCGTGGCTGTTCACCACCGAACGTCGCGAGCCGTTCTTGCCCATCAGCATCTGGTTGTATTGCTTCTCGACGCCGGATACACCCACCACGTCGCCTGGGTCGTAGAACTCAAACTGGGGCTGGTTGAGCATGTCCTCGGTAACTTCGCCAACGTATCCGATCAGGTGCGCCATGAAACCGTTCCGGGGATAGAGACGGCGGTGGGCCATGATCGTGTCCAACTCGGGCAACTCGTTACGATGCGCTTCGATAAATGCCAACTCATCGGGCGTGATGTCTTCCTTGAGGAAAATGGGCTGGTACTGCGGCATGGAGGCGGAACGGCGCACACGGCTCCGTATCTCGTCGGGGGTCATGTGCAGTCCCTTGGCGATCAGTTCGGCATCAGCATTCAGGTCGCGGCTTTGGTCGCGCAGCAGCAGCGCAGTGAATGAAGGATAGTTGTCGACGATCACCCGCCCTTCGCGGTCGAGGATCTTGCCGCGCGGCGCCAGTATGGGAACATTGCGGATACGGTTCTTTTCGGCCTGCAAGGCGTAGGACGCTTGCTCGATAACCTGGAGCCGCCATAAGCCATAGGCTAAGAGTAGAAAGATGGCGAGAATGATGTACTGCACAGCAGTGAGGCGTACGGGTGAGACTTTTTCGTCGCGACTTAACATCAGTTCTCGGTTCTCAGTTCCCGGTTCTCAGTTGCCATTTCCTAGCAGGCGGACATCGTTCCGAGGTTCAACACACTTCCCGCTCGTGCAAAGCGATGTTGGAGGGTGTTTTAGTTATTGTAACGCTACTCCGCCCATCAGGAACTCCACGGTTTCGGGCGTGGTGACGAAGGTCACGGTTAACCTACAGGCGCCCTCTCAGGACAAGTGGTGTTACTGAGGACCGGGAACTGCACTCAGGCCCTCTGTTTCAGCCGGTCTAGCGCGGCAAACAGGAAAACAGCCAGGACGGCGTTCGCCACCGCGGAAAGCAACTCGTGGGACCAACTCCATTCGACGGTCAGGCTGACCATGCCGCGGGCGACCACAAAATAAACAACCTCGTGGACCAGGTAGAAAAATATAGCCCCCAGGAATCGGGCACCGACGTTTTCCACATCAATCCGCACGCCCAGCGAGGATGCGCCATATCCCACGATGGTTTTGGCGATTCCGTAAATGCCGATGGGCTGATGCGTGAGTGAATCTTGTAGAAGCCCAATGACAGCGCCGGTGAGCAAACCAGCGATCTGGCTGCGCCGCGCTACCGCGAAGAAGATCACCACCAACAGGGGCAGGTCGAACATCGCGAAGAAGGGCAAGCGCAAGGGTACGAAGCCTTGCAGAAAGAGCGCGATTAAGGGTACGAGCACGGCTACCGGTAGACTGAACCGGTAAACCTCAACTTGTTCTTGAGAAGTGTAGAGGATCTGCACGCTACTGGGGTTTATCCTCCACCGGCGCCGGTTCCGGCTTGGTTTCGGGAGCCATCGGTCTGGCGCTCTTGTTTTCCGGCTTATTGGCCGGAGCTGCGGTTTTCGGAGCTATCGCGGGCTTCTGAACCAGGGCAGGCTTCACGCTTCCAACCGGAGCAGCGATTCCGGACGCCGGGGTCGGCGTCAGACTGTTGGGGGCGCCTACCGCAGGTTTGGCAGCGGTTGTTCCACCCGGTGTTTTGGTTCCAACACCGGCTTGCCCGACTTTTGCAGCAGCCGTGTCGGCGGTGGTTGGCTTCTTCACAGCAGCATTCGGAATGGCGGGCTGTGCCTGAGATATTGGCGGCTTGCCAGGGACAGCAACACTCGGATTCAAGGGTTTGTTGGCTGAAAGTGGACTGGCAGGGGCGGGTTTGGCGGTCGCGCCTGGAGTTCTGGCAGTTGCAGTAGCGGCGCCCTGCAACCCGGCGCCCTGTGGCTTCGCAGCAGGGGTTTTTGCCGGAATCCCCGGTGCCGCGGCTGCTTTCTTCGGGTCGACTGCCGGCTTTTCGGGTACCGACGGCAAGCGCTGGGTCAGAATATCCACGGCGCGGACGTGCTCGGCCATCTCGCCCGCCCTCGGCAACTTCGTTTCGACCCCTGTTACTACCAGAACTTCTTCCAGCTTACTCAGGTTCGCAGCAGGTTTCACCCGGATGCTGAGAAACGCGTCGGAGCCAGCCCTCACCTGGGAAACCGTTCCGATGTCGAGACCTTTGGGGAAAATCTGGTCGCCACCGCTGGTGATTACATGTTCTCCGGGCTGGACGGATTCTTCGTTCATGACTTTTTCAACCGCAACACCGCCCAGGGGTGTACCCCGCAATACGCCTTGCAAACGAGACTTCTCAAGAATTACCCCGACCCCGCTGGTCTGATCATTGATGAGCAAGACGAGCGAAGTTGAACCGTAAACGTGCAGAACTTTCCCAACCACTCCTTCAGCGGTGATGACCGCCTGGTCGGGCTCGATTCCGTCTCGAGATCCTTTGTCGATGTAAATAGAGCGTGACTGCTCACTGCCGCTGGAACCAATCACTTGAGCCGCTACGGTTTTCGAAATGAATTTCTCTTTGAAGCCCAACAATAATTGCAAGCGGCGCGCCTGTTCCGCGTCTTCGGAGAGACGCACCTGCTCCAGGTGCATGCGTTCGATTTCCTGCTTCAGGTCGCGATTCTCAGCACGCAATCCGCGCAGGTAGATGTAGTTATGCCAGATACCGCCGGTGCCATGCTGCATCCAGAGGATGGCCTTCTCCAACGGCGTGACTGCGCTGATGGCCCAGATGCGGATCAGGCGGGTATCCTCGGGATTGTTGGAGGAGCGCTTGACCTGCACCGCCAATCCCAGCACCTGCGCAAACAAAACCGCCACCAGGATGCTCACGTTCCGGTGGCGTGTGATCAGGTTCTCCATGACTACAGTTTCAAGTTTCCAGCTTCTGGTTGCAAGTTTCGAAAGGCTTAGGTTCAGACCGAGCTCCGGACACTCACCAGAAACTTGAAACCCGAAACTCGAAACTGCTACTCGATCGATATCTTACGCAGCAACTTAAAGTCGCTGAGCATCTTGCCGGTGCCCAGCACCACGCTGCACAGCGGGTCATCCGCGATTGACACCGGCAACCCGGTTTCTTCGCGGATCCGCTTGTCCAGATTCTTCAGCAATGCTCCGCCGCCGGTGAGCACGATACCGCGGTCGCTGATGTCAGCCGAAAGCTCGGGTGGCGTGCGCTCCAGGGCTACACGAATCGCATTCATGATCGTAGAAACGCATTCGCTCAATGCCTCGCGAATTTCGCTGTCATCTACGGTGATCGTCTTGGGCACGCCTTCAATCAGGTTGCGGCCCTTGATTTCCATCGTCAACGGCTTGTCCAGCGGATACGCGGAACCAATCTCAATTTTGATCTGCTCGGCGGTTCGCTCGCCGATCAGCAGGTTATATTTCCGTTTCAGATAATTCATGATGGCTTCGTCCATCTGGTTGCCGGCCATGCGCACGGAACGCGAATAGACGATGCCGCTCAGGGAAATCACCGCGATGTCTGTGGTGCCGCCTCCGATGTCCACGACCATGTTGCCGCTGGGCTCAGTGATGGGCAGACCGGCGCCAATGGCCGCGACCATCGCTTGCTCCACTAAATGCACTTCGCTGGCCTTGGCACGATAAGCGGAGTCCATGACGGCGCGCTTTTCCACTTGCGTAATCTCGGAAGGCACGCCGATGACAATGCGGGGATGAACCAGCATCTTGCGGTTGTGCGCCTTCTGGATGAAGTAGTTGAGCATCTTCTCGGTGACCTTGAAGTCGGCAATTACGCCATCCTTCATGGGCTTGATGGCGACGATGTTGCCGGGGGTGCGGCCGAGCATTTCCTTGGCCTCTTTGCCCACGGCTTCCACTTCGCCGGTGTTCTTGTTAATGGCCACAATGGAAGGCTCGTTCACTACGATGCCTTTCCCACGGGCATATACGAGCGTGTTCGCCGTGCCCAGATCAATCGCCAGGTCGCTGGAAAATACGCTGAAAAGCGAGCGCAGGTTATGAATGCGCGAAGCGCTGGAGTGGAATCCGTTCGATGACATTGCTGAGACTTCTCTCTCTAAATTTGTCTTTCGACCGCTAATTCCGGAAATTACCCGGTTTCTTACCGATTGTCTGGAGAAGGGGCTCCTCTAGATTCTATATGGAAATTGTCCTTTTTGGCCGCACACGAAAGTTCTTGCACTGCCGGCTGCCTCCCGGGAGTCAGGCCTCTACTGGATAACCACCTTCTTCTGCTGAGTGTTTACACCGCCACGGGCGTTCTGGGCCGTAATAGTGATCACAGTTTCCCCCAACGGCAGGGATGGCGTGAAGTAATGGAAAGAGCCGTCTGAACCGATGAAAGGCACTTCTCGTCCGTTCACCATGACTCTCGCTCCGATTTCGGTCTTGCCGGTCACCTCGATGACATGGCCGTGTTGAACGAACGGGTCCAGCTCGAGATTCATGGCAACTGTGTCTTTGCCTTTAGGAATGACGGTGAAGCGGTTCTTTTCGCTCTCCATCGACTCTTTGCCTCCCGTATCATACGACTGCACTGCCCAATAATAGGCGCCCTGGATCAAACCCGAGACCTGAACCTCGGCGGTGGGCACTTTAGTATCAATAATCGTCGAAGAAAAGTAAGGGTTGCGCGAGACCCGGAGACGATATCCGGCCGCGTTGGCCATGGGAGTCCAGGAGAAATCGATGTCCTTGCTCTCCCCGGAAACGAAAATCGGAGCCATGTTGGCAGGTGAAATCGGGGTGGGTGGCCCAACCTCCTTGCTCTTGGCCATCTTCGGGGATTCCTTCTGAAAGCTGACCTTTTCAAAATCGGCCAGGTGGACCGTCTCGCCATTGCGAACGACGTCGCCGGACCCTTTCTTGACCATGATCTCGTGCTTGTCGGACTTGGGATCATTCCGAACCATGGCCGCACTGTCCGCAGCGAACGAAGCTGTAGCTCCCGCCACGGTCACCTTCGAACTCGACCCTTGAACATAGGTTCCCGTCGCCAGGTCTACCGTGCCAGTGCTAACGGTGACGGCTACGCTGGTTTGCTGGTTGTCGTTGGCCGCGTTTTCCTCGATCACAATCAGCGAATCTTGTTTGACGGTGTAATTCGTGCCGTCATTGAATACGACCTTGGCCATGCCTTCCGAGGTGGTTTGTATGACGTCGCCCTTTTCCAGCGGGAGGCTGTAATCGGCGGTGCGCCAGCTGTTGCTATTGGCTTTCTTAACTTTGACCACTCCATCAAGGTTGGTGAAATGCGCCTGTCGGGCTCCGGAGGCGCTTATTTTGTCCGCGTTTGCCTCGCCCGCAATGGCTTCGAAGATCCTGTTACTCAGCTTCGCGGCCTGCTGCATCCCCGCCTGAGTGGCTTGTGGAAACGCAAAGTGCAGGGCCGCGGAAAAAACTAACACGACGGCGAGCACCATCAACACCACACTGCGGTAGGTGACGGTCCTCCAAGCGAGGTAAATTCCGGGCTTTCGTCTCTCTGACACTGGCCGCTACGAAGTCCTGTTAAGTCCTAGAAAATACGGGATAACTCGAAGGTTATCACAGGGTTGCGCAAGGAAGAACGGTAAGTTCGGCGAAGGCGGGTACCGAGGTAACCGGCCGTCAAGCAGCCTCTCTTTGGGGAATTCTAAGCCCGATTGGTACAGCATCAGCAGTCCAAAGACGATGCCGATCGCAGCCATCCGAAGGTGAAAAAGGCAGCATAATCACCAACATGGCCGCTATGCAACCGCCGAAGGCCGCGAATGGCACGAAGGATAGGCGGTTGTAACCCTGTTTTTTTCCAATCGCCCGAAAGAGACCACGAGGCCAGCGGAACCGCTGCTGTGACCCCGAGTACAGATCGTACAACTGATCCCATTAATCTGTCGCACTCAACTGTAGGACGTTTTCGGGAGTTGCGGCGGTCAATGATACGGGCCTGACAGCTGCTGTGATCCGCCAAGTCAAATCCCGCTGTACGGCTGCTATCTAAAATATCTGAGGCTGCAAACCCAGGTAAACCGCCACTGCCAACAGCACCAATGGTGGCGCGTACATCATCTTCGAAATACGCGTTTCTGGGCCGCACACTTCAACCACCATCAATGCGAGCGGATCCATGCCCGTGATCCGCGTCACTTGCCCCTCCCCCAGCCGGGCGGTACGATGAATAGATTCAGGAATCATCCCAGGAGGCTTTATGGCTACCGATACCGTGACCTCTGCCCCGATGCTCGGCTCCGCTGTCCGGCCCAAGATTCTTAAGAACTTCATCGATGGCGAGTGGGTGGAGTCGGTCACCGGCGAGACTTTTGAGGATCGCAACCCGGCTGACAGTCGGGACGTGGTCGGAATCTTCCAGAAGTCAGGCAAAGAGGACGTAGACTCAGCCGTGGAAGCGGCCAAGCGCGCCTTTGTGAAGTGGCGGCTGGTGCCCGCGCCGCGGCGCGCGGAAATTGTCTACCGAGCGGCCGAGATGCTGATCGAGCGCAAGGAAGAATACGCTCGTGACATGACGCGCGAAATGGGCAAGATCCTCAAAGAAACGCGCGGAGATGTGCAGGAAGCCATCGACACGGCCTATTACATGGCGGGCGAGGGCCGCCGTATGTTTGGCCCAACAACCCCTTCCGAGCTCCCCAACAAGTTCGCCATGGCGGTACGCCAACCGCTGGGTGTCTGCGCCATGATTACGCCCTGGAATTTTCCCATGGCGATTCCCTCCTGGAAACTGCTGCCGGCAATCGTCTGCGGCAACACCTGCGTGATCAAACCGGCGCAGGACACGCCGCTTTCCACCTTCAACCTGGTACGCACGCTGACCGACGCCGGCGTCCCCAAGGGCGTAGTCAACATTGTGAGCGGCTTTGGCTCTCGTATTGGCGCGCCACTGATGGAACACCCGGAGGTACGCGCGATTTCCTTGACCGGTTCGACCGATGTCGGCCGCATCGTTGGCACCACGGCGGCCAAGAGCTTCAAGCACTGCTCTCTGGAGTTAGGCGGCAAGAATCCAATGATCGTGCTCGATGACGCCAACCTCGAATTGGCGATTGACGGCGGCCTGTGGGGCGGCTTTGGCACGACCGGCCAACGTTGTACGGCGACCAGCCGCATCATCGTGCAGAAGGGTGTCTATGGCGAGTTCGTACACCGCTACGTGGAGCGTGCCAAAACCTTAAAGATCGGGAACGGACTCGACGAGTCGGTGGACATGGGTCCGGCCATTAACGAAGCCCAGCTCAAGACTGACCTCAACTATGTCGAGATCGGGCAGTCGGAAGGCGCTAAGCTGCTTTGTGGCGGACATCGCCTCGATGACGGCGAATACCAGTACGGATGGTTCATGGAGCCAACTGTGTTCGGCGACGTGGATCCGAAGATGCGTATCGCGCAGGAAGAAATCTTCGGGCCGGTGGTCTCGATTATTCCGTGCGATAACCTGGAGCACGCCATCCAGATCGCTAATGACATCGAATACGGCCTGTCGTCGGCGCTGTACACCAAGGACGTGAACCGGGCCTTCCAAGCCATGCGCGACCTGCACGCCGGCATCACTTACATCAACGCGCCGACGATCGGGGCCGAGGTACATTTGCCTTTTGGCAGCGTGAAGGCTACTGGGAACGGGCATCGGGAAGGCGGCATCGGCGCCATCGATTTCTACACCGAGTGGAAATCGGTTTACGTGGATTATTCAGACCGGCTGCAGAAGGCGCAGATCGATCGGCCGGATTAGAAAACCATTTCACCGCCGATCGCCGAGAACGCCAAGAGAAATCTTGGCGATCTCTGCGGCCGGTGAACAAGAAAACCAGAGAGCAACCGATGCCCACAACCCAAGTTCGGGAAATTTCTGCCGCCACTCGCCTCGATAAGGTCCGCTACGCCATTCGTGATCTCGCCGTCCTGGCCGACCAGGTCACGAAACAGGGCCACAAGGTTCTTCCCTTGAACATCGGCGATCCACTGAATTTCGATTTCCAAACGCCGCCGCACATGATTGAAGCCGTCTACAAGGCCATGCGCGACGGGAAGAACGGCTACGCCCCTTCTTCGGGAATCAAGGAAGCGCTGGATGCGATTCGCGGCGAAGCAGAGCGCAAGGGCATTACCAATATCCAGGACGCGTTCATCACGTCAGGGGTAAGTGAATCGGTAGACGTCTGCCTCGCCGCTTTGCTCAATCCGGGGGAAAATGTTCTGACGCCGGCGCCCGACTATCCGTTGTATTCGGCTGTGCTCGCCAAGCTTGGGGTTGAGGTCAACACCTACGAACTAAATGAAGACGACGGCTGGCAGCCCGATCTGGCGGATGTTGCCCGCAAGATTTCTCCACGCACGCGCGGGATCGTGCTGATCAATCCTAATAATCCAACCGGCTCGCTCTATTCACGGCGGATATTGGAGGCGGTGGCGGAGTTGGCCCGGCGGCACAATCTGGTCATCTTCGCCGACGAGATTTATGACAAGCTGATTCTCGACGACGACCAGCATATCGCCATGGCGGCGGTTGCGCCGGATGTGCCGGTCGTGACCTTTGGCGGATTGTCGAAGAATTACCTGGCTCCCGGCTGGCGGATTGGCTGGGGTGTGGTGAGCGGCGAGGCAGTTGCGGTGAAACCCTACGTCGAAGGCATCAACCGCCTGCTGCGCTCGCGCTTGTGTGCAAATCATCCCGAGCAGTACGCGATCCAGCCGGCGCTGGAAGGCCCGCAGGATCATTTAGCACAAGTCACCAAGAAATTGCGCGCTCGCCGCGACTTGACCGTCAAGTGGTGTAATTCCACGCCGCGCTTAAGCTGCGTTGCTCCTCGCGGAGCTTTCTACGCGTTCCCCAAGGTCGATATTCCGGAAGGCGACGATGTGTTGGTGAAAGAACTGCTGCGGCAGAAGCATGTCCTGGTTGTGCACGGCTCGGGCTTTGGTCAAAGAGCCGGCACCAAACACTTCCGTATCGTCTTTCTACCGGACGAGAAGACGCTTGGCTCCGCGTATCAGGCCATTGCGGACTTCTTGCGTGAGCGCTATCGATAAACTTTCACCGCCGAGAGCGCCAAGATCGCCGAGATTCTCTCTGCGTACTCGGCGATCTCGGCGGTGAATAAATATCATCCGAAGTACGAAAAGCGCTGAGCAGATTTCGAGACTATTCAGACGTGATTGACATCCATTCTCATATCCTCCCCGAAGTTGACGACGGTCCAAAATCCTGGGAAGTCGCTTGCCAGATGTGCCGGCTTTCGGCCGAAGATGGGGTCGAGCACATGATTGCCACGCCTCATGCCAACAACCGCTACCACTACGATCGCGAGTCCGCGAACGGAGCCATCGCGCACTTGCGGAAACTGGTCGGGGACTCACCTACGCTTGGGCTGGGCTGTGATTTCCACCTTTCGTACGACAACTTGCAGGACGTGCTGATCCGGCCAACGCGCTACACCATCGAGGGCGGCAACTACCTGCTAGTCGAACTGAGCAACTACAGCGTTCCTCCGCACACTGGTGACTACCTGATGCGGCTGGGAGATAAAGGTCTGGTGCCGATTTTGACGCATCCCGAACGCAACCCCATTTTGCAGAAGAGCCCCCAGCAAGTACTGGAGTGGGTGGAGAGCGGAGTAGCGGTACAAGTGACCGCGTCGGCGCTCACTGGCGCGTGGGGCGAGACCGTCCGTCGCAGCGCAGTGTGGCTTTTGGAACGTGACGCGGTTCACATATTAGCCAGTGACGCGCACGATACCGAGCGCCGCGTACCGGGCCTCTCAGCAGGCCGTAGTGCAGTTGCGCAAATCTGCGGGCAGGATGTGGCGCAGGCGCTCGTGGATGGCAATCCCCGCGCCGTGGTGAACGGGCAGGCGTTGCCGTATTTTCCTAAGCCGGTGATGAAGGGGTAGTCGCGGAGAGTCCAGCAGGGGTTGCGATGATTGGCGAAAATTGATTCCATAAGAATGTCGGCTCCGACGCGCGAGTAGACTTGGTGGAACCCAACCAACCTGGAAGCTACTTCTGTGGCTGGCTACTAGTCCTGGCGGGATCTGCTGTGACGTTGGAGGGAGTCGTACTCTTTGGTGCCGCGATGGGCGTCGTCATCGCACTTTCCGGGTTCAGCAGGTGGTCGTGATTCGGACCGAGCCCTAGTTTGATGAGGGCCCGGGAATCAGGAATCGTTTTGCTCTGCCAACCGTTGTCGGTCTGGTACCGCTCCATCGCTTTCTGCGACTTCTGGTCCCACACGCCCGTGGCTTCGCCTTGCAGGTAATGTTCGCGGATCAACGCTTCCTGGATCTCTCGCGCGCGTTGAGTGTCGGGCTTTTGCTGGCCACGCTTCCAACTGGCCTTTCTTGATCGTTTTCCTTTCCGCGAGTGACTGTGGGACTTAGTGGCGCTCTTTGAATTCGTGGCGGAATGTTTCGGGCTGGACTTGGAGGTGTCGGCGGAGGCAAGCGTAGCCGCGAGCAAGAGGGCGCACGCCACGATCAATAATCGTCCGGTTGTTCCAGCCATGAACATGTTGTGTCGTCCCTACGGGACTCTGTTCCCAATTTTCGTGTCGACCCAGCGCCGAAGCGCTGGGCTATTATCGATGGTCCCTAAGGGACCGCTTCCCTCTTCTTAGTCCTGCGCCTGGCCGTTGAGGGCCGGGCTACTTATCCAGATTCGCCGACCGTTCACTGCAGCCAAAGCCGCAAGAACTCAGATGCTACTTCCGTCGAAACCGGATCCCTGTTGTCGTGAACTGCGTCCGAGCCGGCACTGGATCTCCCTTGAAATCATCGCTGATTCACGGGTTCCAGTGCCAGTCCCAAACGGGCTTGACCTTACGGTAGTGTACCTGCCAGGAAGATGGTACCGTCCTGCGGTCCCGATCCCCGCGGACGTACCAGGAAGACGACATCCTGGCCACTCTTCAGGCTGGCCTGCATTTTGTTGAAATCGTCTTCGTTGTTGACAGGCTGCTTGTTGACTTCCAGGATAACGTCGCCCCGATTCAGACCGATATCATCAGCAAACGAGCCGGGCTTAACGTCGCGAACCACCACGCCCTTGCCTGCCGGCACTCCCAGCCGGTCGGCCATGTCACCCGACAGGCTGCCCACCGTGAGGCCGAGCTTGCTGGGCTTGGGTTGAGTCTCGTCATTGCCTTCCTCATCCTGGCCGAGGCGAGAGGCGAAGAGCTTGGCACGATCGGCGATCGTAACGGTGGTCTCCTGTTTCTTGCCGTTGCGGACAAAACCCATTTTTGCTTTGGTGCCCGGTTTCAAACTGGCAATCAGAGACACCAACTCGTCGCCATTCTTGACTTCTTTGCCCTCGACGCTGGTTATTGTGTCCCCAACCTTGAGACCGGCCTGTTCGGCGGGGCTCCCGGCAACGACATTCTGAATGGTGACCCCCCCGTTCACCCCGTAAACCCGGGCGATCGCCGGGTTCTGCTGCGAGGTGAATTCGACTCCAATCGATCCGCGAGCCACGCGGTGATCCGGACCAATGAGCTGGTTGTAGACCTGCACTACGGTGTTCGAAGGGAGTGCGAAGCCTACGCCAGCGTAGGAGCTAGTTTCGGTCAGGATCGCGGTGTTGATACCAACCACTTCGCCCGCCATGTTGACCAAGGGGCCGCCGGAGTTGCCGGGATTGATGGCCGCATCGGTCTGAATGAACGACTGGAAGTTGCGCCCGGGCACGATTTCACGGCCCTTGGCAGAAACGATACCGGCAGTGACGGTTTCCTGCAGTCCGAACGGGCTGCCCACCGCCAGCACCCAGTCACCCACCTGCATGCCGTCGGAATTGCCCAGCTTGGCGGCGGGTAACGGCTTGTTGTAGTCGATCTTGATCACCGCCAGGTCGGTTTCCGAATCGGTGCCAATCACCTTCGCATCATGCAGCACACCCGGAGGGTCATCCTGCAGCTTCACCCGAATGCGGTCCGCCTTCTCCACGACGTGCCGGTTGGTGATGATGTAGCCCTTGCTATCGACGACTACACCCGAGCCGAGGGACTTCTCGCGAATGGTGCCAGCATCGGGTCCGCCTGGACCGCCGAAGAAACGATCGAAGAAATCCTGGAAAGGATTATCCTCGTCCCCGCCTCCGTTATCCGGATTATTAGGGCTGGGGCGTATCCTGCCCCGGCGGTGCGGATTCTTGATGGTCGATTCAGTGTTGATGTTGACAACGCTGGGCTCTAATTGCTTGGCGATCTGGGAAAAGGCGTTGGAAAGCTGCTGCGGCGCCGGGACCGTCAGGGGGGTGGCGTCTGAGGCTTTGTTCTGGCCCTCTTTGCCCTTTACCCCGTACGAAATCACCGTACCGATTAGAATGCCGACCGCCAGCGTGACCAGAATTGTCAGCGTGTAGGCGGGGTGTTTTGCCTTGAAGCGTACCCAGAAAGCGCTAACGCGCGGGTCCATAACTTAACTTTCCTCCAGAAAATACTCGAATTGTTGATTATACCTGCCGGAAACAAAATCGGCGCTTGGCCAGGCCAGAAGCCCCCCAAGTTGTTTAGACGCGTAACATGGCCAAAGAGTTACCGATCAGGCAGCTATTTAGCCAGGCGAGATCCTTTCCGAACAGAATGTGCCCTTCCCTATTTGGCTTCGTAGACTGTTCTGCCACCGACCACCGTGCGTAGGACCCTGGTCTGGAGAATCCTGGCGGCAGGGATGGCGGTGATGTCGCGGTCCAGCAACACAAAATCAGCTAGCTTTCCCGCCTGTATTGTTCCTTTGTCCTTCTCGGCCAACTCGGCGAACGCTGACCCGGTTGTGTAGGCCGCGAGGGCCTGCTCGATGGTGATCTTCTGCTCCGGATAGTAACTCTTCTTCCCGTCTTCACTCAGCCGGGTGATCGCGGCGTAGAGCCCGCGAAAGGGCGTGGCTGGGTCAGTCGGATAATCCGTTCCAAACGCCAGCGTAACTCCGCGCCGGAGAAACTCCGCCCAGGCATAGGAATGCTCCGCGCGCTTGGCGCCCAGCCTCGCCTCCACCCAGTTCATATCTGTCAGCAGGTGGCCAGGCTGCATGGACGCAATAACCTTCAGTTCTTTGAACCGCAGAATCTGCTGCGGCGTGGTGACCTGCGCGTGTTCAATGCGCAACCGGTAATCGGTGCTGCCGTCCGCCGCCTTCACCTTGCCATCTTTCGCGGCCTTCTCTGCTTCGGCAAACGCGTCAAGCGCCAACTGCACGGCCTTGTCCCCGATGGCATGGAAGCCGATCTGGTATCCGGCCAGCAGCCGCTCGCGCGTCATCGCATTCAGCTTGGCGGCTTCGTACTGCGGAAGGCCGGAGTTCTTCGGATCGTCGCTGTACGGCTCGAGCAGTGCCGCCGTCTTCGACCCGAGCGAACCATCCAGGAAGGCCTTCAGCATCCCGGTGTGCAGCAGGTTGTCGGAAGCGGGGTGAGCATTGCGCTTGCTGTTGAGATCCTCGACGGAATCATCGAACGGCAGCCACTCGGAGATGCGCGCAGTCAGTTTTTCCTCGTGTTCCAGTTCCTCGTAAACCTGAAAGTCGTCCCAAGTGGAATTGTCCTGCGCAGACGTGATCCCATGACTTGCCAAGTCCGCCAGAGCCGCTTCGATGGCCTGCCGCCGCTTGTCATGAGCTGGCTTGGGGATCACCGCTTGGACCACGTCGAGCATGTTGCGCAGAATTCCAGTGGGCGTTCCCGTCTCGTCGCGATCGATCTTTCCACCTTCCGGATCACGGCTGGCCACCGTAATGCTCGCCAACTGCAAGGCGCGCGTGTTGGCTACACCCATGTGCTGGTCCACTCTTTCGAGGTAAACCGGATGATCTTTGCTCACTTCATCCAGGTCCCAGCGCGTGGGCGGCACCTTCACCGGCCAGAGGGTTTCGTCCCAGCCGCCGCCGGTAATCCACTCCCCGGGCGCTGCCACCTCGACCCGGGCCCGAATCCGATCCCGGAACTCATCCAGCGATTTCACGCCAGTCAGGTTGACGCTCAACCGCTGGAAACCGGCTTCCGCCAGGTGCACGTGGGCATCGTTGAAACCGGGCATGACGAAGTGGCCGCCAAGGTCCGTCACCTGCGTCTGAGGGCCTTTGTATTTCATCATGTCTTCACGCTTGCCGACCGCCAGCACCCGATCACCCTTTACCGCGATGGCTTCCGCCCGACCCATCTCGCGGAATGACGACGCACCCGGAGCGGCGGTGTAGATGTTGCCACGCACGAAGATTGTGTCGG
>DASQIH010000160.1:0-9311 GCA_035631655.1 Terriglobales bacterium
CCGGCGGGCCAGCAATTCGTCCAACTCCACCTCGCCGAGGACTGAGCGCAGCGTAGTCTGCGCGAACTGCGAAGTCTGGTGGAGGTAGTCGGAGACCTCGACCACGGCGTGGTTCGGATCAACGACGCGCAGAAAGATAACTGCGTTTACCTTCAGGGTGACGTTGTCGCGGGTGATGATGTCCTGCGGTGGTACCTCGAGTGCTTCCTGGCGCAGCGAAATCCGCACCATGCGGTCGACTGGCGCAAACACCAGGATGATTCCCGGCCCCTTGGCGTTGGGCAGTAGCCGCCCCAGGCGGAAGATCACGCCACGCTCGTACTCCCGCAGGATCTTGATTGCACTAAGGATGTACAGAACGACAATAATTGTGGCAATGATGGGGATTGGAATCATGGGAATCATCGGCAGTCTCCTTCGCACTGAATTGAAGTGCGTTTAATCCCTTGGTGCTGCCAGGTTACTCCGTTTGTAGGTTGCGCCAAAACCCGCTGGTAGCCACTAGGGGAAGTCAACGTCAAATCAATTATTCACTTTCCCAAGACTTTGCGCTGTGATCGCGATTCCGAACTCGAAGATGTACCGGCCGTCACTGAAGTTCATGGACCCTGGGGATGAACTACAAACACTCGGTTTCATGACCACTCCTGTAACCGTCGTTGATGAAAAGGTGATTGTCGGATTTGATGTTCGAAAGATAGATGACGCATTGCTCTGACCGAGCGGAGGGAGTATGGGAACGTTTCTGAATGTGGGTCGAATAGACCGCACCTTGCGCGTGGCGCTGGGGATCGGCCTCGGAATCGCGGGAATCCTCGTCAGCGGACATCCTTACATTGGGTGGGCGCTGGGCATCGCCGGAGCCTCAGTGATCCTCAGCGGTGTTTGTGGGATATGACTCACTTATCGCGTGCTCGGTCTGAGCACGAAAAAGCGGAATGACAGAGTCGCCTGACGCACTGCCGTGCCCGCTTCCCATTCACGACATTAAGACACCCACCGTACTCGCATGCCCGGAGGAGAACCAACCGTTGCTCCCTGATCTCGTGCGGCGTCAACGAGCCTCTAGAATTCAAAGTCTATTGAGAACTGCAATTGCCTCGGAATCCCCGCTTTGTCGGGAGCAGCAAATACTGGAATCGGGGAATTCTCCACGCCATAGAACTGATTGAGGGCAACGACGTTCGTGTGGTTGAGAAGGTTGAACGACTCCACGACGAAGTCCAGCTTTCCATGCTCACCGACCTTGAAGAATTTCAGCACGCGCAGGTCCAGTTGCTCATGCGTGCCAGTCCGCAGCGAATTTCGTCCAAAGCCAAGGGGGCGCGACGACAACGGAATTGCCCCACTCCGATTTGCACCGAAACCCGTCAGAGGATCAATTGGTCTGCCGCTTCCGATTGTCAAAATAGGAGCCATTTCAATGTTTCCGAACAGCTTGGCGATTGTCCCGGTCGGCTTTTTGCCCTCGTCCTCGTCACCGAACGGGAGATCGAAAGTCCCGCTAAACACGAACCGTTGCCTCTGGTCGTTCGAAGACAAAGCCCGTTCAGCCCGGAGCAAGTACGGGTTTTCCGGCTGTTCGTCAAAGTCCGAGGCGTCGTCGATTGCCTTGGAAATCGTGTAGTTCCCCGAAAACGAAATCTCGTTTGAGAGTCTTCGATTCAGGGACAACGAGAACCCGTCGTAAACGGAACTGGCGTGGTTCTCCCACTGATAAATGTTGTCGAATTGGGACAAGAGCCGTGCGGGAGGAAACACCAGCCTCCCGAGCTGCTGCGGAAAAGGATTGGGAATCCCGAGGCTTGCGGCGTTGTCCGGTGTGAGCAGGATAGGCGGCGGAAGATTCACATTGAGAGTGCGGGACAGTCTTACGCCGCGTGCAAACAAGAACGTTGCGCTGGCGGTAAGGTTATTGGTCAGGAGCCGCTCAACCCCCGCACTCGCGATTGTACTGCGCGAGGTCTGCAGGTTCGGGTCGGCGGTGAAAATCGACGGACGAATCGAGGGGATGGGGACCACGGAGCTTCCGCCCAGTTCCGACTGGAAGATTTGGGTCGCTGTCTGCCCGTGCGCGACTTGCTCAAACCCTTGGATTCCATTCTTCTCAAGCGCACGGTTTACCGCAGCCAGCAGGTAGCGATCAAAGAAGATGCCGAACCCCGCCCTCAGCGCCCAGCTTGGTGAAGGGCTGTAGGCTAGTCCGATTCGCGGTGCGAGGTCGTTCGTATCCTCCTTGAACTGCGCGGGCAGATGCTCGAAATCGTACCGGATGCCCACATCAATCGTGAAACGTTTGGTGACCGTCCAGTGGTCTTGGACAAATCCAGAGTACCTCGGCGAGGCGAAATTTGTGTGTGGATTACCAAACGCCTGTCGGTACTCATCGGGCTGCCCGCTTAGAAACGAATCGAGAGTCGGAAAGACGTAGATGGCTCCAAAACCGTCAAGCGCTGAAGCTTTCTCCCGAATCCAGTCCAAGTCCGCTCCGAAACTGACGAGGTGACGACCCTTCGCCATGGACGCCACATCGCTCACCTCGTAGTCGTTTTCACGTCTCCTGTCATTTCCGTCGTAGGGGCGACCGAAATCGACGAGACCAGCGATACTGATTCCCGGTCCGATCTGGTCGGCAGTCTTCAGTACGGCTCTGCGCGTGCTCGCCTGAAATCGAACGCTGTTGAGGGCGCTGTTGCTCAGAATTGACGTGATGGAGCCTGTTACTCCCTGATCCTCAATGAAGCTGCTTCCCCGCCCGCTGGGATCGACCAGGCCTCCGGTATTGAAGGCGCCTCCCGCCTCGCGATTGTTTGTCAATGCGTACTTCAGCAACACCGAGTGCTTGTCCGTGATGTGATGATCCAATCTCCCAGAAACCTCGGTCTCGGCGCGTGATCTTCGAAACAATTCAGGGTTGATGGCGCGAGTGGCGATTCTCGGAAACGCACCAGAGCCAAGCACCCCATTGACCACACTGGCGACCGAGGGCGAGATCAGCGAGCTATCATCGCCGTGCGCCCCCTCCTGTTCTCCCGCCACATAGTAGAACGTGCGATTGCGCACAATCGGTCCTCCAGCCGACAGTCCCGCCCGAAACCGATTCAGGTCAGGAGACCCGGTCTCATTGGTAAGAGGGTCTCTGGCGTTCAACGCACCATTTTGGATAAATACAAAGGCATCCCCGTGAAGGGTGTTCACGCCACTCTTTGTGATGACGTTGATCGGACCGCTCGCGCCTCCACCGGACTCTGCGGACAAGCCGTTATTGACTACTTGAAACTCCTGTACAGTCTCAGGCGACAGTTCCGTGCGTGCGGAGCCTGAGTATTCATCGTTGTTCGCAACGCCGTCAATGTAGAGACTGTTGCTGCGGGAACGGAGACCTGCGAAGGTAAACCCGCTGTCGGCAAGGGCGCTCTTGCCGCCCGTGCCTCCGTGAGTATTCGACTGAGCCAATTGCGGTGCCAGAAGCACGAAGTCAAGGTAGTCACGGCTGACCACGGGCGACTCTTCAATTCGCTCATGCTCGATTGTTGTTGCTTCGGTGGTCTGGGAAGAGTCAATCGGCGACGGTTGTTCTGAAACCGTGATCTGTTCCTGCACTCTGGCGGGAGCAAGCCGAACTGTTAACTGAACCACCCTTCCGATAGAGATCACAATCGCATTGTTTACATACGGGGAAAATCCGGGTGATTCTACGCGAAGCTCGTACTGACCTACGGGAATCTCGCCAGCATAGAACGAACCCTCTGGGTTGGCGGAAATCGTGCGCGTCTGGTTCGTGCCGAGGTTCCGCAGCGTAACCGTCGCACCAGCGACAGTGCAGCCAGTCTCGTCAACGACGATCCCCTGAACTGCCCCAGCTACTCTGGAGGTCTGTGCCCCGCACAATACAGCAAATGCAAGGATGACAAAGCTGCACGTCAATCTCAGCCGTCGTGCTCTTTCCATTGAAAACATGCGTGCCCTCGGTCAAACAGGGTGAATGGGTCGCTAGTGCTTGCCCTGAGTGAAGCGGGGGGATCAGATTCGAAGAGGTCGAGGTGGGGATTGACCGAGGAAGGCAGCGGGATTGGGCATGGCAAGGCGATAAGCGGCGAACAAAGGCAACAGGCAAGACGTTGCGAACACCGTGCGGAGCACAATAGCAGCGACGTGGGCAAATCCAATAACTGCTCCCGCGATCAGCACCACGATCACCGTGCTGTATTCAATGTCGTTACCTGTTTGGAACGTGTTGTCCCAATAATCGAATATCTCCGATACATGTCCCCAAATGCAAAGTGTCAGGATGAACGTCGTACCGAATTGAATAAGCTTTCGCCGCACGTTTCCTATGATGCAATTCGTGAAGCCTGCGTAGAGAGGCCTTTTGTCATCCAAACTATACTGACCCTTGGTGGTGACGACAACCTGAAATCCTTCCACCGGGATGGCTCTCCGAAATTTCCTCTAACCACCGCGCATCGAGCGAGACTAGCGACAATCGCAGGTCTTCCCGCGCATGGCTTCCCAACCCTCCCAAACGATGAGGGGGATAATGGCTAAAGCCGCAACAGGATCAGCCCACCTTGCGTGCCAGATCGCGTTGATCGCCAGTCCCGCCAAGCCGATCAGCGACAGGTAAGCACACAGCGCCGATTGAGCGGCATCCGCCCTCAACGCAGCACTGCCCGTAGCTCCTGACAGCCGCCGCTTCTCCGTCGCAAGCCACGGCATGACGGCGGCAGCGGCAATCAAAATGGCTATCCCCAGAAACGTTGGTTTGGGTTCGCTATAGCCCAGCAGGCTCGCGACTGAGGTGATGGCGACATAACCAGCGAGCGCGAACAACAAGGCTCCCGCGAGACGAGCAGCCCGCGTTTCTGCGTGTCCGTGCACCGCCCTTGCACGAAATCTCCACAGCACTACTGCCGCCGAGAAGAGTTCGATGGCGCTGTCTCCACCGAATGCAAGCAGAGCGGGACTCCGTGCCCGCCAAGCTGCGAAGAGGGACACCACAGCCTCCACACTCATCCATGCGATTGTGAAGGTTTGTAACCGTTGGATTCGCGGGACCGCGTCCGGAGAAGCTATTTGTAGCACCGAAGCCATTCACAGCATTATGGCACCGTACTCGCATGGTTCGTGGTCAAAGACCCCTTGCAGCTTGCCCCATCCCACTTGACTCTGGACTGCGCTCCAGATTGTATGATTTTGTTATGGTGACCAATCAGCAACCTGAGAGTACGGCGATGCAGATCGGCGAGGTCGCGAAACGCACTACCCTAACCGTAGACGCGATCCGATTCTACGAGAAGCGCAAGCTCCTGCCCAAGGCGGATCGCAGCGCAGGTCGGTTCCGATTGTACGGAGAGGGCACCATCGAGCGACTTCACTTCATCCAGCAGATGCAGGGACTCGGCTTCTCATTGCGCGAGGTCGGTGAATTGATCCAGCTTCGAGAGCGGAAGGTGGATGCCTGCGAATCGGTTCGCGAGTTGTTGAAGGCAAAGCTGACCGACGTGCGTGGGAAGTTGCGAGACCTCCGGTATCTGGAGTCGGAGCTAGAGACGGATTTGCGGAAGTGCAATCGCGAATTGAATCATCGGCATCGGCACGCAGCCTGCGCCTGTCCCGTGCTCGAAGAGGCGGCAGGAGGGAGCCGATGAAGATTGAAATTCTGTATGTCCCCGGATGTCCTCATCACCAGCCCGCATTCGTGCGGTTACAGAAAGTACTGGCATCCGAAGCTCTGAGTGCTGAAATTCGCCAAGTGGCGGTGAATACCGAGGCAGAGGCAAAGGCTCTGCTATTTCCGGGTTCTCCAACTATTCGCATTGAAGGCGAAGATGTCGAACCGACCCAAAATGCTCCCGGTCTAGCCTGCCGCCTCTATTCAAATTTGAGCGGAGTTCCATCGGAGCAGATGCTTCGGCTCGCGATTTCAGCGACAAGGAAGCGAGGGCGTCATGGCGGTGAAGAGAAAATTTGATCTCGTGGTCATCGGCACAGGCTCAGCCGCTTCCACGGCTGCTTCCCAATGCCGAGCCGCAGGATGGAGCGTTGCCGTTGTAGATTGCCGTCCGTTTGGTGGAACCTGCGCCCTTCGTGGATGTGACCCCAAGAAAGTACTGGTTGGCGCAGCGGCGGTAATTGACTGGGTTCGGAGGATGGATGGCAAAGGGATACAGAGAGGAAACGCACGAATCGAATGGTCGGAACTGATGCGGTTCAAGCGGACGTTCACGGACCCGGTTCCCGTAGAAAAGGAAAAGAGTTTCGCTGAAAGCGGAATAGTTACTTTCCATGGCGTAGCACACTTTACAAGCACAACTGAGCTTGAAGTTGGTGACGAGTTATTGGAAGGTCGTCGCATCTTGGTTGCAGCCGGAGCCAAATCGCAAAAACTCAACATACCGGGAGAGCAATACCTGACCACAAGCGAACAGTTCTTGGAACTCGATTCACTACCCAAACGAATCGTCTTTGTGGGCGGCGGCTACATTTCGTTTGAATTTGCCCACGTTGCTGTTCGCTGTGGAGCAGAGGTAGTCATCTTGCACCGTGGCGAACGCCCCCTTGAGCGTTTTGACCCTGACCTCGTTGACCAGCTTGTACGAAAGACACGCCGACTGGGGGTTGATGTTCAACTCCGCTCCGAGGTGAAAGCCATTGAAGAGAGGGATGACCACCTTTTCGTGTGCGCATCCACTGAAGGTGACAAACGCGAATTTCAAGCCGATATGGTTGTGCATGGCGCTGGTCGGGTTGCTGATATTGACGATCTGAATCTCTCTGCTGCCGGAGTCGAAGCAGAAAAACGCGGCGTCAAAGTCAACGAATATCTTCAGAGTGTTTCCAATCCGGCAGTCTACGCAGCGGGTGATGCTGCGGCGAGCGGCTTACCACCGCTCACGCCTGTAGCGGTTTACGAAGGCACGATTGCCGCTTCCAACCTGCTTAAAGGCAATAACCGGAAAGTCGGGCAGCCTCCCGTTCCGAGTGTTGTGTTCACGGTGCCGCCTCTAGCAGCGGTCGGCATGAGCGAACACGCTGCCCAAGAACGCGACTTTAGATTCCGCATTCACCGGGAGGAAACTAGCACTTGGTATTCGTCCCGCAGGGTTGCTGAGGACTGCTCGGGCTTCAAGGTTCTGATTGAAGAGAGGACGGGTCGAGTCTTGGGTGCGCACCTGCTTGGACCGGAAGCGGATGAACTCATCAATGTCTTTGCATTGGCTGTCCAATCAGGAACCACTACGGATACCCTTCACCAGACGATATTTGCGTACCCGACACATGGCTCAGACGTGACTTACATGCTTTAGCTTCGGCATTCGTTTCGGGTGGGAGGAGACAGAAATGAGGGTGGCAGAGCGAACAACCCCGATTGCGGCACTGATTGCGGCGCTCTCGACTTTGGCGTGTTGCTTACCATTTACTTTCTTAGGAGCGCTGGGGCTGGCGGGAGCGAGCATGAGGTTGAGTTATCACGTCCTTGGTTGCTCGCGAGTGCAGGCATCCTTTTGGTTGTCGGTTTTGTGCAGTTGTATGTTCGGCGCAATCAATGCCAGAAGCGAAGCCCGTTAAGCATCGCACTATTTTGGACTGCTGCAATAATCGTCCTTCTTGTCATCCTGTTTCCACAAGTGATAGCCAGCCTGATTGCAGGATGACCATGCCACTGCGGAATATCAAGTATGCGCTTTGGGTGGTCGGGCCTATCGCTGCTTTCATAATCGTTTGGTATCTCTGGGTGTCGAAAGGAACACCACCGGGTCAGCCGCCACTCACATCACTGACACAAAACAACCTCGACCATTTTAAGAATGATTTCGATGCAGCAGGAGACGAAGCGCGGCTGGTGCTGCTGCTGTCGCCGACCTGACCGACCTGCTTGCGGGGGGCGTCCGCAATAGAGGAAATGCTGAAGAAACAGATTGGGGCACAGCCCATCCGTGTCCTTGTAGTGTGGGAGCCAATGCTGCCCTCCGATTGGTCGAGTCCGAGCGGCATGGTGCAATCCCGAATCGCGGATTCACGGGTTATTCAGTATTGGGACAAGGATCATCTCGTGGCGAAAGAACTGCATCAGCAGCTTGCCTCCGAGCCTAGCTGCTGCCAGCGCAACGGCATACTTTGGGACTTGGCTGTGCTCTATGGAAAACAGTCGCAATGGGCCAATTCTTCGCCTGTTTTCGCGGACGGTCCCGTCGTGAATGCAACGCCGGCTCTGGGAAAGCAACTCCCGTCGCTATAGTGTGGAGCGTACAGCACTGACTAACAGGGCATCAGTCTGCCGCCGATGAAAGACGCCGTAACTTCGCAATCTTTTCGCGACAGTCTCAGGCATGCGCGGCAGGTGCACCTGTACTCGGGCACGCCTGGGCCGCAATATTTGCTACCCTTCTCCGGCGCGCAGTTGCAAGCCGGGTGGGCGCACTTGTCCTGCCTTTTCGTTTGCCGCTCTTTGGAGGTTTTTTCAGCGGTCATGGTCGCACCACTTTACGGACTGGGGCGGTCCGTCAGAGACACCTTGGAATGCGCTCTTTAGAAGGAAAACTGTTGCGATGCTCTCCGGAATTGCCGCTCGAATTTAAGCAGATTTTTGAAGCTTTTCCTCGCCCCACTGATGCCCGGCATGACGACATCCGTGAGCGGGCTTAGCGTTCACATCCAAATTCAGGTTGCGTAACTGTCTCTGGCATAGGTTCTACCGGGACATTGAACTCACGCAATGCAAAAGTGGAATTGTTGTGGGCGCAATTGTATTCGTAACTGTTGCTGTAAAACCGTTTTGGGTAAGCATACTGAGCGCGATAGCCGTACTGACAATCAACTATCTTCCCCCACAGGTATACTTCGCCGACAACAATGTTTCGCTCCCTATGCACTAGCCATTCCACCAGATATGGCAAAGTTTTAAAAGCATAGAACCCGCATCCACACTCTGCTATTGGCGGCACATAACTTGCATGTGGAATCAGCTCCGGCCCGAAATGGATCTTGTGCGGCCCCCAGAATTTGACCCAGAATTTGACGTTTTCATATCCACCACACTGAGCCACGTTGGCCTTTTGCGGAATCCAGAAATTGTCTACCACGCAACTTGAGAGTTTGCCTTCCCGTAGCACCCAACCTCGATATCCAACTACCGGGAGGATATACGTGTCCGATACATCCATCATGGCTCAACCGGCTCCTCTTCTGGCTCATAGACCGGTTCCTGCTCGGGTTCAATTGGTTTTGGTTCACTAGGCACTGGTTCATGCAGCGGGACCACTTCAATTACTCTCTGCGGTTCACCAACGTTCATTTTGTTCCTCACA
>DASQIH010000161.1:0-24481 GCA_035631655.1 Terriglobales bacterium
TGTTCCGCTTCGCCGGAATTGATTTGTTTTTGCACTGGTCCTGGTTTCTGGTGGCGGTGTTTGAAATCAACAGCCGCTCGGGAAGGTATTCCTCTCTCACCTGGAATGTGCTGGAGTACCTTGCGCTCTTTTTCATCGTGATGCTTCACGAGTACGGCCACGCACTGGCTTGCCGCCAGGTGGGGGGAAGGGCGAATCAGATTGTGCTCTGGCCGCTCGGCGGAGTGGCCTATGTGGATCCGCCGCCGCGGCCCGGAGCCACCCTGTGGAGCATCGTGGCAGGGCCGCTGGTCAACGTTGTGCTCTTCCCGATCCTGACGCTTCTTGGTTTATGGAGTCGGTCCTCGGGATTGGCACTGGCGATGCCAAATGCTCACGAGCTGCTGCGCACAGTCTGGGCCATCAACCTGGGGCTGCTGATTTTCAATATGCTGCCCATCTATCCCCTGGATGGCGGCCAGATTCTGCGTTCTCTGCTTTGGTTTGTGGTTGGCCGCGCTCGCAGCCTGATGGCAGCCACCATCATCGGCTTCATCGGCGTGGCTGGGCTCATCGTATTCGCCTTATGGGCACACTCGATTTGGTTTGGCATTCTTTCAGTTTTTATCCTGATGAATTGCTGGGGAGGACTGCGACACGCGCAGGTGTTGTCGCGTATAGCCAAGCTGCCGCGTCATGACGGGTTTGCCTGTCCGTCGTGCAAGACAGCGCCACCGGTGGGAAACTTTTGGGTGTGCGCGCAATGCAGGCTGGGATTCGACACCTTCCAAACCCAAGCCGTTTGTCCGGGCTGCGCCACGCATTTTGACGTGACGAAGTGTTTGGACTGCGGCCGGTTGCATCCCATGAACGACTGGCTTGTTCCCGCCTTTGCAGCGCCCAAGCTGTGATTGCATTCCGTTCGGAATGCCCGCATCACTGTGGCCCGTTCTGGAGCCTAGCCCTCACAACTGCCGCCTAAAATCTACCGGCGAAGTGTAGAATCGCGAAACCATGAGTCCCTTGGAGATTTCCGCTGACGATTTCCGGCGCATCGCGAAACAGGTGACGGATCTGGCTGCGGAGTATCTGGAGAGCCTTGACTCGCGTCCCATTTCTCCCAAGACCAGCGGAGCGGATACAGAGAAGGCGTTTCATTCCGCTCTGCCGGAAAAAGGAATCGGTGACGAAGCTTTAAAGGACTTGCAGGCAGTGGTGCAGCATTCCCGCGCGCAGAACGGCCGGTTCTTCGGATACGTTTTGGGTTCTGGCGAGCCGATAGGAGCGATTGCTGACCTGTTGGCCAGTACCCTGAACCAGAATGTTACTGCCTGGCGCTCCGGCCCAGCCGCGGTGACGCTGGAACAAACCGTCGTCGCCTGGTTGGCCGAGGCTCTCGGCTGCCCAGGGTTCACCGGAAGCCTCACTGGCGGCGGATCACCTGCGAACCTGATGGGTCTGGCAATGGCCCGTGAAGCCAAGACTCCGGCGAATGAGAAAGGCCTGACCAGCCGAGGCGTGGTCTACGCGTCGGAAGAAGTTCATATGTCGATTCCCAAAAGTGTAGCGCTGCTAGGCATCGGGCGAGATAACTTGCGGCCGATCCGCACCGACGCATCCTTTCACCTGCTCCCCGAGGAACTCGAGCGAGCGATTCGACATGACAAGGAAGCAGGCAGGACACCGATCGCAATCGTCGCCTCTGCCGGAACGGTGAACACCGGCGCCATTGATCCTCTGACTCCGATCTCTGCGATCGCGAAGAATCATGACCTGTGGCTGCATGTGGACGGAGCCTACGGAGCACTGGCAGCGATGGCCATGCGAAACAAGTTCGCCGGCTTGGAGAATGCGGATTCCATCTCGCTCGATCCGCACAAATGGCTTTATCAGCCGCTGGACTGCGGTTGTTTGCTCTATCGCGATGCGCAAGCCGCGCGCCAGGCGTTTTCCCACACCGGCGACTACGCCCGTACCTTGAGCAACGATCCGGTCGAAGGCTTTGCCTTCTTCGAAGAATCCCTGGAGCTTTCCCGGAGATTCCGCGCGCTCAAGCTATGGCTCTCGCTGCGCTATCACGGATTCAACGCTTTCCGGGAATCGATTAGGAAAGATCTGGCACACGCGCGCCGTCTGGCGGAAGCGATTGTCGAGGAACCCATGCTGGAACTGGTTACACCGGTCGAACTCAGCACCGTATGTTTTCGTTACCTCGGTCCCGGAGGACATTCCGAAGCGGATCTCAATCGCTCTAATCCCGCAATCCTGAAGCGGATCACCGAACGTGGACGGGTCTATCTCTCGAATGCCGCGTTGCGCGCCAAGTTTTGCCTGCGGGCCTGTATTGTGAATCATCGGACGAAGGAAGCCGATATTGATAGCGTGATTCCCGAGGTATTGGAAGCCGCTCGCGAGGTTTTGTCCTAGACGGCATAGCCGGTTCTCATGGTACAAAGTCAGCGCATGTCCAACGCCAACGAGAATGAGTTTTCGGTGGTCGCGCACGCGCCCTGCCGCGCCGACCTGGCGGGCGGCACGCTCGACCTCTGGCCGCTGTATCTCTTCCATCCCGGCGCCATAACCGTGAATTTCGCCTTGGAAATCCTCACCACTTGCCGCATCAGGCCTCTGCGCGGCAAGCGCGTCCATCTGCGCTCACGCGACACCAGGCGGGAAGAGGAGTTTCGCAGCTTGGACGATCTCAATCGCGCCCGAAGATTCCGCCATCCTTTAGCGGCACGCCTGGTGCAATTTTTCCTGCCGCAGCAAGGACTGCTGATCGAAACCGATTCGCAATCTCCCGCCGGCGCCGGCATCTCTGGCTCCTCGGCCTTAATGATCGCCACCACCGCAGCTCTCGCCCGTTTCACCGGGCGGATGCTGACCTGGGAGCAGATGCGGATGATTGCCCAAAACGTCGAAGCGCAGATCATCGACGTGCCCACCGGATGCCAGGACTACTACCCAGCCCTTTATGGGGGAGTGAGTGCGATTCACTTGGACATTGATGGGATTCACCGCGAAGCAGTGCCCATTCCGCCGGAGGAAATTGAGTCCCGCTTCGTGCTCGCCTATACGGGGGCTCCGCGCAAGTCCGGCATCAACAACTGGGAGGTATTCAAGGCCCACATCAACGGTGACCGTCACGTGTTCCGCAACTTTGAACGCATTTCCCTGATTGCCCGGGCCATGCACCGCGCCCTGATTCACCGCGACTGGAACGAAGTGGCGCGCCTGCTGCGGGAAGAGTGGAAACTGCGCCGAACCAATGCCCCCGGAATAACCACTCCGCTGATCGACAAGCTGATCGCCATCGCCGGGCGCCACGGCGCCCGGGCGGCCAAGATATGCGGCGCGGGCGGCGGCGGGTGCATTATATTTCTCGTAGAGCAGGAGGCGAGGGTAAGAGTTGCACAAGCCATCGGGCAAAACGGAGCACAAGTCCTGCCCATGCGAGTTGCGCGCGAAGGCGTGAGAGTAGAAGTCTAGTATTCCGGCTCTGGGTTCTAGGCTTGAGAAAGAAGATTTCACCGCCGAGTTCGCAGAAAAACCAGGGCGCGGATCGCAGAGTATTTTCTCGGCATTCTCTTTGATCTCGGCGGTTAAACAGAAACGCGTGCACTTGTGAAAAAAGTCATCTCCGCCCGGTCCATCCCCTCAGAGCTATAATGAATCTAAGCTCAGGCCCCGGGGTGCCCATGAAGCCAGGCCACGTATTAGCAATTTCTTTTCTTGTACTTCTGTTTGCGGCCTTGGCGAATGCCAACGACAAGCAAGTGCCAGCCCAGCCCTCCTGGCTGGATAAAGCTCCACCTATCACAAAGCAGACCCGCATGGACCTGATTCGCGCTTTCAATGCGGAGCTGGTGTATATCCGTAGTCCATTTCCCATGGGCAAGACGGGGCTGAGACTCGAGAACGGAGTAATCACCCCAGACCGTCAGCAATTAGAGTTGATGATGGCCAGCTACGGTCCCGCCGCCAAGATCGGCGACATGGCAATGATCACCAATATTGTTATTAAGGACCGCATGATCCACTTTGAGATCAACGGTGGTCCGGTAAAGAAGAAAAAGTGGTATCAGAGGATTGAGGTCGGAGGCGCGGGTGGTACGACCCCCATCGCGCCCACTGATACCCGGGCTAACCCCCGCGGCTCGTTTGTGGATCTGGTCTTCGACCGGCCGGTGCCGGAGATGAATCCCCAGCAACTGAAGGATCTGCTCCGTCCGGTGTTCGACTTTAACTCCAAGTCAGCCGTCGAAGCGTATTTGGATACCGTCCCACCCAAGGTAAAAGAGGCCATCAAGAACCACAATGTGCTGGTCGGCATGAATCGCGAGATGGTGATTTACGCGAAGGGGCGTCCTCCGAAAAAAGATCGTGAGAAGGACGGCGACACCGAATACGAAGAATGGATCTATGGTGAACCGCCCGCAGATGTTGATTTTATCCGCTTCGTGGGCGACCAGGTGGTGCGAGTCGAAATTATGAAAGTAGGCGGCCAGAAGATTGTGCGCACGGAGAAGGAAGTTGACATCAACCCACCGGCCACCACCGCCAAAGAAGGTGAGCAGCCCAGGCCGGCCAACGCTCCCACCCTGCGCCGTCCCGGTGAGGAACTCCCTGGCTCCGCCACTCCTAAGACCGTGCCGTCAGGGGCCGCTCCGCCCGTAGCCCCCCCTCCGCCTCCGAGCCCAAGCCCGGGTTCCAGCCCCTCACCAAATTGATCGGGAAATTTCTGAGCGTGGGTTCGACTCCTAGCTTCTCTTCAGGAACAGAGCTGCCAGCGGCGGCAGTATCAAATTTAGAGAATAGGAGCGCCCATGCGCCGGCCTCGCATCTGCGGTTACGCCACCCAAGTTTCCCATCCCGCTGCCAGCGTATTCTTTGGCGTCGCTATTCACCAGTTCCCGCCAGTATCCACCTGCCGGAACACCGACGCGATAATTGACCCGTGGAACCGGCGTGAAGTTGCACACGACCAGAATAACGTCCTCCGCTGCCCGGCCCTTTCTTAGCAGGGATACCACGCTGGCCGCCGTATCGTTGCAGTCCACCCACTCAAACCCTGCGGGATCGGTATCCAATTCGTGCAACGCCGGCTCGCTGCGATACAGCCGGTTGAGCACTTCCACCCAGCTTTGCAGGCCCCGGTGTGATGGCCAGTTGACCAGATTCCAATCCAGGCTGCGGTCATGCGCCCATTCCCGCCATTGCCCAAACTCGCCACCCATGAACAGCAGCTTTTTCCCGGGCTGCGCATACATGTAACCGAACAGCAAGCGAAGATTGGCAAACTTCTGCCAGTCGTCTCCCGGCATCTTGCCGATAAGCGAGCCCTTGCCGTGTACGACTTCGTCGTGCGAGAGCGGCAGCACGAAATTTTCGCTGAACCCGTAGAGCATGCGGAACGTCAGCTGGTTGTGATGGTACAAGCGGTGAATCGGATCATGCGAAAAGTACTGCAGCGTATCGTGCATCCATCCCATATCCCACTTCAGCCCGAAACCGAGCCCACCCAAGTAGGTTGGCTTGGAAACCATCGGCCAGGCAGTAGACTCTTCTGCAACCGTCTGAATGTCCGGATGCTCCCCATATACCTCCTGATTAAAGCGACGCAAAAAGTCAATGGCCTCCAAGTTCTCGCGCCCGCCGTACTTATTGGGAATCCACTCCCCATGCCGCCGTGAGTAGTCGAGGTACAACATGGAAGCTACCGCATCCACGCGCAGCCCATCGGCGTGGTACTTATCCAGCCAGAACATGGCGCTGCTCAGCAGGAAGCTGCGCACCTCGTTGCGCCCGTAATTGAAAATGTGAGTTTTCCAGTCCGGATGGAAGCCCTGCCTGGTGTCAGCATGCTCAAACAGATGAGTACCGTCAAAGTAAGCCAACCCATGGGCATCGGAAGGGAAGTGCGACGGCACCCAGTCCAGAAGCACCCCAATCCCATGCTGGTGCAGGTAATCAACGAGGTACATGAAATCCTGAGGCGTTCCGTAGCGCGCGGTCGGCGCGAAATAGCCGGTAGTCTGGTATCCCCAGGAGGCATAGAAGGGATGCTCCATGACGGGCAGAAACTCGACATGAGTGAAGCCCATCTTCTGCACGTACTCGGCAAGTCGCGGAGCAAGATCCCGATAGCTTAGCGGTTGGTTGTGCTCGGGCGCCCGCATCCAGGAACCTAAATGCACCTCATAAATGGCCAGTGGCGCATGCAGGGAATTCCTGTCATGCCGTTTGCCCAGCCATTCCTGGTCGTGCCACTCATATCCCAGGTCCGAAACAATCGATGCCGTACGCGGCGGTTTCTCATGAAAAAACCCGAAGGGATCTGCTTTGTCAACCCGGTAACCGTGATGATGTGAATAGATGTGGAACTTGTAGAGCGTGCCTTTACCCAACCCGGGAACAAACCCCTCCCAGATTCCGGAGCTACCTCGCGCATACAGAGGATGCGAGCGGTGGTTCCAGTCGTTGAAGTCGCCCATTACGTAAACCTCGCGAGCGGCCGGGGCCCACACCGCAAAGTACGTGCCCTGCTGGCCGTTGGCGTTCACCAGGTGAGCGCCGAGTTTCTCGTACATGCGGTAGTGACTCCCCTCATTAAAGAGGTAGAAGTCCTGGTCGGTGAGAAGGCTTACATCATGGCGAGCAGGAGTGGTGGCGCGCATAGTATCTGTGCTGTGAATCGGCACTCGGACAAACTTCTAGTGTACCGAACTTTAAAGATTCGGCGGCCAGCCTGGGAACTCGAAGGGCGACGGCATGGTTGAGCTCGCAGCTGCGAAGCTCCTGAGGACCAATGGCCTTACATGCTAGACTTGCTCTTTCGCCTTCATAATTTCTGGCTCTAGCAAGAGGACCTGCTGCGAATGCCTGTCCTGCGCGTAGTCGTCTTTTGGCACCAGCATCAGCCGTTCTACAAGGACCTGGTCACGGGTGAGTACCGCCTGCCCTGGGTCCGCCTGCATGCGCTCAAAGATTACTACGGAATGGTCAAGCTGCTGGACGAGTTTCCCAAAGTCCACCAAACCTTCAACCTGGTTCCGTCACTCATCGCGCAGATAGAAGACTACGTCGCCGGGACCGCCCAAGATCCGTTCCTGCGACTTGCCGCCAAATCCGCGAACGACTTGACTTCCGAAGAGCGCCGCTCCGCGCTCCAGTATCTGTTCCAGGCCAACCCCGTGCACATGATCGGTCGCTACCCGCGCTATCGCGAACTCTGGGAGCGTTTCCGGGGATCCGGAGATTCCCCGGAACGAGCCGAACGCTACTTTCAGCCGCAGGACTTTACGGACCTGCAGGTGCTCTCGCAAATCGCCTGGTTCGACGAGTTCTTCCTCGAGGACCGCGACATCGCAGCCCTCATCAAGAAAGGTCATGGTTACACGCTGGATGACCAGGCCTTTATAATCGCCCGGGAAAGGGAACTGCTGGGCAAGGTGCTTCCCGCGCATGCCGCGGCGGCCAAGCGAGGTTCCATCGAAATCTCAACTTCGCCTTTCTATCATCCGATCCTCCCATTACTCTGCGACACTGACATGGGCGGTGTCTCCACCCCCGGCCTGCCACTTCCTCAAAACCGCTTTCGCCGTCCAGAGGATGCCCGTGTGCAACTGCTGCGCGGCCTGGACCTGCATGAGCGTGTGTTTGGGGTTCGTCCGCAAGGTGTCTGGCCCTCCGAAGGCAGTGTCTCGGAAGATGTTTTGGCGATTGCCAGCACCTTGGGAGTGAAATGGATGGCAACCGATGAAGGTGTCCTTGGACGGAGTCTGGGCTTCTTTTTCTCTCGCGACGGCCAAGGCCGCCTGGATGCCGGCGCCGCCGAAAAGCTGTACACCATTTACCGCTACGAAAGCACTACGATCGAAATGCACATGCTGTTCCGCGATCACACTCTGTCGGATCTGATCGGTTTTGTCTACTCAGGAATGCCGCCGCAGGAAGCTGCTGCACACCTCATCCAAAACATCAAACAAGCGGCGCAACCCATAATCACCAAAGGCAAGGATGCTATGGTTCCCATCATCCTCGATGGTGAGAACGCATGGGAGTACTACCCACGCTCGGGGCGTGAATTCCTGCGCCGTTTTTACGATGCCTTGCAGAAGACTCCCGGCATGGAAGCGGTCACCATTTCGGAAGCCATCGCGCGTCACGCTGAAAAGCCAGAGCTGAAATCCCTGGTACCCGGCTCCTGGATCAACGCCAATTTCAATGTCTGGATCGGCGCTCCGGAGGACAATCGCTCCTGGGATTACCTCTATCATGCCCGCAACTTCTACACTCAAAATGCCGCGCGCGCCAACGAACCCCAGCGCAAGCTGGCGTTCGAGGAACTTTTGATCGCCGAGGGGAGCGACTGGAACTGGTGGTACGGCCCGGAGCACCACTCCGCCAACGATCGCGAATTCGATGAGCTTTACCGCAAGCATCTCTCCAACATCTACCAGGCGCTGGGCGCAAGCCCGCCGGAATACCTAGCGCAACCGATTATCGGTGCGGCCGCGCGTCCGTCGTTCGTTCCGCAAAGCGCCTACATCCATCCGCGCGTGGCCGCAGACATGGTCCGATATTTCGAGTGGCTGGGCGCCGCCATGTACACTGCTGACCACCGCGCTGGCGCCATGCACGGCAAGAGCTTCGTGCTGGATTCGGTGTACGCCGGCATCGATGAAACCAATGTTTACGGCCGTCTTGATTTCGTGGGAACTGTGCCGCAGTCATCTTTCGAACTGGTGGTGAACATTGAATCGTGGGAGGTCGAGTCGCAACGCCCTCGCCGCTCCTTGCGGCTGGACGTGGGCGTAGACGGGCGCACCATCCGTTCCTGGAAGATCTCTCTTGCGGATGAAGAAAAGCCCCTCGCTGGGTCTGACCAGCCCAGGACTGAGGAAGTCAAGCTCGTGCTCGGCCGCAACTTTGAATTCAAACTACCCTTGGCTTGGCTCTTCGCCGCGCCAGTTTCTTCAGGCGGCGCCGTTGGCAAGTCCTCCGCTCCCGTTGCCACCCGCCTACGCCTCCGCTTCAGCCTCTGGCAAAACCGCCTGCCAATCGACGCATTGCCACTGGAAGGTTGGATCGAACTGCAGTTGCTCAGCGAAGAAGACCTCGCAGCCCTCGCTTTTTAGAGATTCTCCCGCCGTCATCCTGATGAGCGTAGCGAAGGATCTGTGCATCGGATGCGCGATGGGTGTTTTGTGGGGACCTGGTATTTGACCCGCCGCCACATGAGTTCGTAAGCACTTGGCTCACAGCTACAAAAAGAATCGGGAGCCAAGAAGCTCCCGATGAACGGGAAACCAGAAACCTAGAAACTCGCTACTTTCCTCCACTCGCCGCACTCATGGTCATGGGACGATTCAATTCCATAACCAGCTCTGTCCCGGCGGGCAGAACCGCTGATCTGTGCTTGGACAACCAGTGAGCCACCGTGGCCGTCGCCCCGATGGTGCCGCCAATCAGCACGCCCTTTCCACCTCCGGCCAGTCCGCCAACCAGCATGCCCCCACCGGTGCCCACACCCACTTCCATGAGATCCTTGTTATCGTGTCCAGCGCCTTTGAATTGGCCTTCGTCGTTCACGTCCGTTCCATTGCGGAGATTCGTATCTACCAGAGTGGCGCTAAGCATGAACTTTTCGCCGTTGGGCAGAACGATAGTTTCCGGGCGAATGCCGATGGTGGGCTTGCCCGCGAGCCGTCGCGGCTCGTTAACCTTCGTCACGTGCCCTTGCACGGTAGCGCCAATCGGAATCACAGTTTTACCGCTCACCATGACTGGTTCCGTGACTCTTCCCGAAAACGACTCGCCTGTTTTCGTCATAAACGTGGCCAGCGTGGTCTCAAGTTTCACTTTAAGAGCGGTTCCCGCTGGCAAAGATAGATTGCTCTGCGCCGCCGCGGCCAAACTCATAAGCATCACACCAAGCAGGACAACTAGTCTCCTCATTACGCCTCCTACAAATTCGTTAATTCGAAAGTTCTTCAATCCTTCAATTTCCTTGCTGCTTCAAGAAACGGTTCCACCGGCGCCCGGTCAAATTGATTGCTGCCGCGATAGATGTACCGGACAATCCCACTGCGATCGATGATCAAGGTGGCGGGATGTGCGATGTTGATCGCGTCCAATCCTATTCGATGATACAGACCGTAGGCTTTGGTCACGGTCCGGTCCTCGTCGAGAAGGAACGGAAAGGAAACCGGGTTCTGCTGTAGAAACTGCACCGGCTTATGAAAGCCCTCCCGTTTTTCAGCGGCGATGCACGCCACCTGTGCATTTGCCTTCTCAAACTCTCCCGCCAGTGACTCCAACTGAGCCATGCGCTTCACGCAGTTCTTTCACCACGTGCCGCGCAGAAATTCCAGGACCAACGTCCCTCGCCCGAGAAACCCGGACAGTGAAAACTCTCCCAAGCGGTTGGCTGCCAGAACCCTGAATTCCGGCGCGTGTGACCCCACCTTAAGAGTCTCGGTGTGATCCTGCATCCTGAAGCTGACTGTAAAACACGCAAGAAGTTGGAACAAGTGTCGAAGGTTCAAACGAACCACCGCAGTCACCCGTGTGGCGGGGCATTCCTGCGTGCGGTACCCATCGCTGACGCGCGTCAATCTTGTCCGCTATAATCGCTTATTTCGGGAGGCAGCGATGGGAAAAACCTATAGTGGTATTGGCGAACTGACCGGGCGACGCCTGGCCGTTGACAGCGCTTCCAAACGCGTCTCCGAAGCTGACCTCAGCAGCCCGAAAAGCATGACTAACATTGCTGAAATTACCGCCAGAGAAATACTTGATTCACGCGGAAACCCGACCGTTGAAGCGGAAGTTTTTCTTGATGGTGGTGCCAGCGGCCGTGCCGCCGTACCCAGCGGCGCCTCCACCGGCGAGTACGAAGCTATCGAACTACGCGACGGCGACAACCAGCGCTATCTCGGTAAGGGAGTACTCAAAGCGGTTGAGAACGTGAATGGCGAAATAGCCGAAGCTCTTGCCGGATTCGATGCTGCTGAACCGCGTGCGCTGGATCAGAGGATGATTGAGCTGGATGGAACGGTGAACAAGGGTCGCTGGGGCGCGAACGCCATGCTGGCGGTTTCCATGGCTGCTACTCGCGCCTGTGCCGCTGCGTTCCAGATGCCGCTTTATCGGTATCTTGGCGGTGCAGCCGCTAACACGCTGCCGGTTCCCATGATGAACATCCTGAATGGCGGCGCGCACGCCGACAACAACGTGGATTTTCAGGAATTCATGGTTATGCCCGTCGGCGCTGAATCATTTTCCGAAGCGCTGCGCTGGGGCGTGGAAGTTTTTCATACATTGAAAGGTGTGTTGAAGAAGCGCGGCTACAACACGGCAGTGGGTGACGAAGGCGGATTCGCGCCGTCGCTCAAGTCGAATGTGGAAGCCATTGAAGTGGTGTTAGAAGCCATCCAGCAGGCGGGCTACAAGCCGGGCGAAGAAATCGCGATTGCACTCGATCCGGCTGCCAGCGAGTTCTATCAGGATGGCAAATATGTCTTCAAGAAATCTGACAGGTCAGCCAAAAGTTCGGAAGAGATGGTTCGCTTCTGGGCGAAATGGGTAAAGGATTATCCGATCGTCTCGATCGAAGACGGCCTGTCCGAAGATGATTGGGATGGCTGGAAGATGCTGACCGACGAACTCGCCGGGAAGATCCAATTGGTTGGCGATGATCTGTTCGTAACGAATACCCAGCGCTTGCAGGAAGGAATCGATAAAGGAGTGGGCAACTCGATTCTCATCAAGGTCAACCAGATCGGCACGGTGAGCGAAACACTCGACGCCATCGATCTCGCCCGCCGCAACCGCTACACCTCAGTCATCTCGCACCGCTCGGGCGAAACCGAAGACACGTTCATTGCCGATTTGGCCGTTGCTACTGGCGCCGGCCAGATCAAGACCGGCTCTGCTTCCCGCACCGATCGCATCGCGAAATACAACCAGTTGCTGCGGATTGAAGAAGAGTTGGGCGATAGCGCGCGATTCTTAGGACTGAAAGCGCTCAATTACAAGGGCTAGAGGGAATCCGAAAAGCCGAGCACTGCTTCAGCCGTGCCAGTCGGACAGCAAATACATCTTGGCGGTTTGTCCCTGAGAGAAGCGAAATGAATATAAGGTTCGTGACCGTAGCTCTGCTGGTCCTGCTGCTTACAACATTCGCTGCATTTGCCCAGCAGCCACCCACGACCAATGCTCCCGCGTCCCGCGAGGATGTGTTGAAGCTTTTCGACGTCATGCAAAATCGCGAGCAGGTCCGACGGACAATGGAGTCCATGGTCAACCAGTCACAGACGCTCATGCATGAGCAAATCAAAGAACGCAATCCTAAGATATCCGACGAGGAGCTTGCCGAATTAGACCAGGAAGCTGAAGAAATGTGGAAGACCTTCCCCGTGGACCAGATGCTGGAAGATATGGTCCCGGTTTACCAGAAGCACCTCACGAAAACCGATGTGGCCGCAATGATCAACTTCTACTCATCGTCTACTGGCCAAAAGCTTCTCCGCGAGATGCCGGCCATTATGAGTGAAGGAATGCAGGCCCTGTATCCCGATATTCAGAAGCACATGGATGCCGCCATGCAGCGTATTGAGGAAAAGGCAAAACAGCAGCAACAAAAGAAGAAACCCGCTGCCAAACCAGAACCGCCGTCGAAAGAATAACAACGCGACAATCCACGTTCATCCGTGCTAATCGTGGCCATTTTCCTGAGAGCTGGGAGCTGAAAGCTGAAGCTAAATGCGACCGAAGCCACTCGTCCTCATCATCCTCGACGGTTGGGGTTATAGTCCGAAGACGGAAGCGAACGCCATCGCGCTTGCCCGGAAACCGACCTACGATCGCTTGGTTCGCGAGTATCCCAACACGCTTATTCATACCAACGGCAAATACGTCGGTTTGCCCAACGGCCAGATGGGCAACAGCGAAGTTGGCCACCTCAATATCGGTGCGGGGCGCATCGTTCACATGGATATCACCCGCATCGACCTGATGATTCAAAACGGCGCCTTCTTCTCCAATCCCACTTTGCTCGGCGCCATGAAACATGCTCGCACTGGAGGCCGCCGCCTGCATCTGTTCGGACTGGTTTCCGATGGTGGCGTCCATTCTCAGCAAGCCCATCTCTACGCGCTGTTGAAAATGGCTAAACAGAACGGCGTGGAGCGCATTTTCGTGCACGCTTTCATGGATGGCCGTGACACTCCGCCCACCAACGGCGCCGGTTACCTCCAGCAACTGCTGCAGAAGATTCGTGAATACAACACTGGCAGGATTGCCACGGTGAATGGCCGGTATTACGCCATGGATCGCGACCGCCGCTGGGAACGCATCGCGAAAGCCTTCAACGCCATGGTTTATGGCGATGGCGAAGCCGGCAAGTACGTAGACCCCATTCAGGGCGTGAAGGATTCCTACAATAAAGGAGTGACCGACGAATTTATCGTTCCTTTCATCTGTGTGGATAATCGGGGTGAGCCTTTGGCCACCATCCGCGACGAAGATGCCTGCATCTGTTTCAATTTCCGCGCTGACCGAGTACGCCAGATCACCCGCGCCCTGTGCCGAAACAGTGGCTTGAATCCGCAAGGTGGCCGTGATTTACCCGGGGCCGATGATCTCGACGCTACAATTCCGCACGACCGGGCTCCCAAGAACCTGCATTATGTCTGCATGACCCGGTACGACAAGCAATTTACGCTGCCAGTGGTAATCCCGCCCGAGTCGCTGGACAACATTCTGGCCAATGTCATGGGCCAGATGAATCTCCGCAACCTGCGCGTGGCCGAGACGGAAAAGTATGCCCACGTCACCTATTTCTTCAACGGCGGTGTGGAACAACCTTTTCCTGGCGAGGAGCGCATCCTTGTGCCCTCCCCCAAAGTCGCCACCTACGACTTAAAGCCGGAGATGAGCGCTGTGGGAGTTGCCGACGCGGTCGTGAAGGCCGTCGAAGACGGAACCTTCGACGTTATGATTGTGAACTTTGCCAACGCCGACATGGTCGGCCATTCCGGAAAAATCGAGCCCACGGTCAAAGCCGTCGAGACGGTTGACTCCTGCCTGGCGCGCATAGAAAAGGCCGTGCGTCAAAAAGGCGGCGCTATGCTGGTTACTGCCGACCATGGCAATGCCGAGATGATGATCGACCCGGCTACCGGCGGTCCGCACACCGCGCATACGACAAATCCAGTCCCGTTAATCCTAGTTTCCGAAAACAGCCAACAGTTTTCCCTGAAGGCCGATGGCTCCTTGCGCGACATTTCACCGACGGTGCTGGGCATTCTCGGCCTCCCACAACCGAAGGAAATGACGGGTCAAGACCTGCGCGTGGACTTGACCAACAAATGAATGGCCGCGTACACCGGCTGTCGAGCTAATTCGGAACTCACAAGGATTGTCATCCTGCACGCAGCGAGTCTTCCCGAATGAAACTCCTCATTGTCCTGCACCACCGCTTCGAACTCTGGAATGCCCCTGCCTGGCTGGGGCCGAGACTCCAAAAAGATTTCCCGCAACTCGAAGTGGTTCACCTCGACACCTACGAAGGAATGCAAGCACATCTGCGCGATGCCGAAGTCGCCATCGCCTGGTCCATCCGGCCGGAACAGTTTCTTGTCGCCAAAAAACTCCGCTGGATCCACTCGCCCGCCGCAGCTGTCCATCAGTTGCTGTTCCCCGAATTGGTGAACAGCGACGTCCTACTTACGAATGCCCGCGAAGTCCACGGTCCCGTAGTTGCCGAGCATGTCATCGCGCAAATCTTCGCCCTGGCCAAGAAACTTCCCCAGGCAATCCGGTTTCAGCAGCGACACATCTGGGGACAAGAAGCGATCTGGAACCAAAAGCCGCGTCCACGTGAAGTCGCGGGAGCCACGCTTGGCGTGGTTGGCTTGGGTAGCATCGGGCACGAGGTCGCCAAGAGAGCCTCAGGCCTGGGCATGCGGGTAATCGCGGTGCGCGAACATCTGAACAGAGCGACTCCGGAAGGTGTCACGGCCGTCTTTGCCCCGGCGCAACTCGATGAAGTGCTGGCCCAATCCGATTACGTCGTTCTTGCTGCCCCGCTCACGCCCAGCACGCGTGCTCTGATGAACGCACGTCGACTCTGGAAGATGAAACCAGGAGCCTGCCTGATTAACGTAAGTCGCGGTCCACTGCTGGACGAAGCGGCGCTCGCCGACGCGCTTCGCGAAGGAAGAATTGCTGGTGCCGCTCTCGACGTCTTTTCCAAAGAGCCCTTGCCAGTGGATTCGCCGCTCTGGGATTTGGAAAATCTGCTCATCACCCCACACACTGCCGCCGTGACGGAAAAACTGTGGGAACGCCATTACGCGCTGATCCAGGAGAACCTCCGGCGCTATCTCGCCCAGCAACCTTTGCTGGCTGTGGTGGACAAACGGAAAGGTTACTAGCAGTGTTCCTGCGGAACGAAACGCGCTAAATGCTGGTTTAGATCGGCACTCTGCCCGTGAGCGAATCGCCATTGAAACGCTGGATCACGCGGTAGCACTCGCAGGCTGCGTCTTCCAAGCCTCTGCGATTCAGGATGGTCACCTTGCCGCGCGAATAACGGATGATGCCGGCCTTCTGCAGCGCCCCGGCAGCCAGGGTGACGCTGGGACGTCCGGCGCCCAGCATTTGCGCGAAGAACTCATGGGTCATGGGCAGCAGATCGGAATCAATGCGGTCCTGACACATCAGCATCCAGCGCGCCAGCCGCTGCTCGATCTCATGCAGGCGATTGCACGCGGCAAGCTGCGCCACCTGCATCCCCTGGATGTGAGCATAGCGGTTGAGCAGCAATCGCAACTGCGGGGCTGATCTTAAGATGTTCAGCAGCACTTCGGAGCGGACGCGCAGGCCGTCTCCGGGGATCTGTACCACTGCGCGATACGGGCTCTTATCAATGTCTGCCGACAAGGCAGCGCCTACGCAGCCTTCCCGGCCGACAATGCCCACTTCCACGCTGCGGCCATCGCTGGTCGAAACCACCAGCGACACCATGCCGCGGTTCAGAAAGCCCGCGAATTCGATTCGCTCTGCCGATTCATAAATGCTTTGGTGGTACTGCAACCGGACAAACTCCAGGTGCGGGCGGAGTGCGTCAAATTCGCAGTCCGGTATCACCTGCAAGATCTTGTTGTTCACTACGTTTCCGCTGACATCGGTGCGAGCGCCAGACTGCACCATGCCAGGGGTACTATCCCGTCGCAGTTCGTTAAGATTGGGGTTCTCAGTTGCCACAGTCGCTCCTTACATATCTTCGACAGAACCCCTTGGATGCGCAGAAAAGCCTTGTGTTTAAGTTCCTACCAATCCGACCTAGTGCGAGTACAGGCAAGACCTTAGGGATTCGACCCTAAGACGAAAAGAATTCACGATCACAAGTCGGTTCCAGTCACTACCTGAGAGCACGGTTGCTCGAGGTGCGATCAAACTTCGCGAGACCCTAGATCCCTTGCCGGCCTGCCATTTTTGTCTTGACCCGCCTCGAAGTGTGCTATATAGCTCTTAAAACGCCTCAATTCCGTCGCAGGGAGTTTATGCCCCTTACCTCCATCGATTGGATCGTCATCGTCGGGTACTTGCTGGTGAACTTACTCATCGGGATCTACTACCGTCGCCGCGCCAGCCGAAACACGGAAGAGTTCTTCATCTCTGGGCGCGACGTTTCCTGGTGGCTGGCGGGTACGTCGATGGTGGCCACCACCTTCGCCGCCGACACGCCACTGCTGGTGACCGGCCTGGTGGCGCGGCAGGGCATTGCCGGCAACTGGATCTGGTGGGGCTCTTGCGTGGGCGGCATGCTGACGGTCTTCTTCTTCGCGCGCTACTGGCGGCGAGCGGAAATTCTGACGGACGTCCAGCTCGTCGAGATCCGTTATGGCGGCAAACCTGCCGCCTTTCTGCGCGCCTTCAAATCCGTTTATCTCGGTCTCTTTATGAACTGCTTCATCTTGGGCTGGGTGACGCAGGCCATGATCAACATCATTACCGTTCTGCTCGGGCCGGTCATCGCGCACGGACGCATTCTGCAAATGACCGTCGGCGGTCATGCCTTCCGCTACACGCTAGGCGATCCACGCTATACGGCGCTGATGATCTGCGTGTTGATCCTGATTCCGTTCACCGGCCTGTATACGTTTATCGGAGGCTTGTGGGGCGTGCTGGTGACCGACTTGTTCCAGTTTGTGTTGAAGATGGCCATGATCATCGTGCTAGCCTGGGTGGCGGTCGCCAAGATTGGCGGCATGCACGCCCTCGAAGTGCAACTCAAGCTGATCGAGAGCAACGTTCGTCAAACCGGGGTTCAGACCGCAGATCCGACCGCGTTCCTGCCCAATTTCCACCTTGGTCTCACGACGGATGCGCTCTGGACCTTGCCTGTCTTAACCTTCATCGTCTATCTGGGAATGCAATGGTGGTTGGCTTGGTATCCGGGCGCAGAGCCCGGAGGCGGCGGCTACGTGGCACAACGCATGTTCAGCGCCCGGGATGAAAAGAATTCGCTTGCAGCCACACTCTGGTTCAACATTGCCCACTATGCGTTGCGCCCCTGGCCCTGGGTGGTGACCGGACTCGTAGCCATTGTGGTTTACTCGCAAAACGGTGGCCTGCACCCCAGCGCCGCGTTCACGCAAAACCCCGAGCAGGGCTACGTCATGGTTCTGCGAGACTACTTGCCTCCGGCCCTGCGCGGGCTGATGGTGGCGGCCTTCCTCGCTGCTTTCATGTCCACGATTGGAACGCAATTGAATTGGGGGAGCTCGTACCTGGTGAACGATCTTTATAAGCGCTTCCTGGTACGGCGCGCCAGCGAGCGGCATTATGTGATCATCAGCAAGATCTTCACCGTCCTGCTGGTGCTGGGCAGCGGCTACACGGCCATGCAACTCCACTCCATCAATCAGGGATGGAACCTGGTGCTGAACATCGGTTTCGGCACGGGCGCGGTGTACATCCTGCGCTGGTACTGGTCGCGCATTAACGCCTGGAGCGAGATCGTCGCGATGGCGGTGGCGGCGGCCATGACGATCGGTCTAAGTCGCGTCACCTTTAGCGGTAATATCGCGCTGGTCTACGCGAAAACTGCGCTCATCACCGGATTGGTGACCACGATTGCCTGGGTGGTAGCAACATTTGTGACCCCACCCGAATCCGATCAAACGCTAATTGGTTTCTACCGCCGCGTGCATCCGACCGTATACGGATGGCGGGGAATCGCCAACCTTGTACCTGACATGCCCGAGGTTCGCGACGTTGCCAGCAATGCCTTCAACTGGGTCATGGGCTGCATCCTCGTCTACGGATGCCTTTTCGGCATCGGCAAGTTGGTCTTCGGGGAATGGCTCTGGGGAGTCGTCTTGCTGGTGATCGCAGCCGTCGCTGGTTACCTGATTTTCTGGGATCTCTCCCGCCGAGGATGGGAGACACTCTCGGGCGCGCTACCCACGAAAGCACCGCAGACGGCTCACGCCGACTAGCGTGTGGCGCGGGCACGCTTGCCCGCATAACGGGTGGTCAATTCAGTTGACCGCGCTAAATCAAAACGCCTGCCCAGTATTTGACCGGGCAGGCGTGACAGCACTGCATTAGGTCCAACCTATTTCTGTTGCTTCCCGTGCGAATCGTCCTTGCCCGCCTGGCTGTGACCCCCTTGGGAGCCACCACCTTGTCTGGCGGGCGCTTCGCCCTTAACCTGAGCTTGCGGTTGTACCCGTGGAGCCGCTTGCTGGCGCGGACTCTCGGGATTCTGCGTTGCGGGACGCGCAGGCGCCTCCACCTCCGGACGAGCAGCAGGCCGGTAGCCGGGATCCGGGCGCCGGTCGCTCAGTTGCTGACGCGGCCCGCTAGTCTGCGGTGCCACCCGCTGTTCTGGGCGCGGAGAATCGGTCGGCTGTGTGGTTCTGCTCTGTGGCGATTGAAACACCGGTCTGTCAGGAGCGCTCACCGGCGTCGGCCGGTTTGTGTCCGCGTTAGTTGGTGGACGTGGGACTACCCGGGCCGGGAATTCCTGAGTAGTAGGCTGCGCAGTTGGCCGGGTCTCATCCCTCATGCGCGGAGCTGGCTTCATGGGTTCCTGTTGCGGAGTCGCGACTGCGGGCAGCGTCTGCATAGGTTTTGCGACTTCCGAGTTCTTTTCTGGCGGTCTCGGAACATTGTGCGCTGGAAAGCCCGGCGCCGGCTGTGTAGCTACCGGTTTCTCATCGTCCCCGCGCTGAGCTGGCTTCATGGGATTAGGTCTATTGGCAACCGCAGGCAGCGTCTGCATGGGTTGCGGAGCTGCTGAGTTCTTTTCTGGCGGTCTGGCCCCGTTGTGCGCAGGAGTGTTCGAGCCAGGCTGCGCCATGACAGCGTTGCCATCATTCAAGCCGGGAGCTGGCCTCATCGGCCCACGAGCCGGATTCGCAGCCGGTGCATCGTCGGCCTTTACCGGTCGCTGCCGAATCTGGGTTCGCATCCGCTCTTCGGCTTGTTCGTCCAGGGGCCGCCCAGGATGCTCGGCGAGCGCCTGCTGTTTCATAGCGAAGGGGACTGGCTTGGGAGGAGCCGGCAATTTCGCCACCACCGGTCGCGTAACCATCGGCCTGGGCGCCATGGAAGTGGCCGAACCCGCGTTCACGCCAAGAACACTGGCCCGCGAAGGCGCAACCGTCGGTCCTATCGCCACCGGCGCGCCATGGATGTCGTGCTCGGAAACCCGTACTGCGTGCCTGCCTACCGGCTGCGAATTTACCAGCACCGTGTTAGGAACTGCTGTAACTGCACCCGGCACAGTCTGGTTGGCGTACGTGATGTGTACGTTGTTGCGGTTTCCGCTTATGTTCACGTTGTTGTTAGTGACATTCGTGATGCTCGTGTTGTTGTTCGCGACATAGTAATTGTTGGTGATGTTCGTAATGTTGGTGATGCGCGTATTGCTCACGTTCACATTGTGGAAATAATTGCGGCTGACCCCATAGGGAGGAATGTACGGCTCGCCGTAGCCCAGCGGGAACCACGCCACCCCGCTGCCGCCACCGAAACTCACGCTAACGCTCAACTGGCTTCCGCCCACCCACGCGACGAGCGCAGGTGCATAGACTGGGCGGACGGTCACCGGTCCCGGCACCCAGCCCCAAAATCCGCTGTCGTAAATCCATCGTCCATAGTGGCTAGGCGCGAACCCCCAAGGCGCGTCGTCAACCCAGGTCCAGCCCCATGGTTCCACCCACACCCAGTGCCCATAGTGATAAGGAGCCCAACCGGGATCCACTCTGGGCACCCAAACCGCACCATAGGTCGGCAACACTCGCCAGGTTCCGTAGTCATCGAGATCTTCAGCGCCAATCACATCGGGGGAAACATAGCGAGCCGACTGGTAGTGGTCTTCCCGGTCATTGCGAACGCGGCACCAATCATCGAAGCCGTCGAAATCGGGAACATCGGCGATGTCATGATTCAGGGAATCGCCATCGCTGAACCGGGCCTGGTCGCCTCTATGAACTTCCACGCTGCGGCCCTGGCCGGTGGCCACGCCTTCGCCTTTCCATACCGTAACGAAAGTAGCATCACTGTTCGGATCAACATCAAAGCGATAGTCGCCCGACTTGGTCACCGTGAAGGCGAGGTTCGGGGTGTCGACTTCATAGATCTCACCCTCGTAGAGATGCCGAATCCTCAGGTTAAGCGTGCCCTGGTCGACTTCGACCTGGACCGTCTCATCCGTCAGATTGGTCATGGTTACGCTGGTCTCGGCATTCATGCGAATATAGGCGTTGCCGAGGTGCATTTCTGTGCGCGAATCCTTGTCCGTCCATACGCGATCGGCGGTCGTTAGCGGGCGATTGACCACGGCCGGAACCCAGTCGTTGACGCCGCCGGGCTGCACCGAAACTTCGCCCGACATGTATTGCAGGCGAGCGACACGAGTGGGGGGATCGCCGAACGCGACAGCCGCCACCAGAAACATAAACAGGACTGCAAGAATACGGGACGTGATCGTTTTCATTACCTGCCGCCTCCCCATCGGTCCCTTGTTACCGCAGCTCGATTGCGCTCCATTACTAGCATCGGATACTGTCTCGATGCCTCAGAAACTTACCTTCCAAAGGTAAAAACCCCCTCGATGTAAGAAGTTGCGAGCGCGTGCGTCCAAGGTAACGCCACGTCCATCAGGGCGATAGTTACGTTCGGGTTGGGAGCGTGATGGACTCTGATTTCAGGACACTTAGGCAGGATTACGAAAGTTTCAAACTGGAACTGCACTTCGGTGTGACGAGCGCACCGAGTGCTTGGCGTCCAGATGTGTCTCCCACTACAGACTGCGGATTACGCGGTCCAACAGGTCGGCAATGTCGCCGAGTTGCTGGCGTTCCAATTCGCTCAGGGAACGCAGCGCTTGCGCGAGCGCGTCGACGCGCCGCTTCCGCCCTTCCTGCAGAATCTTCGTTCCCGTTGCCGTTGCTTCCAAGAGCATGCGCCGCTTGTCTTCAGTGGCGTGGCGCCGAATGAGTCCGCTACGCTCCAACCCGGCAACGATGCGGCTCATGGTGGGAGGACGCACCTGCTCGGCATCGGCCAGTTCGCCCAAGGTTCTGGGGCCGCTAAAGACGAGCACAGAAAGCGCAGAGAGCTGCGCAGGACCAATGCCGCTCGCCCGGTCGCTGATGCGCAGCCGCCGCAGCAGGTGGATGGCCGCCGAGTGCAGCCGGTCGGCTATTTCGACTGGATCCGAGGTGCCGCGAAATCTTCCCTTGCTTTTGCTCATAAAATGTAGTTAGCTATGCTAACTAATTTTAGCGTGGGGGTGAAACATTGACAACTGCAACTCTAGTAGGTATTTCCCGGCTGGGCCAGGTCGCGATCAACGTGCATGACCTGGAGCAGGCCACTGCATTTTACCGGGATGTGCTCGGCCTGAGAGCGCTGTTCACCGCGGGCGACATGGCCTTCTTTGACTGCGGCGGAGTCCGCTTGATGCTGACCCTTCCCGAGAAGCCAGAGTTTGATCATCCCAGTTCCGTTCTTTACTTCAATGTGCCCGACATCGCCAGTGCGCACCGCCAGCTGCGCGATCAAGGCGTCCAGTTCGAAGGTGACCCGCACCTGGTGGCGCGCATGCCCGATCACGACCTGTGGTTGGCCTTTTTTCGCGACTCCGAGCAGAACCTCCTGGCGCTCATGAGCGAAGTGCCGCGTCCCGTATAGTTGGGTGTTGCGACTTTCCGCACTGGAAATTCCGATGAGCAGAGTAGAAGATTTTGCGCGGATTCCGCCGCTGTTTAGCTGCTGTTCAGACTGGCTTGGAAATATGTAAATCAAATACAAACAAATAGATAGATACGATCTCTGCATCAAAGGCATGAGGAGTGCTCACGGGGAATTGGAGCCCTGACCCAACTCCGTGTTTTGCCTCGTCTCCCGTCCGAAGTCTTCGGAGGTTCTGTCATGCCCAAGCATGCATTCTCTTGCGTCGCCATCAGCCTGACCCTCGCCACGCTAGCATTCCTATTAGGATGTAGTGGCGGAAGTTCAAATTCCAGCACAACTCCCAGCATGGCCACAATCAACGTCAGCATCAGCGATCCCGCCCCCTGTGCCGCCCCCCAAGGGCCTTTCAGTCACGTTTACGTGACCATCACCGATGTCCAGATAAACGCCAGCGCTAACGCGGCCGACAACGACCCGGGCTGGATCGACCTGGCACCCAATCTTAAGCAGAACCCGCAGCAGGTAGATCTATTGGCCCAGGCCAGCAATCAGTGTTTCCTGGCGATGCTGGCTTCTGGGGCACAACTGCAGCCGGGTAGCTATCAGCAACTGCGCATTTTCCTGGCCAACAACGCTACTGTGGTGAAAAGCAACGTCTGCGCCGGCACTGCCAACTGCGTGATGTTGAGCAGTGATCCGACCAATTCACCCCTCCCCTTATTGCTCTCCAGCCAGGCACAGACTGGATTAAAAATTCCCTCCGGACAAATCGCGGGTGGGCAGTTTGTGATCGCCCCTGGAGAAACCAAGGACCTGAATCTCGACTTCAGTGCTTGTGCTTCGATCATCGCCCAGGGCAACGGGCAATTCCGCCTGAAACCCGTGCTCCACGCCGGAGAGGTGAGCCTAACTGCTTCCTCGATCAACGGAAAGATTGTAGATAGTATTACCGGGCAACCCATTTCCGGCGGCACCACGATCGTTGCTCTGGAGCAGACAGACAGTTCCGGGGTGGACCGCGTAATCATGGAGACCCTTACGGATTCCGCCGGGGTTTTTGTTTTCTGCCCCGTCACATCGGGGACTTACGACGTCGTGGCGGTGGCGGTTGACGGAGTGCAAATCGCTTATGGGGCCACGGTGATCACCGGCGTACAGCCTGGCAATGCCCTGGGAACAGTGCCTCTGGTGGCCGAGACCGGGGCGAGCAAATCTCCGGCTTCCATTACCGGACAAGTGACCACCACCACGGGCAGCGCAGCCACGGCCGCTGATATTTCCCTTTCCGCGCTGCAATCCATTTCCGTAAGCAACTCTCCTGTCTTGGTGACGATTCCCTTGGTGTCACAGTCATCGGCTACGGCTAACCTGACGACTGCATCCGGTGCAAGCTGTCCAGCAAAGACCGATTGCGCCACTTATACACTCTCGGTGCCGGCGCTGAACCCGAGCTTTGGATCCTTCAGCAGCAGCGGGATGCAAAAGCCAGCTCCTCCGGCTGGCGGAGCTGTAGGTTATACGGTAGATGCGCGCGCTTTCGTTTCCGGCGGTGGTGCCGACTGCAATCCATCGCAGCTGCAAACCAGCTCGACTAGCACCAACACGCCTCTGGTGGTTACGCCCGGGACGAGCGTGACTGCAGCGACCCTGGCCTTCACCAGCTGCCAGTAGAACAAACGTGTGGGCCAGGTCTCTTGGCCGGACAGCGCCTCGAAGACCCGCACCCGCAAATAAAAGCCCCGCTCATCCGAGCGGGGCTCTTGTCAGCGGATAGTGTTCTTACCAATAAACGCCGTAAAGCCCCGCCCTTCAGGGCTGGGGATATAAGGCTTATTTTGCGAAGCAAAACCGATTGTGCTTGTATTAGATAGATACCTACGGTATAACCTATTCATGGCAATGGAAGGATACAAATCGAACAACAACGTGGTATACAGCAGCAAGTACCACTGCGTGTGGACCCCGAAGTACAGACGCCCTGTTCTGGTTGGACCGATGGCAAAACGCTGCGAACAAGTGATTCGACAAGTGGCAGCGAAATATAAAGCCGAAATCTTCGCCTTAGAAATCAGGCCCGACCACGTGCATGTGCTGGTGGAAGTAGACCCACAATTCGGCATCCATCGCCTGGTCAAGCACCTGAAGGGCGTTTCCTCGCACACTTTGCGGCAAGAGTTTCGTACTTTGAAATCGCGCCTGCCAACGCTATGGACGAATAGCTATTTCGTCAGCACCGTGGGCGGTGCTCCGTTGGCCGTCATCCAACAGTATGTTGAAA
>DASQIH010000162.1:0-7606 GCA_035631655.1 Terriglobales bacterium
CTCGAATGTATTGCTCAGGAGACTGATCACGTAGCTGGTCTTCCTTTAGCACTTGGTGGCAGCGGAGATCCATCGATCATCACTGGTTTAGGCGTGGTGATGGCGATGAAATCCTGCGCCAAGGCGGTTTGGGGATCGGAACGCCTCTGCGGAAGGACCATTGCCATCCAAGGCTTCGGCAAAGTCGCCACCCATGCAGCAGAAGAACTTTTGAAGGAAGGAGCCAACATCGTCGTTGCGGATATACAGAGTGAGGCTGCGGAGCGGGCCAAGAACATTGGCGCGACCGTTGTTTCCCCTGACGAGATTTATGGCGTTTCGTGCGACATCTTTTCGCCATGTGCGCTAGGCGGGGTTCTGAACGGCGAGACGATTCCGAAGCTAAAAGCGAAGGTGATAGCAGGGGGAGCCAACAATCAGTTACTTTCACCCACCGATGGCGACGCTCTGCATCAGCGAGGCATCCTCTATGCTCCCGATTTTGTAGCCAGTGCCGGGGGGTGCATCGCCCTGCATCACGAAGTCTACGGTGACTACCGCGAGGAACTCCTGCCAGATTTGGCTCACCGGGTGGGCGGAATCATGGACCGCGTCATCTGCAGATCGCGGAGTCAACAGATCCCGACCTACCTCGCAGCCGAGTCCATCGCAGAAGAACGTATGAAATCCGTGCGGCAGCTGAAGCCGATCTACCGTCGAAACGGTGACAACAGCTCGAAATAGCAGGCAATGTACAGCCGACGACAATTCCTGATTTGCGCGGGAGTGGCACTGCTGCCTGCTGGCTTCGAAGGACTTGCGAAACTCCATCCCGCAGCCGATACAGCCATGGGTTTCCATGCTGTCGAGCTCGACACGCTGGCTGCAATCATGGACGAGATAATTCCAGCCGGTGAGGGAATGCCGGCGGCAGGCGTGGCGGGAGGGCCACAATACTTGCAATATCTCGGCTGGCAATATCCCGCTATTCAGCAGGAGATTGCCGATTTCCTAAGAACGGTAACGCAAACGTCGTCCGACATGGTCCGACAGGATTTTCGAAAACTCTCCCCTGAACAAACGCATTCAAATCCTGACGTCAGTCGAGAAAAGCGAAAAACCGGCGCTCTCGGTGTTCACCGGCTATGTCTACGAATCCTATTACACAAATCCAACAATCGTCGGTCTGATTTCGTGCTCGCGGTCCCGATCCGTTGAAGATGTGGAACCCCTCCTCGACGGTACGGAAATTGAAGCACGTCTATCGGGAGGTTCCATGAGGCCCCAAAAAATGGATGTCCTGGTGATCGGTTCGGGGGCAGCGGGGGGAGCGATCACAAAGAGTCTAGCCGAAAAAGGCGCAAGCGTCATTTGCCTTGAACAGGGCCTTGAACAGGGCGAGTGGCGCAAGCCCAGCGATTACCCGTCGACCGTAAGCGTCAGACCAACCGCATTCTAGTCAGCGCGCATGTTCTGTGTTGACGTAAATTCCATGATCGAAGAACAAGAAGTGATACGCAGGAGACGGCGGCGTACGCCTGCCGAGATTCAGCAGATCGTCAGCGAATTTATGAGCAGCGACCTCACTCAAGTCCAGTTTTGCCGGCGCCAGGGTCTGACACTGAGTACCCTCGGTCGTTACCTCAGGCGGCTGCGACCATCCAGCGACGCCGGCACGGCTGGGCTCGTGCCGGTGGAACTGGCCGTGAAGAAGTGCGATACGGTAGCCGCAGGTCGGCGAGGTGCGGCTGCGTGGCGTCAGGCTCTGCGAGCCTTCTGCGCACCTCGAAGCATTAACCCAGCAAGGCGTGGTGAAGGAATCGGTGCATCGCGGCGGATCGCGAGCTGACATTGTGCACGGCGGCACCATTCGAGTGGGTGATCCGATAAATGAAGCCGACTGAGGAGCGCTGCTTGGCCAAGCCGATTTTCAAAGCGGTCTCTGTGGGCATCGGAGTCGTTTCACACCTGTTGGTCTCTTTCGAAACGCACCCGACCGCTCTTCCGGGCAGTTTGCAATAAAATGAGTGATTGGTTAAACATTCGAGGCGGCTCTGCTTCCGATATCACGGAAATCATTTACCAGCGGAAAGGGATGTTTCGTGATATGGGGCTCACCGACCAATTTGCTCTTGACGAAATGCAACGCACGTCAGAGCAATTTATAAGGGCTGCGTTGACTAACGGGTCTTACCACCAGTGGTTCGCCGAAGTTGCCGGGGCTTGCGAGTCTCGTGTCGTAGGCGGCGTCGCGGTACTGACCTATTCTTGGGTGACCAGTCCGACAAATTTTCGCCCCGAGAAGGCTTATATCTTGAATTTGTATGTGTACCCGGAGTTTCGACGCAAAGGAGTCGCTCGAAAATTAATGGAGACGGCAATCAAATGGTGTCTAAGCCAACACTTTGCCTCCGTTGATCTGCATGCAAGTGAAATAGGAGCTTTGCTTTACCATAAACTTGGGTTCAAAGCAACCAACGAAATGCGGCTCGAATTGCAACGAGCGTCAGACTCGGCGGATCGCGAAAGGAATGCGCGCAAGCGATAATTCCGCAGCCTCGCTCAGGACCTGAGTCTCGGCAGGTGGCCGGCGCATCAGCGTTCATCGAGGGCCGAGCCGCTATCCGCGCAGTTCTTGATAACGGGTCAGTGGGTTGAAGCTTCAACTTCTGCCCTCGCAAAAGTCTCGCGCTAAGTGATACCCGCAGCTCGAGCTGAGCCGCTGGTCTCCGGCGATGTGACACTTGGCCAAAAAGCGCGGGGCAAAATCCCCGAACGCTTTTTGGGAACAGAACGAGGAACAAGTTTGGGAACAGAACACCCAACTTGTTCCTCGATCTGTTCCCTAAGAAATGTTGGGTTTCGTGACCAACGACCCCCGGGAAGAGAAACAAGCCCACGGGGAGATCGAGACCGAACACCCCGGTTATCTCGGCGCCCCCAGGACACCTACTCGTGGGCACACGATCAAAAGCATCGGCTTGATTGGAGATGGTTCTAGGGCCCTCTCGTAAATGGACCTATGAGAACAAACGATTCGAACCGACAATTGTTTTGATTAGCGCGATCGGCCTCAGGACGAATCCGAACGCTATCGGCTCGTGGGCCGAAGTGTATTGGAAGAGATACATGCCCATTCGTGATTCAAATTACTCATCACGCACTACTCCAGACGTGATCCGAGCTAAGAAGGGTCGATCTCGCATCACCTTTGTCACTGCGTACGATTTTCCTACGGCCAAGCTCGCCGATGACGCCGGGTTCGATATGATCCTCGTTGGCGACACCCTAGCTGAGGTCGTGTTGGGTTATGAGACAACGCTGCCAGTGACATTTGAGGCGATGCTGCACCACACATGTGCTGCTCGTCGGGCGGTAACCAGGGCACTGCTCGTGGCGGATTTGCCCTATGGCTCGTATCACATCAGTCACGAAGAAGCCGTGAGACATGCGGTCCAATTCATCAAAAAGGGTGGGGCACAGGCTGTGAAACTCGAAGGTGGTCGAAAGCGGGTTGATCTCATCTGTCGAATGCTGGACGCAGAGATCCCGATGATGGGGCATATCGGTTTAACCCCTCAATCGGTGAATCGCATGGGCGGGTACAAAGTTCAGGGCAGATGCACGAAGGATATCGAGAATCTGTTGGATGATGCTATGGCACTGGACAACGCAGGGGTTTTTGCGATCGTGTTGGAGGGGATACCTAGAGAACTTGCGAAAGTTATTTCAGACGCCGTATCGGCCCCGACTCTCGGCATTGGTGCCGGACCGGATTGTGATGGCCAGGTACTAGTCTTGAATGACCTCATTGGGCTCACTTTTGGGCACCCCGCGAAATTTGTGCATCAGTATGTAAACGTCTCATCACAGATCAGTCATGCTCTTGGCAAATTCAAAGCCGATGTCGAAACCGGGGCCTACCCGAGCGACTCTGAAGCATATCACCTCTCGGTCGATCTACAATCACAGCTTCCAGAAATCGTGAATCGCGTTCGGTTTAAGACAGCTCAGTAATGCTGTCCTCTGCAGATCGGGCTAGCGACCGAAACTAGAGCTCGACGGAACTTTGTAGCCGAAAACCGATGAGAGTTGCAGTGGTAAGCGATATCCACGGAAACCAGCGGGCGTTCCATGCAATTGTGGCAGACCTTAAGGATGCTTCGCCGGACATGGTTGTGCATGGTGGTGATTTGGTGTTCGGTGGAACACATCCAGCGGAGATCATCGATGAAATTCGCGCGCTTGGCTGGGCCGGAGTTCTTGGTAATACCGATGAGTTGCTATGGACGCAAGAACGCCTGAAAGAAATAGCCTCAGCGCATCCCAAGCTGGCCCTACTGCTTGGACGCTTGCAAGAGATGATCGCTCCAATGCGCGCACGAATTGGCAGCGAACGACTGTGCTGGCTGAAGATGCTTCCGGTGTTGTACACAGCAGAAAGTTTCGCCGTGGTGCATGCAAGTCCCAATGATCTGTGGCGCGCCCCTATGGTTAATGCCAGCAATGAAGAAATTCAGGAAACGTATGAACAGCTGAGTGTTCCCACGGTGACCTACGGACACATTCATGTTTCTTACGTCCGACGGTTGCATGGGATGACGGTCGCGAACGCAGGTAGCGTGAGCCAATCGTACGATGGCGACACACGTGCGGCCTACGCGGTGATCGAACGGGGGAACGTCGCCATTCGGCGTGTCGAGTACGACGTGGAAAGCGAGGCAAAGGAACTGCTGCATTCCGGTCTACCGCATGCCGAATGGTTAAGCCGGATTTTGCTGACTGGCAAATACTGGCCACCAGGCTGATTTGCCTTTGTAAAAGAAAGTCACCATTGAACGGTTAATGACGCGGGCCAGATTCTTCCGCCGGTTTTCGGCGAACAACGATTCAGCAGGGGTCATGGCAAATGAGTTCGTCAGTTCCCACAAGAAAAAGGGACGATCCAGGCCGCATCATTTTGCGTCATGCGCTGGCCACGCTTGCTTACCCCGGCAGCAAAGTTCTGCGCGACGCACCTGACGGCTTTGCGTCTTTTACTTGTGGTGGTGGATGTCGCTCGGCAGGGGCGGTTCTTGCGCATATTGGAGATCTCCTTGACTGGGCTCTGGCCAGAGCGAAGGGCGAACAGAAGTGGCGTGACACTCCGCCGCAGTCCTGGGAGGAAACGGTCAATCATTTTTACGATGCGCTGGCAGCGTTAGATGGCTATCTTGGGTCTGATCAGCCCCTGCAAGCACCGGTTGAGAAACTGCTCCAAGGCCCCATTGCCGACGCACTTACTCACATCGGGCAGATTGCGATAATGCGACGTTTGGCAGGTGCCGCAGTTAAAGGCGAAAATTATTTCGCGGCCCGAATCGCAATCGGTCAGGTTGGCCCCACTCAAGCTGCCCCTCAACATGCGCCCTTTACTGGATCGAACTCGCCACGTTCGAGAACACAGTGTTGGCGTTCCAGCCAACGAGCCGGAGAGTGCCGATCACGACCATCAGAATCGTTGCCAGCATCACGGCGTACTCAGCGATGTCTTGCCCCTCATCATTAAGCCAAGCTCGATGCAAAAGAACGATCATGTTCAACCTTCCTAAGAGACATTTATGGCGTTAGGGCGTGCCTCGAACTCGAAATGTCAAATGGTGGGAGAGAGTCTGGCGAATGCTGGAAGAATAGACCAGCGGGGGCAGCACTCACGGTTCGACATCTCAAATGATATAAGACCCAGGCCACCAGGCCTGTCTGGTCCGGGGCCGACTTCCAAAATCTTGCGCCCTCCCCCAAGGTGCGGGAAGATCAGTGCATCGTACTTCGGTTCAGCTCTGAATCCATCGGACAGTTTCTGTACGGGACTTAGGGAAACGCAGTATTTTTCCTACCTCTTCCTCGCCCTCTAGCCGCGAGCTTTCGGCTTTCACCTTAGCGTAATAACTGGTGTGCGACAATGCGCTTTTATGCTGGACCGGCTATTTGGCAGAAGGAAAAAGCAGAGTCACTCGCGGCACCGGCATCCGCCTTGTGACGAGTGCAAAACGCGCAGCGGCCGCATGGGGCCACCCCCGAATAAATACAGCATTTCGCCAAGCGTCGTACAGAAACTGCCCAATGGATTCAGAGTAGAGGCAGACTACAATACCCTTGTCTTCTATCCCCCAGAGATTTAAGTCCTCCCACCCTCCAGGGAGATTCCAGCAGTGGCGATTTCTGGGTTCGTTCTCCCAGTCCGAACCCTGGCTCCCACTTCCCGGAGCTGGTGACATTTTGAAAAAGAGGTTCCTCATGGCCACCCAAACCACACGGATCGATGTCAAGTGTCATTTCGATTGTCCCGGGGACGAGGAAGTCATCCAGGACTTGGAAATGTACATGCTGGCTGTTTATTCCTATCCCGACCAGTTTGCCGACAAGCCTCACCTCAGCTTCCAGCAGCATTTGCTGAATGTGCTTCACGCAGAAAACTGCCGGGCGGCTGGCAATTTGCAGTCTTGAGGTTGAAGAAGTAGTTGGTGTGCGCTGCTTGGCAGTAACTTTGGGAGTGCGCGTTGAGCGCTGACTTGCGGGATTCCCACAGACTCTCTGAATTGTGGGTAATGCCTTTCCTAAGAACTCTGCCAGCCATCTTTTTGGGCTGCCCCCTGCAGAGCTAAGTGGATAAAGGCCTATGTGTGCGTGGTTCCAGCCACCGCTCCGGCAAACTGAAGCTAGCTTTTAAAAGGGAGGCGACGAAAGCGACTCCCACGTGGAACGCTTTGCTGTTCGCCTCCCTTTTCCGTGGCGGTCACATCGGCAGTTCTGGGGGGAGGGTCCGATGGACTCAAGGCCACGGACAACCCATAGTCTTGGGCGTGCGTCTTGCTAGTTTAGTGATGTTGCTCACATTTCTCAACTGCTCCGCAATGTCGTCCTACTCGGACTCTTTTTCCACTCAGGCTGCGAAGAGCGATCTCATCGGTGTGTTTCAAGGAACACGATTGGCAGCGGCCGGGCAGTCTACCGAAACATCTCTAGTTCGCGTCTGTGCCAACAGCCGCTTCCTGCGGTTCCTACTGGATCGAAGTTGCGACGTTCGAGAACGCCGTGTTGGCGTGCGAGCCGATAAACCTAAAGGTTGCCACAATCGAGGCGTACTGCGCGATGTTTTGCGTGTCGTCTTCTGGGCAAGCGTGGCGCCGAAGAGGAATCATGCTTCGACTTCCCGTGGGCGCAATATCAAGCATTTCCCGACCCTCACCCTTCTATACATGAAGGCCATGGCGAGGACGTGAGGCGGAGAGTTTTTATAGTCACTCTGCTAAAGCATTGTCGGGCGGTACGGTGGTCCGATCCTGTTTACCTTGACCGCCGAGAGTGACTATAAAAATTCTCAGGTCAGGGGCCAGTTCAAGTGCAAAGGGTCGGCCCCCAAGCCATCAGGCCTGTCTGGCCTGGGAGCCGACCTCCATAATCTCCCACATGCCCTCCCCCAGGGTGCGGGAAGACGATTCGCATCGTACTTCGGTTCAGCTCTGAATCCATCGGACAGTTTCTGTACGAGACTCAGGGAAACGCGGTATTTTTCCCGACCCCTTCCTTGCCCGCTCGCCCTGCAGCCCGGCTTTCGGCTTTCACCTAACGTAGTGACGGCTGTGCG
>DASQIH010000163.1:0-5953 GCA_035631655.1 Terriglobales bacterium
TACGACACCTACTGTGTGCGAGCCTACTAGGCAGTACAGGTTCCGAGAAGATTACGGAAGTAGCGCGCAGGTCGGACACATTTTCCAAAATGGGAAGACCCGCGGAAATCTATTCCTCTCGACCTCACCCCAGTCTAGCTAGTCGTGAAAGAACAGGAGCGTTGCCAATCACGGCACCGAAAGAAACGAGATTTCGGCGATCGGCCATGCCTTGAGGGCGGCAAGGATGCGCCCTTCTCTTAAATAATCGACTGCATCGCCGAGCGACACAGCAAAATGGAGCATCAGGCTCGAGTCGCGGTAGCAGTCGGCAATACAAGCGGTGCAGCCGTCGCGCACCAGAGGAGTTTTCGCAAAATCCCAAACCGAACACATGCGCTCCCACCAGGCATCGCAACGCCACATATCAAAGTTCCAGTCCATGTAGAAACTCTTGTAGCCACCGTAGCAGACGAAGCGCTCGGGCTCTCGCGGAGATGCCGCTTCATGTCGGCCATCGAGGCACGCGGATTATTGACGGGGAATACGCGGCGCAGATCGTCGGCCGCCGCGAAAGCCTCGACCAGTTCGGGATCGGTGAAGTTCACCAGCTTGGAGTCGGCAGACCAGGCGAGCGAGGACGATCCCAGGCGCGCCCGCTGCGGATACGAGAACGACACTGCCTGGAAACCGAGCTCGCGCAGCAACGGCACCAGATCGTGGTAGTCAGCAATCAGCTTGCTGATGGTTACCTGTGCCAGTGGAATCATGCCCAGCGCCGACATTCTCGATGTCGCGGAGCGAATGCGCTCGCCTAGGCCTTTCAGGCCGCGGTTGGCCTCGTGGTCGGCGATCCGTGGCGCGTCGATGGAAATGTAAACGGTCTTCAGCCCGGATGCAGCGAGTTCGTCGAGCTTGGCAGGAAGCAGCCATCCGTTGGTGATGAGAGCCACACCCATGCCTTTCGCCACCGACGTCGCGATCATCTCCGGCAGGCGCGGATGCAGCAGCGGCTCTCCGCCGAAGAAGCTGACGTAGCGAATACCGCGGCGGTGCAGGATTTCCAGGGCGCACACGAACTGCTCAGGGTCCATGTAGCGCAGGTCTTTGCGCGCTACCCTGCCGTTGGCGAAGTTGCAGAAGTCGCACGTGGCATTACAGGAGTTGGTGATCGCGATATTGCACAGCGCTGGGCCGCCGTGACGGATGAGGCGCAACATGTCCGAGACCTTCGTTCCGATATTGGGCAATGGCGTACCGCCGGCCAGATGCAGCGAGACTAGCTAGCCATTCTTCTCATCCTCAGTACATACATGCCTTACCCGATATTCGGGGATGCCATCACTGAATTTGGAGGGGAACAGCGCAAAGCGCGAATCAGACTAGGCCATTGAGGAGCTTGGTGGACCTGGTCGGGTTCGAACCGACGACCTCTTCCATACCATGCAGCTTCAAGGGCAGCCGGACATTGGTTTTCAAGCACTTACGAACCGGAATATCGGGCGGAAACGGCGCATTCGGCGCTCTTTCCGGCCAATTTCCGGCCAAAAATTTCAACGCAAGATCAGACGGGCTGCATGGGCGGGGGCTTCTATGATCAGCTCAACTCTCGGACACATTCCAACCCGCATAGAGGCAGTTTCCGGTTTGCCCGTGATTCGCTCAGAATCGACACTGAAAAGGCGTGTCCGGGGAGTGGCTTGGCCTAATGTTCGTGGCGCCGGAACGTGTTACTTTCTGAGCATGCGCCTGTAAACTGCTGTCCAAAGCTAGGCTTTTTGCACCCACAGGGGCGCAAATGAAACACGGTAATGCCAGAACAGAATCACCCAGCATATCGTTGCCAGTACCGCCGGCTGTGCCCCGCTGTGCTGCATTGTCAAGTGGTAGACAATTATGTTGGCGACTACTGGCCCGCTCAACGCAATCGCCAGTGGAACGTACCTCCCAATTAGAAACAGCGCTCCGCTGATGACCTGCACCGCACCCACAAACCACACATAGTGTGAAACGACCAGCGCGCCTAGAAACTGTCCCCACACTCCTTCCAGCGGAGGCATCGGCAGAAACTTCAGAAACGGATTAAGCCCAAAGACGAGAAACATCAAACCCAGCACGACTCTTGCGATAATGGCCACGATTTTCATAGGTGCGTTCTTTTCTGTTCCTGATCTTCCCTGCTTGGGTGAGATTGTAGTGAATTAGTTCTGAACTGGTAACCCAGTTCGTGGATGGTCGGCAAACCTTACCTAATCTGGTTACATCAGAGTTTCCCGTAACCCACCAATCACCTGAGCCTCGTGGACTCCTTGAGCACTGATGAAAGCGAGTGCTTTATCTCCCTCACGGAAACTTCATCTTTCTCACGAGCGCCTCATACCGCGGATTGCCATGCAATGGGATTAGGTTGTGGCCGATCTTGAACCAGATCATCGCCCAGTTTCGTTCGCCATAGGACCTTTCATACAGATCCATGGCCTTGTCGTACTCTCCGAGGCCCAAATACACCGTGGCTTCATAACTCGGAGACACATACCGGTGCTTGGCGATGGCGTGCAGCCGTTCCAGCACCCTCTCCGCATCCTGCCGCCTGTCGGCCATGCCGTAAGCATGGCCGAGCGAGGACCACAGCGCAGCCACGTCGGAGATTTGCAGGGCACGCTCGAATTCTGCAATCGCTTCTGGATATTTTCCTTGAGCCTCGAGCACCCAGCCGATATGGTGATGCGCCAGAGCAAAATTGGGATCCAGCTCGAGTGCCTTGCGAAAGTGCTGCAGCGCCACGTCGTAGCGCTCGAGGTAGAGGTAGGGCAGTCCAGCCTCGGTGTTGATGATCAGCGACCGGGGATCCAAGTCCAGCGCCTTTTGCCCTTCGAGGATGGCATCTTCTTGCCGGCCCATCAGACGAAGGAATTCCCCATACCATTGATGGGCGGTGGCATCGTTGGGATTGAGCGCGATTGCTCGACGAAACTCCGCGTCCGCTGTGTTCCAGTCCCAGTCATAGCTGAATCTCACATACGCCGAGACTGCATGCGCTTCGCCTAAAGAGTCATCGAGTGCCAGCGCCTTTTCCGCGGCCACACGTGCCTTAGGAAAAACCTCGCCGGGGGCTACGTCGCCAATCACCGCGAGCGAACAATAGGCATCCGCGAGTCCCGCGTAGGCAAGAGCAAACTTGGGGTCCAGTTCAATGGCTTGATTCAAGTGGACGATGGCTCTCTCCAGGGAGGGCACGCTGCGCTGGTTCCAGTAAAAGCGTCCCTCCAAATAGGCGAGGTAGGAGTCCGGGTTCGCCGTGTAGCCGCCCGGCAGCGGCTGGTGTGCCGCGGCGGCGAGTTCGACGCGGATTCCCGCGGCGATGGAACGGGCAAAATCATCCTGTAACGCTACCAGGTCACGCAGTGTGCGGTCATAATCCTGCGACCACAAATGCGTCTGGTCGTTAACGCGAATAAGCTGCGTCGTGACGCGCAACCGATTGCCGGATTGGCGCAAGCTGCTCTCAACCACGTATTCGACGTGCAGCTCGCTTCCAATCTGGCTGACGTTTTCGTCGGAATGCTTGTAGGTCATCGCCGAGGTTCGCGCAATAACTCCCAGTCGACTGGGATTCATCCGGCCAAGCTGGGAGATGAGTTCTTCGGTGATTCCATCGCTGATGTATTCGCGGTCGGCATCGCCCGTCAGGTTCTGTACCGGCAGAACCGCGATCATGATGCGCGGCGGAGCAGCCAGTTTCGAGCGCCATCGCGTCCATGAGATGTAACCCATGGCGCCGAGCAAGAATGCCAGTAATCCTAGAGCAGCCCATGCAACTCGCCGGTGGAGCACTGCATCGGCCTTGCGGATGGAGGGTGGCGCAGCGGTTTCCGGAGCGACTTGTGTGTTTTGGCCGAGACCCTCCCCGGCAGGCTCTTCCTGCACCTGCGCGACGAAGCGGTAGCCGCGCTTCGGAACGGTGAGGATGAAGGCGTGCCCGTCCGGCGTGTCGCCGAGGGCCTTGCGCAATGCGGAAATGCTGCGCGTAAGCGTGCTTTCCTCGACAAACGTGTCCGGCCACACCCTCTGCATCAGGTCTTCCTTAGTGGCCACGCCGCCATGGCGCTCGACAAGGCAGGTTAAAACTTCTATAGCCTTGGGATACAGCGGCACCATTTCGCCGCCGCGAAACAACACCCGTGCCTTGGGATCGAGGCGGAACTCTCCGAAGGCGTAATGACTTCCGGCGGGCATACGTTCGCAAGGGTAATGTAAATATCCGGAAATTATCAGCTTTTGGTAAGGACTTCCAGTCCGGGGTCGGCTTCAATCCAGTTCACACCCAGGCCATCCAAGTGGCATGTGGGGGCATGTGACTTCACATTTGGGAAAAAGAAATGAACTACGAGTTTGCATTTCTCGCTACGCTCATGGTTGCCGGTACCCTCGTCTTGGGATCTTGGAGCGTCCCTCAGCAGGAGAGGCCCAAGACCCCAGCCGAGGGCCACGACATCCATGTCCTAGCCCCGCACCAGATAAACGGCAAAGTGATGGGGCCATACCATCACTACTGTAAGCCGGTGTCCAGCGAGATCATCGAGTGCCTAATCTACGAATCCACGGAGCCCAATGCACTGCTCAAGCAGGTGGAATATTTCGTGGCCAAGAGCACTTCGCGGCCTAATGTTGCGCTCGACACGTGGAACAAGTTCTATCATGATCACGCCGTGGAGATCGCCACGGGACGCGTCCAAGTGCTCGACCGCCCGCCTGACGAAGCCAAGAAGATTGCGGACCTTGCGGCGCAAACTGACGGCATTATCTACCACCTCTGGTGGCCTGATGACGCCAAGGCCCCCAACGGCGTGGTCATGCACCCGCAAGCGGTCGGACACAAGAATTTGACGGTAGCAGAATACAGCGGCAAGTAGTTCGGAACATTCAAAGAGAGGAGGTGCAAACGTGAAGGAAAATTCGCTTCTCAGGACGGTAGTACTCGCCAGCATGCTCGGACTCTTCATGGTGCCGGGGTTCGGCCAGACCGTGGAGAAGCCCACGCCTCCTGCTAAGCCGAGCCTCTATGAGCGTTTGGGAGGTCTTTATCCAATTTCCGCAGTCGTTGACGACTTCATCGATCGCGTTTACGTGAACGCCACCTTGAACGCCAACCCCAACATTGCTAAAGCCAGAAGCGACTTCCGCAAAGCCGGACTCAAAGTGAACGTGGTGAACCTTGTTTGCATGGTCACGGGCGGTCCTTGCAAATACACCGGCAAGGGAATGAAGGAAGCACACGCGAACTTCCACATCACACCCAACGAATGGCAGGCCCTGCTTGTGGATTTCCGCGCCAGCCTCGACAAGTTTAAGGTCCCCCTTGGCGAGCAGAAAGAACTGATTGATATTGTCGAGAGCACCAAGCCGGACATCGTTGAGGGTGCGGCCCCCTCCGCTAAGAATTGACACCTGTACGGGTGTCACGTGTAGAGAGTACATCGCTTTTCCCTAATGCGAGCTGTGCGAAGTTGCAGTATTGTGGGCGAATCATCTACAAGCAGCAACATCGTGGGGGACGTGAAGCACGGCTCAAACAGAGCGCCCAACATTTGTCGCCTTTTGGACCATTTTGCGCCGTCGGATAAAAAGAATTGCCAACACGCGGTTCTTGGGAAATTCACCCCAACTGAGCGCAAACGGCATTCACGACTGTGCCCGATTTGCTGGAGTAGGCCGAGCGAATCCGGTTGCCCCCGTTCCTCAACGAACCACAGAACCGCTTGGGCAACAGCGATAAGCACCGACTCCCGAATGGTCGGCAACCCTTCCCTAATCGGTAAGGTAAGGTTTGCCCGTCAGAACGAAGCCGCTGGCGCGGCGGACGCTGCCGCGTGGGTGATGCCGGCAGTCCTGATTTCGGTCAGGTAATTTGTGGGTCACAAGGAGGTGTCCCTGTGACCCATCTACGCAAGATGATGCTGGAGGAACTCCAGCG
>DASQIH010000164.1:0-37459 GCA_035631655.1 Terriglobales bacterium
TACGGCAGGTCTTCCACGCATCGCGCCGTTCTTGCAGGGCAGCGTTGTACAACTGCCAGCACACCTCCAGCGCACACGCTAATGCCTCCCGCTGCTTTCGGTTGGGCCACAGCCGATATTTAAAGGTTCTTCTGATTTTCGCCATACGGTGGGATGACCGCCAGCGCAGCCCCACCCACCGTAGATACGAAAGAGCTGTTCGTCCCCAGGGTGGGGAGCCGCGATTTCAATGTGCGAAATGCCTGCCGCAGGGGGTGGGATGAAACACCCGTGAGATTCTTGCCGAGGCCATGGATAGCAAACTGTGGGTCCACTTCCACCCGCCCATGCCCCTGGTCGGGCATGATTTCCAAAGCGATGATTTCCGCCAGATATGTTGTTGCTACCTGTCTAATCACCTGCTCGCAGCGTCTTGCAATCGGGCCAACAAGCACGGAGCGGCGGTACTTGGGTGTCCACACGAATGGTACTTGCTTGAATAGACTACATTGTTGTTCGATTTGTACCCTTCAAGTGCCATGCCTATGATTATAAAGATTAAATCTAATTCAAGGCAAAAGCACGCCTTACATCCCCCCTGAAGGGCGGGGCTTTACGGCGCTTTTCGGTAACCCAGATCGTCACCGCAGCTAGGGCGCAGACCCGAAATCCAAACGATCAGAGCGAAGTGTGTGATATTCCGGTCAGCGTGACAACGGAATAGGAGATGAGCAATGGCGAAATCAAAAATCCTGGTTTTTTTGTCGTCGCAAGCACCGATTTAGAAGGGGCAAAGATCAGGTTACGACGCATCCGCTATCAACTGGAATGGGATGATGAGCGGCACCCCTGGCGCTTTCTGCAGTATGGCCCGAAAAGTATCGGCCCCATGGCTGTCGGGCAGGATCAAGTCCAGCAACACGGCAGCCGGCTTTAACTGCGCTCAATGTCATGTCCGGCTTGCGAAGTCTTAGACCAGGATCGGCCTTTAAGCACGAATGGGCGTGGCCGGCTCCGTGGACGACTAGCCCGCCGAATCGTCGTTCTACTGAAGGGAACGCTTGCCTCGTTTCCACGAGAAACGCCGTCCCAGGATGCCTTTGATGATGAGGTGATCGGTCGACCCGGTCATTCCGATCCCGACCCCAAAATTAATCTCCCACACCGGCGAGACGTCCAGATCAATGGTGGGAAAGAACTGGTGCTCCTGATCGTGCAAGGGATCGAACCCGGAAATGGGGCCGGTTGACCCATAGTACTCGACGCCTCCGGCGATGTGCTTAGTGAAGTCGTAACTTACTTTGGCGGCGGGGGAAAACTCCACACCCTTGTTGACACTCTCCCCATGCCATGATCGTTCCAATGCCGGATTGAAAGCCAGATACCATGGCCCCAGCTTCTTGTCGACAATCGGCCGGATTTCCCAGGTCCAGGTATCGGCCGAGAATTTCCGCCGTACGTAACCCATTTCTGTCGATAAGCTCACTCCCACCGGCCAGTGCCAGGATTCGGGAACGCGTACTCGCGGGCGGATATGGTCCCCCACCCACTCCCAATGGCCGTCCGGCTGGATGCTGGTAAAAACGTAGAAACCAGTTTCGAACCAATCCGTGAATCCCTGGGTGATCTCCAGCGTCTCGTGCTCGGCGTGATCGGTTGGCGCCAGACCATCGATCACCTCTTTTCTGCCTTTTGCTGTGAAATTACTGTGCAGTTCGACCATGGTGGAGCCGGGCGCGACGGTCTCGTAGGGGTAGACTTGGATCTCGTAATTGTCTTGCGCCACGAGCGGTGAAGCGACCAGAACGATGAGCAGAACCGGGAAAGACAATCCGGGGCCCATGCCGGCCGCAAAGTCTCGCCGAAGTTTCAGCGGCACACGCATCTCAGAGTTATCCCGTGTACTTTCTTATTAATTTGTCGAGTTGGTCGAACAAGGCTGAGTTGTCCTGGCGCGGATAGCGTTTCAGGTTCTCTCGGTATAGATCGAGATTAAACAGAAAGGACTCGATTCTTTCTTTGCTCAGCTCATCCCAGTACGCGCCGTAACCCAACTTGTCCAGGTAATACGCATTCAGGATCTGTTCGAACTGATGCCGCACCGGAATCGCAAGATAAGGCTTGCCCAGGTAAAGCGCTTCGCAGATCAGCGAGAACCCGGAGTTCGCGATTACTGCTCGACAGCCCGCCAAATCCTCCAGGAAGGTTGTTAGGCTTGGTTTCTTGAACACCAGATTTCCGTCCTGATCCTCGCGACCGAATCCGTAGCACACAAATGGATGTCGAACCCGCTTCAGCAAGCCGGCCAGTTCTTCTGAAGGTGAGGTCACATAGACCAGTGCAGATTGGCCCTCGCTCGCTCTGGCGCTGAGAACTTCCTTGCGCAAAATGGGCGGCAGAAGGAGGGCATGCTTGCGTTTTAACTGCGCCGGGAAGAAGGCAGTAATGAGGTACTCGCTGGCATCGGGAATCATGAGCCGGGTGACCAGTTTCGCCGTCAACGCTTCGCCCCGGTACTTCTTCGGATACTGCAGCCGGGCATGGGTCAGGGCATGCTGGTTGTCGATCGAGATGACGGGCAGGCGCTTATGATGACCGACGTGGTAAGACAGTGGCTCGAAGTCGGTACAAACCAGTTGAATGTCCCATTGCTCGGCGAGTTGGAGGATCTTCTTGAAGCTGCGTGCGGCGCTCGGAAACGTGAGCAGGTTCTTGATCACCGTCTTGCGATAACGAACCTGGTTTTTCACATACGCGAAGCGCAGCCCGTTAATCTCCGTAACTTCGAAGTCCGCGCTTAGGTTGCGTAGGCCGCGGTCGAACGAAACCACGTGCCCGCGGTGTCCCTGCTCGAGTAAGTGCTGGATGACTTCTTTCGAACGGGTGGAGTGGCCGGAACCTTCGCCATTAACTCCGTACAGGATATTTGCCATGCGCTGGATGGAAACCCAATCTACCGCCCGACCTTCACCCCGCGTCGCTCGCGGAATTCTTCAATGACAAGGTAAAGCACCGGAATAAAGAAGAGGTTAAGAAGGGTTGACATGATCATCCCGCCAAACACGGTAGTCCCCACCGAATGACGGCCTGCTTCCCCGGCTCCAGTAGCCAGCACCAGCGGCACCACGCCCAAAATGAAGGCGAAGGAAGTCATCAGGATAGGCCGCAACCGGATACGCGCTGCCTCGACAGCCGCGTCTCTTACTGACATCCCGCGCTCGCGCAGTTGCTCGGCAAATTCGACGATCAGAATGGCGTTCTTGCTCGACAAGCCGACCAGCATGACCAACCCGATTTGGCAGTAAACATCATTCTCCAAGCCCCGCAGCCATTGCGCCGCCAGCGCCCCTAACATCGCCATGGGAACGGCCAAAAGCACGATAAACGGCAGAACAAAACTTTCGTACTGCGCCGAAAGCGTCAAATACACCACCAGCGTCCCCAGTCCGAACAGGATCAAGGAAGTGCTGCCGGAAGCCAATTCCTCCAGCGACAAACCCGTCCATTCATAGCTGAACCCCTGGGGCAGAACTTTCTTGCTCAAGTCCTCCATCGTGCTGATTGCTTGCCCGGAACTGGAACCCGGGGCCGCCGCGCCGTCGATCTCAGCCGAGCGGAACAGATTGTAGTGGCTGATCACCTGGGGAGTAATGGTTTGCGTGATCTTAACCAGGTTATCCAGGGGGATCATGGCGCCGGGATCAGAGCGCACATAAAACTGCCCGATATTCTGCGCTTGCGACCGGAACTGCTGATCGGCCTGGATGTAGACACGATAGGAGCGGTTGTTGAAATCGAAGTCATTCACATAAGACGAGCCCATATACACGCCCAGCGTGTCGGTGATCTGCTGCAAAGGCACGTGCAGACTCTTCGCCTTCTCGCGATCGATGGTCACCAGGAACTGAGGATCGTTCGCAGTGTAGCCGGTGAAAAGTCCTTGCAGATCTTTCCGCCCGTTACCTTGCCGCACCACATCCCCAGTCACGTTGGCTAGTTCCTGCAAAGTATGCCCGCCCTGGTCCTGCACCTCGAACTGAAACCCGCCGAACTCGCCTAATCCCTGAACCGCGGGCGGAAGGAATGGAATCACGAACGCGCCATTCACCCCGAACAGAGGGCCGCGCAACCGGTTCACCACCGCTTCTGCCGCATGCTCTTTGCCTTTGCGTTTGGAATAGGGTTGCAGTCCGGCGAACACGATGCCGCGATTCGCAGCATTGCCAGTGAAGCTGAAGCCCGATACCGCGAAGACGCTCTCCACTTCCGGGGTTTTTTGCAGAATCTCCGTGACTTGCTGCCCGATTTTCTTGGTGTACTCCAGCGAGGCTCCGGAAGGCGATTGGAGGGCAATGATGAACCATCCCTGGTCCTCGTTAGGCACGAACCCTTTCGGTACCCGCACGAATACAAAGTAGGTAAGCCCCAACCCGGTCAAGAACAGCACAATTGCCAAAGCCGGGTACCTCAAAAACTTGCGCAGCGATGACCGATAGCCCTGAGTCACACTCGCAACCACCCGGTCCACGCCACGAAAGAACACGTTTTTGCCGCCGAACCCGCGCCCCAATAGCAGGGCAGAAAGCGCCGGGGAAAGCGTCAGCGCATTGAAGGCGGAAATCGAAATCGAGAAAGCAATCGTGAGCGCGAACTGTCGGAACAGGATTCCTGTGGTCCCGGGGAAAAAGGCCACGGGAACAAACACTGCCACCAGCACCAGCGACGTAGCGATCACCGCGCCGGTAACTTCCTTCATCGCCGCCGACGAAGCTTTCCTGGGGTCCTTCTCCCCTTCACTGATGTGGCGCTCGATATTCTCGATCACCACAATCGCGTCATCTACGACCAGTCCGGTCGCCAAAGTGATGCCGAACAGCGTCAGAGTGTTAATGGAGAAGCCCAGCAACTTTACAAATGCAAAAGTTCCAATCAGCGAAACCGGAATCGTCACCGAGGGAATGATGGTGCTGCGCCAATCTTCCAGAAAAATAAAAATCACCAGAATGACGAGCGCAATAGCCTCGATCAGGGTAGTGAGCACGTCCCGGATAGACTCTCCGACTGCATCGGTGGTATCGAAGGCGAGCTCATATTTCATGCCGGGAGGGAAACGCTTGCTCAGCTGCTCCAATTCTGCGATCGCCCGGGTGTCCACCTCCAGCGCGTTCGCAGTGGAAAGCTGGGTAATGCCAATGCCCACCGATTCGTGGCCGTTAAACTGCAGGTCGGAGCCATAATCTTCCGCTCCCAGTTCGGCGTGGCCGACATCTTTCAGCCGAACGATCGTGCCGTCTTTATTCGTCTTCAGAATGATGTCATCGAACTGCGCCGGTTCCGTGAGCCGCCCGACTGCCCGCACGCTGATCTGAAATTGCTGTCCGGCCCTGATCGGTGGCTGTCCCACGCTCCCGGCGGCCACCTCGACGTTCTGCTCCTGCAAAGCGTTGACGGCATCATCGGCGGTAAGTCCGCGTCCCGCCATGCGTACTGGATCGAGCCACAGGCGCATCGAGTACCGGCGCTCGCCAAAAATGAAAACGTCGGCGACTCCGGGCACGCGCTTCAGGCTGTCCCGGACATATACATCCAAGTAGTTGCTCATGAACAGCGGGTCATAGCGGCCGTCTGGGGAAAACACTGCCGCGCCAAATACGAAATTGTTCGAAGACTTGCTCACGGTGACGCCGGTTGCCTTCACCGCGTTCGGCAGCCGTCCCTGCGCGGTGTTGACCCGATTCTGGATGTCGACCGCCGCCAGGTCCGGGTCCCGATTCAGGGCAAAGGTCGCTGTAATCTGGCTGAGACCGTCGTTGCTGCTGCTGGAAGTGATGTACTTCATCCCTTCCGCCCCGTTAATCTGCTGCTCGAGCGGCTGGGTGACGGCGGTCTCCACGGTTTGCGCGCTGGCCCCGATGTAGCTGCTGGTAACTGACACTTGCGGAGGGGCTAGGTCGGGAAATTGAGCAACAGGAAGCGTGGGAATGACGACCGCGCCGGCCAGAATGATCATCAGCGCGCAAACCGTAGAAAAAACCGGACGCCGTATGAAGAAGTCGACGAACATGAATGTTTCAGGGCTCTAGGCGCTCGGCTCTGGCTAAAAGCTGGCAAGTCTTATCAGGTTTAGGCTAAAGCCTAGCGCCCAGAGCCTAGCTCTGTGGCACTACCGGCACCCCATCCACCAGGAACTGGGTGCCGGAAACGATAATGCGATCGCCCGGCTTGATGCCGTCCAGTACCGCATAATCATTGCCCACCATCTGCCCAACATGAAGGGGCCGCTGCCGGGCCACAAAGGTCCCGTCCTTGCCCGGTTCCGCTATAAACACAAAGTACTGATCGCCAATCCGCGAGACCGCCAGCACCGGCACTACTGGGGTTTGGCGCCGTCCCCAGATGATGCGGGCACGAATGAATTGAGCGGTCCGCAGCCGATCGTTATTATTGGCGATCAACGATTTCACCAGCACTGTTTGCGTGGTGTTGTCTACCTGGGGCGAAATAAAGCTGATCCGGCTGTCGGCAATCACCTTCCCGTCGCTGTCTACCATCTGCACGGGCATCTTCATCTTCAATTGCCCGGAGCGCTCCACCGGCACATAGACGTAAGCCTCGAGCGTGCCCGGTTTGTCCGCGGTGGTCAGCATGGTGGTGGTAGTCACGCGATCGCCTACCCGTACAGGAATGTCGCCGATAATCCCGCCGCGCGGGGCATCGACTTTGTAATACTTCAGCTGCACCTGCTGCTCGCGGACCTGCGCCTCCAGCGACTCCAATTGAGCGTGCGCCGCATCCAGCGCGGTTTTCGCCTGATCGAGTTCCTGTTTGCTGACAACTCCGGCAGCATACAGTCCGCTGGCCCGATCATATTGTTGCTGCGCATACTTCAGGTTGGCTTCCTGCGCCGCCCGTGCATCCTGCTGGCTCTTAACCGTGGCTTGCTGTTTGGAAGGATCAATTTGCATCAAGGGTGTGCCAGTTGTGACCTGCTCACCGGAATGAACATAGATGTCGGTGATGACCCCTTCCACTTGGGGCATGACAACAGCCGAGTCGCGCGATTTCAGCGTAGCCACGTACTCGGTTGTGTCATCCACCGGAATATCCTGAGCCACTGCGATCTTCACGGGAATCGCCATGGGCCCTTGCGCGTGTGGATCCGTCCCTTTATTACAGCCTACCGTGATGGTAATCAGGAACAGGAGGAGCGGGGCAGCCAGTTGGATATTGCTCAGTGCATACCAGCTGGTTCGATGTCTCACGTTTTGGCGAGCCTTCAGCATCGTCGGTAAGCTATCACGCATCACCGGTCAAGGGCGACGTTTGCGATCACAGGCCAAGGTGCTAAACAAGAATCTGTGCCGCTTGGGAGCCAACTCTTAATTAGAAAGGATGGGAACCCTGCGGGGCAAGTAAAGGTCGGTGGTGTGGGGGTCGGGTAGATGTGGGGACGGTTCTTTGACCCGTCCAGGCGGGTCCAAGACCCGCCTCCACACATGAGGATAAGTCAGCGCTTACGGGGTTTACTTGCGGCGGCCAGACGGCGCTCCTCCCTAGCCACCCAGACGTACAGGAAACCTGCAGCTAGAATCACCCCACCGATCACGAGCGCCATAGTAACTCCGATTCGCCCAACTCTAAAACCGTTGCCTCCTCCTCTCAAGGTAACTTCGGTACCAACCGGTAGTGCCCGTTGGCAACCCCCAGGCGATGGACTGCAGACCGCTTTGTGACCCCGGCCCGCTAACTGTTACATTGGCACGCTATGAAGCCCGCACGCAGCTTTGCCAGCGACAACAATGCCGGAGTTCACCCCGCCATCCTTAAGGCAATCGCGGCTGTGAATCAGGGACACGTAGTCGGCTATGGTGACGACCCCTATACCTCGTCGGCAATCGCCAAGTTCCAGGGGCATTTCGGCCGCGATATCGAAGTCTTCTTTGTTTTCAACGGCACCGCGGCCAATGTGCTCAGTCTGAAGTCTCTGACGCAACCCTATCACGCGGTAATCTGCACCGCAGCCGCTCACATTTATACCGATGAGTGTGGCGCTCCTGAAAAGTTCACAGGCTGCAAACTGATTCCGATCACGGCTCCCGACGGCAAGCTGACGGTCGAAGCCGTGAAGTCCGCTTATCACGGCATTGGCGACCAGCACCATGTCCAGCCCAGGGTGATAGCTATCACCCAAGCCACCGAGATGGGCACGCTTTATAAGCCGGAAGAGATTAAGGCACTAACGCGGTTCGCCCACGATCATGACATGTTCGTGCACATGGATGGCGCCCGCATTGCCAACGCCGCCGCGAGCCTGAGCCAGACGCTCAAGCAAGCGACGCGCGATCTCAGCATAGACGTGCTGTCGTTCGGTGGAACCAAGAACGGTTTGCTCGGCGGAGAGGCGGTGGTCTTCTTTAATAAGCGGCTCGCCGAAGATTTCCTCTATCTGCGCAAGCAAGGCATGCAGCTAGCCTCCAAGATGCGCTTTATCGCCACCCAGTTCGAAACTCTGCTGTCCAACGATCTTTGGCTGAAGAATGCCCGACACGCCAATCAAATGGCGAAACTCCTAGAGAAGGAGATCAGCAAAATTTCGGCAGTCGAGATCGTTTACCCAGTCGAGGCAAATGGAGTTTTCGCCCGCATCCCGCGCTCGGCAATTGCAAAAATCCAGAAGCGCTATTTCTTCTACGTGTGGAACGAAGAAGATTCGGTGGTGCGCTGGATGTGCTCATTCGATACGACGCCAGATGATGTAAGGCAGTTCGCAGCTTTTGTCGAGGAAAGCGTCAGTTGAGTCTGGGGACAGCCGCCTACACCGTCCGGCTGAGCGTAGCTCCGCTCCTCTTCTAAACCTGTCGCCTAAATGCCTGTGAGCTCCCCTCCTCCAAGAGCACAAGTGTTTCGATTAGCAATAACTTACGCGTGATGCCGGGTCTGACCGTGGCATTGCCTTTTGTACTCTGTTCTGCTACTTTCTCGGCATTCGTCCACCATCACTAGGTCTGCTCGGTTGGGATGCGCGATGTTACGCAGTCCAGGAGAAGTTCATGAAGCTTAAGGGGCTCAAGCTTGCGTTCGTGTCGGCAATCGTGCTTTGCGTTATAGGCCTTCCCGGTTGTGCGCGCGATCAGCAGTTGGTATCCATTAGCGTGGTCCCGGATACCGAAACCTTCGGGGCTTCCAATATCCCGGTACCCGCGGATGCGGGGTTGAGCGTTCAGCTCAGAGCACTCGGTCAGTACATTCATCCGCCAGTCACTAAAGACATAACGAGTACGGTGACGTGGGCAGCCAACGACACACAGATGGTCACTGTGACTTCCGGGGGACTTCTCACCGCGACCGGCAATGTTTGCGGGAAAAGTATCGTTTCAGCCACCATAAAGACTGGGTCCTCGGGTGCCATCGTGACCGGGTCCATGACGGCCGAGGTTGTTTGCTTTACCGGGACTGGCGGGGGTGGCAGCAACCCAATACTTACGGTGGTCTTCGCTCCGGGCACTGGCTCTGGAACCGTAATCAGTACGCCTTCAGGAATTAACTGTACCTCTACCTGCAGCGCAACTTTTACCAATGGCAGCGCCGTCAATGTTACGGCAGCGCCAAACACCGGCTCCACTTTTGGGAACTGGGCCGGCTGCGACTCCATCAGCGGACCGACTTGCATCATCAACAGCTTGACCGCCGCTCGTACGGTTACGGTGACGTTTAACTAGCGCTGAGGTCTTCGAGGGCCGAGTCAGCGCCGGTTGCGAGTTGCCCTTTCTAGCCGTCCTCTAGCAACTCCCCCAGAGTCGGCTTGTGCTTTTCCCGCCTCTGCTCCTTCTTCCGATCCGGCACCGTGCGGGTCGGCGGAGGGCTTCCCATCTGCTCCCGCGCCGCCGCCTTGACGGCCTTCACCGCCCGAAATACTTTAGGTTTCTTTCTCTTTGGCAAGGGCCGTCCTCACTTTTCGGGACAATTCAAACCAGCATCCCGGATTGAGCCCGTCAATTATGCAATAATCAAGTGTGCTGCGCATTCAGCTGAAAGCTGATAGCTGAGGACTGACAGCTGTCCTATGGAAGAACGCGAGTTTTTTGACGAGCGGTCGGAAAAGAAGACAGCCACGCTGAACTGCCCTCATTGCCAGCAATCTGCTGAGTACGAATTACTCTGGCTGGTGCGCACCAAGAAAAAGCAGCTCCCTGGCCGCGCCGACGAACGCGACCGCGCCCGCTTTGCCAAAGCTCGTTCCTACATGCTGCGCAAAGATGACATGCTGATGTGCAAGAACATGCGCTGCCGCAAGCGCTTCGAAGTCTCTGGCGTGCAATCCGTAGCCTTTCTAGACTAGCGAGTGTTCCCTCGACCCGGCCCGCTCATTTATACTGACCCGTTTGCCCCACAACTACCGAATCAATCAGTAGGGCTGGGCCAAGGAGTGTGCCCGTGAAAATCCTGGTGTGCATGAAACAGGTCCCACAGAAGGACGCGCCGCTGAAGCTGAACGAAACCGGCACCTGGATTCGCGAAGACGTTTCCTACGAGGTGAACGAACCCGATGCCTACGCGCTTGAAGAGGCTCTTCGCCAGAAAGAAAAACACGGTGGGGAGGTGGTTGTGATCACCTCCGGCCCGGCCCGAGCCGCCCAGGTTCTCCGCGAGGCTCTCGCCAAGGGTGCCGATCGCGCCATCCATCTCGAAGACAATGCCTTTGTCGGGCTCGATGCCTTAAACACCGCCCAGGCCGTCGCCGCTGCTATTAAAGACGAAAAGTTCGATCTGATTTTCACCGGGCTGCAGTCCGACGACTATGGCTACGCCCAGACTGGTGTGATCCTGGCCGAGTTGTTGGGCTGGCCGCACGCGACGATCATCATGCAGATCGAGAAGAGCGACTCCGGAATCCGCGTGAAGCGGGAACTGGAAGCTGGTTACTTCCAGTTTGTGGATATGCCGCTGCCGGCTGTGCTGACCATCCAGTCCGGCATCAACAAGCTGCGCTACGCGACTTTGATCGGCATCAAGCAAGCAAAAAACAAGCCGCTGCGCAAAGTGACCATGCCGGAAGTGCAGTCGGCGATCGGCGGGAACCTCCAGAAGATTGAGCGCCTCTACCTTCCGCAGAAAACCAAGAACACGGAAGTGCTCGAAGGACCACCCGGAGAAATAGCCAAGAAATTAGTGGACAAGTTGCGCAACGAAGTCAGGGTATTGTAGCGGCGTGTCGCCGCGCAGGATTCTTGTCATTCCGAGGCGGCTTCAGCCGCCGAGGAATCTGGGCTTTGGCCCTGCATCGCGGCCAAAGTGCACTCGGACTGTCTGCCAGGCATCCTAAAGGTGCTATGCCAGACATTTCGCAACGACGTATTGAGCAGGAAACCGCGCTCCTGGAGCGGCAGCGCCGCGCCGGGGTCATGATCACGGTCGGCAAGGTGCTGCTCTGGATGGATCTGATCCTGGCTTGTTTCGTTTATGTAGGGCTGAAGTTCGGCTCTCACTTCTTTTTGTGGTGGGTGATAGCCGAGGGCGTTCTAGGCTTCGCCCTGTTGGGAGTTGGTTCCCAGAAAAGATCGGAAGTAAACCGTATATTGGCGGAACTCTCACCCACGGCCGGCGACCAGGATGTGCCTGACGAAGCCGAGCAGCAGCGCCGGGGCAGCTGATGGTTAATCCATCACTGAAACAGATTATTTCGCCATTCATACTGGAGCCAAACGGGGCAGAGTCCGCAGGGAGGCACATATGGCGGAAAGGCTGGAAAAGCGAGAGTCCAGCTCCAGCCTGCTCTTTATCGGGCTGGCGGTGTGGGTGGCGGACTTGCTGGTAGTCTTCTTTCTGCCATCAGCATTCAAAGTCGGGCGGCACGAGCTGTTTATTTCCATCATCGCCGTGCTCGCCGTGCTCGGATTGATACTGATGGTCGTTGGCTTCAGCGTGCGTCGGAATACAACGGAAGAATGACTTCCTTAAGCGGAGGGCCACGTCTTTCAACCAGGAACTGAGAACTCATCCTGAGACCTAAACAATGGCAGACACAATCCTGGTAGTCGTCGAGCAACGCGAAGGCAAACTCAACCGCGTCTCCTTTGAGACGCTTACCGCGGGGCAAGCGCTGGCAGCCGACACGGGCTGGACTTTGGAGGCAGCCGTTGTTGGCGGCAGCGTGGGAAACTTCGCGAGCGAAGTCGCCGGCAAGAAAGTCTCGAAGGTATATGCGATCGAGTCGCCCAAGCTCGACCCTTATACTCCGGACGCCTTCGTCGCCGCCTTGAAACCGTTCCTCTCCACGCATCCGCCGAAGCTGGTGCTCATGCCGCACACCTACCAGGTGCGCGACTTTGTCCCCAAGCTGGCGACTGCCATGCGACGCACCGCGATCAGCGACTGCATCGGCTATAAGAAAGAGGGCGGCAAGCTCGTATTTACCCGCCAAATGTTTCAGGGCAAGCTGGCGGCTGACGTCAGTTTCACTTGCGACGCTCCCTGGTTCGTCACTTTCCAGAACGGCGCTTTCCGCGGCGACAAAGTGGAAGCCGGCGCAAGTGCCGCACCGGCGGAGACCGTCAAAGTTGAGATTCCCGATGGAGCCATCCGCAACAAGCCGCAGGAAGTCTTCAAAGAAGCCAAGCAGGCGGTGGACCTGACGCAAGCCGAAATCATCGTGGCGGTTGGTCGGGGCATTAAAGAACAGAAAAACATAGAACTGGCCAGGCAACTCGCCGAAGCCATGGGCGGAGAAATTGCCGCTTCCCGCCCGATTTGCGATTCAGGCTGGCTTCCCATGGATCGCCAGATCGGATCGTCCGGCCAGACGGTAGCCCCCAAGCTTTACCTAGCATTAGGCATCAGTGGCGCCATCCAGCACATCGTAGGCATGAAGGGGTCGCGGACGATCGTTGCCGTTAATAAGGATTCCGAAGCGCCCATCTTCGAAATTGCCGACTACGCAGTTGTGGGCAATTTGTTTGACGTAGTTCCACCATTGATTGAAGAAATCAAGAAAGCCAAAGCGGGAGCATAAAACCAGCGACGGATTTCCGGGATGAAACAAATCAGCCGTACTACACCCGATCTGTGAGAATCCGTGTAAATCCGTGGCCCATTGTTGCTTATGTTGATCTTTCGTAAGCCGCTCGAAGGTATAGAGCGTCCGCAGATGGACGCCGACGTTGTCATTGTCGGTGGTGGACCGGCGGGTATGGCCTGCGCCATGCGCCTGTCGCAGCTCATCGACCAGCACAACACCAAAAATCCCGATGCGCAGCTCAGCAAAGAGAACATCTACGTCCTGGAAAAAGCGCGTGAAGTTGGCCAACACTGTCTCTCCGGCGCGCTGCTCGACCCGCGTTCCATGCGCGAACTGCTGCCCGGCTTTGAAAAGGAAGCGCCCGTCGATGCGGAGGTCAGCAAAGAAGGCGTTTACTTCCTCACCGAAAAAGGCAAGTTCAAGCTTCCCGTCACACCACCCACGCTGCGCGATCATGGAAACTATGTCATTTCGCTCAATCGATTTGTGAAATGGCTGGGTGGCAAGGTCGAAGAGGCCGGTATCACTGTCTTCACCGGATTCGCCGGTTCAGAATTGCTGTTCGACGGCAATCATGTCGCCGGAGTGCGTACCGACGACAAGGGCGTAGACAAGCAGAACCAGCCGAAGTCTAACTTCGAACTGGGCTACGACCTGAAAGCGAAAATCACGATCCTGGCCGAGGGCCCGCGCGGCTCGCTGACCAAGCAACTCGTCGCCCGCTTGAATCTGGATAAGGATCGCAATCCGCAAACCTATGGCGTGGGCGTCAAAGAGTTGTGGGAACTCCCTTCCGGCCGGATTGCCAAAGGTGAAGTCATCTACACCATGGGCTGGCCGTTGACTGCGAAAGAATACGGCGGCGCCTGGATTTACGGCGGGAAGGACAACATCGTTTCTCTCGGCTTCGTCACCGGCCTCGACTATCCCGATCCTCGCCTCGACCCACAGCGCGTTCTGCAGGAGTTTAAGAAGCATCCATTCGTTGCCACCCTGCTCGAGGGCGGCAAGATGATCCGCTACGGCGCGAAATCACTGCCGTATGGCGGCTGGTGGGCCATCCCCCCCGTCTCAGGCGACGGCTGGATGATTTTGGGAGACTCTGCGGGGTTCCTCAACTCCGCCCGGCTGAAAGGAATCCATTTGGCGATCAAGAGCGGCATGCTCGCCGCCGAGACTGCCTTCGAAGCTCTCAAGAAGAACGACTCATCGGCAGCAAGCCTCAGTGATTTTCAGCGACGGGTCGAGTCGAGCTGGATCAAGGATGAACTCTGGAAGGTCCGCAACTTCCATCAAGGCTTCGAACATGGCTTGTGGGCAGGCATGTTACATGTCGGCTTGCAGCAGATCACCGGCGGACGCGGTCTGCACAACCGCTATCCCGCCAAGCCCGGCTATCAGCACATGCACAAGCTGAGCGAGTTGCCCGCGAACGGCGGTAATGAAGCGCACTTGCTCGGGCCCTGCAAAGGTGATGGCAAGCTGACTTTCGACAAGCTCACTGACCTCTACCACTCAGGCACCAAGCACGAAGAAGATCAGCCCGCCCACTTGGTTATTCAGGACACCAACATTTGCGAGCAGCGCTGCATCAAGGAATTTGGCAGCCCGTGCCAGAACTTCTGCCCGGCAAACGTCTACGAGATGGTGGACAACACCGCCGCCCCCAACGGCAAACGCATCAGCCTGAATCCATCGAACTGCGTGCACTGCAAGACCTGCGATATCCAAGATCCCTACCAGATCATCACCTGGGTTCCGCCCGAGGGCGGCGGCGGTCCGAATTACGACGGCATGTGAGATCTCCATGTCGTCATCCTGAGCCCGGCGCCAGTGGGCACAGTGTGAGATGCTGAAGCGGATCGGGTCGCAAAGGAGAGTTCATGAAACCGCTAGCTGCGATCTCTTCCGTCCTGCTATTTCTTCTAGCCTCGCTCGCTGCACCGAGTCAGACCCCGACCACCGCTTCCGGAGCCGTCCAGCGCCTCCAACAATGGCGCCGCTCGCGACAATCCGCCCTGATGGACGATTTCGGCGGACTCGCGCGCTATCGCGACGCGAATGCTCTGGTAAAGTCTCCCGCGCCCGGCGAGAAGCGCGTTGTTTTTCTGGGCGATTCCATTACCGATGCATGGCCACTGCAAGAATATTTCCCAGGCAGGCTCTACCTCAACCGCGGCATCTCGGGGCAGACCACCCCACAAATGTTGATTCGCTTTCGCGAGGACGTCATTAATCTTGAACCCAAGATTGTGCTCATTCTGGCCGGAACCAACGACATCGCAGGGAACACTGGGCCGATGTCGCTGGATGAAATTGAAGCCAACTACGCTTCCATGGCAGAATTGGCACGGGTCCACAACATTCGGGTGGTCTTTTCTTCCGTCACGCCGGTGAACGATTACAATCCCGAAACCGTCGATGTTTTCACGCTGCGTCCGCCCCAGAAGATCCTCGCTTTGAATGATTGGTTAAAGAGATACTGCGCCGAGAACGGCCTTGGTTATCTCGATTATTTTTCAGCAATGGTAGATGACAAGGGTCTGCTGAAACGAGACCTCTCCTCCGACGGCCTGCATCCAAATCCCGCCGGATACAAGCTCATGGCGCCTCTGGCAGAGGCCGCTATCGAAAAGGCACTCTCGAGCTCCAACCCCTGATCCTGCAACACCGTAACCCTGAAAACCGTGGCCGGAAAAACCTGGTCACTTTTTCTTGCGCCATACATCTATAATGGTGATCGAGTTTCCGACCGCCACAGCCTGTGGGCATACCCTGGCCGTGGCGGCGAGAGCGTTAGCTGATACTAGCTGCCGCCCGAGGGTGCAAGGGGAAACGCTTGCGCCTCCCGTGCTTCGCGAGGAGCACTTGGAAAGGAGACATCTGCCGGGCGTATCCCGCCGTCTCGCTTTTCCTCTTCTCGCGAATCAGCACTTAGCAGTTGGCATTTAGCCGTCCAGAGTTTTCCTGGGTCCAGCAACACCGTTCAGGGGCTAAATGCCAACTGCTAAGTGCCAACTGCTTGCTAATGGCTGCCCTCATCGACAAACACGGCCGCCCGATCACCGATCTGCGGATCGCGATTACCGATCACTGTAACTACAAGTGTGTCTATTGCCGAACCGGTAATGACGGTGCGATCTACGCCGACCTCCCCTTTGCCGACTACCTGCGCATGGCGCGCATCTTCGCAGGTCTGGGTATTAAGAAGATTCGAATTACCGGAGGAGAGCCGCTTCTCCGCCGGGGCGTGGTGGAGTTCGTCCGCGAGCTATCGAAGCTGCGCAGCTTGGAGGGCGAAGCTGTGGACCTCGCTATCACCACCAATGGGCACCTTCTCTCCGACATGGCGCAGCCCTTGAAAGATGCCGGCCTGCGCCGCGTTACTGTCAGCATGGACGCCGTCGATCCTGAGCGCTTTGCCCGGATTACGCGCGTACCGAATGGATTCGATCGGGTGCTCGCGGGAATTCGTGCTGCACAGCGGGCCGGCCTCGCGCCCGTTAAGGTGAACTGCGTCCTGATGCGCGGCTTCAATGAAGACCAGATTATTCCCTTCGGCATGTTTGCTCGGGAAGAAGCCGTAGTGCTGCGCTTCATCGAGTTCATGCCCCTTGAAGAGGATCGGGTCTGGTCGCCCAATATCGTAGTCACGCTCGAGGAAATCCTGCGCCGTATGGCCGAATACCGTCCGCTGGTGGAAATCCCGCATGAGCGCAGCGAGACCGCCCGCCGCTACGTGTTCGACGACGGCATCGGCGAGATTGGCATCATTGCCCCTGTGTCCCATCCCTTCTGTGGCCATTGCAGCCGGCTCCGGATTACTTCCGACGGCAAAATTCGCACCTGCTTGTTTTCCGTTTGGGACCACGATCTGCACGAATTGATGCGGCGCGGAGCATCCGACGAGGAACTGGTGGAATTTATCCACAGCGTATTAGATCGCAAGGAAGCTCGCCATCACATCGGAGAGCCGGATTTCGTGCCGCCCTCGCGCACCATGGTCCACATAGGCGGATAGTACTGTGTAGATCCTGTGTGGATACTGTGTGGGGACGGGTCAAGGACCTCAAGGACCTCAAGGACCCCCCACACTTGCAGGAGCGGTCCCGTGCAGTGCAAAATAGAAAGTTGCTCCAGTTACCAAAGGCTGCGATGGACCCAGAAGAAACTCTGGCTACCCATCATGCTGGCGCATCTAAGCAAATAAGAAACAACTGTCAGCTTCAACATCCCCGTAGGTTGGGCGCCTAAGCGCAGTGAATCTACTGGAGCGGGCAGGGCTTTCAACAACCCCGTTCCGGTCAGGCTCTCCAGAAAATCGGCGCGCGCTGCGGAACTGAGAGCGAGATACAACTTGGCTACAGCATTAACAACCTGTTCTCTGGAAAATTATCTCGTCCTGCCCGATCACACGATGGATGCGCGCATTGCCGCAGGTAAAGAAGCCTTGGGCCACGATGTCGTCATTCTCGGACATCATTACCAGCGCGACGAAGTAATTCGCTTTGCCGATTTTCGCGGTGACTCTTACCGTCTTTCGCAAGAGGCCGCCCGGGCGGCGGGGAAATACATCATCTTCTGCGGCGTACACTTCATGGCAGAAAGCGCCGACATTCTAAGCCGCACTGGCCAGTTGACGATCTTGCCCGACCTGAACGCCGGTTGCTCCATGGCCGACATGGCCGAAATCACCCAGGTAGAAGACTGCTGGGAACAACTGATTGCTGCCGGCGTGACCAGCGACGCCGGTGACGGCATTACTCCGATCACCTACATGAACTCCAGCGCCGCCATCAAGGCCTTCTGCGGCGAACGCGGAGGCCTGGTCTGCACTTCCTCCAATGCCGCGGGCGCATTCAAATGGGCAGTCGCAAAGACGCCCAAGGTCCTCTTCCTCCCCGACCAGCACCTCGGCCGCAATACCGCATACAACATGGGAATCCCGCTGAACGAGATGGTGGTCTGGGACCCCTACATGATGAATGGCGGTTTAACGGTGGAACGACTCCGTGCCGCTCGCGTGATTTTGTGGAAGGGCCATTGCTCCGTGCACCAACGTTTCCTGCCCGAACACGTTGCTGCGGTGCGCGCGAAATATCCCGGCATCCGCGTGATCGTGCATCCTGAATGCCGCTGGGAAGTCTGCCAGAAGGCCGATGGCATCGGCTCTACCGACAAGTTGATCAGGATGATTCGCGAAGCGCCCGGCGGCACCGCGTTCGCGGTGGGTACAGAAATCCATCTCGTAAATCGCATGGGCAAGGAATTTGCGGCGGAGGGCAAGAAAGTCATCACTCTGGACGACTCCGGCTGCCTCTGCACCACCATGTTTCGCATCTCCCCCCAGCACCTCTGTTGGGCCTTGGAAAACTTGGTGGAGGGTCATGTAGTCAACCGCATCCGGGTGAAAGACGGCGTCAAGTTCTGGGCACGCGTGGCCTTGGATCGGATGCTGGAAATCCAATGATCAATTTCCAATTACCGATTGCAGATTTCCAATTTGGTTCTTCGAAATTGGCAATTGAAAATCGGCAATTCAATCATCCTGGTAACCTGTCCGGCTGGTTCCTTTCGGCACAATCCTGAACTGTCCCGATGATTTAGAATGACTGCATGCCGGATATGTCCACCCGAACCTTTACCTTGGAAGAAGCCCAGTCTCTTCTGCCCGTGCTGGAATCCCTGCTGCGTTCTGCGATTAAAAGCAAGAAGTTGATCGAGCAAGTCGATGCCGAGATGCAAGACACCGTCCACAAAGTATTTCTTAAGGGCGGAATGCTGCTCAATGTCGTGCACCTCGCCCGCCGCAAAGCGGAGAGGGAAAAGGCCCTGCAGCGCGTGAAGGACGCTCTGGCTGAGATCGATGCTGCGGGTGTTCAGGTAAAAGACTTGGACATTGGCCTACTGGATTTCCCCTGCCGCGTAGAGGGCGAGATTGTCCTGCTCTGTTGGAAGCTCGGAGAAAAAGGCATTGCCCACTGGCACGGCACCGAAGAAGGCTACGCCGGCCGCAAACCCATCGACGAGCGGATTACCAAGGCGGGGAAGAAGAAGAACTAGTTTCTAGTGCCCAGTTCGCAGTTCTCGGTTTAGCTGCATTAGATGGTTCCCGAGTCACTTGCTCTATCTCACAACCACTGAGAACTGAGCACTAACCACTGACCAGTGAGAACTACGGTTGTCCTCCCCGATTCCAGTGTGGGGCGAAATCCGAGTTCACCAACCACAGGATCGGCTTCAGCATGGAGTCGATCGCCTCATCCATGTGCCTGAAGTCAATATGCGACAGGTCGTCGCTGGGCTGATGATAGTCACCGTGCAACCCATAACTGGACACGGTTTGCGCCACTACCCCCTTTTTCGCAAACACGTAATTATCGGACCGCCGGAAGAAACCTTGGTCTAGATGTGGATCGCCCACCAGGTGAGCCCCGTGCGCCGCCAGTTCCGGTCCAAGGTTCGACCGCTCCCAGCCCGTCAGCCATAACTTGTCCTCGCCTACCGCGGGGTCCGGGCGACCAATCATTTCGAATTCCAGGTACGCCGCGACCTCACGCAACGGCACCGGCGGATGCTCCCGGAAATAAGTGGACCCCAGCCCGCCTTCCTCCTCGCTGCCAAAAAGCGCAAAAATCACGGTTCGTCGCGGCTTTGGTCGTGATGCCAATACGCGTGCCAACTCCAGTACCGCAGTCGTTCCGGAAGCGTCATCATCCGCCCCGTTGTAAATATCGTCTCCGTTTACTGGCGCGCCGACCCCCAGGTGATCCAGATGCGCCGTCAACAGGACCACAGAATGCTGCTGCAAAGCATCCGTGCCACTGATCTTACCGACCGCATTCCAGGTGTAGCTTTTCTGGGCGGGACCTGCGGTGGCATCCATGCGAATGGTTGTGCCATCAGGCAAGTCAGCGAGGACCGTCGCCGCCTCGGCGCTGGCGGCCAATACATTGAATTGCGGACCCATATCTGACCTGTCTACCCCTTCGATTTCGACAGGCAACTCCGGCAGCTTGCTTCCGATCGCCTCCCAGCGGGAGCGCAACCGTGGCGACTCCCGGACAATGACCGCCACCGCCCCCTGCGAACCGAAACGGAATTTGGCGCGACGCACTTTCTCCTCGCTTGGGCCAGTCAGAAACACCACGGCGCCGGGCTGCACTTTTTGACTTTCGCCGTTCGCCAGATCAATCTTCTGCAGTGGACCTGAGAAACTTGGGGTAGCAAGGTATAGCGCGAGCATCTCTTTGCCATGCGTCCAGGCGATTTCCTTCGCACCAGGCCCAGGACTCTGAAATCTTAGGTCCGGAGCGGCTTCCAGCTTGCGTCGCAGGACGGTTGCCCGCTGGATGTAGGTGCCGTCATCCCCCGCGGGAGCAACCCCGTACTGTTGCAATTCGGAAGCAACGTAAGTCGCGGCGACCCACTCGTCAGCCGTACCGCTGCCGCGCCCGCGCAAAGCATCGGACGCAAGAAAGTCCATATGCGCACGTACACAGGAAGTACACACCCTCGGCGCCGCTAACTGGCTGACCGCCCCGTCGGTAGCTTTCCTTTTCCCAGCTTGGGCGCTGCCGGTCGCTGCCAGTATGCAGACCAGGACCGTCAACAGGATGTATTTAGGAACAGGACACTTGTGCATGGAAAATTGGCGATGACGGAATTATACGTGTCCCGAAGTGCAACGTTGGCGGGCGAAGTCGCAAGAAACTCTGCAATATTGCCCCGAACCTGCGTTCGAGTTCTAGCGGCCTCAGAATAAGAAAGTGGAGGACAAAGAGCTATTCACCTTCTGCTACAATCGCTTCTATGCCGAGAGGCGATCGGTTCCTCGAGGCTTCCTAAATTCATGTTGACTGCCAAGCGTAAGTTGTTGCTGCTGACGAGTTTCACGATTCTCATGAGCCTGGCTTGGGCGGGCTGCCGTGGCTTCTTTGTAAAACCCACGCTCACCGGGATGACCGTAACCACCTTGCAGTCCACCAGCCTGCCGAACCAGGGCAGCACCGTCCAGCTCATTGCAACTGGCCAGTACGACGACGGCAGTCACAAGGACCTATCCGGGGTTGCGACATGGAGTAAAACGGACCCTCAAAACCTCATAACCTTGAGCACCACAAAACCGGGACTCGTAACGGCGAACTCTTCCCCTAATCCAGGGGTGCAAGTTACGGTTCAAGCCGCGAGCCTGTCGTCGAACGGATCCGTCATCTCCGGAACCATTACGCTCACAATTGGACAAACTTCAACTCTCACGATCACTTCCAGCCGAGGACCCACATTCAGCCTCTCCACAGCCGGAGGAGTTGGGGCAACCGTGACTTTCACCGCCACTCTGAACGGCACAGACGTCACGAGTTCGACGACGTTTACTTCCAGCACCCCTTCTGTCATCGCCATTACCACTGGCAGCACTGGTACCCTTCAAGCGACCGGTACGACGACCATAACCGGCACAGATTCAAGCAACGGGGCATCCGGGAGCCTCCTCGTCACGGTTACTCCCTAAGTCGTTGATGGGGCATCTCTTCAACCAGTAGAGATGCCCTTCCACTCGATAGAGCACATCCCTACCTTCCTCGCCCTGATTCTGCTTCTGACATCCCAAACGGTATCATCTGAGATTGGCGTCTTCATTTGCCATCTACTATGACCGACACTCGCTGCATTGGGGTTTGTACTGGCGGCGGCGACGCGCCTGGCCTCAACGCTGTCATCCGCGCCGTCGTCCACTCGGCCATTCTCAAGTACCGCTGGAAAGTCATCGGTATTCCCGATGGCTTCGACGGCCTGATCTGGCCTGAGCGCTCCCACGAACTCACGCTGAAGGATGTCAGCGGTATCTTGCCCCGAGGCGGAACGATCCTGGGCACCACCAACCGCGGCAATCCTTTCCAGTACAAAACCGTCGAGAACGGTCGCGAGGTCGTGAAGGACATTTCCGATCAGGTCATCGCCAATGCCCGAACGCTCGGCATGGACGCGATTATCACCATTGGCGGCGATGGCTCGCAGAAGATCGCCCGCGAGCTTTTCCAGAAAGGTATGAAGCTGGTAGGCGTGCCCAAGACCATCGACAACGACATATCCGCAACCGATGTGACGTTTGGCTTCGATACCGCCCTGCACACCGCCACCGACGCCATCGACAAGATTCACACCACTGCCGAAGCTCATCACCGCGTGATGGCCGTAGAAGTCATGGGACGCGATGCCGGCTGGATCGCTCTTGAGGCCGGCTTGGCGGGAGGCGCGCACGTCATCCTGATTCCCGAGATCTCCTTCAGCATTCAGAAGGTATGTGATCATGTTGGCGTTCGCGAAAAGGAGGGCAAGCGCTTCACCATCGTTGTGGTGGCGGAAGGAATCAAGCTGCCGCCCGAACTCAAGGCCCTGTCCCGTGGAGGCTCGGTGGGCAATCTGGTGGGCGATGCCATCAGCCTCCGCGCCCACAAGGAAGTCAGGGTTAGTGTTCTGGGCCATATTCAGCGTGGCGGCTCCCCCTCGCCCTACGATCGTGTTCTGGCCACGCGCTTCGGTGTGAAAGCCGTGGATCTGGTCGCTAAAGGCGAATTTGGGAAGATGGTCTGCTTGCGCGGAGAACACGTCTGCACTGTGGACATCGCCGACGCGGTTGGCCGCCTGAAAGTCGTCGATCCCGAAGGCGAACTGGTCCGTACCGCCCGAGCGATTGGCATCTGCTTTGGAGACTAAGGAAAATTGTTGATTGCTGATTGTTGATTGAAGAAGTGAACAGATAAGTCGTTAATCGGAAATCCTGCTGTGCCCTTTATCCATCGCTGCGTTAGCCAATTCATCGGCTTCACGATTCTGTGCGCGTAACACGTGCTGGATGGAAAACCAGTCCAGCCGTCGGATCAGTTCCTGGGCGCGACGATGAAGCTCCCGCAAGGCCGGATTTTTGACCTTGTACTGGCCGCGGATCTGCTTCACCAGCAGCTCGGAATCGCTCACTACTCTGAGTGCTTTATGTCCGGCCTGCAGGGCGTACTCCAAAGCGGCGATCAAGGCGCTGTACTCGGCGTAATTGTTGGTTTGACGGCCCAGATATTTGCTGAGCGCCGCAACCCTATTCCCTGCTTGATCCTTAATGAGGACGCCGTAGCCCGCCGGCCCGGGATTGCCCCGGGCGCCGCCATCTGTGTAGGCCACCAGGTAAGAATCGGGAGGCTTGCTGTGAGTGGAGAAGAGACCCGGGCTTCCATGAGGCATTGGGAGAGTTTACAACGTCACAGCGAGAACTGGGCGGGCTCGGCCTGCATAGGAGGCACGTGCCCACAGAGTCTCAACGTCCAGCGGCTAGCCGTGTAGCGAGTCGTGAGGGTAGGTTGGCGGCGAGGATCCGGTCCTGCGCCCCTTTCAGATCATAGGGCACGCGGTGGAAGGCGATAGTGCGAGTATCGGAGTCAAACAGCGCAAACGCGGCGCGCCAGTCGCCATCGCGAGGCTGACCAACCGAGCCCGGGTTGATCAAATATTGGATGCCCTTCTTCAGCGGCCACTCACTGGCTTCTCCCTGGCCAACGGTCTTATAGAGGGGACGCAGGGCCCCGGCATCAATGGGATTGGAGCTGAATGCCCCCTGCACATGAGAGTGACCAAAGAAAGTCAGCGGGACCGAAGATAACAGGAGCGGCTCGAGCGCATCCCGGGCCGTCACTACATATTCGTCTTCATCCATGGGGGAACCGTGCACAAATTGTACGTCGGGGAGTCCCGGCAATTGAATCGGCCCCGACGGCAGGGATCGCAGCCACTCGAGGTTGTCGGGAGTCAGTTGCTCGCGCGTCCAGAGGGCGGCCATACCGGCAATGGGATTGAAATCCTGGAGGTCCATCAGCCCGGCCGCAGCCTTGTCGTGATTGCCACGAACGAAATAATTCCCCAAAGCCCGGGAGCGGTCGATCACCTCGTTGGGATTGGCGCCGTAACCCACAATGTCTCCGAGGTTGAACACAATGTCGTGGGCGGGAGCCACGGAAAGGCAAGCTTCCAGGGCTTCCAGGTTGCTGTGAATATCGCTTAGAAGAAGTATGCGCACACGTCACCGGCAAACTCGCGATTATAGACCTACTCCAGACTGTGTGGGCCGGGTCTTTGACCCGGGCAGCGCGGGTAAAAAGACCCGCCTTCACACGCTCAACGGGCGTTTACGACCGGGCAGCGAGCCCAATGGCCGGGGGTAACCTCAATCAGCGGCGGTAGTGCGCGGGCACATTCGTCTACACGGAGTTCGCAGCGGGGCTCGTATGGACATCCTGGGGGAACGGCGTGCAAGGGAGGAACCGTGCCTTCGATCGTATCCAGCGGACGCTTGCGATCGGTCTGCAAACTCGGAACAGCATGCAGCAGTCCGCGGGTATAGGGATGCGCCGCCGCGCGAAAGATGTCCCCCTTGGATCCGAGCTCAACCAGACTTCCGGCATACATGACCGCAACCCGATCGGCCACCTGTGACACCACTGCCAGGTCGTGCGAAATAAACAGCATGGCCAGCCCGAATTTCGCACGCAGTTCGGCCAGCAGCTCCAGGATTTGCGCCTGAATAGTTACATCCAGCGCGGTCGTGGGTTCGTCAGCAATCAGCAGCTGAGGATGGTTCACGATGGCCATTGCGATCATTACGCGCTGGCGCATGCCACCGGAAAGCTGGTGGGGATAGTCGCGGGCGCGTTGCTCTGCATTGGGAATGGCCACATCCTTCATGGCTTCCACCGCACGCTGCCAGGCTTCCATCTTGTTTGTCCGTCGAGGCTGACCGTTGGTATGCGCCAGAATGGCTTCTGCGATCTGATCACCGACCCGCATCACCGGGTTCAGCGCGGTCATGGGCTCCTGGAAAATCATCCCGATCCCCGAACCGCGCAGCTGACGAACCTGTTCCTCGGGGATTTGCAGCAGATCGCGTCCGCCGCCGTTTTCCATCCACACGATCTTTCCCGAAGCTTGGGCCTGGGGTGGAAGCAGGCGCATGATCGCCAGTGAAGTCAGCGATTTCCCCGATCCCGATTCTCCTACCAAGCCGAGGACTTCGCCGGGCCCGATGGTGAAGCTCAGTTCGCGGACGGCAACAAGCTTCGGAGCGGGCAAGCCCGCCGCTCCTGGGCGAGCCCTCAGGGCAGGAAACTCAACTCTGAGCTGGCGAACATCGAGCAGGGGCGCCACGAGATGATCCTAGCAAAGGCCCGGGTGGGGACGGGTCTTTGACCCGTTCAGGCGGGTGAAAGACCCGCCTCCACACACTCATCCTAACTACTGTCCGAGTATCAACGGCAGGCCGTTCTTGTTGTTGCCGATGACCACCACCTTGGAGTTGCCGCTCTTGGCCAGGTTTTCCGTAGCTTCGATTCCCTTCCACTCCAGCAGCGCCGGGCTGATACCCTGGGCCACAATCTGCTGGAAGTCACGAATACCGGCTGCCTCGATGCGCTTGCGCTCCGCTTCCTGTTTTTCTTTCTGCAGCCGGAAGTTCATCGCCAGTGCTTCCTGCTCTGCTTGTTGCTTGGTCTCGATTGAAGCTTTCAAAGTCTGCGGCAGCTGGATATCGCGCAGCAAAACGTTTTCCACCAGAATGCCGCGTTGACTCAGCTGGCCAACAAGCTGGTCGTGAATCTGTTTGGCAACCATTTCCCGTTCGCCCGTATATAAGGCATTCGCGCTGTGTGAGGCGGTCGCTTCGCGGATCGCCGCCCGGAGGTTAGGCTCGATCACCACCTTCTCGTAGTCGGCGCCGATCTTCTGATAAAGCTCTGAGGCCTTCTCCGGATTCAAGTGGTAGATGAGTGAGGTATCGAGGTTCATCACCAGACCCTCAGCCGAGGGCACGCTAGCCGATTCTTTGAGTTCCTGCGTCTGAATCGACATCTCATTGTTCGTTTTTAGCGGATTGATGAGATGAATGCCCTCCGGCAGTACCTCGCCCGTGACACGACCGAAAAGCGTCAGCACGCCGACGTGGCCAGTGCTGACCCGGGTGACGGAGTTGAAGAACAGGATCACAACAACCAGGCCCACAACTGCTATGCCAATAAGCTTAAGAAGCGGACTGCCGCCACCTACATCGATCACCTTGCCCCGAGCTTCGCCGTAAATCGTCATAAGAATCCTCCCGAGCGTGATTGTAGGCTGTGGATGGTAGTCCTGTAAGTGCTTTCGGTGCGACAAGAGAACGGAACAGCGTCAAAAGAAGCCGCCTACCAAGCTCTGGAAGCTGGCGGAAATTGGCTCAATTGTTGTGAAACTCCGCGCCCGTACCTAATTCCGGCCGGTTTTGCACATCGGGTGCATTCACGCGCCTAAATGAAACAATTCCTGTGACGTTGTGCGAAAAACCTCGTCCAGAGCGGGTTTCCGTTTGACGGCGTCTTCGTGGACTGCACCAAAACTGGTCATATGCCTGTGGACGGCCCGCACTTGCTTGATTCTGCAAGAGATAAACTTGCCTGATTTTGATTGACTCTAAAAATAAAAAGCGTAAAAAGACACTCGTTCTTTGACAACTTCTGAAGTTTTTCCGGTTGGTGCGGCGTCCGGGGCTCAAACGAGATCACCCTTTCGAACCGCGAGGTTTGAAGGGAGGGTCAGCAAGGGTCTATAGCAAAGCGCTGGTCGAGAAGAACAGGAAGATCTGTCGAAGGCAATATAGAGTCCCGAGGCGTTGGGCAAGTTTATCCAGTTGGCGGTAAGCCCGGAGCCCGAGCGTCAGATCGCGCTGATGTGACCGCAAGGAAACGTTGGCTGAGAGGTCGGCAAGGGTCTAAAAGCGAGCTACTGGCTGAGACGAACCGGCCCAACATCACTTCGGGACTCTTAAGTTTTATACGGCCTTTCGCGTGCCCAGGACACCTTTGTCCACGCAATTCTTTTTAGTGTGGCCGAAACCGCACGCCGCCACTATTGCGTCATTATCTCCGTCATGACATCTCCGTCATGATCCTGTTATCCCTCATAATCTTGTCCTGAGCGAAGCGAAGGATCTCTGCATTTGCTTCGTTCTCCAGAACGCCCTGATCCGCGAAATCCGTGCTGTGTTTTTACCAACAGCCCGCGTTTATTCTGTCCAGCATAGAGGAGGCCACGGATGAAAAGAATGCGACTGCTTCTGTTGCTGATCCTTACGCTCGCACCGCCTCTGTTTTCCGCTCCCGCTCGTGCGAAATCCAAACACGTCCAGGCTGCGGTCCGCATCTTGCGAATCACGTACCACGGCTGGCCCGGTTCGTTTGTGATGAGCAACGGCAAGGCAGACGTCGTGATCGTGCCGGCGGTCGGCCGGGTAATGCAGTTCCATTTTGCGGACGACAGCGACGGTCCCTTGTTTGAGAACCGCGCTATGGACAGCAAGACTCCAGATCCCAATTCTAAGGACTGGGGGAACTTCGGCGGTGACAAGAGCTGGCCTTCGCCGCAAGCCGACTGGGGAAAGATAACGGGCCGGGAATGGCCGCCGCCAGTGGCATTCGACTCAATGCCAGTTGAGGCCCACGTAGCAAGCGAAAGCATAGATCTGATTTCCTCGGTGGACCCTGCCTATGGCATCCGCGAAACACGCCACCTCCAGCTTGAGCGCACCAAGCCAGTCCTGATTATCACCACGACCTACGAAAAGGTCCAAGGCGACCCCGTGAAGGTCGGTGTCTGGGTGATCACGCAGTTGCGCGACCCGCAGCGCGCATTCATGGTGCTGCCCGCCAAATCGCAATATCCCGAGGGCTACAACAAGCAGATGGAGGTCCTGCCCAAAGACCTGAAAGTCGAAGGCAGGCTGGTCTCGCTCAACCGCGATCCGAAGAACTCCGCCAAAATCGGCTCCGACGCCGGGACTCTCATTTGGATGGATGAGAAATACGTTGTGCGAATCGATTCGCCGCGGGTGGCCAATGCCGAGTATCCCGACCAGGGCAGCAGCGCCGAGATTTATACCAACGCCGATCCCCTGCCATATATAGAATTGGAAATGTTGGGTCCGCTAAGCCCAATGAAAGTTGGCGATCGGATCGAGCGAACGAATGTCTACAGGCTGATGCGGCGGAAGGCGAAAGAACCGAAGGCAGAAATAAAGAAAATGGGGATCCATTAGCAGAGTTCAGGTGGGAGGTCTGGGCCGCTTAAATACCACCTAGGCCGTCAGCGGAACACACGATCTTTGGGCGGACAACTGTCTGAATGACTGGATAAACTCTTCCGCAATCGTCCGGCAACTGGCTCTATCGGGTACGGTTGTGATTGCTCGGCGAGGGTACTCGTCATACGTACGGCCTCGAGCAAACGACCGTTCTTTATTTTCCTTACACCGCCCCACTGCTTGAAGAAAAACGGAACACCTGAGGCCCGGCACTGATCGCGGATGGAAATAACCCACTCCTTCTTCATAGGGCGGGCTCCTGGGCCACTTTCACCGCCAACAATTATCCAATCAATGCCGGACAGGTCGATCTCGCCCAGGTCCTCAAGCAGCGGCTCGATGGAGAGGAAGCGCACCGAGGCAGGGGCTTGCTGAAGGTCCTTCACTCTGGGTAAGGCGTAATTCCTGTCCTCGACACTTACGCCCAACCAGATGTTGTCCCGTTCCGCGGCAAAACGGAGGCTCCCGCGAAGCAAATCTCTCAATCTTCCTGACCGTTTGGTCAAGACCTGGTACGTGTGCCACTCGGCAGTGGCCATGACCTTCGCGACAGCGTGGACGTAATCGTCAGGAACGCCCGCTTGGAACAGATCGCTCATCGAGTTCACAAACACGAGCTTTGGAGTATCTTGTTGCAGTCTCCATGGTGAATATGAACGTCGGTCCTGTGTCCAACCAGTTCGCGAAGTCCCAAGACCTTGTCGCCATCGAGATCGATAAGGTGGTATTCACGAAATGGCGGTTTCACTTCCAGGGCGTTCAGCGGGCTTCCCAAGACCATTTCGCCGGAGGTGCGGGAGAACACCAACTCCCGCGAACGCATCAATGTAGACGTGCCAAAAAGCTGGGTCTCGCCGATTCGTCAGAATCTTTGAGTACTCCACGGCATAGCGTTTCAGAATCTCCAGTTTCACCTCAGACCAACGTCCGATTTCATCAATGTTCGATGATTCACAATCTGTATTCGCTTTTTATTCGCCTCAGTATGGCACGGATTTATGGCGAAAGCAATTTGCGAATTGTTCACAGCGGTATATTCCCGTGCTTCTTCGGCGGGTTCTTATCGCGCTTGGTTTCCAGCATCTCCAGCGCCTGGATTAGCTTCTTGCGGGTTTCGCGCGGTTGAATCACAGCATCGACGAACCCACGGTCAGCGGCCACATAAGGATTGGCAAAGAGCTCGCGGAATTCTTCGATTTTCTCCTGGCGCATCTTGGCCTTGTCTTGCGCTTTTTCCAGGTCCCGCTTGTAAACGATGTCCACCGCGCCTTCCGGTCCCATGACTGCGATTTCCGCCGTCGGCCAGGCGTAGTTCACGTCGGTGCGGATGTGCTTGGAAGCCATAACGCAATAGGCCCCGCCATAAGCTTTGCGGGTAATCACCGTCACCTTGGGCACGGTTGCTTCCGCAAAGGCAAACAGCAGCTTGGCACCGTGCTTGATGATGCCGCCATACTCCTGATTCGTACCGGGCAGGAATCCGGGGACATCTTCAAACGTGACCAGCGGGATATTGAAGCAGTCACAGAAGCGCACGAAGCGCGCGCCCTTGATGGAGGCATTAATGTCCAGCGTCCCCGCGAGGAAGGCCGGCTGATTGGCCACGATGCCCACCGAGCGCCCATTCAGCCGCGCGAATCCCACCACGATGTTCTTGGCGTAGTGCTCCTGCACTTCGAAGAAATAACCGTCGTCAATCACGGCGTGGATCACGTCCTTGATGTCGTAAGGCAGGTTGGATTCGGTGGGAACAATCTTGTCCAGCGCAGCGTCGGCCCGGTCGATGGGATCGGTGCAGGCCTTGCGTGGCGGATCGTCGAGATTGTTGGACGGCACAAAGCTCAGCAACTCGCGGATCATGGACAAGCACTCGGCATCGTCATGGGCCATGAAGTGAGCCACGCCGGAGGTCTCGTTGTGCGTCCCAGCCCCGCCGAGCTGGTCTTTGGTGACCTCCTCGAGGGTCACGGTCTTAATCACGTCCGGACCGGTGATGAACATATAGGAAGTCTTGTCCACCATCAGGATGAAATCGGTAATGGCGGGCGAATACACAGCGCCGCCGGCGCAGGGTCCCATGATGGCCGAGATCTGCGGCACTACGCCGCTGTAGAGGGTGTTGCGCAGGAAGATATCGGCGTAGCCCGCCAGCGACATCACGCCTTCCTGGATGCGCGCGCCGCCCGAGTCATTCAGCCCGATGACCGGCGCGCCCATCTTGGCGGCGAGGTCCATGATCTTGACGATTTTGGCGGCATTGGCCTCGGAGAGCGAACCGCCAAAGACGGTGAAATCCTGCGCGAACACAAAGACTACGCGACCTTCGACGCGGCCATAGCCGGTGATGAATCCGTCCCCGTAGAACTTCTGCTTCTCCATGCCGAAGTCGGTGCAGCGATGGGTGACCAGCTTGTCGGTCTCTTCGAAGGTGCCCTCATCGAGCAGGAACTCGATGCGCTCCCGGGCCGACATCTTGCCTTCTTTGTGCTGCTTTTCGCGTCGCTGTGCGCCGCCACCTTCTTCGGCCAGGTGGTCGCGCTTCTTCAGTTCTTCCAGCTTCTGTTCGAGGTTCATGGCGGGAGATTATAGCGGGTTATGACGGGCTGGGATGTGATTGTGGAACAGAAGGGAGGGACGGGCATCCTCGCCGTTCCGATCATTGCACGGGCACGGAAGCCCGTGCCTTCCATTCAATTCAGGTTGGAGCCCATGGGCTGGTACTTGTATTTTTTGCCGTCGAAGAAAATGACAGAAGTGGTCTCGGCTCCGCCGGTCTCTTCGGAGTAGATGGCCGCGACGAGTTTCTTCTTGATCTGCACATGCTTCACCGCCACTTGCTTGAACGGCAGGTTGATGATGACAAACTTCGCTTTGGGTGCTTCTGCGCGCCAGGCATCGGCGCCTGCTCCATGGATGATAAGCAGCACCAGGCCTTTATGTTCCAAGTCGACGGACCCAAACTGGCTGGTGATCTTCGGATCTCCCACCCCAAAGAATTCGTCATAAGGATCGAGCACCCGAAAATGATGTTCGTCGGCGTCAATCAAGGGATTCTTGCCGCGGGCCACCACGGCGAGATCCTCCACTCCGTCGTTATCGAAATCCCCCACCAGAGACGGGTATTCCGTCACCAGCGTGAATTCGGTGCCGAATTGCTTCTGGATGAAGTCATTGTCGACGGCCGCGGAATCGGGTTTGGATCCCGCCTGCGCGACACAGTTCAGAGCGAAAAAGATGGTTGCCAAAAAAAAGAGCCAGCGGGCCGACATGCCATTACTGTAGTCCCCCACTTGGCTGCAAACTAGAGGCATGGCAGGTAACCAAAGTTTCTCCCCTGCCCCCTTAAGGCTTTACTTTCTGATCGCCAGCCGCGATCAGGCTCTGAAGTGTTCCCAACCTTGCGGCCTGAGTTCAGCGAGGCTGCCCTCTACGTTTCTGAGGAAGATTCTCCTACCACGACGGATGCGGCCGATTTCCGTGACAGGAATTCCGCCAATGCGCGCGCGAATACGCTTCTGCGGAGGAGCAGTAAACAGGAGTTCGTAGTCGTCGCCACCATGAAGAGCAAAACTAATGTCGACGGGGCGGCGCGGCCTGCCGGCCTGGGCGACCGGAATAGCTTCTCTCTCGATTTCTGCCCCTACGCCCGACTCCTCACAAATATGGGCCAAGTCGGTGGAGAGTCCATCGCTGATATCAATCATGGCAGAGGCCAGGCGTTTCTGCCGTAATAGTCGGCCTGCATCCAGCCGAGCGCTGGGGAAAAAGTGCCGCCGATGATCGAAAGGCCGCAGACGCTTGCCGGTGAAAAGCAGGTTCAGTGTGGCTGCTGCGGCTCCGAGTTCTCCAGTGATATAGATGCGGTCGCCGGGACGAGCGCCCGAGCGGAGGATCGCCGTTCCCTTTGGCGCCGAGCCCAACACAACAATGTCAGCCAGAACTCCTGCGGGCGACTCAGCCGTGTCGCCCCCCGCCAGAACGATACCGGATTCCTTCGCCAGCCGAAGCAGGCCCTCGACGAACCGGTCGACCCAGGACTGCGGCAGTTTGCCGGGCAGAGCCAACGATAAGAAAGCGGCGATCGGTTCCCCTCCCATGGCCGCGATGTCGCTCAGCCCGCGCGCCAGGCAGCGGTGTCCAACCGACTCCGGGGGATGCCATTCTCGTCGAAAGTGGATGCCTTCCAAGCTGAAGTCGGTTGTAACCAGCGCTTCATGGCCTGGCGGAATTCGCAGCACCGCGCAATCATCCCCCACCCCGGCGACCATGGCTGGAGTGCGCGTCTTCAGCCGGCGGCGGATGCGCTCGATCAGTGCTTGTTCAGCAAGCGGCAAAGCGGGATCAAATATATAGGAAGAAACAAAGACATATCTGTGGAGGCGGGTCTTTGACGCGCCTTTCCCCGCTTGCACGGGTCGAAAACCTGTGCCCACATCTTTGTTTATGTCGATTCCCAGGTAACCCGTCCGACAGGCCATTCTTGATTACCCTCCTTGGTAACCAAAAGGTGTGCATTGTGTCGTTGACAGCAGGGAATCAGGTTTGTTACCGTTGCGCAGCTGTAATTCAAATACCTTTGGCCGGCCTAATTCTTGTAATTACTTACAATTGCGGGAGTTAGCATTTTCGGTCTTGCCTGGTTCGGTAGGTGAAGGGCACGCAGAGGCCTTCAAACCCTTAAGTATATGGGGGCGTAGCCCGGAATCGAGATTGGAAGACGGGGCCCTACGGAAATCTGAGCCGCCCCGGAAAGTCATCCAACCTGGTTCCCAAACAGGACAGATATTGCGCAAGCGCTTCTACATTCTTTTTGTCGCTCGCGGTGACGACGGGCAGCTCCGCAAGATCCCGATCCCCGTGCACTACCTCTACGTGTTGGTGGTCGGCGCGGCCATCGGAATGCTGAGCCTGACCGGAATCGCCAGCTCGTATTCGCGCATGCTGGTGAAGGTGTCACGCTACAATCAGCTGAGAACGGAAAAAGAAGAACTGACCAACCGCTATTCCCAGCTGGAGCAGGTGGCGCGCGAAAAGGACATCCAGGTGGCTTCGCTCGGCTCGCTGGCCAGCGAGGTCTCCGCGCTGTATGGGTTGAAGTCGGAACCCATCCTGTTAACTATTGACGCAAAGAATTACCAGGACGCCCAAGTCAGTTCCTCCCTCGATCAGTTTTACGCTCTGAAGAATTCCGCTCTGACCGGAGCGGCAACCGTCGGTATCACGCTGGGACTGAACCGCAACGTCACCATGGCCGACTGGATCCGCGCCAATGCCGCACCCAATCTGTGGCCCGTGGAAGGAGCCATTACCGGCTCTTTCGGAGAGCGCATCGATCCATTTAACGGTGAAGGTGCGTTTCACAGCGGCGTGGATATTTCCACCTCGTTTGGGACTCCCGTGATTGCTCCGGCCGATGGCGTAGTAACCTTCGCTGACTTCCTTGGCGGATATGGCCGCGCGATTGTGGTCGACCATGGCCATGGAATCAGCACCCGCTACGGCCACCTCGCGAATTTTGCCGTTATCGCGGGACAGCAAGTACATCGTGGCGATACGATCGGTTACGTTGGCCTCAGCGGTCGTGCCACCGGCCCGCATCTTCACTACGAAGTCCGTATCAATGACACGCCAGTCAACCCGCACAAATACCTGCGCCTGACCGTGGCCCGCGGCGGCGGCTTCGCAGCCGGCAGCTAGAAAACAGCTCTCAACCATCAGCTTTCAGCCACCCGCTCTCACGAGTCCCGTCTTGTCATTCCGAGGCGGCTTCAGCTGCTGAGGAATCTGCTTTGGGGAGTCCCTGGTGCGACTGAAAGCTGACAGCTATCCCCGAATCCCGCTCCACTTTTCCGATACAACCATGGAGTTGCCCGGATTCTGCGGATCGTAACGAACCGAGGCGGGCACACCCAGGCGGCAGGAGTGCAGATTGATCCGTTGCCGCAGGTAGGTGACGTCTTGCGACGCTTCGTAAGAAACGCCGGCCACATCGTAGTGGTAGATGAGCATGGTGGCAGGTTTCTGCGTGCCGCTGTTGATTTCCTGCACGTCAATCACTGCGCCGTCGGTGATGCGTCCGATCTCGTTGAGCATCTCGCGGCGCTCACGCTCGACGTCGTCCGCCGTCTTGCGTTTGCCGCGCAGCAGGAAGTACAAGGCAATGACTGCCACAATGCCCGCTGCAATCAGATAATAGGTACGAAACAGAATCATGTTTTGCGAGAAAAACCCTGGTCCTTGGCTTGCAAAACAGAATAAGCCTTAAGGCCGAATCCTGAAAGAGGGCTGCCAGGTTACTGAAGTAAGTTCAAATTCCTGAAGGGCAGCTAAACGGATTATGTGGGCACGACTGTCTGGCGGATCCGGGACCCGCCTCCACACCGGCCTGGGTTCTCAAGCTATTCATCAACTACCGGATTCCGTAATGTCCCAATTCCTTCGACACTGACTTCGACCACATCTCCCGGGACAACAGGCCCGACCCCTTCTGGTGTGCCGGTGGCAATCAAATCGCCGGGAAGCAGTGTCATGGCATCCGCGATATGCCGGATGATCACATCGAGGGGAAAGATGAAATCCCTCGTGTTCCCGTGCTGGCGAACTTGGCTATTGACGCGGGTTTCCACGGTTACCCCCACCCATGGGTCGACCTCATCGGTCACCAACGGCCCCACCGGACAAAAGGTGTCGAAACCCTTGGCTCGCCACCACTGGCCATCTTTCTTTTGCAGGTCGCGAGCCGTGAAGTCGTTCACGCAAGTGTAGCCTACGATGTAAGGACGGATGTCTTCGTCGGCGGGAATTTTGTGGCAAGCCTTGGCAATGACCAATCCGAGCTCGCCTTCGTAGTCGGTACGCTCAGCAATTTTCGGACGGCGAATGTCTGCTCCGGGGGCTAGAAGAGACGAAGGCGGCTTGAAGAAGATGAGCGGCTCGGCCGGCACTTCGTTTCCGAGCTCGGCAGCGTGCTCGCGATAGTTGCGACCCACGCAAATGATCTTCGAAGGACGCACGGGAACCAGCAGAGAAGCCTCCGCGAGAGGGATATGTTCCATGCGCTTAGTCGGCAGATCTTCAAAGCCCCCGCCGGTCTCCTCGGGAGGCCTGAGCACAAGCCGGGTTATTTCTTCTCTGCCCGCTACCGATTCAACCAGTCCGTAATGCGCGGCGCCAGCATTTTCAAAACGGCAGAATTTCAAGGCATGATCCTTCTGGTTTGTATTGCCCGCTACAGAAAGATACTACGCGCGAGACCCTGGCTGCTGACAACAGTCTCACATTCGTTCTACGCGAATGTCTGCATTCGTGACTGACACAAAAACCCGCAGCTTCTGCGGTGAGCCGACAAACTCGACGTGAGCTGCCACGCATCATAATCCGAGTTGCAAAATTCGCTGTACCACAGGCAGCAGCCCTGACACGTCATGGACAGATACGTAGACGGACAAGCCACTCGCCACATCACGAACGCCGCAGGCCGGGCCGCAGAACTGCGGGAGCGTTACATTCCGCCCCTCCACAGTCGAATGCGTTCCGCCCTGGGATTGCTCGGCCCGGGAGTTATCACGGGCGCCGCCGATGACGATCCCTGCGCCATCGGCACCTATGCCAAGGCCGGTGCCGCCTTCGGGTTCTCGACCCTGTGGCTGGTGCCGGTCCTCCTCCCCATGATGTCCGCAGCCGTCTACCTCTGCTCCAAAATCGGCATGGTGAGTGGGATGGGTATTGCTGGAGTCATCCGCAACCACTATTCCCGTTGGCTGCTTGGTCCAATCATTGGTGGGCTGCTGTTTGCCAACATCATTGGTGCAGGCGCCGACATTGGCGCCATAGCAGCAGCATTGCGACTTCTCGCGCCAATACCTGCTCCTATCGCCATTGTTAGTGTCACTCTCTTCATTCTTGCCCTGCAAACCTGGGGTTCGTACGCGCTCCTGCAAAAGATATTCAAGTGGCTGGCCCTTGCCTTGTTCTTCTACGTGGGCGCTGCAGTTCTAGCCAAGCCGGACTTAAACCAAGTGCTCTGGGGTACCCTCATTCCAAGGCTGCAGTTCAATGCGGATTATCTCTCGATCCTGGTAGCTGTCGTGGGGACAAGTCTTTCGCCCTATCTGTTTTTCTGGCAGGCCAGCCAGGAAGTAGAAGAGGAGATCGCCATCGGGCGGCATCATGTCTGGCAGCGCCGGGGCACCTCCAAAGAAGAGCTTCAGTACGCTTCCCGCGATAGCAACGTCGGCATGTTCTTTGCCAGCCTGATCATGTACTTCATCATCTTGTGCAGCGCCGCGACCCTGTTCAAGGCCGGCCACACTCATGTGGATTCTGCCTACGACGCCGCCCAGGCCTTGCGCCCGCTCGCAGGAAATGCTGCGAGCCTGTTTTTTGCGATTGGCATGATTGGCGTGGGTTTACTCGCCGTGCCGGTTCTGACCACCGGGCCGGCCTATGCTCTGGCGGAGTCCTTCGACTGGAAGCACAGCCTCGACCACAAACCGGAACATGCGAAGGAATTCTATTCAGTGATCGTTTTTGCCACCCTCGTGGCCATGGGGCTTAATTTTGTTGGCATCAATCCTCTGACTGCCCTGTTCTGGGCGGGCGTGATCGAAGGGTTGCTGGCGCCCCCGCTCATGCTTGTGATCATGCTCATTACCAATAACCGGTCAATCATGGGCAAGCATGTCAACGGAAGGCCGTTGAACATCTTAGGCTGGATTACCACGGCAGTAATCTCCGCAGCCGCACTCGGGCTGATCTGGACTTGGATCAAGTGACTACGCCCCATAGCTAAAGCTAGGGGCTTCAAGGGCCACGCCCGCTATCGCAGGCGTTTCGGTCCTCAGGCGCAGTCCGCGCCTTAAAATCTCCAATGCCGAGGCATGGTCGCGGGTTGTTTTTAAGCCGCAAGCCCAGCAATGGTGCTTTCTGTCCCAGAGCTTCTTAGGCACAGGCGCACCACACCGGCATTGTTGCGATGTCCCACGGGCATTCACTTTCACCAGCCAGCGCCCGGCGCTTTCAGCCTTGTACGCTAGCTTGGCCATGAAGCTTGACCACGCGGCATCATGCACTGACTGGGCCAGCATTCCCCCCGCCAAGCCTTGCACATTCAAATCCCTTCCTGTCAATCGTCCTTGTTGTCATTCGCCCCTTGTTATTCCGACCGCGCTTCTTGTCATTCCGAGCACCCCCCTTCTTATTGTCATTCCGAGCGGAGCGAGGAATCTGCTTTTCCAACTTCCTTCCCCTGCTTAACTCCCTTCGCACTGATTCCGCTCTTGCCGCTCACGGCACCGATTCGTTGGCCTCTTCCGAAC
>DASQIH010000165.1:0-7668 GCA_035631655.1 Terriglobales bacterium
TTGCCGGCAGTTGCGCGATTTAACAGTGAGCCCAACTTCTCATGTCGATTTCGTCTCGCCCAGGATACTGGAATCAGTGAGGGCGTCTCGCAGCAGAAACAACTACGTGTGCGTTTCGAGCGGTACGGCCGAGATGAGAGCGGCATGGTTCTTGGTGACTGCACTCGGTCTGTTGCCGGCCAAGTTGCTTCAAGTCGGATCACCAGCATCTCTTGCTCAGTTGTACCGATGTTGTACCGAAGTTTCATGCCCGTCGTCTCGGCTCCGTCGGAGGCGTTTAGATTTGACCTATCTCCCTTCCACGCTGATTTCGTGAAATGGCTGAAGTTGAACGATGCTCTTGCCAGGAATTGGTCATGTGGTTATACTCTGGGTATGAAAACAGCGATTTCCGTTCCTAATGATCTCTTTGATGGAGCGGAACGTCTTGCCCGACGTACGCGCAGGTCGCGGAGCCGGCTCTTCACTGATGCCTTACGCGAGTATCTGGCCCGCCATGCACCGGACAAAGTCACCGAATCCATGGATCAGGCAATAATGGAAATCGGCGAGGGAAAGGACGAGTTCGTTTCCTCCGTGGCCCGCCGCAGGCTAGAGCGAACCGAGTGGTGATCTCTCAGGGTGAGATTTGGTGGGCGGGCCTGCCAGCACCCACCGGCTCCGGGCCTGGGTTTCGGCGACCTGTGGTTGTCGTTCAAAGCGATGCCCTTAATCAGAGCCGCATCTCTACGGCCATTTGTGTTCCGCTGACCAGCAATTTGAAGTGGGAGCTAGCACCGGGCAATGTGAGCTTGTCCGCGCGGGTTACTGGATTACCAAAAGATTCCGTCGCCAACGTTTCGCAAATCATCTCTTTAGACAAGTCCCTCCTGAGTGAACGCGTCAGCAAGCTGCCACGTCATAAGTTGGAATTGCTTTTTTCGGGAATCGATCTAGTCCTTGGCAAATAGACCTGATAGCCGACTGTCCCTACCGAAAACTCGATCTCGGCAAAAAAGTTAAGTACGGGAGCCGCGGAGCGAATCGCTCGGGTTGCGGGTCCATGATTGCTTCGCTTGCCGCGAAAACAGGCAAGGTGTCAGCTTCTCGGGTGCGGAGGATCGCGCCGACGTACGTCGTCAGAACCTATATTACCTATAGATGGGTATCCGCTTCACTCACCAAGCCCCAATAGGTAGCGACAGATGCGGCACCCGAGTAAGTGTCGAACACAATAGGTTGGGGTTCGGTGAGTCAAACGGATACCCATCTACTTATATTATGGTGTCGTCGGGAGCGGTGGCTCCCCGGTCATGAGGTGCAATTCTTCATGGACCTAATTTGGCCTACTGCGTCAGGGTTTTCTTCAATGATGACAACACAAAACTCTTTCACGACGGAGTACCGAAGGAGGTCAACGGCGCCGGATGGCAGACAGCGGATTCGTGGCGAAATGGCGGCCATCGAGTGCGAAGCTTGTCTTAAACAAGCGCTGGCATAACGGGATTTGCGCCAAGTACAAACAAGTAATGGAGATCTTCCCACGGATCTACGGAGCGCAACATCGTGAGCGACTCGAATAACTCCGAAAAGCCGTAAAGCGGCGTAGCGAGGCTAGGCTTCTCCCAATTTATGACATTCGCTGCTCTAAAGGGGACTTTTCTGGGCACGGTTAAATCCACATCCTCTCGCAACAGGTACGAAACTTGGCACGCATCTTTGGAGAGAAGGAAGTGTCCTCAGCGAGGACTTCCAGTCCGGATTTGACAAGATCGACCGGAAGAACGGCAAGAGATCGGAGCACCCGGTCCAGGTATCGTCGAGTGGTATTCGAACTTCTGACGCGCCGGATCTCTGCCAAGAGTACGCTGGCGGAGGACTCGTGGGGGGTAGTGCGCAAGTTGCTCCGCTATGACCTCAAGCCTCTACAAATCCGAGCCGTGCCAGCTCCGAAGAATCTTGGTCTCCGGCAACGGAGCAGTGAAAGTGGTGGGCCTGGGTAAAATCGGATCGGACCTTCCTACTGGATCGGGCTGTCCGATACCCGCCTTTCGGCTGCACCTAGCTTTTGGGTGACGCCTATTGCTCCTATTAATAAGGAATGGGGACCTGCCTTTTGGCGGGACTGAGAAAACCTCCGGCGAGAGTGCCGGAGGCTTGGGTTCGGATGGGATGGCAAAACCCAAAGCCCGGGTCCGCAAGTGAGGAGCGGTTGGCGACCCTCGGAACCTGGTATTTCCTGCGTGGTTACCCGGAACCTCAAAGACTTTACGCCGGTGCTGAAGGCGCGTCAATCTGCTTGCTCTTTCTAAGGCCCGGGACTATCGTTCTTTGCCGCAACGCATGTCGGCAACAGAACGCAGCGGAATTCCAGTGCTGTTTTTAGAGGACGGAAAGGCCAACCCTTGTATGGAGTTCGTGAAAATTCCGGCAGGCAACTTCATGATGGGGTGCTCATCGGGCGATGCGGAATGTTACCACGAGGAAAAACCGGCACATCGAGTGGTCATCACGCGGCCCTTTGAAATAGGCAAATATCAGGTAACCCAATCGGAGTACGAAGCGATAATGGCGAAAAACCCAAGCTATCACCAAGGCCCAACTATGCCGGTCGAAGGCGTTAGCTGGGAAGACGCGCAGAGCTTTTGCGAGGCGCTCAACAAGAAGCGGGACGGGTATCGGTATCGCCTGTCTACAGAAGCAGAATGGGAGTACGCAGCGCGTGCCGGAGACACTTCCTGTCGCTACGGGCAGCTGGTCGACGTTGCATGGTTCCATGACAACTCGGGCGGTGCGACGCATCCGGTAGGCCAGAAGAAGCCGAACGCATTCGGACTCCATGACACGCTGGGAAACGTCTGGGAATGGGTGGAGGATTGGTACGCGGAGGATTACTACAGTCGCAGTCCGGAATCCGACCCGAAGGGCCCAGCAACCGGCGAATTTCGAGTAGCGCGCGGGGGCTCCTGGCGCGGAATTGTCCGCGGGCTCGCGCGCGTGTCCTCCCGCTACTGCCTCAAGCCGAGCGTTCGCAGCATCGTGGTCGGGTTCCGCTGCGCCCGCGACGTGCTTGCGTGAGCGCCGGAATGGTCATCGCCATCAGGCGAAGTTGCGATTGTGCTGTGGCCGTATTACCTCGGCGTCCATTTCAGCGCGCTGGTGCATTGAGCGCCTATGGCGCGTACCTGTCTTTGGCAAATGAAAGGCCGCCGGGGCGGCCAGTAATGAGACCGGGCATCGGCCATTTGCTCGCGGAGTGTGAACTACGGTGTTGGCCTGGGCGGAACGCTTCTGTGCTACTGTCGGCTTGGTAGCCGCTACCGCCACCAGACCAAACGTCGCGAGGCCAGTCATGCCAGCACTGCTCGAGCAAGTTCTTCGATTCCTCTGTCCCCATACCTTTTCGTGGCCGCATAGCGACGTCCATGGGCAGGATTATCAGGTCTGCCTTCGTTGCGGCACCGTCTATGGATATGACGTGACCAAGATGCGCCGGACCGGGCGGTTGGTGTTACCGACAGGCGCGATGAGCCGACAGTAGTTTGTCACCTGCCTTTTGGCGGAATGGAGAAGGCCGCCGTTCCCCTTCGTTCAACCTTTTTGAACCAGTTCGTACTCGCCCTCCTCTGCATACCCTCTTTTAAACACATCGTCTGACACACGGTACGGGTGCATGCCTTCTTTTCTAAACTCTCTGGTTTCGGGACAGGGAGGATTGCACGTGAGCCGATACATGCCCTCAACTGTCCGGCTGAGTTGAATGCCGCGCGACGTCGCTACGAAGTGTACCTTCCCGCACGCCTCGCACATGACACCCATATGTACCGGCATGCCTGCAGATTATGGCACGATCAACCCCGGATGCGTTTCGGGTCAATTGAGCCGATTTGTGCAGTGGCGAGCAGCGGGTCGGTTCTTCTCACTGCAACGTATGGAGACGCGGGCGAGAAGCTTTCGGCTTCGCGCACGATCTGGGTCGTACCCTGGCGCAAGCTCTGGCCGTAGGCGCTTTTGGCAGCGGTTCTCGTGGCGCTCGGCGTCGTGGCCCGCAAGCGCTTCGCCGCTGCGTGCTATGTGCTGCGGACGGGGAAGGCTCCGACTGGCTGAGGCGGTACCCTCCGGCAACGGGTGAGCGTGTGACAAAAGTATTGCCAAGAATCCGTCACTGGATCGACGATGCGGACTGTAAGGAGAAGCCCACGGTGACCCGCCGAAGATAACACGCGGGTTTGGGCTCGTCCGTAACGTCACTCGCTGATCCCAAAAAACCTTATCCCGCCGCGCGGCCCGTTGGGCGCTGCGGCGGCGGGAGTCAACGCCTAGTGGAGGAGATCCCTATGTTCACACGCATGATGACCTGCACACTGAAGCCGGAGAAGAAAGAGGAGTTCTTGGAGGCTGCACGCCAACTGCCGAGCGCTTACAAGGGCCAGACCGGCTTTGTGGACCTGCTTACCTTCGTCTCGGACGATCATCCTGACCGCGCGCTCGTTGTCGCTGTCTGGAGGACGAAGTCGGATTCCCAAGAATTCTACAAGAATCGCGCTCCGCTGCTCGATCTGAAGTCCTTCCTTGGGGAGGAACACATCGAGCACTACTTCCTCGAGACTTCGAGCGTGTTCGAGGTTGCCAGCAGCAAGGCGGCCTAAACATGATTGCGCCTTTCTTTCCGGTGCATTCCCAAGACGGGAGGAGAATCAAAAAACTTGCCGGAAATCCTAGACGGGGAGGTTCGGTGTGGCTATGCTGAACGAGACTTTCTCCTCCGTTTCTGCTCTCAAAAGAGTAGTGACCGTTCGATGGAAGAGCCCAAGTGTTGCGATTACACTTGGGCTTTTTCAACATGAATCTGTCGGTTCATTGGGGAGAGGTGGTTTTCTGACTCACAGCATTCCCTGCGGCCAGCCTGGTTCATTGCAGAATTCGTTGTCTGAGGTCACAGGTTGTTCGGGAGATGTCAGTCGCGGATTTTGCGTGGTCGGGTCACGCGATGGCGCTAATGTTGAGATCTACGGTGATGCCCCACTCCTCAAGTAACCATTCTGGGACATAGCACCGATTCCTGTTTTGCTCGCACCAGGCGCGGAGCTCACGCGAAGAGATATATGTCCCTGGGGTAAGCTGTAGTTGCCTGACCCGCAGTTCGAATTCAGTAGCGAGAGCGGGACCAAGCGGAATGGGACGCCCCCAATTGGGGTTTCCGCGTTTGCGCTTCGCAGCGGGGAAAGCAACCGGCATCGCCATAGGCCCGATCATACTCCGTCTTGGGTGACTGTGCGCCGGAATCCTCGCTCGTGTTCTGCGTAGCAGGTTGGGCAGAAGATCGCGGCACAACACTCGCAATACTCCGAGTGGTGCCCGCAGATTTCACGGCGGCACTTGGCGCAGTGAGCCGATACGAACGCGCACATCCAGCGACGCTGCACCCTCCGGTCGTGTCGGCCACGTGATCCTTGTCCCGAATCGCCATACGTCGCTCAGGCGGAGTGCCTCTCGATGCCTCCAACTATTACATCCCCCATGCTGTCTCCTGTCAGTGATCTCCCCTTACTGATTGTCACAGCCGAGGTCGGGAGGGGTTGGGATGGAAAAGGCGTGCGGGAACTGGAGGTGTCAGGGCGCGCGAACGGTGAGCACCGGGCAGCTAGCTTCGCACACTATCTCGTAGGCTTTAGCCCAGGTCGTCTCTGTTCTTGAGGCTTCTTCGATGTGGTGGATTCCTAGAACGATGAGGTTCGGATTCCATCGGGCAGCAGTTTCCAGGATTTTTTCAGGGGCTGAACCGAATTCAACGAAGAATTCGAGCGGCGACACAAGCCGTTCGTCCGAACGGATCAAGGTATGGAGCCGAGCCAGCCGTTCGCGGCGGGTTTGTTCTTGGTCTTGCGTTCCGGCGCAATCGGTAACCGCGTGCAGCAGAGCGAGCGATGACTGCAGTTCCTGCGCGAGCCACAGAGCGTACCTTACCGCATAGAGCGACTGCGGCGCAAAACCAGTCGGAACCAGGATGCGTTGAGGGCTGACCTCCGGATCTTGTTCCGAGGTACCCGGACCAACCGTCAGCACTGGACAAGGTGCCTGTCGGAAAATCTTCTCGGCCACAGATCCTAAAAGAAGCTTCCAAACTCCCGTGCGTCCTCGGGTACCTACTACAACGAGGTCGATTCCGCGCTCCTCGATGAGATCCGAAAGAACCGTCCAAACGTCGCCGGATTTGACGATCAGCTCATGCTGCACACCCGTCAGGCGGCCTGCGATGAAGTGATCCATGATTTCGGTTTGTCCTGCGCGCCACGCGTCCATGAGATTTCCTTCGGATTGGGAACTCGATACATGAACGACAAAGAGCTTCGCGGCATGTCGGCGAGCTATCGAGACTGCGTAGAGAAGTGCCATCTTGGAGGCGGATGAAAGATCGGTTGCCACCAAGATATTGTCGAGTTTCAGATGCGCGCTCTGATCAAGGGTTGTCATATGGGAAATTAGCCCGGAGTATAGCATCGGCCGGGTCGCTGATTATTCGCATCGAGAGAGGTCGCGTAATGTTGCCGGCCCGCGCCTGGGCCCGGCTTTAGTGCGACTTGCGTCGGGCCTTCAGTTTGCGGAAAAAGCTGCGTTTCTCGGCACGGTTCATCTTGCGGCCAACAACCTCACGAAATATGCACTCGATGGGAGTTTCCACTGCAGGCTTGCGACGAGGTGTCTTACGGCGGGACATCTGGCACTCGCAGTCTTCCGCATTTCCTCGACACCTAAAACGATATACGCCAAAGGGAGTGTCAGCCGTGAGGGGCATCACGGTTTATCGTGATACTGGAGCCGAAGGCAATGGCATGTTCCGTGACGAGATGGGTGTATGATGGCATTGTCTCCGTGCTGCAATATCCGAAGGATAGCGGCACGGCCTTGCGGCATTCAGACCATCCTTTCGGGAGGCTGATGCCACGTCTATCGAACGCAGACCTTCTCTTCGAAAGCGCAAAACAGTCAGCGAGCTTCACGCCGAATTTCACGGCTTATACATCAGGGTCGCCAGGAAAGCAGGTGTCGACCCTTCATATATCAGTCGTGTAGCGGGAGGACAGCGCAAATCCCCGCTGGTGGAAGAAATGCTCCGGTCGGAATTGGAGAGGATTCTGAAAGACTTCGTTTAGCGAGCACGCGCAGCGCACGCGATCGGGGGCAGGCCGAGGAGTAAAATCAGTTTTTCCCCAGCAGTCTTCCCAGGAGGCTCACCTCATGGCAACGCCCAAGCCGCCGGACACTGCCTACCCGGAAACGACCCTCATCGGCAAGTCGGTTGTGATCAAAGGAGAACTCTCGTGCGACGAAGACCTTTATATAGATGGTCAGGTGGAAGGCACGATCGACCCAAGGACACCGCCTGACCATCGGGCCGAACGGACGCGTTAAAGCCAACGTGACCGCGTCCGGTATAGTCGTGCAGGGTAAACTGGAAGGCAATATTCAAGCGAGCGACCGGGTGGACCTAAAGCAGTCTGCCGTTGTCCTTGGCGACATCGTGACCCGGCGCATCTCCATTGAGGAAGGCGCTCACTTGAAGGGGAGTATCAACATTCAGAAAGAGCAGCCCTAGAACGAATTGCTGGGCGTGACTGCTCTTTTCCCGAAATGATTCAGCTGTGCTTGCCAAGATGGTGGCCGTCTTCCCGACCGCGCTCTTCATAC
>DASQIH010000166.1:0-24997 GCA_035631655.1 Terriglobales bacterium
CGTTGCCAATCAGGCTCTAACCGGCGCCAGCATCGGCTGCCAAGTTGGTCTCGGGATTTTCGTGCAGAGCGGTAATGGAGGAACGTCAACGGTTACCGTCTCGAACAGTCACGTCCAGGATTACCAGAAGAACGGAATTACCGGGAATGAGCTCGGCACTACCGTCACCATCTCCGGGAATACTGTGTTCGGCCAGGGTCCTACTAACGGCGCCGCGGAAAATTCCATCCAGATAGGCTTCGGAGCCACAGGGAAGATACTTTCTAATACTGCGATGGATGACATCTGGGCACCCGACACCATCTCCGACTCTGCCGATGCTGCCTCCGGCATTCTGGTCTTCGCATCCAGCAATGTAACCGTCTCCGGGAACACGGTTGGCAACACCCAATTCGGGATTGCGTTTGTCTCGGACCCGACTGCCGGCCCTGCCGATGGCGGTACCATCGTCGCCAATGATGTCTCCGCCAGTCACATCTTCGACGGCATTGAGCTTTGCGGAAGCTCGAACACCGTACACCGCAACACCATTAACGGCAGCGACGAAGCTGCTATTCATGTGGACAGTAGTTGCGGGCCCGTCATGAGCAATGTGGTGCGTGGCAATACCATCAACGATGCTTGCGCCGGGATCATGGTGGGCACTGCGTCCGGCTCTAACACCATCGGTCGCAACTCCTTCTTTAACGTCCAACATACAGTTATGACGGCAAACCAGTGTACGCCGCCTTTGGCCGCTGAACGACGCAATGCCTTATCTGCAGTCAAGGGCCATAGAGCTAGTCCAGCGCGACCGTAAAAATACAGGGCACGGCCGGGCAGATCGGTCTCTTCGCACGGTTCGGTGCGCGATGCGAGGGAGTACCTTGATCGCCACGTCGCGACCAAGCGTGCGCCTCGCACGCGGTGACCTTCCCCATGGCGCCGGCACCGAGGGGTGAACGAATCTTGTGCGGACCGAGTTTCATGCCAGGAGCAAAAGTCATTTCTTCTTCAGCCCCGCCGTAAAGTTGACGACGAGAGTGAGCGGGCGGGTGTTTTCATCGGCGACGGCATTGAGGAGGAACCGCTTGCCATCGAGACTGGTGTCGTAATCGATCATGCCCTGTCGATAGGTGCGGAGGGAAGGATGGAAGGGGAATAGAGGCACAGGATGGCCGACCTCAAGGCTGTCGCCTTTTTCACGGATGTCCACGGCGGTGAGGACATTGCGTGGAGAAACAAAATAGAGCTCCTTGCCGTCGCGTCGCCAGCGCGGCCAGCGGCCACCATCGACAGAGACTTGCCACATGCCGTTGCCACTCGGAAACGGGACGACGAGGACCTGAGGGCCAACGTTGGTGGACAAGGTGAACGCCACGAACTTTCCGTCGGGAGAGAATTGTCCACTGGATTGCAAGCCCTGGGTGGTCGAGGAAGTTAAAAGCGGCCGGGTGGCTTCGCCGGGAGTGAGTGGGTGCAGCCAGATTTCACTTCCGCCGTGAAGAAAACGCTCGGTGAGCAAGTAGCGGCCGTCAGGAGACCAGTCGGTGGGGGAATCGTTGTCATCGGCTTCCTGGAGTACCGTGGTGGGGCCGGAACCGCTGGATGGTTTCGTGATGAGATCGAAGCGATTCTTGGGCAGGCCGATGCTCACGGCAAACCGAGAATCGCCGGGGGACCAAACTGCTTCCGAGACGACAGCTCCGTCGAAGGTGACGCGGGTTTTATTCGGGCTCGAGGCGTCGAAAACCCATAGGTCCGCGCTGGGATCACCGGAGGCGACCAGAAGTCGTCGGCCGTCACGCGAGAAGCGTGGTCCAAAGATGCTGCCTTTGTTGCTGACAAAGCTTAGATGCTTACCTTGGCGATCAACCCATTCTAAACGCGACTGTGCCGACGCCGATCCGGTTTGATAGGTCAACTCGTTCGTCTGAGAAACGCTGAAGGTAGCGTGCCAGACACCCAGGTCAACCACGACCCCCTCAACAAGTGGGACAGGAACTCCGGTCAAGACCTGTTTCTTCAGGTCGAGAGGCTGAGCATAGAGAATGGATTGGTTAACGTAGAGTAGATTGCCCTGTGCATAGGCGGCACCAGCGAGAGAAGAAACCAGGAGGCGATTGACCTTGCCGTCGAGGGAAGCGAGGTAGACGCCGTTTTGTTCGGCTTGGGGATAGGAGTGGTTGGTAGCGAGATAGAGAAAATGCTGGCCGTCGGGAAGAAAGAAAGGCCAGCGGTGCGTAGTGTGGAGTTTGGGATCCAGATGCGTGACGGCAGTTGGGGAACCACCGCTCGCTGGAATCTGGTAGATGACGTCTCGCACTGCAGGAGAAAGGAGGATGATGCCACTGGCTCCCCAAGAGCCGCCACGCGCCGAAGGAGCATCGCACAGGCTACGGACCACACCAGCGCTTATGTCGAGGGTCTTTAGCTTGGCGTCTGCGAAAAAACCGATGCTGGAGCTGTCGAACGACCAGAAAGGAAAAGTTGCGCCATGCGTACCAGGCAGTACGCGCTCTGTGCCTCCGCGGAGGGATCGATACCATAGGTCGTCGCCCGCACCGAAGACGACGGCACTGCCATCGGGCGCCACGGCGGGCGGTGCGCCCTGATCGCCCTCGATTTGAAATGATGCTCCGGCGGGCGGAATAATGGAAGAGTACGTCGGCGGCGCGGAGATCTCGCTCTTCGGGGAGAGAAACCAGAAAGCCAGCATAGCAAGGAGCGCAAAGGCGGCGATAGCCCAGGCAATGAGTTCACGCCGGCTTCGCGACGCAAAACCCGCTACCGCAGTGCCGGACGCGGGAGCCGAATCAAGTTGGGAGATGGATTGGAGTTCTAGCGCGAGGTCGCGAGCGGATTGCCACCGGTCATCGGGATCCTTTGCTAGACTGCGGCGGACGACATGGTCCAGACTGCGTGGCGTGAGCGGCTTGATGGAACTGATGGGTGCGGGTTCTTTTTCGAGGATGGCGGAGGCCACGCTGAGCTGGCTCTTGCCTTGAAATGCGCGTTGACCGGTCAGCATTTCATAGAGGACGGCGCCAAAGGAGAAGATGTCGCTGCGCCCGTCGAGTTCCTTGCCTTCCACCTGTTCTGGCGACATGTAGTGAAACGTGCCGACCAAGGTGCCCTGTTCGGTTACCGGCGAACTTCCGCTCAAAGTGACCGAAATGGCAGGAGAGACGGCGGTTTTAGCGAGACCGAAGTCTAGGAGCTTGGCGCCGGTTTTCGTGACCATGATATTGCCGGGTTTGAGGTCGCGGTGGACCACACCACAGCGGTGCGCCTTGTCGAGAGCATCGGCGATCTCCGTGCCGATCTTCAGGACCTGCTCGATGGGGAGCGCGCCTTTTGCGAGACGTTGCGCCAGGGTCTCGCCCTCGATGCACTCCATTACGAGAAAGTCGATGCCGTCTTGTGAGCCGACATCGAAGAGCGAGCAAATGTTAGGGTGGTTCAGTGCGGAAACCGCTTTGGCTTCGCGTTCAAAACGTAGCTTGCGGGCCGGATCAGCGGAAAGATGGGCGGGAAGGATTTTAACGGCGACCGTACGATCGAGACGGGTGTCGCGGGCGCGGTACACCTCGCCCATGCCGCCTACACCGAGCGGCGACTGGATCTCGTAAGGCCCGAGCTTCGTACCGTGAGCCAAAGTCATATGTGGGCAGGATTATAGCCCCGGACGGACAACGGGCAAGTCGCACATAACCCGAGCCAGGCACAGGCTTAAACAAGTCATAGAGGAGAAGTGCCTAAGCCATATGGAATACAACCCTGATGAGGCAGGATACGAACCCCAATCCCAAAAAAAAGCTCGTGCCCCAGGATGTTGGCCGCTGTTGCCGCGGCGGTGCCAAAGACAACAAGCCTGTCGAGAACGCTCACCTCGCCGAATGCTGCCGTCCGGGCTTCGAGCCCCTGAAAGACACCGGTCATCCTGGCCAAAGGACACGGCGACGCTTCTCCAATCCATTCCACCATTTCATAGCCTCCAGGAGGGCTTAATCGCTCTCTCTGGTGCAACTTCGTTGATCGTTAACCGGGAAGCATGGTTGGGGGGCCTGAGACCGGGGCCGCTTGATTGCGCAGCGAGGTTCCGCAGTAGGGACAATAGACATCATTCACGCCCACCACGCGCTGGCACTGCGGACAGCTCGGGCTCAGTTTGTAGTTGCAGCGAGGGCAGAAGTTGAATCCGGTCTGGACGGCGTTCCCGCATTGCGGGCAGGCAGTGCGCAGAGATTGCCGCAGGATGAAGTAGAGAATAAGACCCATACCATTGGGAATGAGAATGGCCACCAACGTCCAAAGTGTAGGGCTCATCCCGCGGCGGCGTGCGTCGCGATTCACATAGCCGATAAGAAGCAGATAGGCGCCCGCCCCAATGCCGGCCAAAAGACCAAGCCCTGCCCGCGCCCATGCCTGTGGAGGATGCGGTTGGCGAGCCAGGGCAATATTGAAATACCACTGCGCGGCGACGAACGCGGTCACCGCCAGAGCCCACGCCCACGGCGGAACAATCTTGATTTCCCCACTTAGTGCAGTTTGAGTTTCGTTTTTCGCTTGCATAGACTTGTCCGCTTCCTCATCTCCTTCGCTTTTCTCCGTCGTTGGTCAAATGAGTGCCGCGAGCCAGGAGCAGCACACTCACGACCAGCGCCGGTGCGATGAAGAAAAACATGAAGCCCGCTTGCCAAACCGGGGTCGAGACTCCGGCCCATTCGCCCATCCATGCAAAGAGTCGCCACAAAAGGGGAACGGTCAGCGTCGCAGAAAGGCCCACGCCTAGACAAGCCATGCCAACCAGCCACATGCGTTCCCGTGTCTCCCGAAGCCTGCCGGCGTGGAAGCGTACCCGCATCTGCGTGGCTCGCACCAGGCGCGAATCGGCGGCGAGCGGCAGCGAACGCAAAGTACGAACCAACCGGTCCGCTGCTTCCGCGTAATCGCGACAAGGTGCGCACGCTTCCAGATGGGCCCGCAGCCAAGCCTGCTGCGCATCGGAGAGGCCTTCACCCAGAGCGATCAGCTCTCGTGCCTCGTCATGTGTGTCCCGCGTCATGCCTGCGCCCCCTCCAGCCGCGACATCAGCATGTTCAGTCCGCGATACAGCCGCGACTTGACTGTGCCCAGTGGCGCTCCAGTGACCGTAGCGATCTCCTCCAAAGCCAATCCCTCCTGGAAGCGCAGCACCACGGTCTCACGATATTCCGCCGGAATGCTGACCAAAGCGGCACTGATGCGCTCGGCCCGCTCGTGCCGCGCCACAACTTCCCACGCCAAAGGCCTGGTGTCGGCGGGTTCAAGCGGCGCGTGATCTTCGTCGTCTTCCATCAGGCCATCCAGGCTGACCGGACTCTTTCTCCGCAAATAATCGATCGTCAAATTCCTCGCCACCGCGTAGAGCCACGTGCTGAATTCGTGCTTGCCGTCGTACTGATGGCCGCGTTCCAGCACGCGAATCCAAGTTTCCTGGAAGAGGTCTTCCGCCAGTTCGCGATTTCCTGACAGGTAGACCAAATAACGAAGAAGCCGGTGTTGATACTGCTCGATGAGACGGTCCAGCAAGTCGGGATCGCGCCGGCGGAGACCGCGAGCAATTGCGCTGGCCTCGGATTCCATCGCATTCATGAAGTAATATGCTGCGGCGTTCATGCTACTGGGATATACGGGCGAGCAGACAAGAAAGATGCAGGATGGGAGAGATTCTCTTACAGCCCATGAAGCTCCTCGTATTCAGCTAGATATCGATCGCAGAGATTCCAGCCTTGGAGTCAGGCACGCTCGTACGCCGTCGGCTCTTAAGGTCACAAGCGACTTTCAATTAAGTTCGACAATACTACTTGTGCGTGGTTGCGATTCATTAACCACGACTGTGGACGAGCGGTCGGCTACTCTCACACACACACAATCACACACACCACACACACACACGAAGGCAAAATCGGTTGCCTTATATCCCCAGCCCTAAAGGACGGGGGCTTTACGGCAACCCTTGGTAAGCCGTCAACTCTTCTCTAATCCGGTTGTGTCCGAGTTGCGTTCGTCACCCTCGAAGTACATCGCTGCGGAACTGGATGATTTTTCTGCGGTCGCGTTTGGATGGTCTGCTCTGCGGTGCCGGGTTCAAAGTCATGCCCGCCCTGCGCTCCATCACCATCTTGATCCGCAATTCGCGGCTCGACTCCGTTTCGCGGTAGAGCGTGTGAGCCACCGACGCCGGGCCGCGCACCTCGCTGAGAAGCAAGACTTCCACTTCAAAATCGCCGCCCTCGGTCCTGATCTGTAAGAGGTCACCAACGCGAACCTCGCGCGCAGGCTTGACCGCCTGCTTGTTGGATTGAATCCTAGCGAGTTCACAGGCTCGCGCAGCCAAGCTGCGCGTCTTGAAAAATCTGGCAGCCCACAGCCACTTGTCCATCCGAACCTTGGTCATGATCTATCTTAGTAGCGCGGTTGCAAAAGCGCAGTTGTCACCTGCAAGGTACTGAATATGCCGGAACTGCCCGATATTGCTGCCTACATCAGTGCGCTTGAATCACGGATCGTGGCACAGCCGATCCAGCAAATACGGTTGGCCAGCCCCTTTCTGCTTCGTACCGTACAGCCACCTCTTACGGATGTGGAAGGCCGCATTGTGCGCGAACTGCGGCGAATAGGCAAACGAATTGCGATTGGAGTAGAAGGCAATCTCTGGCTGGTGCTGCACTTGATGATTGCTGGCCGCTTGCACTGGCAGCCGCCAGGAGCAAAGCTGGCGGGACGGCAGAGCCTGGCCGCGTTCGATTTTCCCAATGGCTCTCTCGTGCTCACGGAAGCCGGCACAAAGCATCGCGCTTCACTATGTGTCCTCAGTGGCGAGGAAGGATTACAGGCCGTGGATCCTGGCGGAATCGACATCTTCACTAGCAATCTCGACTCGTTTCGTGACGCACTGACGTGCGAAAACCGCACGCTCAAGAGGGCTCTCACCGATCCGCGCATACTCAGCGGCATCGGCAACGCGTATTCTGACGAGATCTTGCACGCTGCTCGGTTGTCTCCTGTTGCGCTAACGCAAAAACTAAAACCGGATGAATGGGAACGGCTGTTCGTTGCAACCCGCGGCACTCTCAGCCACTGGATAGACCAGCTGCGCGCGGAAGCGGAGACTGAATTTCCAGAAAAAGTAACCGCATTCCGCAAGAATATGGCGGTTCACGGACGCTATGGGAAATCGTGCCCGAGGTGTGGCGAAAAAATTCAGCGAATTCGCTACGCTGACAGTGAAACTAACTATTGCGCTCGGTGCCAAACCGGTGGAAAAGTTCTCGCAGACCGAAGTTTATCTCGGTTGTTGGGATCGGACTGGCCGCGTACCTTGGATGAACTCGAAGCTCTTAAGCGCCGCTGAGTGGAAGGGCGTGAAGCTCTATCCTGCGGAATTGCTGGATGTAACGCAGTCCCGATTTCTCTGCTAGGTTTCCGAGCCGCGATGATTCTAGCGATGGCAGCCAATGCGCTTCAGATTTTTGTCTTTCCCTTATTTTTCGAAGATGTCTTGTCCCCCGCTGATGACGTGCTCGATCTCGCGGTCGCAGCCGCGTTGGTTCGTCTGCTCGGCTGGCACTGGGAACTCCTGCCAGCATTCGCTGCCGAACTCGTGCCCGGAGTCGATTTGGTTCCCGTCTGGACTCTGGTGGTTGCGAGTGCTTACCGCAATTGGAAGCAGTTCACAGTCAACGAGCCTGCGCGTTTCGCTTTACTACAGCATTATCCCGCTCTGGTCCCGTCCGGCACAGGTGTTTCGGGCATCGCCAACACCGGAGTAATCCCGTCCAAATAGCCGATGTCGAAAAGCATGCCTTCGGACACCATTCCTGCCATTTTTCTTGGCGCAAGATTCACCACAAATAATGCCTGCTTGCCTTCGATATCGCGAGGGTTGGGACGCTCCTGTTTTATTCCAGCCAGAATCGTGCGCTTGTGGTCGCCGAACGCTACTTCAAGCGCGACCAACTTCTCAGAATTGGCAACATCGGTCACGGACAGAATTGTGCCAACCCGCACGTCGATTTGGTTGAGAAGTTCGGGCGAGATCGGAGGCTTCACTTGCGCGGGCTTCATCTCACAATTTTAAGCCGAGAGTACTCAATCAATCCGGCGCTATCACACGCTGGAGTGCATCTATCCCAAACTTGGAAGTCGGGGTCGCTGCCGCGCTCCCGCTCGAATGGTTCTTCGCATCGAACCCACTGCAAATATCCTTGGTTCCTAACCTTTGCGCCATCTTTGGCCATGGCGAAACCCCTCGTTCCCGCACAAAGCGTCGCAAACGGGGAAATCCGAACTGGGGGCCAGTCGGCGCCGCTGGCTCCGGCTGCCGCTACCGAGTTCTCGCATCCTCAGGCCCCTAACAACACTGGGACACAATACAAGCGTTGGAACGCTGCGAACAAAGGCCAACCGCTGGGTTGTTACGAAATCAGAACAAAAATACTTTTTACCCACAACGTGAACTCACGGTGAGTTATATGTGCCGGCGAAGTACATTCAACCAAGGAGACACCTCTTCCCAATCATGGCAACCTTCCAAGCAGGTGACAGGATAGAACTCTCGGGCGTCTACAAAGCGGTACACGGGGACAACCACGTCCCATCGCACTACGTGACGGCGATCTAGGGTGACACGTTCCCTAACTCAATAGAATGCACAAACCGGTCCGGTTTGAAATCGCCTTATCTGCTCCCCATATATATGCGCACACACGGTTCAGGCGTGCTGACGACGACCGATGAGCCTGGCGTTCATGAAACCAGGTCACCTACAGAGCCCCGTTCTTGTCCGACGGGGCTTTTTCAGGCGTAACAACCGGCATCTGAACACCCCGCAGAGGAAGGCCACTCACAGCGGGAAAGCAAAAAGGCCCGTTCCTCAGTTTACGTCGTGTGGGCGTTGGGTGAGGACGTCGGGCCTTTTCTCTTTTTGGGCGAGGCGCACTATACACCCAGCCCGCCAGGGAGGCAAGATCAGTCAGACCGAGAAAAGACCGAGAAGATGAGTCAGACCGAGTTTGGGAAAAGACTGAATTGCTCTGCCATGCGGATATCGCGCTGGGAGCGCGGGCGGAGTAAGTGGATGGAGCGACTCGAAAGGCCGCTCCGGTCTCGATAGAAACTGTACAATCCTGCTTTCGAGCTCTTATCGCCCCTTGCTTTCGGACGAGGCTTGCGCCGACTTCTCGAGGTCGTAGTAGGTTAATCCATTCCAGCCAAGGTGATGTTTGGTTCCGGCCGGGTTCTGGATGTAGGAATACACCGCCACTACTTTGACGCTGGCTGGAATAATAAATTCATTGGGGATCAAGTCACTCTCGCCAGGTTCTAGGAGCAGGGCGTCTTTCTCCCAGCTTCTTGTGGAATCGACCAACACATCCCAAACTTTGGGATCATAGATCGAAAGCTCTGCTTCCGATTGCCCGGAGAGATTCTGCACAGCGGCCAGCCTCTTCTGGACTGCAGGCGGAAGCGGCATCACTCGAATCACTCGAATGATGCCACCCCGCAATTCCACCATGACAGAGCCGGTATTGGTCAGAATCTCATCGACTGAGAGTAGGGTCTGGTCCTTCGAGATTTTCCAATGCTCGATCTTATGTTCGACCTTGAGCCGCGGATAGCTCTGCCGCTGCTGAATAAAGAGGCGGTAGGTCCAGAAGGCTCCTATGCAAAGGGCAAGTATGGTGACCAGTGATTGAAGGGCGCTAATGCGGTCCTTTTGTCTGTCCAGAAATGCGGAAAACCCTGCGCCGAAGAACCGCCTCGGTGGCTTGGGAGCGATAGTGGGAGCAGGAACTTCCTCTGGTCTCGTCCCCGTGCCTGTCACTGGTGTTTCTTCCTCAACTCACTTCGGAGACTCGGTTTTGTCGCCTTTCGAAGCTGAACCCTTCTTGCTCTTTTTAGACCTCTTGTGTTTCGCAGTCTTCTTCTTTTGCTTGCTTGCACCCTTAGTCTCGCCCGCCTGCTTTGTGCTGGTTTGCGCACTCGATTCCGGGGCTGGCTGCGGTGGGGTTGGCTGAGGGGGTTGGCCCTGCTGCGCGGCACTTTTGCTTTTGGTTGTGCTTGGCTGCGCCGTGGTGCCGTGGGTTGCGACAAACACGAGCAGCAAAAGAGCAAGTAGAATCCTGAAACGTCTGCTCATGTGGTCTACCTCCGTGCGGGCGTTTCTTAAGCGCAACTATATGCTAACAATGTCACGATTCCAACTGGTAACTAGCGAAGATCGAATCTTCAGAAGGTGTGCAATTCTGCAGTTTCCGGTCGTGCGTTGATTCATCAGCACAACGTCAGTCGCATTCGCTCTTCACGACGTACCCGGTCGCGATTTTCGCGATATTCCGCTGCTGCCCGTCCTTGGTGTACCAATCAGTGAATGGCGATGGGGCCGCGGGAATGCTGTAGTGAGCACGCCGTGCTGCTCACTCCAAAATAAGCCTGCAGGCCGGGAACTTGGCTGCGGCCCGGAGTATTTAGACAACGTGCGATTACAAGGCCGATCCGGTGAGCCCTGGTGTTACCGGACAGCGCCTTCGCCGGCCAGCGTCGCCAGCTACCGTTCCACTCGGAAGCTATCTTTTCTGGCGGGCACATGGCTCACACTCTAAACCAGGTTGTCCCGAAGTCGGCTTCTGGGACTATCGTACTTTCCGCTTTTTGCCACGTGTCGACCAATCCGATCAAGATGCAAGCGTAGAAGACGCAATCTCTGACCACCGCGTTGGTCCTAGGTACGATGGCTCCGCTCATTGGAATGGCCGCGAGCGCTGCTTTGCACTATCGCCACGCCGCGGGCACATAAGCGCAGGGGCCGGACCTCTAGTGGACACGCTAGTCGTCGTTTCCTTGGCGACGATTGCACTTGAACAGGCCCGCAAGCGATCCATCCGGCGAACCCTGGAACTTGCCTTTCTGAACCACCACATTCGCAATGCCTACCCAGGTGAGTATGGCTTCGAACCTCACCGATGCCGGCAAGCAGGACCGCTTCACGCGGGAGGCGGTCAGCCGCATTTCGGAAGCGTTGTTCCGAGTCGCGAACAGTGCGGATCTAACCGGTCTCTCTCGAAGTCGCTCTCCGGGGCACAGAACTGACCCAGGAAGGAGAAGAGCGAGAAAAACTAGGGGGTGGTGCAAGAGCGGCCGGGTAGCCTGATTCTCCCACCCTCGCATCATGACGATGGGACGGATTCCACACCCCCTGTAACTGCAAGCGACAGACCACTGCAAGTTTACAGATTCTTTACAACTGACTGTGACTAAGAGGTCGTATACTTCCAACTAATCGGGATATTTCTTGACTTTCTAACCCATCGGCCCCTTCGCGTTTCGGTCGAGATGTTATCCCGCGGGGTTTTTGTATGCGCCAGCCCAAGTCGGCCCGTTTTGTTTTTGGTGTTGACCGCTACCCAATCTCGCCATCTTCCCCCCAGCGAGGCATTCGCCGCAACGAACGTCAGAAGGAGACTGTCGCCATGAACGCCGCAAATGGAGACTTCAGCGAACTGTACAGAAATGCGCTCGCTGAACGCGACCCTCATAACAAAGCGCTACTTTTGCGCCGCGTCAAGGAGGTCCTCACGGAATGGGAAAAGAAATCGCAAGGTGATAACGAATGGAGGCAGTCTGGGCTCAACTGACTGCTCGGTTTGCGATTGGCGAAGTGAATCAGAAGAAGGATTAGTTATGAAGAACCCGCACGAAATTCTGACTCTGAAAGAGATGGAGATCTTACGTCTGCGTCGAGAAACTGCAGCGTTGCGGCTAGTGATCGAACTGCTGAACGAAGACAACGAGCTAGCCGAGGCTCCGTCTGATACGCTTGGCAGACCAGCTCCCATATGCCTTGGGGCGACTGGGGACGACTAGATAATGTTCGCACGGGAACGACGGCACAATTAAATCTCTCCTTGGGGCCTCCTGCCGGAAGCGGGGAGGAAAACGGGCGGTTCGGAACGTTCAATTCATACATCTTCACATCGATTCATTTCCTCGCCGCCCGTTGTATCGCCATTTCAGGCGTTAGAAAGAAAAACCCTGTGCGCGGGCACGGGTTTTTGGGGATCGGAGGTGGTGTCCTATTTTTATGAGAGTCTTTGTAGCAGCTTGCCACATCCAATGGAACATCATGGGTCTCGAGACCAAAACTGTGGCTGAGTTGCAAGAGATAGCCGCCAACCTGCGTGAGCAAGTACGGCGCAACTTAAGCCATTCGTCGTTTTATAAGGCGGAGTTGAAGGACGCGGAACAAAGGATTAGCGAACGGCAGGGAAAATCTCAACCAGAGCCAGCAGATCTCGCATTCAAGAATTAAGGCCCCGTTGCGGAACTCTCCGGTGTCTACAAAGCGGTACAGGAACATGATCACATCCCATCGCACTAAGAGACGGCGATCTACGGCGACACGCTCCCGAACTGAATAAAATGCTCAAACCGGGTCCGGTTTGAAATCGCCTTATCTGCTCCCCACGTATACGCGCACACACAGTTCAAGCGTACCGACGACGACCGATGAGCCTGGCATTAAATGAACCAAGGTCACCAAATAGTCCCGTTCTTCTGACGGGGTTTTCCAAGTCTGGGAAAGCCGAGCTGGCAGAATTAACCCAAAGATTGGCAACGCTGAGAGTAGAATGATTGTGCCGACCCCTTTCCCTCAACCCGAAAAATCTACAAGCAGTGGGCCGACAGAGCGTGAGGCTTTTTGTGTTAAGGCGACGTGGCAATCCCAATTGGATGAAACACCTCCCCATGACGGCTGGGCCCGCAGGCGCGAGTGCATTCGAACATCTTGCAGCTAAGCTTGGACTGTTACCTGAACAATATGCGGGTTCGCCTGTCCTGAAGGAATGGGCGCGGAAAAATAGAAACGGCCTGTACGTCCCTCCCGAGCTGCTACAGGTTTGGGGATTCGTGGTCGATACAGGGTACGCATTCAGTCCAGAGGACTACCGCAACAATCGCTCTCGCCAGCATACCCACATTCCGATCGACTAATTCTTCCGTCAGCGTGCGGGGTATTCCTCGCTATGACCGGGTACGGTGCAAGAAACGGGCTAGGGAAACTCAGGTAGCGGCAGCCTTCATTTTCTCTTCCCGAAACCGCCGACTATCGTCCACAACAACCACACAATCACGATGACCAGCAGAACGTCGAAGAGCGGGTGCTTCACCATGCGAAAGGAGAGTACATTAATCTCTGAGCTGCGTCAGGCCTATGGCCTGGACTGGGTTCACTGACAACTCTGTGCCCGTTGTCTTTTCCGGCCGCAGAAGGAGTCGGTTGGTTAGATCATTTTCCGATCGCTAACCCAAAACCGAGAATGATCGTAATAGCTCCAAGCGCAGAAGCCCCAAAGAAGCCACTTACAACGTCTCATCATTACCGACTTTTCTGCGTCCGTCAGTTCCCCCTGGTGCTCTGGTATGCCCCTGTCCCACCACATAGCTTTAACCTCACTGATCGCATGGCGGGAAAGCAAAAAGGCCCGGTCCTCAGTTTGTGTCGGAGTTGGGGGGAGGACATCGGCCTTTTTCCGATCCATGACAGAGGATTGTTCAAGTGACGCGCACTATACACCCACCTTGCTACACCAGCAACGCGAAATCTAGGCGATGGAATGGCCGGAATTCACACGTCCAGCGCGACCTCGTCGTTCTTGCTGCTACAATGCCCACCCGGAGGAATGTCCCTAATCGCCAACCTCTCTGGAGTAGTCAACCAACTACAGCAAGAACGGAATCAAATAGCCGCAGAACTCAATAGTCTGGATCAAAGCATTCATGCAATTGAGGGCCTGAGCGGAAACAGCAGCCGTGGGTGTAGAAGTGGCAGGAAAGCTGAATCTCTCTTGGAAGGGACACGCATGCTACAACGCGAAGGTCAGGAATTGCAACGGCCAGAACCAAAAAAAGCAAACCGCCTGGATTTAGCTTGACTGTCGCAATTGCGGTGATACTATGTCGCGCATCTTGGGCCGAATCTCCGCCTTCCCAGCACTTCGCGGCGGTTCATTGTCAAAACCGAAATAAACAGCTCCGATGTCCCGCACGGAGGGCAATTAGTCCGGTTCCGAAGTGGGGTAAGGGCGGAGAGGGAGCCAACAATGTGGTGGAAGCGCAAGAAACTGGAACGCCTGTTGGATGAGTTGAGGGCGATCGCTCTACTGAACAGGCTCGATGCTCTCCAAACCGACCTGATGCAAAATGACCCTCATGCGCGCTCCAAGCGCGAGACAAGGCAACTGGAACTCCTGGCTGAAATGACGCGATTGCAAGCTTCGCATTCGACGCGGCGAGACGGCACAGCACATTCGACTGTACCCCGCCACCCACGTGCTGCCTGAAAATAACCGTTGTTGGCAGTGCCTTTGCCGGACAATCTCCAGGATTAGCTTGTCGCGAGCCTGCATGGATTCCACCACCCCCGGATTTTCCTGTTTCTAACGCAGCCAGACCCCACTCGCCGCGTTACAATCGGCGCTGCAATCGCCAGCCCCCAGATCTCGACTGACTTCAAGGGGTTAACGATAATGCCTTCTGTTTCTCGGATCCATGCGTACCTGCGAGGTCATCGAGGTTCGGAACATTGAAGATGCCGTTGGGTACGGCTGCTCTAAAGAAGCCCGCCAGACGTGCATCGATTGTGGCTCTGCTGTCTGCGATGCACACTCCAGCCCGTGTGAGGTCTGCCACGTTGTGTTTTGTCCCGCCTGTTTGATGTTGCACTGGCAAGAACATCGAAAGTCTGCTGCACCTGAGCGCCCAAAGAGGGCGCAGGGAATTGCGTAGTGGGCAGCAGCGAATTAAAGGGGCAGGACCGGCTCATTCTTCCTCGCCTACAGTTGTTGTGTGGCCTGTGCAGCAGCCTTCATCAGTTGCCTGCAAACGGAGAATTAGCGCCGTTCCGGGAAAAATCTTTGAATTGGGGTGAGGCTGCTGATGTGTGGTTGACGATGAGGTCCGCCATCACATCAACCTCTTGGTTCAGCGCATGCATCTCATTCCAGTCACCCAGGCGTGGATCAACTTGGGTGTGATCCGCCGGATCGAATCCCGCGTCGGCTCCGTCGATCGGGTGAAAAAATGGCAGGAGATGCACTCCGCCGAAGAGTCCGCGGAACGGACCCTCAAACATCACCTTCAACCGTTTTAGGTCGCCACAAAGTCGATCAACGTAGGTTATGAGTTGAACTTGACTCTTCACCAATCGCGCCCTTCTTGCGTACTCGATACGCACCGGGAACAAGGCAGAAACGAACTCGCGCGAAGCACAAGTCTTGAAGGGCTATGAACTCGCCTGTCAAGCACATTGCCGACAAGTGGCATTAAAAAGCATTAAAGTTGTATATGGTAATATTGTCGTCGTAGGCGTAGGATGTTGTGTCGCGAGCCCACTCGCGAGCGTCTCAGACAGGCTCCTAAACACCGGGAGACCACGATGGCGCATCACAAATACCGCCAGATTCTCGAAAAACTTCAGGAAGATATCGCGTCTGGTCGTTACAAGCCAGGCAAGCGGCTACCAAGCGAAGCTGAATTAGTGAGGCGTTTCGGGGCATCCCGCATGACCGTTTTTCGGGCAATGCACGAGTTGCAGTCTTTGGGACAGGTAACGCGGCGAGTTGGTTCTGGAACGTATGTATCGACCAGTTCAACCGCCGGCAGTCACCTGTTTGGATTATTGATCCCTGAGTTAGGCCAGACCGAAATCTTCGAAGCGATATGCCAGGGCATGATGGAGGCGCAAGAGGCAGTGCATTGCTCTCTGCTCTGGGGGAATGCCGCTCCGCAAGAGCACGAGAAAGAGCAAGTCGCGGCGCAGCTTTGCGAGCACTATATTTCGCGCAAAGTGTCGGGGGTGTTTTTCGCTCCTGTCGAATTTAGTACAAACAGGTTCCAGGCAAATCACAAGATTGTAGAGGCGCTTGATCGCGCGCGCATCCCGATTGTGCTGCTCGACCGCTGTCTTAACCCGTATCCGCAGCGCAGCAAATATGACTTGGTGGGTATTGATAATCGACGCACCGGCTTTCTTGCCACGGAACATCTGATCCAATGCGGCGCCAAGCGTATTGCTTTTTTCGCCCGGCCAAACTCCGCACCGACCGTCGATGCCCGTATCGCGGGTTATCGCGAGGCTCTTTTGCTGCAGCCCGAAAGGCCTCGTCCCGATATGGTGAACATTGGCGATGCTTCCGACTCGAAGTTCATCAAGTCGATTCTGAAGAAGCAGCGGGCCGATGCCTTCGTCTGCGCCAACGATCTGACGGCCGGAAATCTGATGCACACGCTCATGTCGCTTGGTCAAAGGATCCCGGAAGACATTCGAATCGTGGGAATCGATGACGTGAAATATGCCCGTTTGCTGCCGGTTCCGCTCACGACCCTCCATCAGCCCTGCCGGGACCTCGGCAGGATTGCCATGGCGACCATGCTTGACAGGATTGCGAATCCGGACTTACCGCCGCGCGATGTGCTGCTGCGGTGTGATTTGGTAGTACGGAAATCCTGCGGCGGAATCGTAAAGGGTGGCCGCAACTAGCCTAGCCCCGCTTCCGTCAATTCCGCACTCTGCTATTTCTTTTGTTCATCGAAGAAATCTTTCATGGTATAGACAACTTTCTCATAGTTGTCTGCAATATATCTTGACAATGTAAGAGAGCGAGAACTAGAAATTGTTCGCAGCCGCCCTTCGCAATCGCTCCATATCGTGTTTGCTCGTCACCTGGGCGAAAGCGACTCGCAGCCAATAGCCAGCGTATGGCTTCCCGCATAGAGCGGAACGCTTTCCACGAAGAAGGTGAGAACCATGCTGAATCCCCTCGCAGCTCTCTTTGCAAGCCTCTCAAGCAGCGGTCGGAATCTCGCATCGCGCGAGCTCTCTTTCAGTCTTCGGCCGGGCGCCAGCGCGAAACGCCATTGTTCGACATTGTTGTTGTGCGCGATGATTGTTCTCGCCGGAATGGTCGGGCTCTGTGTCCCGGCGAACGCTCAGGTGAGGTTTGGAACCATTGTTGGAACTGTGGACGACCCAAGCGGGGCCGTGTTGTCCGGGGCCACGGTAAAGCTGACCAATCTCGACACCAACGAGACACGCACCGTGCAGACCAGCGGCGCAGGAGCTTTTACGTTCCCCAACCTCATCGCCGGGCTCTATCGCGTTGACGTGGAGATGACGGGATTTAAGCGCTTTGTTCAGGACAAAGTGGAGGTTCAGGTCGACGTTACCACCCGTGTAGACGCCAGGTTGCAGGTCGGCAACGCCAGCGAGAGCGTGACCGTGACCACCGAGGCGCCGCCATTGCAAACCGACAGTGCGTCTCTAGGAACGGTCATCAGTCAGCAAGAAGTAGAGAGTATCCCCTTGAGCGGCAGGAATGTGAACAACATGCTGACGCTGGTGCCAGGCGTCGTACCTCAAGGCGGTACTTACGGTAACGCCGTTTCCAACCAGGCGGGCGGGGCGAGAACGAACGCCATCGGATTCGGAAACTACGCGATCGGCGGAGGCTTCGGGAACCAAAGCTCATTCTTCATCGATGGTGTCGGCTCCAACGCACCGGCCGGTAATCTCAATTCGCTCATCCCTTCTCAGGATGTAGTGCAGGAGTTCCGCGTCGTCACGAACAATGTCGCCGCGGAGTATGGTAACTACGCGGGGGGTATCATTAACCTCACCACCAAATCGGGGACCAACGCTTTCCACGGCACAGCTTACGAATATCTGCGTAACAAGGTCCTGAACGCAAATGATTACTTCTCGAACAAGGCTGGCCTTGCTCGCGTGCCTCTCATCCAAAACCAGTTTGGCGGGACAATCGGCGGACCGATACGGAAGGATAAGACGTTCTTTTTCTTTGGTTACGAGTATGAAAAACTAAAAACCGGCACCCTGGTGACAACTACCGTTCCCACGACAGCCGAGTTGGGTGGTGATTTCACGGCGCCTGGCCTGCCAGTGATCTACGATCCAACCACGGGAACTCAATTTCAATGCAACGGAGTACTGAATAAAATCTGCCCGAACAGGCTCGACTCCTCTGCACAGGCACTTTTTGCGAAGTCCTATCCCGCCCCTAATCAGCCCGGCTTACTATCCAACAACTTCATCGTTCAGGAGGCCTCGGGAGGCGTCAACGAACAATACAACGCGCGTGTTGATCACCATTTGTCCGGCAACAACACTTTGTTCGCCCGGTACGCGTATTGGAAGGCAGACAGCGACCCCTACGATGCCTGGGGGACGCATACGCAGGGTCAGGGTCACACGGGCCTCTACACTCACTCGGCGATCCTCGGAGACACTCATGTCTTTAACTCTTCGACGATTCTCGATCTGCGCCTTTCTTATCTCCGGGTGTTTCAACACGAATTTCCCGACAGCCAGGGCGTCGACCTGTCTCAATTCGGCGCTGGCTGGGCAAGCCTTGCAGGTCAGCTTGTAAGCCCCGCGAACTATCCCGCAATGAGTTTCAGCGACAACCAGGGGATCACTGGCAGCAATGGAGTTGGTTCGGAACTGTTTTGGCATCAGAACGTGTACGGGTTGTCGGGAAATCTCACCAAGATTGTAGGGCGCCACCAGCTTAAGTTTGGGGGCGTAGTGCGCCACGTACAATGGATTTCCGATCCGGAAAACGGAGTGCTCACCCTGAACTTCGACCAGTCAGCTACCTCGTCGGCCGGCGTGGGTGGCAGCGCAGTGGCGTCAGCACTGCTTGGAATCATCGGCGCACAAGGCACACAGGTAGCGCCCGGAATCGTTGGCGGCTCCAGGGCATACTTCACGTCCTACGGTTTCTTTGTCGACGATACCTTCCAGGCCACCAGAAAGCTTACCGTGACAGCCGGTCTCCGCTGGGATCAGCCCAGCACTTTCTCGGAAGCCAGCAACAATGACACAGTGTTTCTGCCGAAACAGGCCAGCCCTCTTGGATCATTCGTGAATCCAGTCACGGGACAGACACAACAACTTCTTGGGAATGTGGCTCTCGTGGGAAGTTCCGCATGGCCTTCTCACCGAGAGGACAATCTGCACTGGAAGTTGTTTTCACCGCGTCTTGGGTTAGCCTACCGCCTCACCGACAAGACCGTGTTGCGCGGGGCGTATGGGATTTCGTATCCGCCCAGCACGCTGAGCCAGGACGGACCCAACCTCTCCCCTGTCAATCTAGCTCCGACTACGGTCACCGATGGCAGCGCCACCGTGGCGAATCCGTTTCCAAACGGCCTCAACCAGCCGCTGCGGCGTACTGCTCAGCCCGGTAACTTCTACGGACAGGCCATCTTTGCCATGCACGTGCCTGGCGATCATGCCGCCTATGTGCAGCAGTGGAACGCGGCCGTCGAACAGCAGATCGGCAAGGATGCCTCCCTTACGGTGGCATACGCTGGATCAAGGGGCACCCACCTGCTTTTGCAAGGGTGGGCGACCGTTTCGAATATCAACCTGAATCAGTTGCCCGATCAGTATTTTTCCATGGGACCGGCTGCATTGTTGGGTCAGGTTCCGAATCCGTTCTACGGAATCATTACGACTCCAGGCTCGCCGCTGTCAGCACCAACGGTTGCCACTGGACAGCTTTTGCTGCCCTTCCCGCAATACCGCCGAGTTCTATTCCTGGATCCACACGAGGGCACATCCAACTACCGGTCCCTGCAAACCTCCTTCATGAAGCGGTTTGGCTCCAAGGGGATTCTGAGTGTTGCCTATACTTGGTCGCATTTGATGTCGAACACCGACAGCTCGAGTGCCTTTCTGGATGAAGGATTCATCTTCGGCGGGTCGACTCAGGACAACAACCACCTTAATCATGAGTATTCGGTTAGTTCTTACGACGTTCCTCAAAATCTCGCCGTTGGGTACGGTGTTGATTTGCCTTTCGGTCGCAACAAGCGCTTCATGAGCGATGCTCAAGGCGTACTAAACGGGGTGATCGGCGGGTGGCGGGTCAACGGCATCACCACCCTACGGAGCGGTGTCCCCATTAGTGCGTACCAATTTTTCCCCGGATCGGCTCTCAGCCAGCTTGGCGGTGGTCAGGGGTACTTTGGGGCTCAAGGCCTCTGGATGCGGCCCGATCTTGTATCGGGGTGCAACCTGAAGGCGTCGGGCTCGCGTGAATCCCGCGCAGTCAACGGTTGGTTCAACACGGCCTGCTTCCAGCCTGTGGATACCAGCAGCGTGGTGAGGTTCGGCAACGAACCCCGAAACGTTGACGCCGTTCGCATGGATCACATGAACAACTGGGATTTCTCGATCGCGAAGCGCAATGACATCACGGAGCGTGTGTATCTGCAATTTACAGCGGAGTTCTTCAATTTGTTCAATCATGTACGATTTGGCGCGCCTAACACCCAGGTCGGCACACCAACCTTCGGTGTTGTGACTTCGCAGGTGAACCCGCCGCGCGCGATTCAATTCGGTTTGCGGCTCGGTTTCTGATCCGCTTCTCTGCGGCATCGGCCAGAAATGGCCGATGCCCACACTCTAATCAGCGCGAACATACTCAGTTAGATCGTCAGAGGCTTGCGATTATGTCGAACCAGCGTCATATCCTTCTCTTGCTGTGTTCAGCCTTGCTGGTCCTGCCCTCCCCCATAACAGGTTTTGGTCAGGATCGTCCGGATCGTCTCGCCGCGGAGCCGCCGAAAGTGGTGGTGCAAGCCGACGGCGCGGTCGAAGTTCCCGCTCAGACTGTACCTATGTCGTCGTTTCTGAGCCCGGAAGCCAAGGCCTATGTGACGCAGCATTTGAAAGACATGCAGGATCCGGAGATCCTGAAGCAGGATGCCGGGGTCCCCCGTTTCATGAAGGGCTACCTCGCGCGCGACCACGAACTGTTCGACGTGGACAAACAAGACGAAAAGATCGCGGGAGTCCACGTATATGTCTATACGCCGAAGGCCGGCGTGGCGGCGAAGAATAAAGAGCGGGTGCTCATCAATCTGCATGGTGGGGGATTTTCCGGGTGCTGGCCGGGCTGCGCCGAGCTTGAGTCCATTCCTGTTTCAGCGTTGGGGCAGATCAAAGTGGTCAGTGTTGACTATCGCGAAGGCCCTGATCACAAATTTCCCGCGGCCAGCGAGGACGTTGCCAGCGTGTATCAGGAACTCCTGAAGACATATCATCCACAAAATATTGGCATGTATGGGTGTTCCGCCGGAGGCATGCAGACCGCATTGTCTCTTGCGTGGTTTCAACTTCATCATCTTCCCGTTCCAGGTGCTGCCGGGATATTCTGTGCTGGAGCAGGCGGCGTTTTCGGTGGCGATGCGCTTTATACGGCATGGCCCATGGGCGAAGCACGCATCGCGCCACCGATGTCGGCCGGAGGGCGGCCGCCGCTTGGCTACTTTGATGGAACCGATCCCAAGGATCCCCTTGTTTCGCCCGTCAGTTCGCCCGAGGTCCTGGCGAAGTTCCCGCCCACTCTCGTCGTAACCGGGACGCGGGGCTTTGAACTAAGTGCGGCGCTCTATACGCACGAGCAGCTGACAAAAGCGGGAGTGGATACCGAACTGCATGTGTGGGAGGGACTCTTTCATGGCTTCTTCTATAACGCAGACGTGCCTGAATCGAAGGACGCTTTGAATGTGATCGTCAAGTTCTTCGATCGTCATCTTGGAGGCGCTATGTCACGTTGAGCGGAGGATTTTGTCTCACCACGAACTATCGCCACGCCATGGCATGGAAGGAGAAACTTGTGCCCAGAAGATTCGTAGTAGTTGCACTTTTGCTGTTGACGGCGTTCGGTCCGTGGATCTGGGCGGGCAACGTCAAAGGCGCCGGACACTGGGTGAGCGCGTGGAGCACCGCGGTTCATGCCCCGCTCCCGTTTCCAGGCCTGCCGCCCGCGATCGCTTTGGAGAATCAGACAGTCCGCATGGTCGTTAAACCGACCCTCGGTGGCGAAAGGCTGCGAATCAGGTTATCGAATGCCTTCGGAAACAGCCCCCTCACGATCGGCTCCGTACACATCGCCCTCGCCAAGCAAGGCGCTGAAATCGTGTCGGGTTCCGATCGGAATGTGACATTTGCCGGGAATGCATCGGTGACCATTCCTCCCGGAGCGCCCGTTTTGAGTGACCCGGTCGAACTCAAGGTACCTGCGTTTGCCGAGATCGCTGTAAGCCTCTACTTGCCAGGCAGTGTTTCCGGTTCCAGCATGCATTTTTGGGCGCAGCACGACACATACATCTCGGGAACCGGTGATTTTTCCTCGAAAGAAGAGATTCCGAACGCGACCACCCGCACGTCGTGGTACTGGCTGTCTGATGTAGAGGTCTGGGCCGCCGATGACGTGGCGGCAGTGGTCGCCTTGGGCGATTCCATCACCGATGGCGTTGGCGCGAAGCAGGGAGAATACAGCGACTGGCCCGACACTCTCGCGAGCCGCCTGTCCGCTGAAGGGAAGGCACAAAAGCTGGCGGTGATCAACGAAGGAATCGGTGGAAACCGCATTCTGCATGATGGCGCGGGCGTTAGCGCCCTGGCGCGGCTCGACCGCGATGTATTGGCGCAGCCGGGCGTGGTCAGCGTGATCCTGCTGCAGGGGATCAACGACATTGGCTGGCCACATTTGAAGCCCAAATCGCCGGATGGCACAACGCCCAAAGACCCGCCGTTCGCGAACGAAGCCGTGACCGCTGACGACCTCATCGAGGGCCAGAAGCAGATTATCGAGCGTGCTCACGAGCATGGAATCCGCGTCTATGGCGCCACCCTGACTCCCTTCGAGGGTGCGGACTACTACAGCACAGAGGGAGAAGCGATGCGCCAGAAAGTCAATCAATGGATCCGCACCGGCGGAGCTTTCGACGGCGTATTCGACTTCGACGCCGCGGTGCGTGATCCCAACCATCCCTCTCAGTTTCGCGATGGTTATCACTCGGGCGATCATTTGCATCCCAGCGCAGCGGGCTTCAAAGCGATGGCGGAGGCGGTTGACCTCACGACGCTGCGCGGCGAGGCTGGATCCAAGTCAAGGAAGTGACCTTAACGTACACACGACGCCTTATGCGGAAATTCGGGCAATTTGCGGCTGCAATCTTCATCGCGCTAGGGATCTGCTGGGGGCAAGGTGGCGCTCCACATCCAGCCTCAACGAATGTCCCTGGTGCTGAGTTTCCGCGTATTAACAGTGACCTCAGCGTCACCTTCCGCATCCACGCTGAACAAGCGCAAAAAGTGCAAATATCGCTCGGGTTCGGTCAGTCCATCTATGAAATGGTGAAGAGCAAAGATGGCTCTTGGGAAGTTACCACCAAACCCCTGCAGCCCGGGTTTTATTACTACGGCATCAGCGTGGATGGTTTTATCGCCAACGATCCGGGGAGCAGAACATTTTTGGCCGCGCGTAAAGAAGTCAGCGGGCTCGAAGTCCCCGGAGCTGAATCCTACTTCTTCGCGGCGAAGGACGTGCCGCACGGCACGGTGAGGGCGGAGTGGTACTTCTCAAAAACCACCGGCGAGACAAGGAGAGTTTTTGTCTATACTCCACCCGGATATGACCAAAGCACCTCGCGCTATCCGGTTTTGTATCTCCAACACGGCTGGGGCGAAGATGAAGCCGGCTGGAGCGACCAAGGGCACGAGAACTTCATTCTCGACAACCTGATCGCGGCCCAGCGGGCGAAACCGATGATCATTGTCAATGAAAACGGCCTCACGGGCGTGAATTTCCAACCACCGCCACCGCCGAAGCCAGGTTCCCCGCCGAGCCCGCCGCCGAAAGGTGCCGTCTCGCGTTTCTTCATGGAGGAACGCTATGCGCTGTTCGACAAGATTCTTACCCGTGATTTAATCCCTTATATCGACGCGAAGTTCCGTACCATTCCCGACCGCGACCACCGCGCCCTGGCAGGACTGTCCATGGGCGGGGCTCAGGCCATGCGTATTGGACTGAACCATTTGGACGAATTCGCGTATATCGGCGCATTCAGTCCAGCCATAGAAATCTCGGACTTGTCCAAAGACTACGATGGCATCCTGTCGAATCCGTCCAGGGTCAACCAGCAGTTGCGACTTCTTTGGATTGGAATCGGCAGCGAAGATTTTTTGTACGCGCCGGTCAAGAACTCGCACGAACTTTTGGAGAAAGCAGGAGTCAAGCACATCTGGATCGAAAGCTCCGGAGCCCACGTGTGGACAGTCTGGCGTAAGTACCTCGCCGATTTTGCGCCGAGGTTATTTCCATGACGGGCCGATCCTGCTTTGTGCAATGCGCGATTGATTTGGAATTATGAGAAAGCCAGCGCTCATGATCGGGTTGGGGGAGGTGTTGTGGGACATTTTGCCTTCCGGCAAGGTGTTAGGTGGAGCGCCTGCGAACTTCGCATACATGACCAACGTGCTTGGGGACGAAGGAATCGTCGCCAGCCGGGTCGGCAATGATGAATTGGGACGCGAGGCGTGTGAGGTAATACAGCGACTCGGACTGAATACGTCATACGTGCAGCAGGACACTGAGCACGAGACCGGTACTGCGGCGGTATCGATTGATGCCGCAGGCCAGCCGAACTTTACGATCAAGGAATCGGTTGCGTGGGATTTCCTGCAATGGACGGCAGAGTGGAAAGAACTGTCCAGCAGGGCTGACGTGGTATGCTTCGGCTCGCTCGCCCAGCGTTCACCCGAATCCGCGCTTGCGATCGAGTCTTTCTTGCGAAACGCGCCGGCGAAAGCGCTGCGAATCTGTGACGTTAATCTAAGAGAGTCGTTCTACAACAAAGATGTATTGCGGAAGTCGTTCCAGCAGGCACACATCGTCAAGCTGAATGAGCAGGAATTGCTTCAGATTTCGACTTTGCTCAACCTGGGCGCCGGGACGCAACAAACGCTTGCCAGGCGTTTGCTGACGGAGTATAGCCTGCGACTCGTTTGCGTAACACTTGGGAATCGCGGCAGCCTGCTTGTATCAGAAGACCAGACCGTTGAGCATAGCGGCTTCCGTGTGGAGGTCGCGGATGCGGT
>DASQIH010000167.1:0-4332 GCA_035631655.1 Terriglobales bacterium
ACCTCCCGCAAGTGTCGGAAAAAGCAAGCAAGCCAGAGACTACGGATTCCCCCAACTCCCCGATTGTGACCCGAAGGACTTTCCTGTGAACTGTGAGACCCTGAATCCACAAATAGCAAACGACGCATGAGGCCTCCCTCCTGTTTGTGTTCTGGGGATCCTCGCCTGGTCGTTCACCCTGTTTTTGACCTGAACCCGCTTTTTCGACGAGTTGCTGGGTGACTGTTTGCCCTCCGCGACTTCCCTGCTGACCGAGTTGGTGTCCTTGGAATGACGCATTGCTCAGCAGAACCTAGCCGCCTTGCGTACAGAAGTAAAAATGACTATTTATGACCATAACGGATTTGTTGGGGGAGTCGGGCTATGAGCACGCATGCATGGACCGTGGCAGAGGCGAAGGCAAAATTCAGTGAATTGATAGACAAGGCAAAATCCGAGGGGCCCCAAGAAATCACCAAACACGGCCGCACGACGGCGGTGATTGTTGCCGCCGAGGAGTGGGAACGGAACGCCTAGCGGAAAACCGATTTGGCAGAGGTTCTCGCCGCATCACCTCTGCGCGGTTCCAAGCTGAAGCTGAGGCGCCTGCCCGTGCGCCTCCATAAGATTAAACGATGAATTTTCTGCTGGATACAAACGTCCTATCATCATTTTCGACGCCCGCAAGTGGTTTGACGAACTGGACCGATTCGCCTCCGAACCGTTCATGGGGAAGGGTTGTAAGCAGCCAGTCACACCCCGCCGAGATTTTCTCAAGCGAACTACTTGATCGATACCAATGCTTGCATCTCGCTCATGAACGCGGCAATCCGAGAGCTGATTGCCAGTATACCTTCGCAGTGACACTATGATAGGATTATGTCAGACTATTGAGAATATGACAGTAACACAGTGAACATAGTGAACACAGAAACCCGATTACGGGTTAATGAAAATGGCCGTGTGGTCATTCCGGCCTCTTTTCGCAAGGCACTTGGCATCAACGTTGGCGATGAAATTGTGCTGCGAATCGAGGATGACGAATTGCGAATTACGACGCTCAAGCGCCGCGTGGAGCGGGCGCAGCGCCTGGTTCGCAAACACGTAAAACCCGGTACGTCACTGGTTGACGAGTTGATCCGCGAACGGCGAGAGGCGTCCAGGAATGAATAGTATTGTGCTGGATGCTTCGGCGATCCTTGCGGTACTTAATCGTGAGGCTGGCGCGGACAAGCTCACGCCCCAACTGTTGAGCGCCGCAACCAGCAGCACCGTCAATCTGGCCGAGGTGCAAGGCAAGCTAGTCGATAGCGGCCTTAGCTCTCGCGACGCGTGGGAAGCTACTCTCAGCCCCATTCGCGAGCCTACTGCCTTTAGTGCCGAACATGCTAGGACTGCTGGGAGCCTCATTGCCCAAACCCGGGCACTCGGTTTGTCATTGGGAGACCGGGCTTGTCTGGCCCTTGGACTCGCGCTTAAAGTCCCCGTGTATACCGCCGACAGATCATGGAGGAAGTTGAAACTGGGTGTTCGGATCCATGTCATCCGGTAGGCTTGGGAAGGAGGGATTTAGCCTTTTTGCGAAACGAAGGCAAAAAAAAGCCCTTTGTTTTCATTTCCCGGGTTCGAAACGGCTGGGGGCAGGCAAACTGGCCGCAGAACAAAGGCCCAAATCTTAGGAGATCGGCTGGACAAGCGGACAAGCCGCGAACGGGAGCGGAACTTCCTTCTCGAGGCCATCTGGCTCGGCAAGGAACTCAATGCGATCGTCAGCCCAAACTCGATAAAGGCTGCGACATTGGTTACGTTCTAGCCGCCGACTCTTGTGAGGGAGTCAGCAGCGTGGATGCGTGCACCGTCGCACCCCTTGATCACACTTCCGAGCGCGCCCGCTGCACCATCTCTACCAGAACCTTTCTGGTTTCTGCCGGGTTGCTCACTTCTCGCAAAAATGCAATGCGAACGCCCCGCATGCCACCTTGGGTTTTCAAGCGCGCATGAAAGCCGAGGCGGTCGACCGCGGTCATCGTTGCCTCCTGCGACTCAACCCGTGCAAATACCCGGGCGAGCAGGATGAGCGCATCCTTGTGGTCGGCATTCATGTGCTGAATGATCTCTCCTGTAGCGTCAGCCAGCGGGTCGGGTTGCGCGTGCTCATAATCCGAGTCAGAAACCCAGCCCATCACTCCGAAGCCACCCACGTAATAAGCGTCCACCACGTCCATCCGGTAGAAGGAAAAATCTTCAAAGTCCACCCAGTACTGGCTGTTAGCGTAGCGACCCAGGTAGAGCTTACGTGCCTCCGGCACCTCCGGCTCCGGGATTGTCAGAACATTTCCCATTAGCGTCACCCTGGACGCTCCTAGCGGATCGCCGCTCGCGTCGGGCTGGGTCACAAGTAGGCTGGCACGTGAGTCCGCCTGGAGGTTTTGGGTATGCATAGCCATCGTGCTGATGAGAAAGATGGGACGACCGTTCTTGTCCAACCCGTAGGGCATCACTGATCCGAACGGAAACCCCGGCTGCTTGCGCGAAAGAGTCGAGAGGGTTCCGATGCGGGCCAAGTACATCAAAGTGCGTGCTCGCTCGGCGTGAGAAGGCTCGGGGACCGAAGACTGGTCACTCACCGCGCCAGTACCAGCGTGTTTTCTGGACGAGGAAGACATCGCTGCCCCTTCTGTCAGTTTAAATAACCGTGTTGAGGTCGTACATGGAGGTTGCGTCAACCGAGAACTGAGACTCCGGAAGAAGACCATGCGACGCTTTAAGCCAGTCTGTTTGTCCACGGTCACTTCGTGGCTGCGCAACGACTAGGCCGCAATCTCGTCAGACTAGAGACCAAGGCACAAAGCTTCCAAGTATCATTCGAACATTTTCTCGCGTTGACCGTCCCCTTCATCCACCCCTAATAGGTCTATCGAGTGTTCACCTCGTCCCAACCCGTGGGTCAGACAGTTCGCCATTACAGCATTCTCAGCAAGATCGGCAGTGGCGGAATGGGTGTGGTGTACGAGGTCGAAGACCTCAAACTCGGTCGCGACGTCGGCAAGGCAGGCATCGCAAATCCTATGCTCCTGCTCCCGCCGGACTGCTGGCCGTCACTGGTTCCGACTGTCTTTGATGCAGCAAGGCCACGATCTCCTGATACAACCTGGTGCGGGTGGCATAGCGCTCTCGGGCACGGGTGATGTAACGGACGTGAACTTCTACTCCAGCAGTTGTCGGTCGCAAATTGATCGCTGGGGCAGCCGAAACCGAGTGCATGCGCTCGCGGGTGGCGCGCTGCCATTCTTCTTCCGCCATGCGCGCGTCGCTTTCCGTCGTAGTGGTCACCAGCTTCTGGATGGCATCGAGGATGGGGTAAGGGTTCTGGGTGGAGGGCACCAGAATCTGCAACTCGTCCCATAACCACTGCCCGCTGGTGGAAAAATTGAAGAAGTGTCCTTCGATGGCGAAGCTGTTGACGAACGCTACCTTGCGTCCGGTGGGATGCCCGGCGTCGTTCCAATTGCCAGTTTCCAGCAGCACGGTGCGCAGCAGGCCGATCTCGGTGACTTCACCAACCACACCGTGGATTTCCACCCAATCGCCCACACGGATGCCGTTGCGGCCCATGAGGGCGAACCATCCGAAAAAGGCGACGATGAAGTCTTTCAGCGCGACCGTCAAGCCCGCTCCGGCTAGGCCGAGAATGGTGGGCATCTGGTTGGGCATGCCAAACAGCACGAACAAGATGAGCAGGACGCCCACGGCCTGCACCACAAAGTGCACCACGACGCGCAATGTCCGCAGCCGCCGGCGATCGGGGATGAGATGAGTGAAGAGACGATCTACCGCGCGATCGATCCAATAGACGCCAAGGACAATCAGCAGAACGAGCAATGCGGACCGGATGATGCCTTGAATAGTCGCCCGCTGGCGTGATTGCACCACCGCGATCCAGTTGCCGTAAACATCCGCCAGATCCTGATGGTCCTGGATGCGCTTGTCCAGATCGGCAAGATTCTTCTGGCGCGCTGAAAGACGCCGCAACGAGGCAATGACCGCCTGGTCGGAACTGCCGGCCGAAGAAGGCGCCTCCTGAGGTTGGCCCACGTTGCCTTCCGCGGCTGCGGGCTGTTCCGCCGAGTCGTGCTTTTGCTGGAGCTGTTCGTGTTTCTGAAGCGCTTCATCGCGGGCCTGCTGCAATTGCATGACGCGGGAGCGCTGGGCGCGCCAGGCGCTGAATTGAGCCAGGAGATGATGGGCTGGGGAACTCTCCTCTGTTCCTGAAAAGCCGATCTGTGCACGCGCTGCGTCGCTCTGTTGTTGAGCAGCCTGGTACCTTGCGAACTGCCGCTGGATGCGACTCAA
>DASQIH010000168.1:0-13523 GCA_035631655.1 Terriglobales bacterium
GGGCGGGTCAGAGACCCGCGCCCACACAGTCTGATGACGGCACAGTCGCGCAAGAGAAATCCCGTCCTTACGGACGGAATTCGCTGAGAGTTGAGAGCCAATACTGAGAACTAATACTGAGAACTAATACTGACAACTGCACTTACACCCCAATCACACTCACCAACTCCTTGACCGCCCCGGCACTCTTTTCGAGAGCCGCTTTCTCTTGGGGAGTGAGCTTGATTTCGATGATCTGCTCGATGCCACGCGTGCCAAGTTTGCAAGGTACGCCGACAAATAAGCCCTGCAAGCCATATTCGCCTTCCAGATACGCGGCACAGGGCAGGATTTTCTTCTTGTCTTTCAAGATTGCTTCCACCATCTCAGTGACAGCAGCCGACGGCGCGTAGTAAGCGCTTCCAGTCTTCAAATACTTCACGATTTCGGCCCCGCCATCACGCGTCCGCTGCACCAGTCGTTCGATAGTGGCGGAATCCATCAGTTCGGTGATGGGAATGCCCGCCACGGTGGAATAGCGCGGCAATGGCACCATCGTGTCGCCATGGCCACCGAGCACAAAGGCGGTCACATTCTCTACGCTGACTTTCAATTCCTGCGCGATGAATGCCCGGAAGCGCGCCGAATCCAACACCCCCGCCATGCCGATCACACGGTTGCGCGAAAAGCCGCTCAACTTGTACGCCGCCTGCGCCATGGCATCCAGTGGATTGGAAACAATAATCAGGATGCAGTTGGGTGAATACTGCACAACTTTACCCACCACGTCTCGCATGATCTTGTGGTTGATGTTGAGCAGGTCGTCGCGGCTCATGCCCGGCTTACGGGGCACGCCTGCGGTGATGACCACGATGTCGGAATTAGCGGTGTCCGCGTAGTCCTCCGTCCCGAGCACGAACGAATCTTTCTTCTCGATGGGCATGGCCTCGAGAAGGTCAAGCCCCTTCCCTTCCGGGACGCCCTCGATGATGTCAATCAGCACGATGTCCGCCAGTTCTTTGGAGGCCATCCAGTGAGCGGCGGTGGCGCCCACGTTGCCTGAACCCACGATGGTCACTTTGTTACGCATGTAAGAGTCCTTTCTTGTAGGGCCGCGTTGCTGCGCGGAAAAGCAGGAAGTACGCCGAAAAGTCTAAACCACAAAGGACACAAAGGACCACGAGAGGCGATTGCCCTTCGCGCACCTTCCTGCCCTTTGTGGCTGCATGCAAGGGAGCGCACGTTTCATGCGCTCCCTCGGGTTACCAGATCAGTTGCTCAGTCAGCCGCGGTCAGAACCCCGGCTTCCATGTTCTCGATGATGTAGCTGCCGAACTCGCTGGTCTTCACTTTCTTGGCGCCTTCCATGAGCCGCTCGAAGTCGTACGTGACCTTCTTCTGCTCGATGGTTCGCTCCAGCCCTTGCTCGATCAGATCAGCCGCTTCGTTCCAACCCATGAAGCGGAACATCATCACGCCCGACAGAATCACCGAACCAGGATTGATGACATCCTTGTCGGCATACTTGGGGGCGGTTCCGTGCGTGGCTTCAAAGATGGCATAGCCGTCGCCGATGTTGGCGCCCGGCGCGATCCCCAGGCCGCCAATCTGAGCGGCGCAGGCATCCGAAATGTAGTCGCCGTTCAAATTGGGCGTGGCCAGCACCTGGTACTCATCGGCGCGCGTTACGACCTGCTGGAAGATCGAATCGGCGATGCGGTCGTTGATCATCAGCTTCTTCTTCCAGATGCCGTTGCCGTGCGTCTTGTAGATCTTGTCCAGCACGTCCTTCACTTCCTTGTACACCGACTGCCGGAACTCCTCGGCAGCAAATTCCAACCCGGGCTCGACCAAGTTTGCGTTTTGCTCGATTGTGATGTTGGGATTCCTGTCCTTGTTGTCGAGGATCCAGCTCTCGCGTTCGGTCACGACCTTGTCGCGGAACTCCTCGGTCGCCAACTCGTATCCCCACCTGCGGAAGGCGCCCTCGGTGAACTTCTGGATGTTGCCTTTGTGCACCAGCGTGACACTCTTCTTGCCCGTCTCGAGCGCGAACTTGATAGCCATCCGCACCAGTCGCTTGGTGCCGGTGACGGAAATCGGCTTGATGCCGATGCCCGAGTCCAGCCGAATCTGCTTTTTGCCGCCCTTCAGCATTTCCTTGTTGAGGAAATCGATCAGTTTAGCGACCTCCGGTGTGCCCTGCTCCCACTCGATTCCCGCATAGACGTCTTCCGTGTTCTCGCGGTAGATAGTCAAGTTCATGCGTTCTGGATGCTTTACCGGAGAAGGCGTCCCTTTGTAGTACTTCACCGGGCGCACACAGCCATAGAGGTCAAGGATCTGTCGCAGTGCGACGTTAAGAGAGCGGATACCACCACCAACCGGCGTCGTCAAAGGCCCTTTGATCGCCACCCGGAATTCACGAATGGCGTTGACCGTATCATCCGGCAGCCAGGTATTGAATTTCGACATGGCCTTCTCGCCAGCGAAAACTTCGAACCAGGCCACGTGCCGTTTGCCCCGGTAGGCTTTCTCCACGGCCGCGTCGAATACGCGCACCGATGCCTTCCAGATGTCCCGGCCCGTGCCGTCACCCTCGATGAATGGAATAATGGGATTGTCGGGCACGGTATAGCGCCCGTTGCTATAGCTAATCCGGGCGCCGTCGCGTGGCACCGGAACACCGTTGTAAGAACCTGCCATGAATACACCTCCGGAAGCGTTGGAATGAACCCCCAGATTATAAAGAAAGCCATGAACATACGAGAAATGACCTGCATCACAAGCTCCTGTGACGACGTCACACACCTGGGGGAAAAGCCTCTACCGTCTCCGGATGAAGCAATCTCTGGCATAATCTCCGATACCGGCTTTAGCCTCGCTCCCAGGAGACAAGCATGATCCGATTTACTGTCTACCTTTGCGCCTGTTTGCTGTTTTCCTTGCTTTTGTCTGCCACTGCATCCGCCAAAGAAAGTCCGGATGTCACCCAGTTCAGTCGCGACATCCGCGTCGAAGCCGGTCAGAAAACCGGAGACGTGACCTGCATAAACTGCTCGATCTATGTACGGGGCCAGGTGGCCGGCGATGTGACCGCTATCCACGGCAATATCACGATCGAGCAGGGCTCAGAAGTGGCGGGAGATGTCACCGCGATTTGGGGCAACGTTCGCGTGGACAATGCCACACGGATCGCCGGCGATGTCACTGCAGTTGCCGGGGCCGCTCGCATACAGCCTCAGGCCAGCGTGACCGGAGATCGTACTTCCCTGGAGGGCACGCGATGGTTGCTGGCAATTATTCTGCCGCCGCTTATCTGTATCGGCTTGATCGTCGCTCTGATCATCTGGCTGGTGCAGCGCAGCCGGCGACCGGAGATACCGGCTTCCGCTAGACAGGGTGTGATGGGCTAGCCAGGACGCACTCATAGATTGCACGTACTTCCTGCAAGGTGCGGTGTAGTTCCCCTTCCAGACCTTGAGCGAATTCGCGCTTCAATATTCTTGAGGTCAATTCTGCCGTGACGCGCCGCGCGTGCTCGGTGCCCGGCAGCCATTTGCGGGCCCGGCCCATCACCAGCCGCACAACGTGCTCTACGGTTCGCAACAACTCAGCCGCATGATCCAGCCTTGCCGCATCCGAGCTGTTTAGAATTCCCGCATCTGCGCATCGCCAGAGCCGGTCGCGCAGGCTTCCGCCCGTTTCGCGCAAGCCATGCTTGACCAGAAGGTAGCTGGCAATGAAGTCGATGTCATAAGCCCCACCGGGGGACGTCTTGAGGCTCTTCTCGGCAGCTTCCAGCCGGGTACGCATCTCGCGCACCGCGGGCAGGAAATTGGAATCCTGCGCGAAACGGTGAAACAGCTTCTTGGTTGCTGCACTCGCTCGCTCCCCCACCCGTCGAGAGCCGACCAGGAAGCGTAGCTTGGTATACATCAAAGCTTCCCACGCCTGGCATTCCCGCGCAAAGTAGGCGTCCAGCTGTTTGGGGGTGACCAGCAGCTCCCCTTCTCCGCCACGCGGACGCAACCGCGGATCGACAGGAAAAACCATGCCGTCACGTGTATAGGCAGCCAGAGCATGCATCATCTGCTCCGCTGACTTCGTCAGAGCGGCGCGATCGTGGTTTTCTTCGCACACGAACAGCATGTCCGCATCCGAAAGCAGATCGAACTCCCCAGTGCCGAGCCGTCCCAACGCCATCACGGCCAGACCGTCCGGCTGCTCGGCAATGCCGAAAGCCGCCGCAATTGCATCTTCCGCGGCGGCTGTGGTAGTTGCCAGAGACTCGTAGACATCCCGCAATTCAGTAATGTCCCTGGCCCCGGCCGCAAACGTGCGATGGCGATAGTGCTGCCGCAACAGCGAGAGCTTCTCCCCATAAGGGGATGACGACGTGGCTACGTAAGCAAACACCGGGTCTCCAGAGGCTGGCCCACGGCCGAATGGGCCGTCAAACAAATATGCACTGCCTACACGGCCCGACCCCTCTCCCACTTCAGACACGGTGGCAATCTCTTCGGGATAACGAATCAATATGTCGGTCAGATAATCGCTTGTATCGAAGAGCGCCAAGGCGCGTGAAACGGCATCCGAATGCCGCACCACAGCCGCATACCGCTCCGAGCTGGTAAACGCGGAACTTAGAAAGCGGAAGAGGTTTCGCCGAGCCTGCGAAGTCAGATCGCTGCGGCATGCGACCTGATAAAGGGCAGGGGCATCCGCCGACAGCCGCTCCAAAATCTGCTGGTTGGACTGATCTGCTCCACTGAGCTCAACTCGGCTGCCCAGCTGAAACTCGGCATCCGACGCCTCCTGGCTCTTGCGCGCCTGCTGGTGATAAATGATGCGGTTATAAATCTCGGCCACTGCCTCCATGCGCCGCCGCACGGCTTCGAGCATATCCAGGGAGCGATCTTCGCTCGTGGCCAAACGCCCCATCGAACGCCGCAGAATTTCCAGCTCAGCGGGATTGCTGGGCAGCCGGTGCGTCTGCTGACCATGTCGCAACTGCAGTCGGTGTTCCAGGTGGCGGAGAAAAACATAGGCGCTGGTCAGTTCATGGAACTCTTTCCCGCTGATGTGTCTTTTGTCATGGAGCTTCTGCAGCGAGAAAAGCGTCCCGCCAGAGCGTAGCCAAGGCTCCTCGCCCCCATACACCCGCTGCAAGCACTGCACCAGGAACTCGATGTCGCGAATACCCCCGCGATCAATCTTCACATCGACGGAATGTTGATCGTCGGCGATGGCACGACGACGTCGCGTGTGCATCTTCTCCCGCGAAACCAGGGCAGTCTTGATGGCCACAAAGTTTACCCGTTCGCTGTAGACATGCGCCTGCACGCCGCGGATGAACTCTCGTGCCAGCGTGGAATCTCCGGCCGAGTAGCGCAGTTTGATCAATGCCTGCCGCTCCCAATCGTGCGCAGTCTCCGCGTAGTAGCCCAGAGCGTGGCCCAGGCTCACCGCCAGCTCACCCTCGTTCCCCTGCGGACGAAGCCGCAGGTCAATGCGAAAAGCTGGCCCTTCCCGCGTGACGCGCGATAGTATCTCGGTAACCTGCTGGGCCAGGCGGATGAAATATTCCTTGTTCGAGATGGAAGCTTGCGGCGGCTCCTTGCCGTCGCCGTACACAAAAAGCAGGTCCACGTCCGAGCTGTAATTCAATTCGTTGCCGCCCAGTTTGCCCAAGGAAAGAATGGTAAACGGTGTATTCACCAGGCGGCCTTCCGCGTCGAGATGCTGCGGAGCCTCGTAACGCCGTTGCAGATGATTGTCGGCTTCGCGCAGAGCATCTTCGATCAGCACGTCGGACAGCGCCGAGATCTCCGCCGTGGTCTCCGCCAGCGGCGCGATTTTCAGCACATCGCGCAGCATGATGCGAACGTACTCGCGGCGTTTGAAGCGGGCCAGCAACAACGACACGTCCGTCTCGAACGAGCGCGAGCGGAACCGTGCTAGTGCTTCGTGAAATTCTTCCCGGGAGAAGCTGCGGTCCAGGTTCTTTTCCCGCAAAAAGGACGGCAGCAAGTCGGGGTTCTGGAGCAGCGTCTCACCCAGATAGCGGCTGTGACCGAAAACTGCGATGGCATAGTGCGCCAGGAAGTTATGCCGCTCCAGCAGCCGCACGACTTCCCCGCCCTGCTCGGTGACCAGCCGATCGAAGAGAATGAGGGCAGAATCAGGGTCGGGAATTTCCGCCAGCAGCGCCGGAAGAGCCGCCGCCAAGCCCGCAGAAACTCGCCCCACGGCGCGAGTAAGGTTCTGCCGAGCCGCTTCGGGATGCTGGAACGGGATGCTGGCTACAGCCGCAGCGACATCGAGCGGCTCCCGCGAATCGGTTGGAGCTCCAGGCGTAGACAAGGCAATTGGCTCGAAATTTGAGCATAGCATGAGCCCTGAGGGGCGTAGCCTGCTGGCGCTTGGGTTCCATTCCGACTAACGAGCAGCGCACCTTCAGCAAAACTGAATTAGCCGATTTCGCTCCCGACTGTGCCAGTCAATGAGTGACATCGGGATTTTTTCACCAGTTGACCCAGCAGCCCGATAGTTCACGGATTGCCGGAGCATGTGAGTGTTCCGCTTCTGGCGTTATCTGCGGTATGCTACTGTCCTTCCTTTGCCGCGATGATCGCTTCCAGAGCCGGGTCGATTTTGCGACGATAGGCTTCCAACGTTAGGGGTGCGGGAATCCGGGGGCTGGTGGTATCGCGCTTGTCCCAGGGGTACCAATCCTGCCAGTAGTAGATGGAGACGCGAACGGTGATTCCGCTGTTCGGCAGTATGATCTTCCGTGAGTCGCCATAGGTGTTTCCTTTCGATCCGGTCGGCTCTCCCACAAAAGTGATGTTGGTGTACTTTTCCAAGGCATCAGTGAGCATCTGCGCCGCCGAGAATGTTGCAGGACCTATGATGCCGAATAGACGGCCGGGGCGATCGATGCTCTGCGACTGAATGATGCAACGGACAAGTGGAATGATCAGTGTACCGTCGCCTCCTCGGTTTTGGCGTAAGTCGATTGCAACCTTTGCCGGAGCCGTGGCAGAGATTTCATCGTGCAGACGTTGAGCGAAATGAGCGAGGGTTTCGTCAGAAGCATCGCCAATCTTGTTGATCTGTGTGTAGAGAAGATTTCCGAAGTGTTCAAAATGGAACGGTCGTTCGATCTCACGAAGCCACAGAGGGTCAGAACCAGGCGACGACTTGCGGACATCGATCCATCCCTTGCGCGGGTAAAAGAGCGTTGAAGTCTCCCCAGACATGACTTCCACAGGCGCGAATGGATGCAATGTCACCTGTACCTGGCCTTCTTTCGTTTGCAGCGTGAGCGGCACATCCTCAACGCGGGATGTAATATGCAGCGCCTCCAGGACTTCAGGTATAGACAAAAGGTATTGCGCCCAATAGCGCGCACCTCCATCGTTGTCACTTCCGATCATCGTCTTGACGGCAGCATAAGCCTGATCGATATCGAAACTTCCAATCCGTAACACTCTTGCGCCGACTATGCCTCGCTGCTCCGGCTGGATAGCTCGCACGTAGAGGTCGGATCCGAAAAACGTGAATATCACCGGCAGTGTGTGAAACCCAATCTTCGGGTCGCGTGTTGGGTATATGTTTGTGTGCCCGTCGCCGACCGCTGCCACAATCCTCGCCATTTCTACAATCACCTGCGCCCGAGTGAGGGATGGAATTCTCGCATCGAGTGCGGCGACCCGTGCAGCGAAGTCCTGAGCGGAAATCGAGTGATAGAGATTCTTATGTTCTTCCTGCATCTGTCTTGCCATGAAGTGCAAGTCTTCCTGCCAGCTGCGCGCCTCAGTAGCAGTCATGGCCCATGCTGAACAAACCGAGAAGATCATCACCAAGGCAGTTGCGCGGCTAATTCTACGCACGACACGAGAGTCCATCTGCACACTCCACCGAAAATCAGAGAAGAAGTTATCCATCGTTGAGGTCAGCATACATTCGACCTGATAGCCTTTTTCTGTCAGATTTTTTTCCACCCTCATTGCATCAGCGTAAGCGGGAGCTTTCGGTTGCAGCCGAGTTGAATGCGGATCACACCGGGCTTCATCTGCGAAAGGTGCAATCCATATGACGAACGTGAGTTCTTCGGTTTCATAATGCCCCGTGATCTCCCAACAGCCGACTGTTGGGAAATTGATACCTGTCATGATGAATTGATCGTCTTTTGTCCAACTCCCGTTGCCCTTTCCGTCGCTCTGGAGCGGCCCCGCTGGACGGTCAATTCTTCTTCCGGTCACGGTCAAGTTGGGCCGTGGTTCAGTGTGCGGATCGTAGCCTTGTCGCCAAAAAGGTAGCTTCTGTCTGTAGGTTCGGTCACCGGATGTGTAGTGGCCCAACCTCCAAGTCCCGGTTACTGGGAGAGCGGTCCACAGCCTGTCGGTCCCGAACCAAAACTGACCGCGAGAAGGTTGGACAGGATAAGACGCTGGAGGAACGAAAGGCTGGTCGGCAGGAGTCGTCACTCGGCACGAACTGGGCACAACGGGTATTCGTGGATGGTTTTGCCCAACGGACATTGCTGACAAGGGCAGCAAGCAGAGGAAAGGGAGAAGGCGCGTGGACAGCATGGGGCCTCACCGTAGGGCATGTATTCTACATCCCTGAACAATGATTGGATGGCAGACACGTAACTATCGCAATCAGGCCTTAACACGTTTTGACCGCTGGTGATTTCGCGCTATCGGGATGTTGCAACAGTTACGAGCGAAAGTGTGCTGGGACACGGCATTCCATGTACTACAATGTCCGAAGTCCGCCCAGACCTTGCACGTTGCGCCCGCAATAGAGGCAGGGATTGCAAGCCACATTTGAACACTTGAAGAAGTGGTTGGTCACGTGGGGACATAGGCTCGACTTTTGGCCCACATTCAAGGAAGCCCTCGCCGCGCATGAATGGGCGATTTATCTGTTCTTCGTGCTTTTGGTAGCCATTTTCTTCTTGCTGCTGCCCCGGGCATGTCGTTACCGGTGATTTCGTAGTTGGTCAAATCGCGATTTTCGTCAAATTGGCGCAACATTGATGCAAAATGGCCGTGTTGCCATGAAACTAATCCCTGCCGGTGCAACCATCGCGGAGCTTGAGAAGAAGGCAGCGGACTGCGAAGAGAAGGCAAAGCAGAAAGCTGAACCTGAGGCTACGAAACTGATGGAAGAAGCGCTGCTGTATCGCGAATGGATCGCCGCCCTGAGCTCCGGCAAATGGCATTCATAAGCAAAGAGCCGCCATTTTGAGCGTTATCACGATATTTCAATAGTCATCCAGACTGCTACATCGCGGAGGGACGGTTCCAGAATCCACTACCGCCTGTAGCGTGCTGGCTACATTGACTTGCCTTGCGGTCGAGCCTACGATTTTGCTTGAGGGCGAGGGCAAAGAGCATCTTCCCGGTGGCGAATACGCATTCAGTTTTCTCCCTCCGCAAGTTCGCCCCGTTCGCGTTCGGGACCTGCACACATTTTTCCTAGATAGAGGGGAACTTTCATGGTTATACGACGCGGTTTACAACGCCGCTTCTATATTGCTCCGTCGAAGATTCTGTTATTGGGTTTGGCGTCGGTGCTAACGAGTTGTGGCGGAGGATCGACGGGACCGCCCCCTCCACCACCCAATCCAGTTCCGTCGCTAGCATCCATTTCGCCACCTTCGGAAATTGCGGGCGGGCCCGCGTTTACGCTGACGGTAAACGGAAGCAATTTCATTCCGGCCTCCACCGTGCAGTGGAATGGCAGCAACCGGACAACTGCGTACGTGAACGCAACACAACTGACAGCATCGATTAGTGCGGCTGACATCGCCGCCGCGGGAACCTCGGGCATAACGGTTTTCAATCCAGCGCCAGGAGGTGGGACGTCGTCATCATCCAGTTTTCGAATCATCAGTGCGGTAGGCCGCTATCGAGTGCCGAACGTTGGGGTATGGGCCTATTTCGACGACCGCGGATTTCCGAATGGCTACTATCCTGGTCAAGTCATCCAAAATTGGGATCAGTTTGATTCGTCGGTAGGGACCACGGTATCGCAAGAAATTTCCCTTCAACTCGATAAGATGCATGCGATGGGTGTCAATACGGTCACATTCGACATCCGAGCGGCAGACAACGTGTCAGGTCAAACCCAGTTTCTGTTTCCGAGTTGTTATATAACGCCGGCTACGGGGTTTCAGTATCCCCAGCCCACCAGCATAGAACTCACTAATTTTCCAAAATTCCTTGACATGGTTTTGAACAAGGGGATGAAGGTTTTCCTGGTCTTAGACAATACCCACATGGATGAAACAACGCCTGCCAACTGGCAGACGTGGTTGGGAGCGATCCTGGGTGTAGCGGGGAATCATCCTGCGATCGACCTCATTATGTTTGGTGGCAGCTTACATGGGGTTGATACGGACGGAGACGGAACTCCCGATGCCTGTGGCATCCCGGCTGAGCCGCCGTTATGGTGGGGGTCAACCAACCCCGTCTATCAATACGTAAAATGGGCCATTGGCTACGCGTCGTCGCTGGGTGTTCCGGCACGGAAGCTCTCGGCTGAGAGCATTGTTGGTTCTTACAATATAGAGGTCCAACAGCCAACTACATTGCCTTACGTAACGGGAGGACATCTTTGGCAACCGGTGGCGATGTTGAAGAGCATCTTCGATTCGCTGAATATACCCCAGGCACAGCGTACTTATGCACTGTCCTTCTACGAGCAAAACAAGTGCAGATATGCTGGATCTCTGCCATGCACAGACGAACGTGCCGATGCTTGGGCCGATGAGACCGCCGCCAATAATATGAACATCATTGGCAATGGAGGAGCGCGGGTTGTAATGGAAGAATTCGGCAACACGATTCCTGTAGACGCTGCGGTCTGGAGCTCACCGCATGCATTTGAAAACCTGGCTGCTTTGATGGAGAAATACGGTATCGAAGGAGGGTGCTATTACCTTTGGGCCGAGTCGGACAACAATCTCGATACCGACCCAACCCAGGGGCTGCCAATCAAAAAGCGGGGGCTGGCATGGAATTACACTGCCTCAGAAACTGAATTATTGGATTTGGGTGGCTACCATCTCACTGCTATCCCGAACGCATCCTTCGAAGACGCCGCCGTAAACGGGGGTGCGCCTCCAAATTGGAGCGTTTCTGGCGACGGAAACGGTTCACTTTACCTTCTGACACAGGAGGCGGGACAACCGGAAGTTGCGACCCGCGGAAACTTTGCGTTGAGGTTGGTCAACGGAACTTCCCCAATGAGCAAGGAATCGGTCACGAGCCTACACATCGGCGTATCCCCGAATACAGGCTATACTACGACCGCCAATCTTCGGTTCGCTTTCTTCGGTGACCCGAATCCCAGCGGCACGCCCTCCACTCGTCCGCGCGTCTCCCTGATGATTTCTTACTACACGGCAAACCTATCTCCGTCGGGCGTTCGGAGCAGTGATGAATTTTCCTGGTTTCAGGAAAACAGCACGTCGGGCTTCGCGACGTTTCCGGTTCAGTATACGACGCCCTCTGACGCTGCTTTCGTAGCTATCCAGTTCGGTATCTTCCGGGAGAACTTGCCTATGCCGATCACGGTAGACGTTGACAACGTGCGCTAACAGACACTCGATGAGGCGTTCGCCAGCGCCTTTAGAGTCTCGTATCCAAGACCGGCGCGATGCTGGGAGTCATTGCTTGCGCGTTGTGCCACTCGATCAGGTTGTGTTGTGGCCCGCTGCCATGTTGCCCTGCGACGTGTTCCGAGGGGGCACGAGCGAGCGGTTAGGCGCTTTCTGGTTGTAGTAGCTGTTCGTTGTGCACTCTCACCTGAACTGTTGAACCAGGCGATTGCACTCGTTGACGGGGTTGGAGAGGGGCAGAAGAAAACCGGGATGTCTTAAGAGTTAGACGACGCCAACCTCGCCGTTCCGATTGGCGGCTGGATTTTCACCAGCATTTGATCCCGGCACAACAAGACTCTATCTTAGGTCTCTCAAAGCGACAATTTGGACATCAATTGTTGATCAGGCGATATCACGTTTTGACTGCCCGTCATTGAGCGCTATCGGAATTTTTCGCCAGTTATCACTTGCGGTGGTTCCACCGTTCGCGATATTCCCGCCAGTGGTTAAGGCACCGGAACCAGTCCGCATCCGGTTCCGTTGATTTGGGCCGCCACGCGTAATTCCGAGTGAGATTTCCTAATCCTTGCATCACTGCAAATGCGACTTCTGGGTCCGGGTCATCCAGCGCCCTAAGCAGTGGAGCGATGCCTGCGGCGGAATTGGTTTCGTATATTGCCACTGCTGCAGGAGTTCGCATCTGTGCGCTGGAACCGGCAAGCACCTCGGAGAGGATTGGAATTGTGCGCCATGGCGGAACGGCCTGCGTGATCGCAAACAGCAGGTTAGATTTCCAATAAGCAGTGCTCCCGCTGAGCAGTTCCGATTCCGCCGCGTCGATCAGCGACTCGTCTCTGTGTCTGAGAAGCGCGACGAGTGCTTCGGTCCGCAGAAATTCGTCGTCACGAGTCCACATCGCCCTGTACGAATGTTCTCAGGGCTGGAACGACCGAATCTGTTTTTATCGCGCCCAACTGCCGAATAGCTTCTGCTCTCTCCTGCTGAGGCACGCTCGCTGAGAACAAAGCTTTGGTAATGCGCGACAAGACTCGATCGAATGTATCAGGTGGTTCGGCGCGGCTTGGACCTTCTGGCGCGCACACAATCGAGAGATAAGAACCATTCGTGAACTCGTAGTGGTCGCCGACGCTTTTCAGGAATATGAGACGAGTCGAGTTCGGGATCAGCGTGTCTCGAATCGTATATCCCTGTGGGACTCCGCCTCCCCATCCTGCAGGTGAGTAAAGGATGGTGTAGCGCACAGCAATATCCGTCGATGCTGGTGCGCCTTTCAAAACCTCCTTCAGCTGCAGCACTGCGAATCGAAAGTGTGCCTGAATCGTCTGTCCGCCCGGAACATCGACCATTCCCGACCCGGTTTGGCTGACCGCCGATACGTATGCGACCGCCACCACCTCCGAACTGTTAATCAACTTCGGAAGATCGTAGACGACTTGCCCCTGCACCCCTGCAGACAGCAGCAGCAAGCAAACAGAAGCGGCTGTGCTGATCGAAAACTTTGTCACGGTTCTGTTCGTCCGCCCAGAGCACCGAGTTTTTGGATGCTCCTGTAAATATCCGAGTTGCCGCTAGTTGCGCATAGACTGCCAGCGACATTCAGTGTACCTGTTGTAACCAGGCGTTAGCACAAGCTTGCGCTGTTTGTTCGCCACATCGAACTACCCAGACACAACGTGTGCTCTCGCGCCGGGCGGGCGATGAGCGTAATTGACGCGATGTTTCGCCAGTTGACCAGGACCGTCGGCAGGAAGCGGCTTGAGGACAACTGCGAGTGATAGGATTGCTTCATGCCAAAAACACTGATGCAGTCTATAGCCAGGCAACTCCAGAAGGAACGCACGCGACTTGAGGATGAACTGCACCGCGTAACAGCCGCCCTGACCGCCTTCGGAAATGTCTA
>DASQIH010000169.1:0-5908 GCA_035631655.1 Terriglobales bacterium
CGGGCGGCGGTTGGACAGTCGTGAGAGGCTACGCTGACGCGCTGGACGCCTTGTCGCCGAGAGGATAGACCATAGATGACTACAGCCGGAGGTGGCTGTATAAGGTGTTGCGCCGGGTCGGCCCGTTGGGACTCAATGATCCCCCCAGCTCACATCACTTCCAAAATCTCCAGCTCGTCTTCGGGGTAGAACTGTCGGATTCCGGCGACATTCTCAACCTCGACAGTGTTGTACGGGAATATTTGGGTAACGGTGGCGATGGCTCCCCTTCCGAGCATTCCGTAGACCCGGCTCTCGGGTTCATCCACCAGGACTCTGACGACGTACCCGGTCGCGATTTTCACGATATTCCCCTGCTGCCCGCAGGAAACTTAGCCGATGTCGGCGATGTCTGAGAAAGTCTACATTTCTTCGTCATCAAAAAAAGATCGATATTTTCGATTGTGAGCAAGATCAGCAAGTACCCGCGATTAGACGCGGCTGCAAAGCGTGGCCCCTCCGCATTTAGGATTTCTTCTTGTTTGCTTTTGCCAGAATAACGAACAGGCCAGCGAAACCACTCACAAAAACCAACAGAGCGATGCCACCGTGATTCTGTGCCAAAAAGACCACGCTCGTAAGTCCAATCAGCGCGACTGCAATCACAGTAGACGCTAGCATTCCAAGCCATCTCAATATTCGCTTACCAGTAAGCGGCGGTTGGGTTGCTGCGTAAGCAGTTAGCGCGCATTGATCGGTGTATCAACGCACCATCTGGTAATCTTCGCCAGAATGTAAAAAATGATCATTATTCCGAGTATATGAATCAGAATCATGGTCTGTCCCTCCACGCGTGTCTTGACTCTCGATTTCGCACAGATGAATGCTGACCGCCCTCATCGGCATCTCAGAGCCACCCAGCACAGCCAACCAGTGACATTGCACTTCTCGTTCGCCTTACGGACAAAGCCAGTTGCGCCCCAGAACGATCCGGAGGTGAGGGAGGGAGGTACGGTCAATCGTAAAAACTAGACTAACGCTCGCTGATGTTCCATGACGCCAGTCACAACAGGATGGGGTAATTGTTGAAGTGATTCCCGAAATGGGAGCAGTTCACGCCAAAATCGCGCCGGAGGCTGACGAGACAGCGGAAATTTTGCGGTAACAGTGGCGATGGCTCCCCTTCCGAGCATTCCGTAGAATCTGCTGTCCGGTTCATCCACCAGCACTCTCACGACGTAGCCGGTTGCCACTTTCACGATATTACCCTGTTGCCCACAAGAATTTTAACCGGTGTCACCAAGATCACCCCAAAAGATGGTCACGCAGGATCGACTCTGCTCCATTTTGATGCCGTTTACATGTGCGGAGCGTAGAAACCTCACACACTCTCAGACCTGCGCTTTACAAAATCAATGTACAGCGGGCCAAACTCACCACGCTTCTCAGGCTCCACTCGCAAAAAGTTCTTGAACCCCGGTGTGTAGCCATTCATCTAGGGAACAAGCCCGAAGATCTAGCCAAATATAAAAACGGTCGCCTAGACTCCACGAAGACGATCTCATCTGGCAAGAATCTGTTACCGTTTTTTTTCCCAGATGGCGAGGTGATGGCAAGGAGCTTTTTTATCTGAGCCCCGACAATAAGCTTAGAGCGGCAGAAATCACTGCCCAGGGAACTCGTATGAACGTTGGTTCGACTCGTCTCCTGTTCCAGGTGCAGGCGACCCCGCCCCCTGCCAGCCCATTCGATGCGACTCTTGATGGGAAACGTTTCTTGATCAACACTATGCCAGCAACACCGGACGACTCCGAACCGATCACGTTAGTCGTTAATTGGCAGGCACAACTGAAATGAAACCGACACCTCCGATAAATTCGCTCGTGTGTGGAAGAACCGCGGCACTCCGCCAGGCGCCGGGGGCACGGTGCTGAACTTTTGAAGTCTCAGTCACAAACGGCGAAAGCGCGCACCGGGAAGGACGTTCCGCCGCGGATCGCAGGTGGCGCCGCAAAAAAACGAAAGCTGCGTCCGGCCAGTTGATCCAAGCTACGCAGGTGCTCGACGATGGCGATTCCTGCGGCTAGCAGGATGGTGTGGGCGGGCCGCACGGGGTCATCCATATTATCGATATTCGCGCAGTCAATTCCTACCAGCGCCACCTGAGCATTTACTAGATATTCGCACGCGTCGGCCGTAAGGAATGGGCCCGAGCGGAAGTAGTCTTTGGCTGTCCAGCGATGGTCCCAGCCAGTGGAGACGAGAACTGCCTTTTGGCCCAATTCATGACCTTTGAAACGGGCTGCATTGATCGGGCCGTTGCTCGGGCTAGAGATGACCGTCCCTGGCAAATTGACAAGCCGTTCCAGGGGAACATCCGCTAAGTCCGGGCCGCTCGGGTGGCGGTGGAAAGGGGCGTCGACATAGGTCCCAGTATTTCCGCTGAGTTCGTAACACGCGATTTGAAAACTGGTGCCCGCCGCGTAGTGGGCGTACGAAGCCGCCTCCCCATGGGCTAAAAACGTGTGGAATTTGGGAATAGGAAGCCCTGGATAAGAGGGCATGCCGGGTTCTAAGCGATGACTGAGGTCAATGATCATTGTGTCATGTCCCGCGTACTAACATCTCGTACTTCTCACGAAGTTCGTTCGTGAACAGCGGCCTCGGATCGCATTTCTTCTTCATCTCAAGGAACCCGTCAGTTTCCGGGTGTGATTTCTGCCGTCGAGAGCGCTGATTAATCAAGCACGCCCCGAACTTGCGGGATTGTACACTTTCTATAGTTCTTTCACCGAGCCTCGTTCTTGCTTTGTCTTTTTGTTTGCTAGCGTTTTTCTCGCTTTAACAGAGCAAACTAGTCTTGCTTCTAATTCTCCTGTAGGAAGCTGGGTCATGCTGAAGCCCCCTCTCCGCACAAAATCCCCATCGGTCTCCACACCAAAATCCCCTCAATGCGTAAAAGCCCTCGCTTTCGTTGACGGGAGTTGGGCGGAGGGCAATGCAGACGTAGGGACTGTAGTGCGCGTATGAAAACTAACCGCGAATCAGTTTGGGGCAGGTCTCCCTACATCCACAAACTCTTTCGCAAAAGCCTGATTGCGGCATTTTGCGCTTGACATTCCCAAAATTCGCGCCATAATCCGCCGCACTTCCCCTGGGTAGTGCTCCCGGTTCGCTCGTTTCTAGCGCGCTTACAGCTGGGACTGCAGAAACCCAAGTTCTTAGAACTAAGGAGTTCCTTATGAGACTCAGCCGAAGGCTGGGTGTTCTGCTTTCTCTGGTCTTATGGGCTTCCTCACTCGCTGCTTAGTCAACACTCAATGAACCATTCCCCACTACATGCCCGCTTCCTACGCTGCCGAATGCCGGTCAACTGGCACTGCTCCGCTGGTACGGGGCCAATGAGGAATGATGTCATCGGCCAGGTAAGCTAAAGACCGAGGTAATTCCCAGGAGGGTTGTCCGAGATCGAAGGCTCCGGGCCGGCAATTTCCGATTCCGGGGACGGTTCACAGACGGAGGCGTGAAATGAACATTCGGCTGACAATTTTGATCCTCTTTGCGATTCCGGTATTCGTGGCCGGAGGGTTCGCCGCTTTACATTGGCCAATGAATGGCGCGGTGGTGGCAGTGCTCGGCGGCATCATGATCTGGCTGGCCTACACGCGTTACGCGCAGCATATAGATCGTGAGGTTATCCAGCCGGACCCTAAGAAAGCCACGCCGGCGCGGATGTATATGGATGGCGTGGATTTCATGCCTACTAGCCGCAACGTGCTCTACGGGTATCACTTCAAGTCTATTGCTGCGGCGGGGCCTATTGTAGGCGTCATCACTGCTACCAACGTATGGGGCTGGCTGCCTGCCGTGCTGTGGCTCCTGCTTGGCGTTACCTTCATTGGATGGGCGAGCGATTACTCCGCCATTATGGTGGCGGTGCGTAACGACGGCAACTCACTCTCCGCTATCGCCCACCGGTTGATTGCTCCCCGCACGCGCATCATCCTGTTTGTGTTCATCTTCTTCTACCTGCTCCTGTTGGCTGGCGCCTTTGTCAGCATCTTGGCCGGCATTCTAGATCCACGTGCCGACGTCCCATTCGGCATCTTCATGCTGGCCGTCATGGGTCTGCTGATGGGGCAGATGCTCTACCGTTGGAAGATGGACTTGATCCTGGTGACGCTGGTCGCGGTGGCGGTCACCCTGGCTTCGATGGCCATTGGAGCAAGCGGCCTGACTCCTACCAAGGGAACCAGCCCGGATGGCAAACCGGCCACGGCGATCGTGTTCTCCGGTCCAATTAATCGCGCTGTGCAGCAAATCAGCGACGGGATCAACCGCCTCAGCCGGTTTAAGCCGCTCTACACGGTTACCGACCCGACCAAGGCCGATCCCCGGCTTGCAGCAACGGTGATCACGCCCGACGGCAAGGTGCTGCCCAAGTACGTGGACCAGACCGGCGCCATCAAGATGTTACCTTCGTTCATCTTTTGGTGTCTGTTCCTATTTGCGTTTTCGTACCTGGGAACCATTCTGCCTATCTGGCGCTTTGCCCAGCCGGTGAACTACATCGGCTTCTGGGTGACGTTTCTAACGATCGGCCTCTCTGGGCTGGGAGCAGTTGTGGGCTGCTTGCGCGGACTGTTGGGCAACCCTGAGATGCTCAAGGTAGTCACCTTCCAGACTAAGGTGTTCGCCAACTGGATGCCGATCACGCAAGCCAAGGACGCCGCCGGAAACATTCTCCAGGCAGCGCCTGCGATCCAACCGATATGGCCGATGCTGTTCGTGACGATCGCCTGTGGCGCGATTTCCGGCTGGCACGCGCTGTTCGGCTCCATCGGCACGGCGCGGCAATTGGAATACGAAACTGACGCACTGCCGGTGGGGGGTGGTGGCATGTTCAGCGAAAACGCGCTGGGGCTGCTCTCGCTAGTGGCGGTGTCGATCGTGGGCGGGGCGGGGGCCGCGGCGTTTGCCGGCGGAGTCGGCAAGCTGCTCGGCATCATCACCTTCGGCGGCATCCCGCTGGCCTACGGCACGGCGCTGGGCTTCGGCGCATTTGTTGTGATAGTGCTGACCGTGGTGCAACTGGTCTTTCGCGTGATGCGCGTGATCCTGGGGGAGTGGCTAGGCGACACCTGGGTGGGTTTCAAGAATGGGCACATCGCCGCGATCGTCTCCATGCTGCTGACGCTGCTGCTTGTGCTGAGCGGGACCTGGATCTACTTGTGGCAGTTGTTCGGAGCGTCGAATCAACTGATGGCAGCACTGAGCCTACTGATTGTTACCTTGTGGCTGCGCTCTACTGGACGTAATCCAGCGTATGCACTGTACCCGATGATCTTCATGTATGTGACCACCATGGCGGCAACGGTGGTAACGGCCTACAATCTCTACGCCAGCATCCTGTCGAACCCGAAGATCGCATCGCAGCCAATCAACAGCATTGGTGCGGTGGCGATGATCCTGGTTTCGGTGTTGCTGTTTATAGCTTCGACCCTGATCGCATACGATGCTTGGCTCGCGTGGCGGAAGATGCTAGCAGTACCGCTTGCCGGAGCGCCAGCGATGGCGCATGACTGAGCGAGCTCATGGGCTGTAGTTCATCAAAACGTTCCGTGCACAAGCAAAAGGCTACTTGCGCTCCTGCTCCTAAACATAAACCGAATGTTCGACGCGGCTCTGGATGAGCGCCTTTCCCCGACTCGGCGGACTGCACCATCGTTACGCGGTGGCTGCGTAGGTAAGCCCCATCGGTGCAATGGCCTCGCGATGGTTCCGTAAAAAGGTCAGCCAACGCTTGCCCACATCCGGACTCCTCGGCGCCCGTCGCAGCCAGCGTGAAACCGTTAGCTCCGACACGTTGAAGCCCAGCTTTAAGAGCTCGCCGTGGATGCGGGGCGCTCCCCACGTCGGGTTTTCTGCC
>DASQIH010000170.1:0-65000 GCA_035631655.1 Terriglobales bacterium
GGAAATTGTGCCCAGAGTGGGATTACCGTTCAAGACGCCGTTCACCTGCCAAGTCACAGCTTGATTGCTGATGCCGTTGACGCTTGCGGCAAACTGCTGCGTCGCGTTGAGATTCAGTGTGGCCCGCGGCGGCGTTACGCTGACGGCCACGGTCACGGTCAGGCTGGCCGATCCGGACTTGGTGGAATCGGCCTGCGACACGGCGGTGACCGTCACGGTGGCGGGATTCGGTACATTCGCCGGAGCGGTATACACTCCGTTGGGAGAAATCGATCCTGTGGTTGCGCCATTTCCCCCTGTAGTTCCGTTTACCTGCCACGTTACCGCCAAATTTGTCGTGTTCGTTACCGTCGCTGAGAAGACAACAGAGCCACTTACGGCAACTTTTTGTGACACAGGAGAAACCGCAACTGTGACCGGCGGAGGAGGCGAGCCGCCGCCACAATTCGGCAAGAGCAGCACCGATACTATCGTCACCGTCAGCAGGAAATTCCGCCTGCGCATCCTCACCTCCGCACAATGCTTTACTGACGCGGGAACTCTAGCCATCTGATTCGAGTGGCGCCATGATGAAATGGTCACATACAAGAGTCAACCGCGTTGATGTTTCGGCCGGTCCAAAAAAGCTGAGTAGAAGATTTCGGCAATCGTAGCCTGCCCCGCGATTACCAGTCAATCGCGTTATTGGCGCGCTACGCGCCCCGAGGTACATGTTCTAACGCCACCGGTCTATCAGGCACCACCAGGCCAGCCGCATCCACTCGTAAAGAGTGTTCTTGGCCCACTCCCGGTGCCTCCACCACTGCAGGCCGAATTCGGTCGGGTCATACGCCGCCGCCACGCTAAAGCGCATTTCCGGAAGCTCGTGGCGAAAGGTGCTGAGGGCGCGCCGGGTGTGAAAATCTGAGGTGACCAGCAACACATCATGAGCGCCGAGCGGCCTAAGACAGTGGCCTGCCTCGTGCGCCTCCTCCTTGGTAGAAAGACCCTGGGTGGGGCAGATAACAAATTCACGTGCCTGGGGCAGGCTTTGCACCCAGCGCTCGGCAAGTTCCGGCTCGGTCCATTGATAGATGCGCTCGCGAGCGGGAACATCGAGCACCACTTTCGACGCGTATTCGCGGCTCAGCAACTCCAGCGCCCGAGCCGGTCGGTGATCCGTTTCACCGGCGACAACCAGGATCACGTCGGACTTCTTAGGATCATCGACCACAAGCCCGCGGTCGGCGTTTAGAGCTAAGAGAAGCATGACTATTACTGTCAGAAGAGCAAGAAAGACGCGACGTTTCTTCATCCTCTCCCCGATCATTTATTTGTGTGGTTATCTGTCTGGTGGCGGGTCTTTGACCCGCCCGCGGATCATAGACCCGGCTCCTCACGATCCCGGTCAAAGGCAGCACACAATCATTAGCTTATTGCAATTCCATAATGGTATCTGTACGGCGCTTATTTTCAGGTACAGCTGGAAGTTCAGGCCGGTCAGTGTGCTACGATTAATTTTTTGTCACCTACTCATATGACCACCCATGCGATGTCATCCACCCTCTCCGAAGAACTCAAGAACAAGATTCAAACCCGGCGCGCGAATGTAGCTGTGATTGGTATGGGCTACGTGGGCCTGCCGCTGGCGCTTCTGTACATCGGGCAGAAATTTCCCGTTACCGGGTTCGACATCGATCCCCGCAAGGTGGACACCCTCAACCAGGGTGGCTCCTATATCTACCGCATCGAGACTGCGGAGATTAAGGACGCACTCAGCCGCGGCTTCTCCGCCACCGCAGATTATTCGCGTTTGACGGAGATGGATGCCATCATCATCTGCGTTCCCACGCCGCTTGACGAATATCATGAGCCTGATCTGAGCTACATCCGGGCGACGGCCGAAGCCCTTGCGCCCAATTTGCGGGCGGGACAGCTGGTAGTCCTGGAGAGCACAACCTATCCCGGAACCACCGAAGAAGTGCTGATTCCGATTCTCGAGAAGAACAACCGGCATGGCCTCAAAGCCGCACGGGGCGAGGAGGCCACAGGGCAGGAGTTCTTTGTAGCCTTCTCGCCCGAGCGAGAGGATCCCGGCAACACCAGCGTGGCGCGCAAGGATATTCCAAAGGTGGTTGGCGGGCTCGATCCGCAAGCTGCCGATCTGGCCGCGGCCTTGTATGGCTCGATCTTCAATCGGGTAGTACGCGTCTCATCACCGGCTGCGGCTGAGATGACCAAGCTGCTGGAGAATATCTATCGCTGCGTCAACATTGCGCTGGTCAACGAGCTTAAACTGCTGTGCCTGCGCATGGGACTGGACATCTGGGAAGTCATTGACGCAGCTTCCACCAAGCCCTTTGGATTTCAGCCCTTTTATCCTGGGCCTGGGTTGGGCGGACACTGCATTCCGGTGGATCCTTTCTATCTTTCTTGGAAGGCAAAGGAATTTGATTTTCGCACGCGCTTTATCGAACTTGCCGGGGAAATCAACGTGGCCATGCCTTATCACGTCCTTGCTGCAGTCATCAATGCACTAAACCGGCAGAAGAAAGCATTGAATGGCGCGCGTGTGTTTGTCCTCGGTGTTGCCTATAAGAAGGATATTGACGATCTGCGGGAATCGCCGGCCCTAACCATTATCGAACTGCTGCAAAAGGAAGGCGCACAAGTTTCCTATCACGATCCCTACTTTCCCTTCATCGGAAAAGGCCGCAAGTACGACCTGCAAATGAAGCGCGCCGAGCTTCAGAACCTGGGACAGTATGACTGCGTCCTCATTGTGACGGACCACTCCGACTACGATTACAAGCGAATCGTGCAGGAGGCGCAGCTAGTGGTGGACACGCGCAACGCTACCCGCGGCATCCACAGCCCGACAATCGTTCGTTGTTAACGACAGGATCGAAACCGGCGGCTGTTGAATCCAAAGGATATTCCCAATTTGGCGAGATTTTAGTCCCGAAACATGTAATTTTTTGCTTCCCGCGGTGCCGGTCTTTGCTAACATTGTGGTTTGCTAAGGTAAGTAGCTGGTTTGGAAACGCTTAGTAATGCCGCTATGCGCCGGAAGTTGGCCTTACGCGTGCAGCGGAATTTGTAGTGGTGTTCCGTCTCCCAAATGCGAAGCCCGGGCCACGTGGGGTGTCCGGGGAGAGACTGTCGCGGCGAGGCATCAATTCAGAGTAGGTGATCATCTCAGGTGAATATGGGCGCAGGCGTGGATGTCGGCACGTTTTCTCTCTTGCCAGACCCTAAATCCCGCTGGAGAGAATTTTCCTTCAGTTACGGCGTGGAAGTACTGGCTGTGTCAATTGTCCTCACCCTGAGCATCCTGCAGCCCCAGTTCATAACCGACACCGCGAGGACTTATCGGATCATTTCCCTGGTGCCTACCCCGCCACCGGTGAATCACCAACCGGCGCCGATCCGCATCATTGAGCAGCCCAAGGTGGTTGCCCAGCTGAAAACACCGATTCCAGACAACTTGCGCCTGACGGCACCTAAGCCAAGACCGCAATTGCACGAGGAGGTGACACCCAAGATCGAACTTGCGGCGGGCAAGGCGCCCATAATCTCCGAGAAGCCGGTAATCCCGCGTCAATTGGTCCGCACTAACGTATTCTCGACCGGCAGCTCGGCCGTGCCCACCATAGCGGCCGCGCCCCAGAAGGTACAGACCGGCGGTTTTGGCGACCCCAACGGTGTGGCTGCGTCGGAGAATCGGGGCCGAACCGTCAATATCGCGCAGCTAGGTTCGTTCGATCTGCCCGCAGGCCCCGGATACGGCAATGGAACCGGGGGAGCACGTGGAATCCGAGGCGTGGTTTCCAGTGCGGGTTTTGGTAATGGCGTGGCCACGGGCGATGGATCCGGGCGCATTTCGGCCTCACGGGGCACGGTGCGGCAAGGCGGCTTCGGAGATGCAGAACCCGCTGTTGCACAGCAGGTTCGAACGCGTCCTGCCGAGGATGTCAAGCCGAAGTTGACGCCCGCCGAAATCATTTTCAAACCAACTCCGGCCTACACCGACGAGGCCAGAAGACTCCACATCGAAGGTGAGGTGTTGCTGGAAGTGGTTTTCGGAGCTTCCGGCAAGCTGCAAGTCGTAAGGGTTGTACGCGGTCTGGGCCACGGGTTAGACGAAAACGCGGTGCGGGCCGCGGAGCAGATTCGCTTTAAGCCGGCATTGCGGGAAGGCCAGCCCACAGATTCGACTGCCATGCTGCATATCATTTTTCAACTGGCTTAAAACCTCTCCAAAAAGGGATTATGAGCAGTTTCAAGTGCTTCTCGCTGGTTTTCGCTATCGTGGTGACCTGTGCTGTCTGGTCGCTCGCCCAAGACGCCGTGACCCCACCCCAGGCTCCGCAAATTACTCAACCCGCGAAGGCAGAACCTGCCGACCTGCGCGTGCAACCCTCGCCAGCCCCGCTACCTCCGGCTACTTTCGATGCCGTGATCGATCGCGTGGTGGAGCGGGAGCATTTTTTTGTCGCTCAGATGCGGCACCTGCACCCGCTGGTCGAAACCTACATCCAGAACACCAAGAAGGACAAGGAATTAGGCGAAGTTCCCGCGAGCGACCGCTACTTCCTAGGGCGCCTGGATATGAGTAACGGGACTGCGGACGATTCCTTTATGGGCCAGCCTGGTTTCGGAACCCGATTCTTGAGCAGGCTGACCAGCCTTTACTCCTTGAGGTTCCTGCCTCTCGGATTTGCGCAAATGGTGTTGTTGGATTCGGATTTTCAGCGCAAATATTACGATTTTCATTTTGTACGCCGGGAATTTCTGGGGGAAGTGCGCTGCCTGGTGATTGATGTTCACCCAAGGGAGCACGTGGGCCAGGGCCGCTTCCTGGGGCGCATCTGGGTGGAGGACCAGGACTACAACATTGTGCGCCTGAATGGTACCTATGCGCCGCGGCCGAAATACAGCTACTACCTGCACTTCGACAGTTGGCGCTTAAATATGCGGCCTGGGATCTGGCTGCCCGCCTACATCTATAGCCAGGAAACTGATCTCAAGTACCGGGGCGCACAAACCCTGCACTTCAAAGCGCAGACCCGTCTCTGGGGCTATGACTTACAACGTCTGCTGCGCAACGACGAATTCACGCAGATCCTGGTAGACGAACCCCAGAGTGTGCGTGATCAGAGCGAAGCGGCTCAGGATGCCTCACCGCTTCAGGCGCAGCGCCATTGGGAACGGCAGGCAGAAGAAAATGCGATGGAACGACTGCAGAAAGTCGGTTTGCTCGCGCCCCCGGGCGAGGTAGATAAGGTTCTGCAAACCGTCGTCAACAATCTGGAAGTCACCAATAACCTGGATGTACAGCCTGAAGTGCGGTGCCGGGTGCTGCTGACTTCACCGCTCGAGTCGTTCACCATTGGGCATACCATCGTGATCAGCCGCGGCATGTTGGACGTGCTGCCAGACGAAGCCTCTTTGGCCATGGTGCTCGCCCACGAACTAGGACACATCGTGCTGGGTCACGAAATCGACACCAAGTTTGCCTTCAACGACAAGCTATTTTTCCCAGATGATGAGACCTTCCAACGACTCGGCTTCCGGCACAGCCCATCCGAGGAAGATGCGGCCGACAAGAAAGGGCTGACTTTTCTCGAGAACTCTCCGTACAAGGATAAGTTGAGTAATGCGGGGTTGTTCTTGCGGGCTTTACAGGATCGGGCGCCCGACCTCAAAAGCCTGATTCGGCCTCATCTGGGAGATGGCCTGGGCAGCAAGAACAACGTGCGCATGGCGGAACTGCTTAGCTCAGCGCCGCAGCTGGATGTCCGACGTCCTGATCAAATCGCGGCATTGCCCTTGGGGGGACGCGTCAAGCTGGACCCTTGGAGTAATAAGATTGAACTGCTCAAGACCAAGCCGGTGGCGTTGACTTCTCCGCGGGAGAAGATGCCCTTTGAAGTAACGCCCTTCTATCCTTACCTAACTCGGCTGCAGGCGAACCCGATGCCGGAGAAAGCCTCACTGAACCCCGCGGACAAATAGGGCGGGCGCATAGCCAATTTCTGCTAGAAGGCGAAGAGGGGCTCGTTCTTCGGAAAACACAACCGACGGCTACCCGACGGGCAGCTTAGAGGAACCGTCCTGGGAAATCGCCCTTACTGAAGCGCGCTACCGACTTGCGAAAAAATCCTGTCGGAATTGGAACCGATGAGACGCACCGTACCAATTACAATAACAAGAACAACTGCCAGCATGACTGCGTATTCGGCGATATCCTGGCCGCTCTGATCGGACCAAAGTTTGCGTAGCACATCTGCCACGGTTGTACTCCTTAAGCTATTAACGGCGTTATGAATGAGGCTCCAAGGCGCCCAATAGAAAAAACACTCGTCGTGCGCCCAGCTCGCCGTTGCTATCTCATATGCTAACTTTCGACCGGGCCCAGGCCAATGGCCCGCTAGTGACACGGTATGGCACGAAAGTGCCGTAGGCGATTAGGGGTCGAAACGCTGCTAAAACAGGTTAATGAACGCTGATGAGGGGGAGGGACTGGTTCACAGCAAAGAGAGCCAGCTCCAGGCGGGTGGAAACACCGAGTTTATCGAAGATATTGCTCAAATGGTGCTTGACGGTATCTTCGCTGATCTTAAAGTATTCGGCGATTTCCTTGTTCGCGAAGCCGGCTACCACAGCCGATACAATCTCCAACTCTCGCGGCGTGAGGCCAAACTTCTTCTGCCGCGCATCTTCCCCGGAAGATTGCATCAGGGTCTGCAAATAATGTACGAGATTGGAAACACTTTGCCGGGCCACCCAGTATTCGCCGGCCATCACCGTATGGATGGCCTTCAGCAAAAGCTCGGTCGCGGAGTCCTTCAGAACCACGCCCCGAGCCCCCAGTTGCAGGGCTTCGACAATCTGACTCTTCTCCGCCGCCGCGGTAAGCAGGATGACGCGGACGGAATTGGGGGATGTCCCGGTGCTCAGCTCACGCAGCGCTTCCAAGCCGGGATACTTGGGCATGGCGAGATCAAGCAACATGATGTCGGGCTTCAACTGGCGCGCCAACTTGACGGCTTCCGCCCCGTCTTTCGCCTCTCCGATTACTTTCAGGTCAGACTCCGCCTCCAGCAGGCGGCGCAGGCCATCGCGGAAAATGGGATGATCATCCGCAATGACAATTCGAATAGGGTGGGCTTTCTTATCCATGAGCGGCTTCCTGCTGTTGCGGCACAGTGATCTCCAGGCGCGAACCGCGGCCCGGATTTGATTCTATCGTGAGTTCCCCATCTATCAAACGGACTCGTTCCTTAATGACGACCGGGCCCTTATGCGCCTCGTCCAATTGGGCTTGGGAAAGGCGGCCGCTGAAATCGAAGCCGAGGCCATCGTCTTCGATCGTAAGCTTCCATCGGCTATCGCCGGCGGAAAGCCGCACTACAACCTGGCGGGCTTTGCTGTGCTTGCGTACGTTCACCAGCGCCTCCTGGATGATGCGCGTCAGCTCCCGGCAGGTGCGCTGAGGCATGCCGCTGGGCTCCAGGTCGAAAACGGAGCGGGCGGAGATTCCTGTTTCGCGCTGAAACCTCTCGACCGTGTCATTTACGAAGCTGGGAAGCTTGCGGGCATCTACATCGATGGATTTCATCTCCTGCATCAACTCGCGCAGCTTCAAGACCTCTTCGCGCAGCAAACCCTGGATGCGGCCCAGCTCCCCCGATATGCGGGGCGACTCGGCCGTTGATTGGCGGCGCAGAACATCGACTTGCATTTCCATCGAGATGAGCGACTGCACCGCGCCATCGTGGAGTTCGCGCGCCACCCGAGCGCGTTCCACAGCTCCCGCCCGCAGGCGCAAACGGCGCAACAGAAAAACGTTGTAAACCGCCGGACTGATCTGCCGAATCAGTTCCTGCAGGAAGCGCAGCTCTTCCAGGCGATCCCCTGTGAGTAGAGGGTCGAAAAGGAAGATACGCCCCCACCATTCACGGCCTAACGTGAACGACACCGAGGCAACAGCTCGAAACTTGTGGCGAGCCATCAGACGATCCACGAAATCGGAGGAGACGCTGCGCTGCCGTACGCCGTCCCGGTTCAAGGCAAGTAAGGCAAAGCTGCCATCGCGGTGAACGGCATAAAAGGCATCCGCAGGCGAATCGGCCAAGTATAAATTGCGGTCGGCCGTGGTCGGATTCAGCCATTTCAGTGGCGCTACCGTTTCGTCCGACGCGGCAACCTCCCCGATGAAAATGCGGAAGCTGTTGGCTTCCTGGCTTGCCAATACCGCGCATTGGGCACCGAAGGTCGAAAGCAACTCGTGGAGAATACTCTGCAGAGTACCGGTCGTTCCTAGCTCTACCCGAGCCTTGCCGAGAATGCGCGCGATCACTGCCTTCTCAGCCCGCAGTTGCTTTTGCTGCTCGGCGAGGTATCCCAGGAATAGTCCGGTAATCATGAGGGAAATCGACCTCATGAAAAGACGCTTGGGGAGAAACTCCGCGAGGACAGTTCCCGCTGGCTGGAAGCCTCTGTGCAGCAAATACCCCTCACCCCAAAGTAAACCGACGGTCGCGATAGCGGTGCCCAGCGTCTCCCATAAGCCCCAACGGTATGCGGCTGCCAACAGGACAAATACAAAGAAAAGAAAGAACGGGCTGCGCTGCCCTGTGGCGTAGACCGAAATTAAGGCCGGCCATATCATGTCGGCCGCATGCACAAGTAAGCGGAATGCCGCCGTGGATTCGTGGCGCCAACGTACCAACAGCATCACCACCACGCTGTGAGCGATGTAGACGCGCAACAGCCAGTAAGGCGCGGCGGAACTGGAACTGAGTTCGCTGGGATCGAGCCAGATCGCAACTAGGGCGGAGATGGCTAAAAAAACTCGGGCGCTGGCCAGCCAGCGCTCGACACGACGGGTTTCGTCAGGGCCGATAGGGGCCCGCAGTCTCCACAGGAATCGGTGCCGATCGGCTAGCAAGGGCAATCGAGTACTACCAGGATGCTTGTTGAGCGCTTGAGAGGGATGTTATTGGCATCCCGGGCAAAGGGCAAGCGAAAGTTAAGGCCCTCATCGTCAGAAACTTGCATGCCGCCCAGATGGGGAGAAGTTCGTCGGGAAAGCATTTCCGAGCAAAACGGGCACAGGTTACCAAAGTAATTCCTTCTGCCGCCAGTTCGCGGCTAGAATTGCCGCCGGGTGATTGTTTTGTCTAGGCGTTCCAAACTCTGGTTGCTGGCGACTATTGTGTTGGTTGCAGCCCAGGCGTTTGCCGCCCTGCTGATTCCCCGCGGCTACGGACTGACCGCCTTCAGCGACCTCCTGCAAGCGCTGCTGCTGCTCTCCGGCACTCTGGCTCTGGTTCCCAATGTCCTCGCCACTCGCGGACGTACTCGTGGGTTCTGGGTGCTGATGGCGGTTGGAGTAGCGTTCTGGTTCAGCTATCAGTTGTGCTGGATCTATTTCGAGGTTTATCGCCGCCAGGAATTACCAGCTCTGTTTAGTGGAGACATAATCCTGTTTCTCCACATCGTCCCCATGATGGCCGCGCTCGCGTTGCAACCACAGCGGCAGCAGGATGACCGCACCACGCGGCTGGGCTCCCTGGATTTCACGCTTTTGCTGGTCTGGTGGGTTTACCTGTATCTGTTTACCGTCATCCCGTGGCTCGCCTATCCCAATGAATTGTCCTATCAGCAGAATCTGAACGCAATTTACCTGGCAGAAAAAATAGTGTTTCTCGCAGGACTGGCCCTGGTGTGGACGCGCAGCTCGCCTTCCTGGAAAACGATTTATGGGCAGCTGTTTGGCGCCAGTCTCACTTATTCCCTCAGTTCTTATGTGGCCACCTGGGCCATTCAGAAGCACGTCTATTACACGGGCAGCCTGTACGACATTCCCCTGGTGGTATCCATGGGATGGTTCACGGTCTTCGCCTTGCTGGCCCGCGAAATCCCACCGCGCCAGGAACGGACGCTGGCAACGGGGCATGGCGTATGGGTGGCGCGACTGGGCATGGCGGCCATCTTCTCATTGCCTCTTTTTGCCGCCTCGGCGCTTCTTGGCCACGCGGCCCCCGGCAGCGTGCAGAAGTTCCGCCTGTTGCTAACCCTGGGTGCGATCATGGTGATGGGCGCCATGGTCTTTCTCAAGCAGCACCTGCTCGACCGGGAGTTACTTGGCCTCTTGCGAGCGTCCCAGAATTCGTTTGAGGACTTGAAGCGGCTGCAGGCACAACTGGTGCAGTCAGAGAAACTGGCTTCGTTGGGTCAGTTGGTAGGAGGAGCGGCCCATGAGCTGAACAATCCGCTCACCGCCATGCTCGGCTATGCCGATCTGCTGGCCTGCTCCGATTTGAACCATGAGCAGCGTTCGCTGGCCGACAAAATCGGGCAGCAGGTGCGCCGGACCAAGGCACTAGTGGCCAGCTTGCTCAGCTTCGCGAAACAAGCGCCCGGGCAGAAGGTGCCCGTGGACATCAACGTCCTGGCGCAGACCGCAGTGAAGCTCTTTCAGCCGCACTTACGTGCCCGCAAGATCGAGGTCCGCACCCAACTCGCAACCAAGCTGCCAGCCGTGCTGGGCGATTCCAACCAGTTGCTGCAGGTGTTCATGCACATCAGCAATAATGCCTTACAAGCCCTGGAGGAAAGGGGCGGCGGAATCTTCATCATCACTACCGAGCGGGACGGCGACAAGGTTGTGCTGGAATTCTGCGACAACGGTCCGGGCGCGCAGCAACCGGACCGGGTGTTCGACCCTTTCTACACCACCAAGCCGGTCGGCCAGGGAACCGGACTCGGCCTGAGCGCATGCTACGGCATCGTGCAGGAACACAAGGGCAAGATTTCCTGTCACAACCGGCCGGAGGGCGGCGCCGTGTTTCGTATCGAACTTCCTGCCCTCGGCGCGAACCAGACCTCGTTCTCGGATGAATCAAAGCCAAGAGCGGCGGGAGCAGCGGTCGGATTATCGTCACCCGAAAACTGAGCGCTACTTTGTCGGGCTCGGCTTCAGCATGCGGTCAAAGAAATCTGCAGCCGCTGCATAAGCTCGCATCCACGACTTCCACATCAGGAACCCATGAATTTCGTCGGGAAAGACCAGCAGTTCCACGGGCACGTGGTTCTCTCGCAGTCTCTGGGCCAGATCTACAGTCTGACTGAAGGGAACGTTGCGGTCATCATCGCCCTGAATCAAAAGCACGGGCGACTTCCACTGCGCCACAGATGCATTGGGCGAAGACTCGAACGCCAGTTTTTCGGCTTCGGCTTTGTCGGGAGCACCCGCCTCGCGCTCCCAATGGGGAAGGAAGGCGGACCAGTCGTGCAGTCCGTGCAGGTCCGTGCAGGTCAACCCCGGCAGCAAAAATGTCGGAGTTGCGCGCCAAGCCCAACGCAGTCAGAAGTCCACCATACGAGCCTCCCCACAATCCAATTTTCTTTTTGTCGACAATGTCGAGACCCTGCATATATTTCGCACCGGCCACTACGTCCTTATATTCGGAGGAACCGCGCCACCCCGCGTTGGCGGGCTCGCGGAAGGCGCGCCCATACATGATGCCCAGACGATAATTGACGGAGAGCACCACATATCCGCGGCTGGCTAGGTACTCATTCATGGCATAGGCATTGTGGTAGTAATCCATGTAATGAAACCCGAGCATCATCTGCCGGATTGGGCCGCCATGGAGGAAGATCACTGCCGGCCCGGGTTGAGTGCGGCGGTTTGGAATGAATAGCTGACCACGAATCTCGAGTCCATCTTCGCTTTTGAAAATGACCTCTTTGGGAACGACCAGCTGTCTTGAGGGAAAATCCGCAGGCAAAGCGGATGCCGCGATCATTCCCCGGCCCTTGTCCGTGATTCGGTACGGCATGGCGGGGCTCGTAGCCGTCGAACCCAGGCACGCGAGGTAACTTCCCTGCCCCGTCTCGACCGGACTCCATTCAATCGTCTCGCCTTGCGTAATGGGGCGAGGCTTCCCTTCCGGCAGTTCCACGCGCCAAAGATGACGGCGATCCACGTCGCCCTGGTTTGACGAATACAGCACTGACTTCTTATCTTCGGGCAGAGTTACGTCTTCCACTTCGAACTGTCCCGGCGTGAGCAGGACGGGCTTACCGCCAGACGTTGAAATGGAATAGAGATGATTCCAGCCGTCCTGCTCCGAGGCGAACACAATGCGATCATTCGCCGGAAACAGGAAAGAAGTCTCCGCGGTAAAGCGGGGAAAAGAATCGTCGGGCTGATCGCCGCTGTGCCAGATTTCTCGCCCGTTGCCCGTCGCGTCTGCTACCCAGATGGCCCAGGGCACGACCCGTGGTGGAATCAGCGGCAATTTTCCCCCGATGCCGGGCAAGCGGATAAATGCGATCTGTCGCCCATCGGGCGACCAGCGCGGATAGATGTCGCGATCGACGCTGGGCGACAGGTAACGCACCGAATCGCGCCCGAAGTCATAGACCGCGATGAAGCTGTGATCCTCGCGATGGCTGACAAAGGCAATTTCCCGCCCGTCGGGAGACCACTTGGGATTGACATTCTCGCCGCGCACATCGGTCAACTGATGACCCGGTGTCGCTCCCGAAACCGGCGCGATCCACAACTGTTTCCGAGCCGCCCACAGCGCGAACTGTCCGTCGGGCGAAAGCTCGATGTCTTCGCAGCCCTCTTCCCCGCAACCCATTTCGCCTAGCAGACGCGGAGCATCGCCGTCCACGTCCATGGCCCAGACCTGCTGCTTGCGCGGCGAAACGCCGCTGGTGGGATCGGCAACCCGGCCAGCTTCATTCGTTTCCGAGCCGCGGGCATAGACCACAGTCCGGCCTTCCGGCGTTAGTCGCAGACTGGCGATCGGCTCGCCGTCGTCTCCCGCATAGTGAGTGATCTGCTGCGCTCGGAAGTTAGGGCCATCGGCAATCCAGACGTTGCGTGCGCCTTTAGCATCGAAGACCCACGCTATTCGCGGCGCATGAGCAGCGGCCACAAGGTTCGAAGGAAACGGTGAACTCATCACCTGTTCCAGCGTAAAGGTCTGTGCGTAAGCGGAAGAGGTGAGAAGGATGACCAGAGTAGCGAAATAGACCGTTCGGACCAATGACTGCGTGCGGGAACATGTGCGCTTGTCTGTCATGGCGCCAACAGCCTACCGTACGCTTTCCGGATTTGCCAAGTGGAGGTAAGTGTGTCGCCTCACGATGTGTTCACTGGCGGGATTTACCGGCGACGAACTATAATGCGCAACTCTGCGCGTGTTGATTCCCACGTTCGCATCTACCGGAGGATCGCAATGGCTCATCGTCTGCTGCCGCTTCTGGCTGTGCTTGTGTTCTGCCTCACGGTTTCCGCCGCGATCGGCGATGATCAGGCTTTGCCCGGATATTCGGCCGATTCTGCCCGCGCCGAGCGGGAATGGGAGACGAAGTTCCGCGCCATCCCCAGCCCCGACAATCAGCGCGACTACATGAAGCGGCTCTCGGCGCGCCCGCATAACGTTGGCACACCTTATGACAAGGACAACGCCGAGTGGCTGCTCGCCAAGATGAAGGAGTGGGGTCTGGATGCCCACATCGAGAGCTTCGACGTGCTCTTTCCTACTCCCAAAGAGCGCGCCGTCGAACTCGTAGAGCCCACCAAGTTCACGGCCTCGCTGCAGGAACCGCCGGTCGCGGTTGACCCAACCTCCAATCAGCAGTCCGACCAACTTCCGACCTACAACGCATACTCCGTCGATGGCGATGTCACGGCGCCGCTGGTGTACGTCAATTACGGCGTTCCCGACGATTACGAAAAGCTGGACCGGTTGGGCGTCTCGGTAAAAGGCGCGATCGTGATCGCCCGCTATGGCCAGTCCTGGCGCGGCATCAAGCCCAAGGTGGCCGCCGAGCATGGAGCGGTCGGCTGCATCATCTACTCCGACCCACGCGATGATGGCTATTTCGAGGGTGACGTTTTCCCCGAAGGTGGACTGCGCAATAAGAACGGTGTACAACGCGGCAGCGTGATGGACATGCCCATTTATCCGGGGGATCCACTTACTCCAGGTGTAGGTGCTGTTCCGGGCGCCAAGCGCCTTGAGCTGAAGGACGTCAAGACGCTCACCAAAATCCCTGTCCTGCCTATTTCCTACGGCGACGCGCAGCCGCTTCTGTCCGCGCTGAAGGGTCCCCTCGCGCCGGAAGAATGGCGTGGCGCTTTGCCGATCACCTATCACATCGGTCCCGGCCCGGCGAAGGTTCATCTCAAGGTGAAGGCCAATTGGGACATCAAGCGCCTCAATGACATCATCGTGAAAATTCCCGGCTCGACGTTTCCTGACGAGTGGATCGTCCGCGGCAACCACCATGATGCCTGGGTGAACGGCGCCGAAGATCCCATCGCGGGCGCTGTGGCGCTGCTGGAAGAAGCCCGCGCGCTGGGCGAAGTTCAGAAGCAAGGCTGGAAGCCGAAGCGCACGATCATCTACTGCCTCTGGGACGGCGAGGAACCTGGACTGCTCGGCTCAACCGAGTGGGCAGAAACGCACGCCGACGAACTGCGCCAGCACGATGCCGTCTACCTCAACACCGACGGCAATGGACGCGGCTACCTTTTTGTCGGCGGCTCGCACACGCTGGAGAAGTTCCTCAACGGCGTGGCGCGCGATGTGGAAGATCCCGAGAAGAAGATCAGCGTCTGGAAGCGCGCGCAGGCGCATAAGATTGTCGAAGCCAAGACTGACGAGGACCGCAAAGAAGTGCGCCAGCGTGCCGACCTGCGAATTCCGGCGCTGGGATCGGGTTCCGACTACACGGTGTTTCTCGATCACCTGGGCATTGCCTCTGCCAACATTGGCTACGGCGGCGAAGATCGCGGAGGCATTTACCATTCAATCTACGATGATTTTTATTGGTACACGCACTTCTCCGACACGGATTTCAGCTATGGCCGCGCGCTCTCACAAACCGTGGGCACGGCAGTCCTGCGGCTGGCCGATGCCGATCTTCTGCCTTTCGACTTCACCGATTTCGCCGACACCATCCACAAGTACGCCGACGAGCTGCAAAAACTTCTGAACAAAAAACAAGACGAGGTCACCGAGCGCAACAAGGAAATTCAGGACGGAGTTTTAACTGCCAATGCCGACCCGAAAAAACCTTATGTGCCGCCCTCGGTCGAGGAAGTACCGCCGCACTTGAACTTCGCTCCCCTGCTCAACGCTGCTGAGGCTTTGACGCGCAGTGCCGAACATTATCAGAAGGCTCTGGACAAGGTCACGAAAAACGGCGGCCTGGCGATTGGCAACGCGTCCCTGCACGATCTGAATGCCAAGCTGATTCTCAGTGAACGAAAGCTCACCAGTCCGGAAGGGCTACCGGGCAGATCCTGGTTCCAACACCTGATCTACGCTCCCGGGTTCTACACCGGCTATGGCGTCAAGACCATTCCCGGAGTCCGCGAAGCCATCGAGCAGAAGAAATGGAAAGAAGCCGATGAGCAGATGGTGCGCGTAGGCGCAATCTTGCAGGACGAAGCCGCGTTGATTGAGTCCGCAGCAGCGGAGTTGGAAAAGCAGCAATAGCCGAACGCGGGCAGCAATGCCCACGCCACACGGGCTGCCCTCCCCTGCCTGATCCCTGGAATCAAAGATTTAGCGACAAGTTTCCGTAAATCAGAGGTTCCAAAAGATTTAGGGGAAAAAGCCGTAAACCTGACCCAGGTTTGGCTCAGGCGTGTTGGTGTGGCGCGGGCGCACCCCGCGAACATCGCGCGGGTATACCCCCTCCCCCATGCCTTGGCTCCAGGTCTCTGAAAACAAGAGATCGCGATGGGGAAGACCTCCAAAATCAATGAAAGCACGGGGCTTGCAGCAATGATCTTTGAAAATAAATGGCTTCTAGCTTCTAGCTTCTAGCCACTGACCACTGGCCACTGCGATTGTCAAAGAGCAAGACTCAGAGGCGGCGTGCAGATCACGTCTCCGGTTTCCAGTATGAACTCTGGACAAGGGAGAATGGGACATGAGTCACGAAAATATTCGGACATAAGCTCTTGCGAATCTTCTTATTCTGGATTCCGGCCCTTCTGGTTTCGACATTGGGAATGGCGTGCGTGGCGCTATTCGCATATGCGCTCGTGCATTCTTGATATGATTCGCTGCCATGGCCGCCCAAGATCCCGAGCGAGAACGACAACGATTAGCGAGACTCTATTCCGCAATGGATGATGGAGAGTTGGCGAAGGTCGCCGCCGACTCGGCATCACTGACGGACATGGCTTGTGACCTATTGGAAGAGGAAATGGACCGCAGAGGGCTGGATTTCGAATCGGCCGCTTCGCCGCGCGGCCGGGATGTCGTGGAGTCGCGAGACGTGGTCACGATCCGCAAGTTCAGAGACTTGCCTGAGGCCTTGCTGGCCCAGGGTAGCCTCGAGTCCGCTGGTATCGAATGCTGGCTGACCGACGATAACCTTGTGCGATTGGATTGGTTCATTTCTAACTTCGTTGGAGGCATCAAGCTGCAAGTGAAGAAGGAGGATGCCGAGGCGGCGAATGAGATTTTAGAGCAGCCTATTCCTGAAGATTTTGACGTAGAAGGAATCGGGGAATATCACCAACCACGTTGCCCGAAGTGCCAGTCGTTGGATGTCAGCTTTGAAGAACTGAATAAGCCGGTTGCGTTTGCGACCGCGTATGTCGGCTTGCCTATCCCTCTTCATCGCAGGGCCTGGAGGTGTCGTTCCTGTAAGCACGAGTGGCAGGGTAGTGATTCGACCGAGGTGGAGGAAGTGTAGCAGTGGCGCTGGCCTTCCACTCCTTTGTCATCCCGAGCAAGGACCGACTGGAAAGAGGAGGTCCGACTCGAGGAACTTGGTGTTTGCCGCTGCGTTGCATGTCGTCATCCTGAGCCGACTTCAGTCTGCGAAGGATCTAGAGTGCAGGATCAAGAAGTTGCACGCGAGATCCTTCACCGGATCACGCCGGTTCAGGATAATGTTGTCGTCATGCTAGGGATCCTTCGACTCGCTCCTAATGACAGCGAGCGGGGAGTGCTATGCCGGCTGCACCAGCTCCACCGTCCGCTTCAACTGCCCACAGGCAGCGTAAATATCTCGGCCGCGTGGACGCCGGATGAAGGTTGGAATTCCGGCAGCGATGAGAATTTTCTGGAATTCCAGGACCCGTTGTTCTGATGGCGTGCGGAAATCGATGCCGGGCCCGGGATTCAACGCGATTAAGTTTACTTTGGCGCGCATGCCGCGAATCAATTCGACCACCTCGCGCGCATGTTGCGCGGAGTCGTTAACTTCGTCGAGCAGCACGTATTCAAAGGTCAGGCGCTCGCGTGGTCGTAAAGGAAAATCGCGGGCGACGGACATCAGTTTCTCGAGGTTCCACTTGCGATTAATGGGCATGAGGCGCGTGCGCAACTCGTCGTTGGACGCGTTCAAGGAAACCGCCAGCTTGGGACGGACTGGCTCGCGCCCAAAGTCGGCAATGCGCGGCACGATGCCTGCGGTGGAGACCGTCATGCGCGACTCGGGAATCCCGACGCCCTCGACCAGCAGCCGCACCGCCTTCATGAAGTTGTCGTAATTCAGAAAGGGCTCGCCCATCCCCATGAAGACCAGGTTCACGCGATCCTGCGGCGGCGAGACATGCTGGTCGTTCAACACGGCGCAGATCTGGCCCACGATTTCGCCGGGACTGAGGTTGCGTTTGACGCCCAGCAAGGCAGTCATGCAGAACTGGCAATCGACGGCACACCCGACCTGGCTGGAAACGCAAATGGTCGCCCGATCCCATCCGCCTGAGCCCTTCTCGAGCTGGTCGCCGGCGTCGCTGCCGTCACCCGTCTCGCCCTCGTCGCCCTCGGGCATCCAGACGGTCTCAACGCTCTGGCCGTCAGCAAAGGCCATGAGGTAACGAACCGTGCCGTCGCGAGAAACGAACTTCTTTTCCACAGCCGGCAGGACCGCTCCAAGTCCCTGGTCGCTGAGGTTGCGCCGGAAATCCTGCGGTAAGGTTGAAATTTGCTCAATAGACGCAACCCGCTGCCGGTAAAGTCCATCGAACAGCTGCTGAGCGCGGTAGCCGGGCTGCCCTACGCCCAGGACCAGCTCGCTCAGCTCTTGCAGGTCGAGGCCCAGCAGCTCGGATTGTTTACTCGGGCTCATGCATCTAATTAGATAGTCTAATCCCCGCTGTTAAGGAGTCCTTGCGGCGGGTGGGCACCCGGTTCGAGGCCAGTCCACTAGGCCTAAATTAAGTTATTGATAACAAAGGCGTAAAGTCCTCAGGCACACTCCTCTCCCCTGTGTCACAATAGGAGGAGATTGGGCCAGCTTCCTCGTACCTGGGCCCGTTGGGAACAATTCTATGGTCGAAGACATCAGGCACATCAAGCGCCAGGTACTGCCCAACGGTCTCACCGTGATTACGGAGGAGATGCAGCATATTCGCTCCATCTCCGTCGGCATTTGGGTGAAGACTGGTTCGCGCGATGAGGACCCGCAGTGGAATGGAATCTCTCATTTCATCGAGCACATGGTCTTCAAAGGCACCAAGCACCGCACCGCCGAGGACATCGCCCGCCAGGTTGACTCTATCGGCGGCAACATGGACGCCTTTACCGCCAAGGAATGCATCTGCTTCAACGTTAAAGTTCTGGACGAGCACCTGCCCATCGCCATGGACGTGCTCAGCGACCTGGTGCTCAACCCGGTATTCGAGATCAAAGATATCGGCCGGGAACGTGGAGTGATCCTCGAAGAAATCAAGATGGACGAGGATAATCCCGACTACCTGGTCCACGAGATTTTTACCCAGAACTTCTGGAAAGATCATCCGCTAGGCAAGCCGATTCTTGGCACCAAAGAAACGGTACGGAAATTTGACCAGTCGGTGGTCTTCGATTCCTATAGCCAGCGCTTCAATCCGGGAAATCTGATCATCGCCGCTGCGGGAAATCTCAATCATCAGCGCTTCGTGGATCTGGTGATCGAGCACTTCCAGCACATGAAACCGTCGAAGAATGGTTATCACAGCCAGGCCCCGAAAGTTTTCCCGCGCATCATCATGCGCAATAAGAAGGCCCTCGAGCAGGTGCAGATTTGTATCGGTGTACCATGCCATCCCATTGCCCATGAAAAGCGGTATGCCTCTTACATTCTCAATACGGTCTTGGGCGGCGGAATGAGTTCGCGGCTGTTCCAGAATATCCGCGAGCGGCAGGGATTGGTTTATGCGATTTATAGCGATCTGAATCCGTATCGTGATACCGGTTGTCTTGGGGTTTACGCCGGCACCTCGCGAGAATCGGCTTCGCGCGTGGTCGAATCAGTGATCAACGAATTTCGCAATCTGAAGGCAGCGCCGGTGCCCGAGGAAGAGCTTCGCCGGTGCAAAGACCAGCTGAAGGGCAGTTTGATGCTGTCGCTGGAATCGAGTACGGCGCGCATGTCGAACCTGGCGCGGCAGGAGATGTACTTCGATCGCTTCTACAGCCTGGACGAACTGATTGAGCGCGTCGAGGAGGTTACAGCCGAAGATCTTCAGGGCCTGGCCAATGACTTCTTCCGCACGGAAAACATCGCGGTCACCGTTCTCGGCAACCTGAACGGCCTCAAACTGACCCGCGAACAATTGGCCTGCTGAACAATCCGCACAATATAAATAGGCTGTTTAGTGAGCGTGGCGGAATCCGCCTACGAGGAGGATTCCGAAGGCGAGGGCGTGCGCCAGTTCCGTCCAGCCCAGACGGCGCACGGCAAGCGGTCGAGGCTTTTGCCCGAACCAGACACTGCCACGGAAGATGACGGGCACAAATGCGATCACAGCCAAGCCCGGCAAGAGACGATAATAGACTGCCAGTCCAAGCAATATGGCCATTCCGAACTGCCGCAGCAGGAAGATCCGACCACGCTCTAGCTTTTGCTTCCATCCCACAGCGCGGGCGGCGTGAATGCGGAGTTGTACGAAATGGATCTGATCGCCGGCAAATAGCCAGTTGGCAAGCCACAAGGCGGCAGCTTGCAAATCGAAATGCCCGGTCATGACGTAATATGCAGCGGGCGCGCTGTAAGTTAATCCCAGCGCGCCCACCACCTGCGCCGACATTCGCAAATTCCGTGCGAGCTGCTTCAAAAGCGCTTGCCCGACAAACGCGAGAACGGCAATCGCGCCTAACAGGACAAACATCACAGTATTGAGTTCCCGCAGGAGCGCAGTCAGGGAGAGGATGGACACGCTCGCCAACCACAAGATTGTCTGCAGAACAATCCGGCGCTCCGCTTCGGTCTGAGCGCGCATAGGGCTGGTGTGGAGCAGACTTTCGACAGGTGTCCTCAACCAGAACAGAACAAGCGCGAAGGCGATGAACAGGACAAGCGGGAAGATGCGGCCATCATTCAGTAGTCCGAGACCTGCTCCGGTAGCAAGCGGAACCAGCAGCATCCCCCAGGCCCCGTGCTCGCGCGGCACGATGAGAGCACGCACGCGCTGGACTTGAATCGCATTTGTTTGAGTTGCGGTTGCCATCCTTCCACCGTTCCCGTGCGCCGCCTGGCCTCAGCCTGGAACCTTTGTCTTCGGCTTCAGCTCAGCCATCTTGGGCTGGTAGACACAGAACGGCTCTTCATCCAGGTAGTCGCCGGTGGCGGCATACGCTCTCGCGCGGCAGCCCATGCAGACATTGCGGAACTCGCAGCAACCGCATTTCCCTTTCAGGTTGTCGGTCTCGCGCAACTGCTGGAAAACTTCGGCATGCTCCCAGATCTCGGTGAACGTCTGCTTGCGGAGATCGCCCGCGAGCACCGGCAGGTACCCACACGGAAAAACTTCGCCTTCGTGGGAGATAAAACAAACGCCTGTCCCGGCCAGACAGCCCTTGGTCACTGCGTTCATGTCGTGAGGATGACCGCCACCATGACTGACGGCGGGCTTCGCGCTCTGTGGCTTCAGGAGAATCCCAGTCGAACCGGGCATCATCATGTCGGAGGGGCCGATGGCGGTTGGGTCATAAACCGCCGTCTTCGATCTGGCAGCAGCTTCGGCAGAGCGGCGCTCCGCAACTCTTCTTTGACGAACCACGCGGAAGTAATGGGGCGCGCAGGTGGCTTTCAGCTCGATGCCGCCCTCCAGAGACTGGTCATAGAACCAATTCAACATCTCTTCGTATTCCTCCGGCGGAACCATCTGCTCGGCGGCGATATCCAAGCCACAGCCCACGGGGACAAGCAGGAAGGTGTGCAGCGCGTCAGCCCCCAGCGATTTCGCCAGCTCGAGTACTTGCGGCAACTGCCGAGCGTTGTGACGCGCGATGGTCATGTTGATCTGGACCGACATGCCCAAGGTCTTGAGGTTGCGCAGGCCGTACACGGCCGCATCGAATGCACCTGGGATACCGCGGAAAGTATCGTGGATGAGGGAGTCGGCGCCGTCGAGGCTGATCGAGACGCGCTTCACGCCAGAATCCACGATCATGCGCGCCACTTCCTTGGTGACGAGAGTTCCGTTGGTCGCCAGCGCCACCCGCAGGCCTTTATCTGTAGCGTAGCCGGCCAACTGAAAAATGTCAGAGCGATAAAGCGGCTCTCCGCCGCTGAGCACAAGAATGGGATTCGCGGCGGCCGCGATCTGATCGATGATCCCCAGGGCGGTCTTGGTGGAAAGGTCGGAAGGCGAACTGAGTTCGGTAGCGCTGGCGCGGCAATGAATGCAGCGGAGATTGCAGCCCTTGGTGACTTCCCAGAAGATCAGCCGGGCCTTGTTGTCGGGTGCTTGTACCTGCTGTCCGTTGCCGTTACCCGTGGTCATCGCGCGGCCTCCTTCTTCGCTTGAAGCCAGAACCAGTACGAGTCCTGGAAGCAAGCTTAGAGAAGGCTGTACATGCAGGCCGTGATACATGTCACCTGCAAAAGTGACGTGCGTCACCCACTTAAGTTGCTGCGGGAAGAGGCCTTACGGTCCGACTCCTCCGGTGTGGCAGTCGCTGCAGTTCACGGCCATCAGGTCGCCCAGATCAACGGGGTGCTTGAAGGGTATGCCCTCGGCGGTAACAGGAATGGCCTCGCCCTCCTGCTGGCTCAGGACAGTGTGGCAGGTGTCGCAGTCCTTCCTGATGACCTTTCCATCCGGGCTGACGTGCTGGCCATCATGACAGCGAAAGCATCCCAGAAAATAGAAGTGGCCAATATTGTTGTTGTGTGTTCTCCAGTCCAGTTTCATTTCCGGAAACGTCGTGCTGCGATAGATGCGCTGCAACTCCGCAATCGCATTGCGGATCTCGATCTCCTTGGTCTTTTCCAGATTGGGATACTTGCTGGAATAGAACTTGTGCACCTCGGTAGCGATGCCGTCCATGGCCTCGTCGGTGGTCTTGTATGTATTCGTGAGTGCCGATACCGAAGTCTGCTTGATGAAAGGCAAAGAAACATCAATTCGGCGCGCTAGGAGAGCCTGATCTACGGCCTGGTCCGGCGGCACGTAGATGTGGGTCGGGCGGTTATGACAGTCCACGCAATCCATGCGGCGCTTAGGAGCTTTTTCAATCTGCTCCTTGGTGAGGGTTGAATCCTTGGCAAAATATTCTGTCACTCGTCCCTGCAAGTCCTTGACATGAATATAAGCAATGGTCTGGCGCTTCTCGTCGGTGGCAACGTAGTCAATCTGATTACTGATATTCATGTGCCAGTGAATGCCGGAAGGCGAACCGGTAGTGGGATCGCCGCCGCCGGTTTTGATGAGTATGCGAATCTGGCGAAAAGTGTTCTTCTCGTCGCTGGCATAGTGGGTGAACACCTTGAGCTGGGCGCCGTAGAACTTTCGTGGCCAGTGACACTGCTCGCAGGTCTCCTGCGCGGGACGCAGGTTATGAACAGGCGTCGGGATGGGCCGCGGAAATGTATTGAAAGCCGTGGCGATGACCTGGCGCGCCCCCGACAGCTTCGAGCGAACATACCAAGTCGCTCCGGCGCCGACGTGGCAGTCGACGCAAGCCACCCGTGCGTGTGGAGAAAGCTGGTAGGCAGTGTATTCCGGTTTCATCACGCTATGACAGAGCTGGCCGCAGAACTGCACCGAATCGGTGAACTCGTAAGCGCGATAGCTTCCAATCGCGCTCATCATCACGAACACAACCAAAAAGCTCAGGAAGAAGGCGACGGCGCCACGCTGACCCGGGTCGCTGAAGTCAATGCGCAGATACCGAGGAGTTTCTCCAGGTTTTTGAGAAAGCCGTCGCCGCCGGTCAATCCAGACACCTATGGGAACCAGCAGAAGTCCCAAAATCAGGAAACCCGGGGCCACCATGTAGGCCAGAATGCCGACGTAGGCATTGGGGCGCTCCGACATCAGGTCAATCAGGAAAAGAAAGAGAATATTGACCAGACTGACCACCGCGAGCGCAAATCCAACCAGCGAAATCGGATTGCGCAACAGCTCGCGTATTCTTGAGAGCCCCGCAGCGCGTGCAGATCCGTCTGGCTGGTCAGCTGGCATCGCTCATCTCCTCGGTGGATTTTCCGTGACCACGGAAAGTCATCTTACAGGAAAGCTCTTAGCAGTTATTTTTAGACAGCAAATCCGCCCCACCTTACCGCAACGAAACAGCTTAGCAATTTTGTCTAAGGGTTCCCCGCCGGCAACCCCACAATCATTTATGCTGCATTTCCTCAGCGGGTTCGGCCTTATTCTCTTCTGCGCCAGCTTCGGCGGCGTCAGCCTCGATGGATTCCTCCCCTGCCTCGGCGCGTGCGGCTTCGAGTAACGTTTCCGTGTCCAGGGCGTGCTCTTCGCGATAATGCTCGAAGGACATTTTCCCATCCCACCACGTCCAACTCATGGGGTAAACATCGGGATCGAAGAACACCTGATAAAAGTGCCAGACCACGATAGCCAGCGTGGCCAGAACCGCTTCGTAGAAGTGGATAGCGGTTGCGATGTCGAGCCACCAGCGCGGCAGCAGGTTGCCAAAGGAAACCTTGGCCCACAACATGATTCCCGTGCTCGCCATCACGATCAAGCCCCACACCAGGGCCCAGTATTCGGCCTTTTCCGCATAGTTGAAGCGGGGAAATTCGGGCTTATTCGGTCCCAGGCCCAGGTAATAACGCAGCGTGCCCCAGACGTCCGTGGCATCCTTGGGAACGGGAATGAAATCGCGGAATAGGCGGCGTCCATCGCGGGTCACGATCAGATACACGAGGTGGTAAACGCCCACGCTGATCAGGATGACTCCTGCGACGCGATGCGTGATGCTGCGGACTCTTTCGCCCAGAGACAGTAGCGAGGCTAACCAGGAGTCTGGATACTTCAGCGCAAAACCTGTAAGCACCAGTATGATGAAGCTGACAAGCAGCACGATGTGCTGGACGCGCTGGTTATTGCTCATGCGGGTCACAGGGCGATGCTGCGCCTGGCGGCGCAGGACCGCTTTCCGGCGCCATATGATGAAATTGTGCACCAGCATGCCACCGATCACCGCCGCAATCATGCTGAGATAAAACTTCCGGATCCAGCGCACGGCCACGCTGCCCACATCGGCTGATAGAGGGGCGTCTACGTGCACTTTGCCGACTATGAATTTCTCGCCTATGCCAGGGTGGCATTGTCCACAGGTCTTGACCAGATTTGCCCTGTTAATGGTCGAGCGTGGATCGCTCGACGGCAGGATATTGTGCACGCCGTGGCAGCTCGCGCAGTTGGCCACAATGTGGGAACCGAGTTTCGAGGCCAGCCCATGATAGCTTTGCAAGTAAGTCGTAGCACGCGAGCCGGCAATTCCCAATTCCTGGGATAAGCGAACGCCTTCATGACAGCGCGCACATGTGACCCGGGCCAGGTTCACCGCCGAGACAGAAGATTTGGGATCGATGTGCGACTTAATGGAGTGAATCCCGTGGCAATCCGTGCAGACTGGCGCCTGCCAGTTGCCGCGGGCGATGGCTTGGCCATGGATGCTCTGGGCGAACTGCTCTTGCACTGAGCTGTGGCACGTCGCGCAAGTCTTCGGCACGCTGAATTTGAAGATGGACGAATTCGGATCCTTGGCGGTCAGGATCTCGTGTACGCCATGGCAGTCTGTACAGACAGCCGCCCTCTGGGATCCGGCCGCAACCGCCCGACCGTGCACGCTCTCCTCGTACGAGAAAAAAGGCTGGGCGCTGTTCCCGCTGCGCTCCATCACCATCTTCTGGGCGTGGCAGGTGGCGCACGTGCGAGGAATATTGGTGTGATTCACCGGCGACTTGGGATCGCTCGAAGCCAGGATCTGATGCGGCGTGCCGTGGCAGGTCAGGCAGGTGGGCGTCTGGAGATCGCCATCTTCGCGGGCAACCGCGTGTACCCCACGCTGGAATTCATGAACGGCATCCGCATGGCAGGTGGTGCACTGCTCGGGAGCGACACTTGCTGCGCGCTGCACTTCGTGGGCCGGACCGTGACAACCTACACATGCGTTTCTACCGAGGGCAGAATGTGCGCTCTTGGGTACCTGATGCGCGGGCTCGTCGTGACACGAAGCACAAGTCACCCGCGGCATCGGCTTCGGATGGGGATACTCCTTCACACCTTCGTGGCAAGCGGTGCAGCCTAGTTCGCCATGCACGCTGGCCTGATGCTTGACGGCATTCACGTAAAGACTGCGGCCCGACTCGGACTTCATGCCCTTCTCGCCGTGGCAAGCCAGGCATTCCTGGTTGGCAGGCGCTTGCGGCGGCGCCACGGCCAGCAAGAGAGCGGCGACTAGCGTTATGAACATCCCAGAGTCCTTCCTTGCCGTTGCCGGCAATTCTGCTAACGGTACGCAAAGAGCATCGCGTAGATGATCCAGACCACGATGCTGAAGCCAATGCCGAGCGCAATCCACGCGAACACCCGCATGGTCTTGACCACGATCGGGGGCTGCGGTTCCTCCAGGTGCGCTTCCAGTTGGCCGCTGGCGACCAGGGCTTCGTACTCCAGGGGCTTGTCCCGCTTGAGCTCCGCCAGGGGCACATGGCCGGTGAAAACCGTCGTGTCCATGGGAAATTTTTCTGGGCGGAGGTGCGTGTTGAAGAAGTGCACCGTGAAGATGAAGCCGGTGGCGAGCAGCGCCTCGTCACTATGAATAATGGTGGCGACGTTGATGAATGAGCCCGGCAAAAAGCGGGTAAAGAAAATCGGGAACCACAGCGTCAGGCCGGTGCATCCGATGATGAATATTCCCCAGAACACCGCGAAGTAGTCGAACTTTTCCCAATAGGTCCAGCGCCCGTATTGCGGTCGTGGCCCGGCGCCCACGAACCATTTCATGGTCGCCACGAATTGTTTCAGGTCCTTCCTGGTGGGCAGCATGGTGTTGGGGCCCAAGAGGAGCTTGCGCCAGGAGCCGTACTCGTGCTTCTTAAGGCGATATAGATCGACGAGGTGGGTGATGAAAGTCCCAAACATCACCAGCGCGGCAGTGCGGTGGATGAATCCAGCAGTTTGAAATCCTCCCAGCAAGTGAGACAGGGTGGCAGCCCAGGGCGTGTAGGAAAATTTCAAGGACAACCCGGTGAGCGCCAGGCTCAAGAAACTGACGATCATGCAGGCGTGTAACGTGCGCTGCAGGCGAGTAAAGCGCACAAACTCCCGCTCGGGATGCTTCCTCTCCACAACCTCGCGAGCAGTTAGTCGCTCTTCTGGCGCGCGAATTTCGACTTCTGTTGCCATCCTAATCGTCCTCCGCCGCTGACGTACTGGTCTGCTCGGAACTGAGGGCATCCTTTGCAGCTCTCTCTCGTTCTTCGGCCACTCGCAACTCGCGGCGCATCTGGAAGGCTCTGGGGAGCCACAACAGCGTGTGCAGTCCACCCACCACGAAGGTTCCAACCAGCAGCCCGGTCATTCCCCAGAATGACCAGAACAGGAAGGGATATTTCTTGGGATCGTGGTGAGTTGCGTGCGTGAGATAGCCTGCGAAGCGCCGCGTAGCAGAGGCGTGGCACTTTTGGCAGGTGGCGACCACGTTGGCGCGGCTCAAGTGCGAGCGCGGATCGGTCACTCTCAGGATGTCGTGGGCTCCGTGGCAGTCGTAGCACTTGGCTGTTTTGGTGTAGCCCAGCCGCGAAACCTTGCCGTGGTAAGTCTCGAAGTACGTTGCGGCGATCTCTTGGTGGCAGCGGCCACACTTGTCCATGATCTCGAGCTTGAAGCCGGTCTCATCGGTGCGGCGTATAGAGTGGGCGCTGTGGCAATCGCTGCAGACCGGCAGTTCCTTATCAGTCTTGGTGATCAGCGTAGAGTGCACGCTTTGCACGAACTGTTCCTGGATGCCGTGATGACAGGCTCCACAGGTGGCCGGCAGATTCTTCGGGTTCACGGTGGAATTTGGATCAGAACTGGGCAGCACGCTATGAGCGGTGTGGCAGTTGTTGCAGGTGGCGGTGACGGTCAAGCCGCTCTTGAGCAGGCCTTTGCCGTGGATGCTCTCGGTGTAGTGCTGGACTATTGCATGCTGCGTTCCGACATACCTCAGAGCAGCTTTTTGGCCCTCACGATGGCAGCGGCCACAGAGCGTTGGCACGTTGGTAGCAAAGGTGAATGACTGGGGATCGTGCTTGCCTAGCACCTGATGCGTGCCGTGACACTCCATGCAGCTGGGGGCGTTGGGATCATTTTTCGCCAGCAACTGCCCATGCGTGCTGCGCTGGTAAACTTGCCCGATCTCGGCGTGGCAGGAAGCACAGTCAACCTTGTGCGTGATAGTCTCGCAAGGTCGCACGCGCGAGGCGTTCACCTCCGAGTGACATTGGCTGCAGGCGACTTTCGCATGTCGCGACCCGGCAACTTCCGACGCGCGCACAAACATCGCGCGGCCGTCGGTTGACTTCAGGTGCTCGTTGGAGTGGCAGCGCAGGCAGTCAGCATCAGCCATGCCCTGGGTGTAGAACACCTTCCTTATCTTGTGCGGCTGGTGACAATCCACGCAGGCCGGCAGCATGTGCGCTTCTTTCTCCCAAAGCTCGCCCTTGATGGTCTTGCGGTGCACTTCTTCGATTTGCGCGTGGCACTTGGTACAGGTCGCCGCGATATTGCGGCGGGCGATGGAAGAATTGGGATCGGTATGGGGAAGAATCGAGTGGGGCGTGTGGCAGGAAGCGCAGTTGGGCGCAACTATTAGGCCCTTCTTCAACAGGCCTTCGCCGTGGATGCTCTCGGAATAATTTTCCAAGATGTCGTGCTGGTCAATCTTACGACTGATCTGAACCGGCGTGCCTTCGCGGTGGCATCGGCCACAGACGAACGGCACCTTCAGAGGAGCCACCGCCGAGCGCGAGTCTTTTACCGGCAAAATGTCATGGTTGCCGTGACAATCGACACAGCGCGGAGCCAAGGGGTCGCCTCGGGCCACTGCCTTGCCGTGAAGTGAGCGCGAATGCTGTTCGAATTCCTGGGTGTGGCAGGTCCCGCAGTTCACTTTTTTCAGAGGAGTTTCGTGGGGCAGGTCCTTGCCCTCCAGGTCGGCGTGGCAGGAGGTGCAGGATAGCCCACTATGCACGGAGGCGGAAAATTTCTTGCCATCTACGAAGAGGGAGACGGTGCGTGCGCCCCGTTTTGTGGTCAGGGTTTTGTCACTATGGCAGGCGAGGCAGGTGTCATTGTCCGGACCTTGATTAGCCTCTGCCGCTAATCCCGGTAAGGTATAGGCTGCCAGCAATAGCAACACGAGAAATAAGTAATGCGATCTCTTGAATGGGGAAGGGCTTTTGCTCGCCACGAGCCAACGACGGCTGCGGATTAGGTTAGTTGGCTGCAAGTTTTCGTTACACCCTTGGACCGGGCTGGGTGTGCCTGGTGCCCGAAACCGTTGCCCTTTTCATCAGGCGCTGTTGAATTTTCTTACACCAGCATTGTTCAATGGCGCGCGGTCTCAGGGCAGTGAGTGATCTCACCTGCGGGCGTGACTCGGGTCACAAGAGCCTTGGTCATTGGGCGGAGGAAAAAGGGGCGGCTAGGCCTGCCCCACAAGGAGAGCTACGGGATCAGAAGCAGTATCGAAGGGAAACAGTGGCATTATTGGCGTGGAAGTAACGTGCCGCGGTCGGGCCAACAAGAGACTTCTCGTTGTACTGGTAGTAATTCCGGCCCGCGTTCCAGGTTAGGTCACGGCGTAATTCGATTGCCACATTTGCCAGAGGTTGGTGGTAGTTGTAGTGCAAGGTGCCATCCGGTTGCAGGCTGTTGAATACGGGTGATCTGCCACCCACGCTAGTGACGCTGTAGCCCATCTGCGTAGTAACGCGGGGTAAGACAGCGCTGGTTGGCCTCCTCCCGCGCGATGTTTTTGAAGCTGACGATCTTGCTGACATCGCCGCCCCCGGCCACGTGCTCGGCGCCGGGTCCGTGGCACGACTGGCAACCCTGGCCATTCTTCAATGTTGTTTTGAAATGCGGTGTGCGTTCGAATCCCTTTTCATAAATGTCCTGGTGGCAGGTCCTGCAGGTATCCGTTCCAGCATAATCAGAACTTGCGGCCGAGGCGGTTTGCGCGGCTTGCTGATCCGCAGCGAAGGTTGTTGCGGGGAATATGAAAATGAGAATGGCAAGGAGGATGGCTGGTAGCTGGATGCAACATCTTGTCTGCATCATCAGTCGCGCTCCTTGGGTCGAAATCGGCGAACCGAAGTAGATCGCACAGGGTCGACCCAAACTCTTCGGCCGCGGCTAGTGTGAGATTGGAAATGACCGTGCTTGGTAGCTTCTTACCCCAACGAGGAATTCTGGGGCACAACTTGGGTGCAAGCGAGTATCAGCAGTTTGTCCCGACTTGAACTAGCCAAATGCTATTAGCCTCTCCCCCTTGCAGACAAGACAAACCCATGGCAGGTGATGGAAAAACACGATTTCACGACTCAAGTTATAAGGACCTGAGAGGGCGATAAAAAGCACCGCAGGCGAACATGGGTCGTGCTCGGTTAGTGGACGCGCGAGGCCCGGGGGCGACGAGCGCGCACCAATCCGATGGAGCGCACGCGATCATACGCCGTGTGCAAATCTTGGCTGAGGAGATGCACTACCTGGAGGCAGGCCTCGCGGTGGGCGCGCAGGAACTTGAGGAGTTCCTTACGGCGCACGACGGCTACCTTGGCGTTGTCCAGCGTTTCCGCCGTTACTTCATACGGACCGCCGGACAGGGAGGCACTGAGCCCCAGGACTTCGCCGGGCCCCGCAATCCGCAGGGTGAGTCGCTTACCGGTTTCCGAGCACACGGAGAGCTTGGCTCTGCCTTCACACAGCACAAAGATGCCGCGCGCCGTGTGACCCTCTTCAAACAAAGTCGTGCCTCGAGGATAGAGGGTAACCGACTTGATGGAATCAAAGGCTTCCAGCGCTGGGGCAGGCAGATCACAGAAGAGCCGGTCCGGGCGCAGAATGCAATCGAAGCAGCTCTGTTGAATTGCGCTCTCCATACTGGTGTGATAGCGCGCTATGGGGAGCTAAAACAGTGATTGCAGTCACCCCTCACCGTGACCGGCAGCACAGGTGGGAGCGCTTTGCGAGCTATCCGTTGGTGGCCAGCGTCTTTAAAGCAGCCTTGTTTCGAATCAGAAGTGTCGAACCTTTGGACTGCACGATTTGACGCTTTTTTAGATCGGCAAACAGACGCGTCACCGTCTCGCGAGAAGTGCCGATCATCTGAGCGATTTCTTCGTGGGTCAGCGCCAGCTTGATGCGTGGCTCCGCTTTCTGCGATTCACCGTTGCGGGAACTCCATTCCAGCAAGAGCTTGGCCAGTTTTTCCCCGGCCGAGTGGGACAGCCCGAGCGAACGAACTTCGTGGCAGGCGTTGTTGTATTTATCACTGAGCTGCTCAGCCACTTTGAAGCAGGCGTCGGAATTTTCTTTCAAGAAGCGCAGGAAGTCTTCGCGCTTCACAAAGTTCACCTGGCAGGGGTCAATGGTCTCAGCGGTGAGTTCGTAGGGTTTTCCCGAAACGGTCGCGCTCAGTCCCAAAACTTCTCCCGGTTCGGCAATCTTGAGGATGAGAGTTTTGCCGTCGGTGGCGCAAATGGACAGCTTCACGCGTCCTTTGCAAAGGACGAAGATACCGCGTGGCGCCTGACCTTCCACAAACAGCACCGCACCCTTGGGATAGGCGGTCGCGTACTTGATGGTTTCAAATGCCTGTAGCGCCGCGGTGTTCAGGTCGCAGAAGATGCGATCGGCGCGCATCTTACAGGTAAGGCAGCTTTCAATGATATCGAGTCCGTATGGTGAGAGCACCAACCACCCCCTGTGATGTGGGCCCGACCCGGGGGCAGCTCCGTCCTGCCGCACTCCACCCGTATCTGGTTGCCACTCGGCCATTTCTGGAGCCCGCGATCATTGCCATGAGCCTGTGACGTACATCACGGTATTAGTGTCCGTCTCCGAGGAACGCTAAGCTGTGATTCCGGGCACATCTGAATGTGATATAGCTCACAAAAATCCCCTTGTGACTGCCGCTGGCTATAAGGCCGATTTCAGGGCATACTAGCAACGCAGGGCCAGAGTAACGGGAAGCGCAGTCCAGCGAAGGGGTAGGGTCCATGGTGGAAGACAAGCCCAAATTGGAACTCGGGGGTGCCCGGGTTGACACCGGGAACGAACAGAAGCAGCGTCGGCGCATGTTGCTCGCCGTCGCCCTCCTACTGGCCGCCCTGGGCGTGATTTTGGTCAAAGACCGGCAACTTTGGTTCGGTTCGGATGACGCTTCCACAGCGGATACCGACACCGATGACAGTGTGATTACCCCTGGCTCCACCTCCCCTTCTGCCCATCCGTCATCAGCTGCGGTGGCAAAGGCAAAGAAGCACGTTGCGGTAAAAGAGGAGGTGGCGGCAGCCGCCCCTCCCCCGTCTATCGTCACCAACCGCACGGCACTTCCGCCGCTGGAAATCGAGGTGGTTGCGGGCGACAACCGGCGCACCGTGCGGCCGGGCAGCAACTCGGTAAAAGTCGACATGAATGTGGCGGGAACGCCGGCAACGGCGACGGCCACTGCTTCGGGGCCGGCGGTAAGCGCGTCGCAGAGGGTCAGAATGTCCGCAGATACGGCGCACGTATTGGAACGACCCGTTGACCCTTCGTATCCCATGCTGGCGCGGCAGATGAAGGTGCAAGGATCAGTGATTTTGCAGGCGCTGATCGGCACCGATGGGCTCATCCAGGATTTGCATGTGCTTAGCGGTCCGGCAATTCTGTCATCGGCGGCCCAAGAGGCGGTGCGGCAATGGCGCTTCAAGCCGTACTTGCAGAACGGCCAGCCGGTGGAGACGGAAGCCAAAATCACCGTAAACTTCACCATTTCTACCTTCTGAGTTTTCCCGTTGGAGGTCTCGCTTGCCCAAGCAAAGCCAACTCACCTCCTTTATTTTGATTCTTAGTGCCAGCCTCGTAGGCAGTACTGTGCTCCTGGGTGCCCACCCGGCTCATCTTGATAATCAGGCAGGAGGACGCAACGTGGCCTTCTCAATCTCCAGCAGTGATTTTCAGAATGGCGGCGATATTCCGAAAAAATTCACCTGTGAGGGCGCCGATGTTTCGCCGGAACTTTCCTGGACGGACCCTCCGGCGGGCACCCAGAGCTTCGCCCTGATTGCCGATGATCCTGATGCTCCGGCCGGCACCTGGACGCACTGGGTGCTCTATGATGTGCCCTCCGGAACACACACGCTCGCAGAGAACGTGCCCAAGGTCGATCAGCTACCCAACGGCGGAATGCAGGGACGAAATGATTTCCGCAAGATTGGCTACGGGGGCCCCTGTCCTCCTCCCGGCAAAGCGCACCGCTATTTTTTCAAACTGTATGCACTGGACAGCAAGCTCAACCTCAAGCCGGGGGCAAGCCGGCCTGAAGTGGAGCAGGCGCTTCAGGGTCACACGCTGGGTAAAGCGGAAGTAATCGGAAAATACAAGCGGTAGCGTTATCACGACGGCAGCGTCCTTGAGTCACCCCTCGCCGTGACTCGAATCACTTACAGCTTGTCTCATGGGGCCAACAATCGAAGTGTCGAGCTGCCTGGATTGAAGCGGCGCGCGGTGTTGCTGAAGGAGGCTGTGGGCGATTCGCATACTTACCTTTGTTTCTTTCTCCTAAAGCAGGCTTGATGCCTTTCTCCTCCCGCTCCAGCACTGCTGCCGCCTCCAGTCGACGGAGAACGTTTTTAGCGGAGGCCGCAACTTCCGCTTCCCTCGTAACCGCGTGAATTCACAAATTGCCATGGAGCAGGAGGAAGAGAATGCCGATTTCGAAACAAGAAGCCCTCGATTATCACTTTGGTGAGCGGCCCGGGAAAATTTCTGTGACCCCCACCAAGCCGTGCCGGACGCAGCGCGACTTGAGTATGGCCTACACTCCGGGTGTCGCCGAGCCCTGCCTGGACATTGAGAAGAACCCCCATGACGCTTTCAAATACACCGCCAAGGGCAACCTGGTAGCGGTAGTTTCCAACGGCACGGCCGTCCTCGGGTTGGGTGATATTGGAGCCCTTGCCGGTAAGCCGGTCATGGAAGGCAAGGGTGTGCTGTTCAAACGATTCGCGGATGTGGACGTGTTCGATATTGAAGTCGACAGCCACAACCCGGATGATGTCATTAAGGTTTGCCAGTTGCTCGAGCCTACCTTCGGTGGAATCAACCTCGAAGACATCAAGGCGCCGGAGTGCTTCTACATCGAGGAAACCTTAAAGAAAACAATGAAAATTCCGGTGTTCCACGATGACCAGCACGGGACTGCCATTATTTCCGGTGCAGCCCTGGTCAACGCGCTGGAGCTGGTAGGCAAGGACATCGCCAAGGCCAAGGTGGTCTTCAATGGAGCAGGAGCGTCGGGCATCGCGTGCGCTGAGCATTATGTCCGGCTCGGCGTGAAACGGGAAAACATCACGCTGTGCGATACCAAGGGGGTGATTTACAAGGGTCGTACTGAGGGCATGAATCCTTACAAGGAGAGATTCGCGCAGGACACCCCGTTCCGCACGCTCTCAGAAGCGGTAAAGGGTGCGGACGTTCTGGTTGGATTATCGGTCAAGGGCGCCTTCACCCCCGAAATGTTGAAGAGCATGGCGGCAAGGCCGGTAGTGTTTGCCATGGCGAATCCTGATCCGGAGATCACGTATGACGAAGCCAAGGCGGCGCGCAAGGACATTCTAATGGCGACCGGCCGCTCCGACTATCCGAACCAAGTCAACAATGTCCTGGGCTTTCCATTTATCTTCCGGGGCGCCCTCGACGTTCGGGCGACCGCCATTAACGAAGAAATGAAGCTGGCGGCCACGCGGGCGCTGGCCGCTCTCACCAAAGAAGACGTGCCTGACTCGGTCCGCCGTATCTACCCCAATGAGCGGCTGGCATTCGGGCCGGACTACATCATTCCAAAGCCGTTTGATCCGCGCGTGCTGGTGTGGGAAGCCTCGGCAGTTGCTCGCGCCGCCATGGAGACTGGGGTTGCTCAAGAACCCGTGGATCTCGCGCAATACCGCGAGCAGTTAGAGAAGAGGCTGGGCAAAGCACATGAAATCATGCGCGTGGTCATTCACAAGGCGCAAGCGACTCCGAAGCGCGTAGTCTTTCCTGAGGGGGACAACGAGAAGATTCTGCGCGCTTGTCATCTGCTGGTGGAGGAGAAGATTGCCAAGCCCATTCTCCTGGGCAACGAGAACACGATTCGCGCCAAAGCGGCAGAAGCGGGAGTGAGTCTCGACGGCATGGAGATCGTGGATATCGAGCGCTCAGGGTGGCGCGAGATCTATGCCCGCGAGTTCCACCAGGTTCGGCAGCGTCGGGGCATCACGGTCTCGGAGGCGCGCGAGCTTATCAACAATCGCAACGTATTCGGGTCGCTCATGGTGCGCATGGGCGATGCGGATGCCCTGGTTTCCGGTGTTACCCAACACTATCCGGATACCATCCGGCCGGCGCTGCAGGTAATCAAGGTGCGGGCGGATGTCCATAAGGTGTCCGGGCTCTACATCCTGGTCACACAGAAGGGAGACTTGTTCTTCCTGGCGGACTGCAGCGTGAACATCGAACCCACGGCGGAAGAACTCGCCGAAATTGCGCTGTGCGCGGCCCATGCGGCGCGGCGCTTTGACGTGGAGCCGCGGGTAGCTATGCTGTCGTTCTCCAACTTTGGCAGCACCAAGCACCCCCAGTGTGAAAAGGTGCGTCGCGCTACGGAGATGGTGAAACATCTCGACCCGACATTGATTGTCGATGGCGAGGTGATGGCCGACGTGGCAGTCACGCCTGAGGTTTTGGAGCGCGATTACCCATTCTCGACTCTCAAGAATGGAGCCAATGTGCTCATCTTCCCAGACCTGGATTCGGCAAACATCGCCTACAAGCTGCTGATGAAAGTGGGCGGGGCGGAAGCGATCGGTCCGCTCCTGATGGGCATGAGCAAGCCGGTGTACGTACTGCCGCGCGGGGCGGAGGTGGAAGATATCGTCAACATCACCGCCATTGCCGTGGTGGACGCGCAGGGTAGCGGCACAACCCATCCGGTCAAAGAGCGCGAGAAGGGGTTGGTGGCAGCCGACTAAACATGACTTAGCAAAACCAAGGGCGGCGCAACCAGCGCCGCCCTTTTCCTGTGAAAATGATGCCCCAAAATAACGAGCGTCCCAGACTCTTTCGAGTCACGGGACGCCCGGGCAGCCCTCCCCCAGAACTGCTCAATTAGGAGAGTAGATCAGAGGGCTTATCCTGAAAATGGCACGTTGGTGCCAAAGCTTTACACCAACGTGCTATCCCAGGACTGGGGCAGGTTTTGGCTGATTTTCGGCGACTTCGGCTCCCATTTGCGGTCAACTCTAGGTGAATTCAGAAGGCGGGGCGGCTGCCCGGAGCAGCCGTCCGCAGTTGCTCCTTTACTGCTGGAAAACGAAATGATCGCGCCGGTTCTGCTGCCAGCACTGCTCGTCGTCCTGGTTGCAGAACGGCTTTTCTTTGCCGTAGCTGATGGTTTTGATCCGGTCCGAGCCGACACCCTGCAGTTCCAGCGCGTTTTTCACGGTATCGGCGCGGCTCGCGCCCAAGGCTAGGTTGTATTCCTCCGAGCCACGATCGTCACAATGACCTTCGATCAAAACTTTCACGCTGGGATGCTGAGCCAGAAAAGAGGCATCGTTCTGGGCAATAGGTGTTTCGTCTGGTCGAAGGTTGTACCGGTCGTAGTCAAAGAACACATCCTTAATGCTTTTGGAAAACAGCTCTTCGTCGCTGGGCAAGTGGGCCCTGGAGACGGTTGGGTTGACAGTCACACGGGCCGTGGCGTCTTGCGTTCCGCCGGGCCCTTTCGCGATCAGAGTGTAGGTGGTGGAGACTTCAGGAATCACCTTGCGCGAACCGGAGGCGGGCAGCGTGCCCAGTCCCGCCATGGTGATGTCGGTGGCATTATTGGTACTCCAAGATAATTCGGAGGGCTGGCCTTGTTGGACGACACTAGGATTAGCGGCCAGTGTGGCAGTGGGCGCAACGGGGGCGGGCGGCGGCGGCGGGGCGACCTTCGCCACCTTCTTACTGCAGGCAGCCGAAAAGAGCGCGGCTCCCAGGACAACAATCAGCGGAAACAGCTCAAATCTGGGTTTTGTCACATGATCCTCCTCTTTATGAAAGCAATAGCGTAGGCCTGGAGTTTGCTGCATGGCTCTCGCTTGGGAAGCCGCACGGGCCAGCAGGACGAAGCAATGATGAAATCAGTGAGGTATGAGGCCTCAGCAGCGAAGCACAGTGTCGTGGCCCGGCGGGAAGCACAGCTGGACCGTGGAGTTTGCGGCCTCTGCGTAAGAGAAGAAGAACGGAGAAGAGACAAGCGCACTTCGGAGCCCGCCGAACGCGGCCGCGGCAATCGCCCAGCGCAAACAGACTCCGGCACGCAGCGATCTGAGCGCAGTCACCGGGCCGTGCACCGCTGAATATGGGCCGTGCGCCGCTGGGAACAGAAACAGGCCCACCACGCAGGCAATCGCCAGAATAGCCAGCCGGTTCCCAAATAGTTGGAAACACATATGGGTTTGGACAGTTCCGGAGATTATATCCACGGACGATATAAAGGATGCCTCGTAAAGCATCCAGAGTTGCTTACTTCGGTTCATGGCCAGTAGATGGCCGAATACGATAACCTGACCCGTGCTTTCGCCCGGTAATCAACGGGTAACCAGCGCAGTTCAGTATGCGCGGGTAATCGTCCAAGTGGCCAATGACCGAACTGAACTGGCGTTTGCTCGACCTCCGTAACTTGTAGCTTTCAATGGTTGAAACTAGCCTTGATCCATGCTCCCCCGCGCCTTGCTTTTCTCTTCCGACGAGCAGACCTCAGGTCTGCTGACGCAGGCTCTGGCCGAGCTTTCGATCGAGGTCGAACAGTGTCCCGAGATCTTTGCCGCCATCGAAAAGCTGACGACTCGCAACTATCAGATCGTCATTGCGGATTGGGTCCAGGAAGTCGAAGCCAGCTTCTTCTTGAAGGCCGCGCGCGAATTGGAGCTTGGTCAGTCGACATTTTCTTTGGCCGTCGTTCACGAAAAAGATACGGCGGCTGCTTTTCAGACTGGTGTTAATGAAATTTTGGCCAAGCCCGTTAGTTCCGAACAGGTTAAGAACATTCTAACCGCCGCCTTGGAGGTGGTTTGCCCCGACGCCGCGCGAACCGGTGTCGAGGCTGGCAAACAGGAAAATGTTCCACCATCGGGGCCGGAGGAGCCGCTCTCGGAGCTGCTGCCCGCCGAAGCACCGTCTCGAGCAAGAACGGGCGGTGACCAGCCTTACATCGAAAATTTCTCTTCCCCTCGAGAATCTTTCTCGTTCGGCGGATACGTCGGAAAGCAGCTCGCGCCTGCCAGTTCGAAGCAGCTTGGACGCCGGTTTGCCTGGTTAGGAGGTCTGGCGGTGCTGGCCACCATCGCGTTTGGTGGCTGGAAGTTGGGCTATGGCGGCGAGACTTTGAAATTCCGACGAGCATCAACTTCTGCCGATAAGACGGTGGAGATGAAACCCGTTGTCCAAGAACGCCAAGCTACAGGCACAGCGGGTGAAAATGAAGAAGCGGGCTGGGTTGCTGGGTTGCAGAATGCTGATGGTGCGCCGGAAGATAGGCACCCGCCTGTTTCTCGCGCTCACATTCGCGTTCGGCCAGTCCTCCCGCCTTCGCAAAATACGAGAAGCAGGCCATCTGACCCACCGCCATCCACAGTGGCTGTCAACATGAATTTGGCTCCCGAGATTCCCGACAGCCTGTTGGTTTCCGTTCCGGCGATGACGGGTAAGACGATGGCCCCAACCCCGCATGCTCCCGGCACTCAATGGACGGTTGATCCGCTGATGCTGCCGGAAGAGGTTTCGCGTCACATGCTGGTGCATCGAGTCTTGCCGATCTATCCGGAAAGGGCCCTTGGAACTGGGCTACAGGGAGCAGTGGTCCTACAGGCCTGGGTGGGCCGAGATGGAAGTGTTCGTGATGTGAAATTGATTCGTGGTTACCTGGTTTTGGGCGAAGCCGCTTTCCAGGCAGTGAGACAGTGGCGTTACCAGCCTTACCGGTTGAACGGTGAAATCGTCGAGATGCAGACGTTCGTAACGGTTGATTTCAGACGGCCCTGAAGCGACCGCCTGTCGGTCTAAAGAATCATGAAGCAGGTGCCAAATTCGAACCTGGTAGATCGCGCTTCTCGCGTGAAACTGCTAGGCACTGTGTTGGCGCTCATCCAACTCGAGAATGGGCAGCACGTCCGCGCGCGACTGCATCAACTTTCGACCACTGGAGGCGTCTTAAGTCTCTCCAACCCTTTGGACGAGGCAATCAAAGTGGAAGTTATCTTTCAACTTGGCTCTGCCACAGTGCGTAGCCGGGCCGAGCTACTGTTTCCCATGTGGGCGACGAAAGGATGTCTCCAACCTTTCCGATTCACCGATCTTGAGGACGAGGACCGCGAACGGTTGGAGAGTAACCTGAAACCGTTTCTCAGCGGCAGTACGGCAGGTTTACCCGCCAGCAGCGATGAGACTGGCCAATAGTTCTCTTTCCTTTCCAGGCAGACGCGGTCACCACGTTTCCACCGTTTAATTCTTCAATCCTGCTCTCTCGCTACGGCGGGGCCAAAGCCGGGGATTCCAGTCTCGATCCGCCTTCAAGCGCCTTCAGTGGGTTGCCTGCCCGGTTTTCTTGTCAATGGGAGCAGGCGGGAATATCATGCCGCGTGTTCGCATTCCGAAGGTTATGCATTGGCCGCAAACTTGGGAGGAGGTCCGAAATGCCAGGAACTGGTCGAGTTCGCCCAACGATGTGGATTTGGACAGTTGCCGTCGTTTTAGTCGTGTTGTTCTCCTTGGGTTGCAACCGCAACAAAGCTGCGGGAAATTCGATCAAAGTTGGAGTGGTGCTGCCGATTACCGGGAGAGAAGCCAAACCCGGGCAGTACCAGCGAGAAGGAATTGACCTCGCCATCAAGCAGATCAACCAGAGCGGCGGAGTCATGGTCAAAGAGCTCGGCAAAAAGCTGCCGCTACAGGAAGTCTTCTACGACGACAGCTCCGATCAGGCCAAGTCGGCGTCGCTGGCAGAGCGCGCCATGAGTTCCGACGGGGTAACCGCGGTGCTGGGCGCTTACTCCACCGCGCTCGGTGAAGCTGAATCTGTCATGCCGGACCGTTATCAGACTCCCTGGATCACGACCGGGGCCGCTGCTACCACGATCTTCAATCATGGTTACCAGTACACGTTTGGCACGTTAAGCCCGACCAATCTGCTGGGGTCGACGACGGCGGAGTATCTGGGTTCACTCGTGGATCAAGGCAAGCTGAAAAAGGGGCTGAAGATTGCCATGGCGCTGGAGAATACCGACCATGGTGTGGATTACGGCAATGGCATCAAGCAATGGATTCAGGAGCACCCCGGCTACTTCAATGTGGTGTTCAGCGAGAACTTCGACCTCGGCTCCCCGGATTTTTCCGGGCTGCTGCAAAAAGTGAAGAGCGCCCGGGCCGACATCTTCCTGGCCGATGCTCACTTGCAGGATTACATCACCATGCACCGGCAGTACCTGCAAAGCGGAATGCATCACCAGATGATCAGTTACGGCGCGCGCGGGCCGGAAGCCGATGCGCGCAAGGCTATGGGAGATGGGGTGGACTATATTTTCGCCGGGATATGGTGGTCGGGAAATCTGCCCTATCCGCAAGTGAAAAAGTTTAACGAAGACTACAAGGCTTTCACCGGGCACCCGCCCGACTCCTGGTATCCGGCGACTGCCTACGACGCGGTGCGGGCGCTGGCTGCCGCTATCGAAAGCGCTGGCACATTGAACAAGACGGCGATTCGTGATGCCCTGCGCAAGGTGGAACTGAAAGACTCGCTGCTGCCGGGACAGGTGCTCAAATTCGGGGCCAACGGTCAAATCAACACGCCGTTTGTGATCGTGCAGAACAAGCCTGGCGGCAAGGTCGACATCGTTTATCCCAAGGATGCGGCGACTGGCGAATCGATCGCTCCGATTCCGAAGCACTAACGCTTCTCATGACCCTGGTTGATTTCACGAGCCTTGTAGTTTCGGCATTGCTGCTGGCCGGAATCTACGCTGTCATGTCGGTGGGCATGACGGTAATCTATGGCGTGATGAAGATCGTGAACCTGGCGCATGCTGGATTCATGATGCTGGGCGCTTATTTCGCGCTCGAGTTGTTCGAACGGTTCCACATCGACCCGATCCTGGCTGCGTTTCTGACCTTCCCGGTGATGTTTTTAATTGGAGGAGCGGTCCATTGGGTGTTAGTGCGTAAGTTACCCCACTCGGATGAGCCGACCCTGCCTTCCCTGCTGCTGATGTTTGGACTGTGGCTGGTATTGCAGAATTTGGGGTACCTGATCTGGGGGAACACGGATCGCTCGATCTTCACACCACGAACCCTTTCGGTTGTGAATCTTGGACCGATCTCAATTTCCACCGTGCGGCTGGTAGTGTTCGTGGCGGCTTTAGTTTGTCTGGGATTGCTGCAAGCTGTCCTGCATTACACCTGGTTCGGGCGCTCGGTGCGGGCGCTAATCCAAAACCGTCGCGCAGCCCTCATTGTCGGCGTTTACGAGGACAGAACCGCAGGCATCGCTTTTGGGTTAGGAATTGGTTTTGCTGGCCTGGCCGGAGGCCTGCTCGGGAGTCTGTACTCGTTCGATCCGGATTTCGGACGGGCTTTTCTGATTCGCGCATTTGTGATCATCGTTCTGGGCGGACTGGAATCCATTTCGGGCGTGGCCATCGGCGCCTTGGTGCTCGCCTTGGTGGAAACGTTCAGCATTCTGTTCGTTCCCGCCGGATATCAACTTGCGATTTCTTTTGGGCTCCTAGCGTTGGTTTTGATTGTTTTGCCGGGCGGGATAGCCAGTCTGCTGGCGAAAGCGCGTCGGCTCGCATGAATGCCTCTTCGGTTGTCATCGCTGGGCAAAGGGTGGCCAGGTGGCGCAGCGCCTTGCCGTGGGCTCTGTTAGCCGCGCTCGCGCTGTCGCCGCTTCTGATTTCCAGTCCAAACCTGGTGCGCTTGCTGTTCACAACCTTTCTTTGGGTCACGACCAGTATTGCCTGGAACTTGCTGGGAGGATTCGCGGGACAGGTTTCCTTTGGCTTCGCGGTTTTTTACGGAATGGGTGCCTACACGACCGCATTGCTCATGAATGCCGGGGTAAATCCATACCCGGCATTCCTGGCCTCTGCTGTAACCGCCGCTCTCGTCTCGCTTGTTGTTGGCCTTCCCGCTTTCCGACTTCGGGGTCCGTATTTCGCCATTGCCACGATTGGGATCAGCGAAGCGGTGCGCGTAGTGATGACAAATCTGGGTTTTACGGGAGGCGCCAGCGGATACCGCATCGTGGAGCATCGCCCGTTTCGTCAACTGGAGCACTACTACACCGCGCTGTTGTTGGCCGCGATCGCTTTTGCTATCTCGGCCCTAGTCGCCCACGCGAAGTTTGGCCTCGGGCTCCAGGCGATTCGACAGGACGAAGATGCCGCCGCTGACGTCGGTGTGAATCCTTACACTTACAAATTGGCGGTGCACGGACTGGCTGCGGGGTTGACCGGAGTGGCCGGAGGAGTGTTTGCGCGGTACGCTGCCTTTATTCATCCGGGAGGCGTTTTTGGATTTCATACCAGCGTGCACATCTTGCTGATGCCGGTGATCGGAGGCATTGGTACGGTGTGGGGACCGGTGCTTGGTGGCTTTGTGTTCGGTATCGTCGAAGAAGAAATTGTGGCTTCCTTCCCTCAAGTCCATCTCTTGATATACGGTTCGCTGCTGATCCTGATCATCCTCTTCGAACCGGGTGGCATTTTGGGTGGAGCGCGGAAGTTGTTCAGGAGATTCCGTGGAAAACGTTAACCCCCCGATCCTGGAAGTTGAAAAAGTTACCAAGTACTTCGGAGGCTTGGCCGCCGTCAAGGACGTGAGCTTCGAGGTCCGCCAGGGACAGATTTTCGGGTTCATTGGGCCGAACGGCGCCGGAAAAACCACTCTTTTCAGCATGATTGCCGGGGCGTTGAAGCCGAGTTCCGGAAGAATCCGCAGCCTTGGGCGCGATATCACGGGTCTGAAACCATTCAAGCTGATCAAATCGGGGATCGCCCGCACTCACCAGATTGTCCGGCCCTTTCGAGAGATGAGAGTGTTGGAGAACGTGCAAGTTGCCGTTCATTTTGGTAAGAATCCAATTACCAGTGCAACCGCTGCTAAAGAGCGCGCCATGCAGGCACTGCGCTCGGCAGGCATCGATCAGTTAGCAAATGATCCTGCTTCCATTTTGTCGGTCGGACACCAGAAGCGTCTCGAGATCGCCCGGGCCCTCGCTACCGATCCGGACTTGCTGCTCTGCGATGAGATCTGCGGCGGCCTGACCCATTCCGAGACATCCGACATGTTGCAATTGCTGCGGAGAATCCGCGACAGCGGCACTACGGTCATGTACGTGGAACACGACGTGAAAGCGATCACTTCGGTGTGCGACCGGATCATGGTGCTGAACTATGGAAGAAAACTGGCGGAAGGCACGCCCGAACACATCCAAAGCGATCCTGCCGTGATCGAGGCCTACCTGGGAACGCGAGCCCCGGGAAAATCGTGAACAACCTGCCCCCAATCTTGCTGCGCATTCAGAGTCTGGAGGTCTGCTATGAAGCAGTCCAGGTGCTGTGGGGAGTATCGCTGAAGGTGGACAAAGGGCAAGTGGTCTGCCTGATCGGGTCCAACGGCGCTGGGAAAAGCACTACGCTCAACGCCATTGCTGGCGTGCTGAAGGCGAAGGGCGGAAGGATTTTTCTCAAGGAGGAGGACCTCACCAAGCAACCACCACGGGAACGGGTGAAACGGCGCATCACACTGGTGCCCGAGGCACGCCAACTCTGGCCCAAGATGACGGTGGAAGAAAACCTCTTAATGGGCGCGTTCCCTCCCAATTTTCGCAGGACTGCCGATGCCAATCTGGCTAGGGTCTATCAAGTGTTCCCGCGGCTCAAGGAGCGCCGTACACAACTGGCCGGCACGCTATCAGGTGGCGAGCAGCAGATGTGTGCGATCGGACGCGGCCTTATGCCGGAGCCTGAACTGCTGATGCTCGATGAGCCGACCCTCGGCCTGGCTCCCAAAGCGGTGGATGAGATTTTCGAGTTCATCCGAAATATACGCAGCCAGGGAGTCACCGTTTTGCTGGTAGCGCAAAATGTTAATTACGCTCTGCAATTTTCCGAATACGCTTACTTGATGGAAACCGGAAGAATCACGCTGGAGGGTCCCAGCCATTCCTTGTTGTCGAACCAGTATGTCCAGGAGGCGTACCTGGGTAGTTCATAAGACGTGGGGCTGGTTCACACAGCGGGTTTGGACTGCGCCCGCTCCTGGTTAGTGGAAGAAACGCGAGAGTCTTCGCGGATCTGTATAAGATGAGCGCGCATTTCCTCGCGCGCCTTCTCTGGATCGCGCTTCTCGATCGCTTCCAGAATGCACTTGTGATGGAACTGACCACGCTGGGGCCCACCGGCAACGTTAAAAATGCGCATCCGCTGTTCGCGCAACAGGGCCACAATCGAGTCGAGGAGGGACAAGATCAGCGGATTCGCAGCGGCCTCTGCCAGGGAAAGGTGAAAATCCAGATCGGCTTCGATAAAAGCGTCCGGATCCTGCAAAGAGCGATCCATGACAGCAACCGCCTCACGCATGCTCACGAGATGCTGTTCTTCGGCGCGAGTCGCTGCCAGCGCTGCGATGTCGGGTTCCAGAATGGCGCGTACTTCAGCGAGGTGGTTGGTGCCTTCCAGCTGGCCAATCTTCATCATTAAGTCGAGCGATTGCCGGATCGCGTGCGAAGTGCCGTTCATAATGAATGTACCCCGGCCAGAATAAGCTTCGACCAGACCTTTTTCGCTGAGCGCCTTGATGGCTTCTCGAACGGCGGTTCGGCTAACGCCAAATTGTTGTGCCAATTCGCGTTCCGCGGGTAATTGGTCCCCGGTTTTGAGAATACCTTTGAGGATCGATTCTTCGATTTGACGAACGATTTGCTCGTAGAGGCGCGATCGGACGGCTTTGTACACCGGAGTTCCCCTGTCTCGGACCGGACTGTGTTCCCCCGGACTGTGGCGCCTGGAGGTGGTCTGGCACCTATACCACAGTGTTGGATGTCCCTGTCAAGCAAAGACTTTCAGAAATGTCTTGACATAGAAGTTTAGAAGGTGGTACAGCTGTCGGACCAGACTGGGGTTCGCGACCGCATTCCAAAAAACCCGCTCAAAAGGGGGCTTATGACTTGCCTGACCTCGAGGAACGCCGTTCGGGTCTTGGGTATCAGTGTGGGAATTCTCCTGCTGAGCCTTCCCCTGTTCTCACAGACCACGCCAGGCCGCATCCTTGGCAACGTTAGCGATCAGACGGGCGCTGTTCTGAGCGGCGCCAAGGTGACCATTACCGACGTGCAACGCGGGGTGACACGCACCGTGACTACGGATGCATCCGGACGATACGTGGCTGCCGACGTTCCGCCCGGCGTTTACATGGTCCATGTCGAATCCAAAGGCTTCAAGACGGTCGAGCGCCCCAACATCCAAGTCGAGGTTGCAAAGGACGTTCCTCTCGACTTCACCCTGCAACCCGGTGAGGCTTCGGAAAAAATTGTAGTTCTGGAAGAGGTTCCTCTGGTCGATACGACCTCGTCCGCCCTGGGCGGGACTCTCAGCAACAAGGAGATTAACGAACTCCCCCTGAGTGGCCGCAATTACGAGAACCTGCTGCAACTAAGGCCGGGAGTCATGCGGTATCCGGGAGGTGGGTTCTCCACCACAAGTGCGAATGGCCTTCGTGCCGAGGACAATGCTTATTTTATTGATGGTCTGTTCAATAGCGAGCCGTACTCCGGGCAAGCCATCATCAATGGAGCGGGAATCGCAGGCGACTCGGCCACGATTCTGCCGATTGATGCGATCCAGGAGTTCAATCTTCAGCAGAACCCTCCCGCCGAGTATGGTTGGAAACCGGGAGCCGTGGTTAACGTGGGACTGAAATCCGGCACCAACGCTGTGCATGGAACGGCTTTTGGCTTCGGCCGCGATGGAGCGATGGACGCGCGGAACTTCTTCAACACGTCGCCTAATCCAAAATTGACCCGGACACTGGAGCAATTTGGCGGCAGTTTAGGCGGAGCGATTATAAAGGACAAGGCGTTCTTCTTCGGCGCCTACGAAGGCCAGCGTTATAACGTGGGCAACTCGTTCGGGGGCGTCACCAGCCCTTCGATGATGCATATGCCGGACAATGGGACCTGTTCATTCGGTTTTGCCGGTGACTGTGCCGACAGTATTCCCGATGCGATTGCGGACCTGCAGCTGGCACCTGCAGGTTCCGGAGTGATCGTCAGTCCCGCGAGCCTGCTGATTTCCGGGTGCGCGCTCTCAGGCGGCGTCGTCACGTGCAACGGCCAGGGATTTCCCATGAACACTACTCAGGGAATCGATATCCCTAACGGATTTAGCAACAACGTCCACGTTGATAACGTGACCGGCAAGATTGACTACCATCTGAACGAACGGCATACCATCAACGGCATGTATTTTTTTGGCAACAACTCCGGGACGGTCGAAGACTTCCCTGAGTACCAGTCCAAGTGGCGCTCCAAGATTCACACGCGTGCCCAGGTTGTGGGAGGCAGCTGGGTTTGGATTCCCAGCGCGAATTGGGTGAATGAGGCACGCGTTGGTTACAACCGGCTGTACCAGCCGACGCTGCCCGGCGATCTCAGTGTCCCCGCCTCCGCGTATGGTCTGAATACAGGTGTAAGCGGTCCTTTCACAGGAGGCTTGCCGCGCATCGGTTTCGGCGGCTACTTCTTCCCCGGACTCGGCGGTTTCAAGTGGCCCAAGTTCCAGGGTCCCGACGCGATCACCCAAGTGGTGGATCACATCTCCTACACCAAGGGCAAACATGCCTTAAAGTTTGGCGGTGAGATGCACTACAACAGAGTCAGGAACGCCGCGTATGGCAATGCCCGGGGTAGCATCACGTTCCTGGGTGGTGTTGTGAGTCCTGGCCCCCCTGGCAGCGTCACTCCGGCTTCGAGCCAACTCGAGGACTTCTTCGCTGGCGCGCCCTTCAAGTCGTCGGTAGAAGTCGGTGATCCTACTCTGGAACTCGACAACTGGGCGTATGGGACATTTATCCAGGATGACTGGCGGGCCACTAAGCGGCTAACCATCAACTTCGGCCTGCGTTACGAGTACAATACAGTTCCGCAGGAAGCTCATGATCGACTGGGAAATTTCGATCCGAACCGGGGCATGGTGCAGGTAGGCCATCAGATCAACAGCCTTTACAAGCCCGATCACAAGAACTTCGCCCCCCGTTTCGGTTTTGCCTGGGATGTGGGCGGTAACGGTCGCACTGTGCTGCGCGGCGGCGGCGGGCTGATCTACGAAACCGTAAACTGGCAGTCTTTTGTCGCCTTCAACAACGCCTTTGGTCCGGGCAGCGTTCCGACTGGGGCGCCGATCGATGCATCAGGCAACACTTCCGGCGGCACGATCACCACGGGTAACGTGACGGTAAAGAACTTTCTGAACTATCCCACGACCTGGGATACTGGCAACCCGCCCCTTTACGGTACCTCGGTCGATTGCAACGCTAGCCCTTGCCCGATCATGACCGTCGATCGCAACCTCACGACACCCTACGTGTGGGATTGGACCTTGAACCTGCAGCATGCCTTCACGCCGAACCTATCCGTGGAAGTCGCCTATGTCGGCAACCGTGGCAAGAACCTGACGGGAATTCGTGATATCAACCAGCCGCCGGTGGGCTCGGGTTGGGGAACCGGTCCTGGTGGCGAGCTTACCCTATGCCTAGCCAGCGCCCCGGCTTACGACAACTGTGTGGCTGACAACAACGGGGGCGAAGAGGCGAACCGGCCTTTCGCGGTGAAGTTTCCTTATCTGGCCAACATTTTCCAGATGGCTAACGTGTATCGCTCCAGCTATAACGGCCTGCAAGTTACATTGAATGCACGCAACTTCCATGGTCTGAGCATGGTGGCAGGCTATACGTACTCGCACGCGCTGGATGATGTGGGCGCGAATTGGGATTTTGGCTACGGCTCCGGCTTGCCGCAGAATTCTTACAACGTCGGCGCCGAGTATGCCAACAGCGACTTCGACATCCGGCACCGGCTGACACTGTCGCTCACTTACGCTGTCCCTGGGACTAGAGGTTACGGCCAGATGCTGGAAGGCTGGGAAATCAACACCATCACAACTTTGCAAACCCCGCAGTACTGGGGGCCCATCGATCTGGGAACAGACGCCGCAGGCACCGGTTCGCTGCCGGTGAGTCCGCCGGCAACGGCCCCAATTCGCTGGAGCTTCTACGGCAAGGCGTCGCAGTTCAAGTCTGGCAAGGGAGTGGGGATTCCCTACTTCGCGGGCGCCAGCAACGCGTCCTGCGCTGCGCAAGCGCTGACCGTGGATGGGGGCACTCTAGGCGCGTCGACGGCATCTTTGAACTTGTTCGGCTGCTACGCCCAAGGCGGTTCGGTCATGATTCCGCCGCCCCTTGGCCAGTTCGGCAATATGGGCCGGAACATGTTTCCGGATACCGGTTTCAGGAACTTCGATTTCTCGCTAGCCAAGAACTTCCACTTCGGTGAGCGGTACCGCCTGCAGTTCCGCGCCGAGTTTTTCAACATTTTCAATCATCCGAACTTCGCCAATCCGTATGGCGGACAAAACGGGTTTGGGCTGAACGATCCTTCGGTGCAGCCGTTCGGTTGCGGTTGCGCCACGCCGGACATCGCGGCAGCCAACCCGGCCATTGGCTCCGGCGGACCCCGCTCTATTCAACTCGGGGCGAAGTTCGTTTTCTAGTACGAGTCAAAAGCGCATTCCAAGGCTGGACCCAATGTGTCCGGCCTTTTTCATCGATCTTGGTCGTTCCAAAGGCCGTGGCTCTACAAAACCGGACTGCGAATCATGATGAACAAAACTCATCCCACTTTGTTAGTGTTGGCTCTCGCCGTCGTGCCGACAATGATGCACGCCCAAGAACCCCGCGAGCGCACCATTGACGAGATCAAGACAGAGGCCATTCGCCGCGCTGAGGTTGGCCAGTATCCCATGATTGGGCTTGATCCCGCCGACGTACGCGAAGCTTTTGCTTCGATCAAAACCAAAGATAAAGACGAGTGGGCCGCCGCCTTCATCCATGTCGGCGATCGGTATATGGAGGAAGGTAACAAGCTGGCGGCTACGGACTCCGCGAAAGCCAATGCTGACTACATCCGGGCCTGGCGCATTTATTCCTTCGGGCGCTGGCCGGTGCCATCATCTCCCGGAAAACAGCGGGCCTACGCCAAGGCGCTGGAAGCGTTTCTTGCACATGCCCGGTTTCTCGATCCGCCTTTGAAGGTTGTCCACATCCCGTTCGAGGGCTCGCAGATTACCGGCTATCTACGGCTGCCTAAGGATGCGAAGGGACCGGTGCCGCTGGTGATCGCGGTGAACGGTCTGGACAGCCGGAAGGAAGATTTGTCGGAAAGTTTTGCCGCCATCCTGCCTTATGGAATTGGTTCCCTCGCGGTGGATGGGCCGGGGACAGGGCAGGCGCCAATCAAAGTCAGCGTAAACGCTGACCGGATGCTCTCGCGCGTAATCGATTATGTTCAGACGCTGCCGGAAGTAGATAAAGACCGGCTCACCGTTCATGGCGTGAGCTGGGGGGCTTACTGGGCAACCAAGCTGGCGATTGTCGAGCACGCGCGGTTGCGCGGGGCAAGCGCGCAATCGCCTCCCGTGCATGATTTCTTCCAGAAAGAATTCCTCACGAAGTCGCTGCTGGGCAACCGGGAGTATCTGTTCGACCAGGTCCCGGCGCTGATGTCAATTTTCGAAGGGGTAAACACTCTCGATGAAATGGTCGCCGCGTTTCCCAAGATGTCGCTGGTTACTCTGGGTTTGCTAGGGAAACCAATGTCACCGATGCTGGTGATTGCCGGAGTGCTGGACACCCAGGTTCCAATCTCCGACATTTACCTGCTGATGAGTAAAGGCGACGTTCCCAAGGAAGCGTGGATCAATCCCCAAGGTGGTCACCTGGGACGGCAGGTGAAGGTGTGGCCGGATCCCAAGATTTTCAAGCAGGTCATCATTCCCTGGACAGTACGGACCCTGGAGCCCGAACCGTCAAAAGAAACCCACTGATTTGCTCGGCGATCTCCGCGCTCTCGGCGGTGAATGAGTCTTTAGCTTGTCTTAAGCCCTTTTGGAACCATCGGTAGCGTGCGGAGGCGCACCCCGGTGGCATCGAAAATAGTGAAAATCCCAGGCGAGGATCGTTCCGTCCTGGCGCAGGCCGCCGGTGATGTCGATAGCCGTGAGAGCTGCTTCTAATCACTCGGCAATGTCGGGATGGTGGGTGGCAATACGGTAGCGGCCGGAATGAAACACCAAAGGCTCGCCGCTGTTGTACTCGTACTGCTCTACTTCGCCGAGGAGGATCACGTGATCCCCACCGTCGTACTGCCTGACTTTACGGCAAATAAAATGTGCCAGCACTCCGCCCAGAATTGGCAGCCCGGACTGGCCTTCCACAAAGTCGACGCTTGCAAACTTGTCGGGAACAGGGGTCGAAAATTGGCGGGAAAGATGGTGCTGTTTGGCTTCGAGAACATTCACCGCGAAGTGAGTGGCATTGATGAAGTCATTAAAACTTACCGCCTGCCGGGCTACGCTCCACAGGATCAGCGGGGGATCCAGAGATATCGAGGTAAACGAATTGACGGTCATGCCGACTTTTCGTCCATCGGAAGCTCGTGCAGTCACAACCGTCACCCCCGTGGCGAACTGCCCCAAAGCCCGGCGATAGTCGCGGCGATCAAAGCGTTCGGCGACGGCTTTCGCTTCCTGCTGGATGAAGTTGGACGCTTCCTCCGGGTCCATGAACCAGGGAAAGAGCGTGCGCGGGTCATCGAAGCCATTTACCAGGGCGCTGGCGACGGCTGAGATTTTTCCCGCGCAATCGAGCAACTTCAGTACGTGCGCAGGCGGATTGAGCAGCAGGTTAGTCCATTCCGTAACCCACTTGGCATAACCAATCCAATAGCGGTCGAAGGTTTGCTGCATCCATTCGGCGTCAGCGGCTCCGTCGGCGCGTCCCACGATGCTATCCAGATAAATTTCAGCGCAGCGCGCCGCGTTATTGGAACCCTGGCCGGTGATGGGATCGTTCAACACAACCGCATCCGCCATGCCGAGGACAGTCCGCCCAGACGGTAATATGCCGATGGGCTTGCGAACCGTGGGCACGACCGAGCCGACCAGAACTCCGTTGTCGTCGGTCAATTCGATGTCGCGGCAGCGCTCGGCCTCCCACGGCATGAAGGTCTCAAGGATTCGCTTGCTGGTGGCGAGGTGCTCGCGGGGCGGTTTTATCTCCGACCATAGATCCATCGGCCCGCCCGGGACGGCCTCGAAGACCATGATCTCGCACTCTCCGGTTGTGGTCAGCGCGGGGAACACAAAATACTCGCCCGCATTTGGAACAAGGTTGAAGCAGACTGCAGGATAAGGCTCGCGGGGACGCATGCCTCGCACGTAGGTGAGAGCCAATACGCGCTGAGGCTCGGAAAATGGGGAGCGAGTTGCATCGCGCTCGAAAATCTGACCCAAAGGGCCTTTACCGCTGGCTACGATTACCAGGTCATGGCTGCGAGTGCACCGCTCGAGGTCATCGAGGCCAGCCGCCTGGATGCGCAACTCGCCGCCACGCTTGTGAAACTCAGCCAACCAGCGGGGTATCTTCACTCGCTGATCGACGGATTGAGCATAGTGGTCCAGACGCGCCGCCCAATCGATGACCTTGCCACCAAGCCCGTCCGGCACAGCCAGGCTGATGCCTTCGACCTTCGGAGACTCCTCTTCGCAGTAGTTCAGATTCTGGTCGCGCTCGGTTTCCAGCGCCGAGTCGAACATGCACTGGCTGGACATCACGCGGCCGGAGTAAATCTGCTCTGCAGAGCGTTCGGAGTAGAGCGTGACTTCGAATCCGGCATCGAGCAGACCAAGGGCAAGCTGCAGACCCGACTGACCGGCTCCGATAATCACGATGCGCTTCATCGAGCTACTATTCCATCAGCTTGGGAATGGCCGGCGCCGCCATTTCCGGACCCATCGCGGAATAACCGCCGTCAACCGCCAAGTCGGTGCCGGTGATAAACGAGGCATGGCTGGAGCATAAGAACAACACAGCTTCCGCAACCTCCTCAGGCTCTCCGACGCGGCCGAGCAGGTGGAAGGGGCCGCCCACGCGATTGGTTTTCGCTTTATCGCCATGCGTCAGTTCATCCATGACGCGCGACCACGTCCACCCCGGAGAAACCGAATTTACGCGAATCTTGTCGGCAGCGAGGTCCATGGCTTCGTTGCGGGTGAGTTGCAGTATGGCCGCCTTGGTTACGGGATAAAGCCAGCGGCCGGTTTGGGCTATCTTGGCGCTGATGCTGCCAAAATTCACCACGGCCCCACCACCGCGTTTGATCATGTGCGGGCGGCAGGCCTTGAGCATCATCACGCCGCCTACAACATTGATGTTGTAGCTGTCGAGCCAGTCTTTGCGGCTGGCATTGAGAGCGTCGTCAACGTAAGTACAGGCCAGGTTGATCAGGAAATCAATCCCGCCAAATGTCTTGACAGTGCGGTCCACACAGTTCGCGATTTGCGCATCATCAGCAAGGTCGGTTTTGACGAACAGCACATCTTTTCCGGTTGCGGTTGCCACGGCCTGTCCATCTTTATCGTTGATATCGGCAATCACGACCTTGGTTCCTTCGCGCTGAAACGCGCGCACGACGGCGGCTCCGATCTTGGTGGCGCCTCCGGTAACGATCGCCACCTTCCCTTTCAGACCTTCCATGATGAGCTCCCCAGTGACTGGCTGCTTCGCGCGCCGAAGGCTAACACGAGCCCAGAGCAGCGAACAAGGGGCACCGCAAGCGGCAGAAATTCTTGCTCTGACGCTCTGAGGCTTTTTGAGCAATGCTTGACAGGTCGGTTATATTTGGGCACCCAGTGGGGCCGACCCTCAGGAGGAAATTCCATGCGGAAAATCGCGATCATTGGCGCCGGCCAGTCGGGATTACAGTTGGCGCTCGGGCTGCAGCAGAACAAATATGAAGTGACGGTCGTTTCCAACCGGACACCGGAACAGATATTCAATGGCCGCGTGAGCTCCAGCCAGTTCATGTTTCACGATTCTCTGCAAAGTGAGCAGGAATTGGGGATCAATTTCTGGGAGAAAGAATGTCCCGTCACCGAAGGCATAGCGTTCACGATTCCCGGTCCCAATAAAACCAAAGCGTTGTTCTGGGAGGCAAAGCTGGACGATTACGGCCAGTCGGTCGATCAGCGCGTAAAGTTTTCCGGGTGGTTGAAGGAATTCACAAAACGCGGCGGTAATGTGGTGATCAAAGATGCCGGGCCACAGGACGTAGACGAATTCAGCAAGAGTCATGAACTTGTTATCGTGGCCGCCGGTAAAGGCGAGATCAACCGCATGTTCGAGAGGGACGCGTCCAGATCTCCGTTCGACCAGCCGATGCGTGCCTTGGCGCTTACCTACGTGAAGAACATGGTTCCCCGCAAGCCGTTTACCGCGGTTTCCTTCAACCTGGTTCCGGGCGTTGGTGAATATTTTGTTTTCCCGGCGCTGACCACAACCGGAGAGTGCGAAATCATGGTGTTTGAGGGTGTACCCGGTGGGCCGATGGACTGCTGGAATGACGTGAAAACTCCCGAGCAGCATCTGGCGAAAAGCAAATGGATACTGGAAACCTTCATGCCGCACGAGGCGGATCGTTGTCACAACGTGGAACTGACCGACGACAATGGCATCCTGGTCGGAAGATTTCCTCCCACGGTCCGCAAACCGGTCTGCAAGCTGCCTTCCGGCCACTTTGCCTTGGGAATGGCCGATGTGGTCACGACTAACGATCCCATCACCGGCCAGGGCTCGAACACGGCAGCCAAAGCCGCGAGTATTTACTTGAAACGCATTCTGGAGCGAGGCAAGAAGCCCTTTGACGCTGCCTGGATGCAGGAGACGTTTGATATTTTCTGGGACTACGCCCAGTGGGTGGTGAAGTGGACCAACTCACTTCTGGTTCCGCCCGAACCGCAAATCCTGCAACTGATGGGCGCCGCCAGCCAGATTCCGCCTCTGGCCAGCAGGATCACCAACGGATTTAATAATCCTCCGGACTATGCTCCCTGGTGGTTCGATCCCGCGGAAGCGGACAAGCTAATTAAGTCGTACACGGTGGCTACCGCGTAGGCCCTGTCGCAGACGCTGCAGAAACAACCGTGTGCTGTGAAGGGCTCGGCTTCGAAATAATCGGATTCGAAATAATCTTGACAATCATTTCAACCCGTTGTTGAATTGGCAAACTTTTTCTCGCCTGATAGCTGTGGGGTTTTCTACTGGCATACGAAAAGGCTTAAGCGGAGCAGTTCCGCGCAATCATCTGTTGCGAACCGATCGGTTGTTGAGCAGTACCTTTGTTGAACAATTCAACACAGGCGTCCCAAACGACACGGAGGAAACCATGCGGCGGATTTTGCGTCCAGCGGTCGCGACACTTGTGGTGGTCTTCTGGCTTGCAGGCTGTGTCGTTGCTCAAGAGCTAGCCACGCTAAAAGTTATTGTAGTTGACCAAACCGGCGCGGTTGTTCCGGGTGCGATCGTGTCGCTGCGCAACACTGCAACCGGCGCGAAGCGAACCGACATCACCGAATCCCACGGCTTGTCCGTCATCCCCGGTATCCCGCCCGGCAATTACCAGTTGACAGCAGAGGTGAAAGGCTTTGCCCCTCAGAAGTTGCCGGTTGTTCTCTCCGTCGGACAGATCTCCTCGTTGACCGTGACCATGGGCATTGCCGTGAAAGAGCAGATTCTCGTGCAGGAGACAGTCCAGGGCATCGACACGGAGAAATCCGAGGTCAGCCAGGTTATCGATACCCCGAAGATCGCCGATCTGCCCATCAGTGGACGCGATTTCATCGATTTCGTCCTCCTCACGCCTTCGGTGAGCGTCGGCAGAAGCACCGCCGTTGGGGCGCAGTCGCCGTTTACGGAGACCGTCCTGAAACTTAGTTTTGGCGGCGTGCGCGAGAGCCACACTTCCTTCTTCGCCCTCGACGGCATTGACTACACCACTAGCATTTCGGGAGTGCAGCGCATCAGTCCATCGCAGGACTGGGTGCAGGAATTCCGCGTGGTTGACAGCCCCTACGCGGCGGACACCGGACGCAATCTTGGGTCGGTGGTCAACACGATCACCAAATCGGGCAGCAATGCAGTCCACGGTTCGGTCTACGAGTTTTTCCGGAATGACAAAATGGACGCGAAGAACCTGCTCTCCGCGCCCGGTTTCAACACCTTACGCTTTAATCAGTTTGGGGGCACTGTTGGTGGTCCGATTCGCAAAGAGAAGAACTTCTATTTTCTCGGCTATGAGGGACAGAGGCGTGCGGAATCACCGCTGTATTCCAAGTTCATCCTGGGCGCTATTCCGGGCATCAACGCAGTAAAGCAACTGCTGGGGCTACAACCGGAAAGCCTGAACTCGATTCTCACCGTAGACGATTACGACAAGTTCGTGGGAAAAAGCAACAACGTATTGAGCGAGAAAACCTTTCTTAACATCACCTACCTGTTCAATGATTCCCGCAAGCAAAACGCGCGGGGAGCATCTCCGGGCGATGGCTTACCCTCGTCTTACCGCGATAATCCGGTCCGCGACCAAACCTTGTACGCCAATCTGATTCACGTGTTCAACCACGACCTCACCTCTGAAGCCCTGCTCCAGTACGGCCGGCGCATTTTCAACCTGGTGCCCAAGGGACTCGGATTCGAGCCTGCGTTGCAAATTCCCGACCTGCTGCAGTCAGGAGGGTTTGTAGGCAGTGTGCGCTTCTATCGCGAGCAGCACTTCCAGGTTGCGGACAACGTTACGTACACGCGGGGCAATCACACCGTGAAGTTTGGTGGCGAACTCCAGCCGGTCTGGACAGGCACACAGGTTCCGCTCTTCAGCCCGGGATTTGCAGTTTTCTCTCCGCAAAGCTTTTTCGGGGCTCCTCCCTTTAATGTTTTCGGACCCGGAACTCCTGTCGCCTTTCTCTTCCTGGAGCCGCGGTCACTCTTCGGCCAGCAGGTTCCTCCTCGCGATCCCAATTTCCAAGCCGGTCTTTACGCCGGTCCCAGCGAACAAGTGTTCAATGAGGCCACGACGGTTTCTTACCGGCACATCCTGTGGTCGGGCTACATTCAAGACCAATGGAAAGCCAAGTCCAACCTCAGCCTTACCGGCGGTCTGCGTTATGATGTCGACAATCTTCCCTCCGGTTCGGAATTGAAGCAGCAAGGCGGGTTTCACCCCACCAACTACAACAACATCCAACCGCGGGCATCCTTCGCCTATGCTTTCAACGGTGGCAAAGGCGTGGTACGGGGCGGAGCCGGTATTTTTGTTGGTCCCTTCGTGTACAGCGACATATTGGTGAGCTGGGTAGGAGCCTCAGAGTTCAGTTACATGAATCAGCCATTTCTCTCAGAGTTCTCCAATCCCAGCAACCATCTGATCGGCTTTGGACCTTCCGGCGCAGTGGGGGAAGCCCCGATTCCGCCGCTGCTCCGGACAGATTTCATGAACTTTGCTCGGAACGGGATTTATCCCAACCCGAGCCTGCTGGCGCAGGTACCGCTGGGATACGCCAAGAAGAAATTTGACCAGCCCTTCTCTGAGCAAGCCAGCTTGGAAGTGGAGCACCAAGTCGGAAGGGATCTTTACCTGACACTAGGCTATCAGTGGATGCATGCCAGCCGGCTGCCCGTGTATTCCAGCATCAACGGGGATTGCCCGGGACACCTTGAGGCAAACTGCCCGAGACTACCCAGCGGCAAGGAGTATTTCTGTGATGCACCGACAACAGCCGCGTGCCCACCGCCGCCGCCCAACGTCGGGGCACCTACTCCTGGCGGCCCCGCTGATCCCAGGTTTGGCTTCGTGCTCTACGTGAAGCCCATCGGATTTTCCCTGTACAACGCCGGGACTCTTAGCTTGCGCAAGGCCTTCTCGCACCACTTCAACTTCCTGGCGAACTACACGTATTCCAAGTCCATCGACATTTCCACCACTGTCAACCTGCCGAACACGCCGGAGAACTACCTGCATCCGGAATATGACCGCGCCGTGGGTGACAACGACGTCCGCCACCGCTTTACCTTGGCGTTTTTGACAGAGTCGCCCAAAGAATGGCCAATTGTCGTGCGCGACTTCAAGTTCTCACTGCTCACCAGCCTGCAGAGTGCCCGTTACTTCAGCATGAATGCCGGATTTGATACCAACGGTGATCTGTTCCCTTTTCCTGACCGCGTAGGCACGAGCGCTCGCAACACATATAAGGGCGACCCTTTCTACAACCTTGATGTTCGCCTGCAACGAGCGATTCCCTTCAGTGAGCGCGTCCGGGGAGAAGCTAGTGTTGAGTTGTTCAATCTGTTCAACCGGCCTAACGTGCTAGATGTGGATCACGTCTATGGTCTCGCCGATTTTGCCGGGGCTGTGCCCAAGGCGTTTGGCGATCATGTTTCGAGCCCTGCCAATCCCAGTTTCGGCTCGGCGAAATTCGCCGCGGAGGCTCGACAGGTTCAGTTGTCATTCCGAGTTACGTTCTAGCAACAAGGCAAGGGGGCTTCTCATCTCCCTGCCAGCAAAGGCTTGGCAGTCGGCCAGTCATGATTTCATCTGGTACCCTGCTTTGGGGAACAAACCATGGTTAGACCTTATACGGCCGTCGGCCTTGTTCCTGCCGTGCGTGGCATTCGCCGCCGCAAAGACATCAAGATCAATCTCGAGCATCTGAGCCACCTGGTGAAAGCCGCCAGTTGGCTTTCAGCCCTGGACATCCCCGTCCGCCTCATTGCCTTTCCGGAAGGAGCGCTCCAGGCCTTCAACGATGAAGTCCTCGATCTCGACCACGTCAAGTTCGCCCGCGAGTGCGCCATCGACATTCCGGGGGAAGAGACCGAAGAACTCGGGAAGATCGCGCGTGAATATGACGCTTTCATCATGGCTCAAGCCAAGGCGCGTCATCCGGACATAAAAGATCGGTTCTTCAACGTGGGCTTCATCCTCAATCCCAAAGGCAAAGTAATCCTCAAACATTACAAAGTGTCTCCCCTGTTTCCGGTGGAGCACTCGGTCTGCCCCCACGATATCTATGACTGGTGGATCGAGAAGTACGGACGCAACCTGGATGCGTTCTGGCCAGTCGCCGACACCGAGATTGGGCGGTTAGGAATCATGATGGCCAACGAAGGTTCCTATCCGGAGAATGCCAGGGCCTTAGCCTTGAACGGAGCTGAGGTCGTTTATCGCGCTTCGTACCCACATCCTGCCACCGGCAATGAGATTTTCGAAATTCAGAGCCGGGCGCGTGCGCTGGACAACAATTTCTATGTTGTCGCTCCGAACCTGGGCACCTATTACCTTTTGCCCGAGGAGATCACTCCAATCGACACTTTCGGCGGGCGGTCGTTCATCATCAATTACAAGGGTCAGATTGTGGGGCGGCAGGAGTACGGTGGCGGCTCGACCTACGTGGCGGGCGTGATTGACATTGAGGCCCTACGCGATCATCGGGCGCGGGCGCAGTGGGACAATTGGCTCAAGGATTTGCGCACCGAGCTTTATCAACTTCTCTACGAACAGCCTATTTATCCCAAGAACCTGTACCTGAAGCGCGCTCCCATGAAGCATGAGGAATACCGCCGGAAGGTTATTCAGCGTCAGATCCGCCTGATGCACGAACGCGGTATCTGGAAAAAGCCGAGCGCCTGAACCAAGTTGCCGCATTGCGTATCGCGCGCAAGTTGTGCAAGATAAGTTCTACATCTCAAGCTCTATTCGGGGTACATGGAGCCTCTGCTCGAAGTCCGGGATCTACACGTTGACTATTGTTCAGACGGAATGCCCTCTGCACATGTTCTGCGGGGCGTGAGTTTTACCGTCGGCAAGAAAGAATGCGTGGGAATACTTGGGGAATCCGGCTGCGGCAAGAGCACCTTAGCGCTCGCCATTCTTCGTCTTGTGCCGCCTGGCTCGCGAATAAAGGGAACCATCTCCTACAAGTCGCAGGAGCTCGTGAACCTTCCCGAGCGGGAAATGGAGAAACTACGTGGCGCAGAGGTTTCGCTCATCTTTCAAGATGCCAGCAGTTCGCTGCACCCGACCCTGCGAGTCGGGACCCAGATTTCTGATGTGGCCGCGGCTCACCACAGAGAATGGTCCGCAAGCCGGCGCCGTCAAGCTACCGAAGCGATTTTGAGAGAGGTCGGATTCGATCACGTTGAACGCATCTATGCTTCTTATCCTCACCAGCTCAGTGGAGGACAGCAGCAGAGGATCGCGATTGCGCAGGCGCTCATCAGCGGACCTTCCTTGCTGATCGCAGACGAGCCAACCAGTTCCCTGGATACCACGGTACAAGCGGAAATCCTTGCTCTGCTGAAACGACTCCGGCGGGATCACGGCCTGGGGCTCGTGTTCATCAGCCACAACCCAGCCATTCTTGCTGAAATGGCTGACCGCATCCTGGTGGTCTATGCCGGGCAGATTGTGGAAGAGGGGAGCGTGCGCCAGGTGCTTCAGGCTCCTCTGCACCCCTTCGCAGCCGCGCTGCTGCGATGTGTGCCGAGAGACGCGGGGCACAACGACGATTTGCTTGTCGCCATTCCCGGGAGTGCGCCCGATCCAGCCGAAACCCCTGCGGGATGCCCTTTTGCTCCACGTTGTGCAGACCGGATGCAGACTTGCGCCTCGCGAATGCCGGCTGAAATGCAACCGCAACCCGAGCACAACGTACGCTGCTTCAAATATGGTGGCTGATTTCGTGACCAGCGAACCTTTAATTCGCGTGCAGGCATTGAGTAAAACTTACCTTCAGCATCGTCCGTTTTCGGGACAGAAATTTCTTGTTCGGGCCCTGGATGGTATTGATCTCGCCATCCACACGGGCTCGAGCTTCGCGCTGGTAGGCGAGTCGGGCTCGGGTAAATCAACGCTGGCTCTCTGCATTGCCCGGCTGGAGCAGCCTACGGTAGGCAAAGTCTGGTTCGACGGAGTGGACTTGTTAAGTCTGAGCGGCCGGGAGTTGATGCAGGCTCGACGCCAAATCCAGCTTGTGTTTCAGGACACCGCCGCGGCGTTGAATCCTCGCTTGTCAGCAGAAGAGATCATCATCGAGCCTTTGCGCATTCAGTCCATCGGGACACGAGCCGAGCAGCGCGAGCGCGCCGTCCAACTTATGGAAAAGGTCGGCCTGCCCGCGCTATGGTTAGGCCGCCGTCCTCATCAGTTCAGTGGAGGGCAGCGCCAGCGCCTGGCGATCGCCCGGGCTCTTGCCTTGCGGCCACGCTTATTGATTCTGGACGAGGCGTTCACCGGTCTGGACCTGTCCATCCAGGCTCAGATCGTTGCCTTGCTGCAGAATCTGCAAACCACCGAAAAGCTGACTTACCTTTTCATATCGCACGATCTCAGCCTTATGGCCCACGTGGCGGATGAGATTGTCATCATGCGACGAGGGCGGATCATAGAGCAGGGAGCGCCGGAGCGACTGTTCTCCCATCCTGGTCAGCCGGAGACGCGGGCCTTGCTGGACGCAATTCCTGGAAGGCGTGCCGCCTTGGGCTTTGGACAGAACTGAACAACCGATGGCCTACTTTTTGCGAAGATTGCTGCATGGTGTCCTGGTCCTGGTAGGCGTTTCGATTCTGTCGTTTCTTTTTGTCCAGCTGGCGCCGGGCGAATTCTTCAGCGACATGCGCCTAAACCCGCAAATTTCTCCCGAAACTATCGCCAGCTTACGGGCTCAGTATGGGCTGGACCGATCTTTGCCGGTGCGCTATGTACGCTGGGTGCGGTCGGTGGCAAAGGGGGACTGGGGCTATTCGTTCGCCTATGGCTTGCCAGTTTCGCAGCTGATCTGGAGTCGCGCTCGCAATACTCTCGCTCTTACGTTGACCGCCGCTTTGCTCGCCTGGTTGATTTCGATCCCTTTGGGGATTTACGCAGCAGAAAGGCGAGACCACTGGGGCGATCGCGTCACGGTTGCGGGATCGTCTGCGCTGCTGACTGTCCCAGACCTGCTAGTGGCATTGGCGCTCTTGGTTCTCGCGATTAGGACCAACGCATTCGCAGCGGGCGGAATGACTTCCACGCAGTTCGCGGACCTGGGAATTTCGGCCAAGATCAAGGATGTGGTGGCACATTTCACACTGCCAGTAGCTGCACTGGTGTTGGGTACGCTGCCGATTTTCTTCCGCCACGTGCGGGCCAGCATGATCGAGGCTCTCGCCTTGCCTTCGATCCAAGCCGCTCGTGGACACGGCATTCCACGCCGCCGCATTCTTTTCCGCTACGCGTTGCCGGCTGCCGCCAATCCGTTAATTTCGCTCTTTGGGTTCTCCATCGCAACTTTGCTGAGCGCTTCCCTGCTGATTGAGGTCGTGATGAGTTGGCCGGGATTGGGTCCGATGCTGCTGGAGGCGATCCTTGCCCGAGATCTCTACGTCGTGATCGGTGCCGTGATGCTCTCAACCTTGTTTCTCGTTGCGGGAAATTTCATTGCCGATGTTTTGCTCTATGTGACTGACCCGCGAATCCGCCGGGGAGCTGCATGAGCAAAAGGAGAATGGTTCGACTGGCCGTTGTCCTGCTCTCCTTATTATATGGAGGGGTCTTGCTCGCTGGGTTCCTCGCCCCCTACGACCCCGCCGAACAAGATCGGGAACATCCCTTCGCGCCACCGACCCGCGTGCACTTTGTCGGCCCGGAGGGAAAACTGCCTCTCTGGCCATTCATTTACGGGTTGAAACCGTCACCCGACAACTTTGCTGGGTATCAGGAAGATCATTCGCACACATTCCCTATACGTCTTTTTGTGTCAGGTGACAATTACGATCTGCTCGGCTTGCCCTGCCGCCTTCACTTCTTCGGAATTGACGAGCCCGGACGCATATTCCTCCTCGGCACGGATGGCTATGGGCGCGACCAGTTCTCGCGGTTGCTGTGGGGTGGCAGGATTTCATTGCTTGCCGGCCTGATTGCCGCCGCATTGTCGCTGTTGCTGGGAATGATTCTGGGGGCTGTGTCCGGCTATTTCGGCGGACTTGTGGACGACGCCCTGATGCGATTGGTGGAACTGTTCCTGGCCATGCCCTGGCTGTACTTACTGTTTGCCGTGCGGGCTTTCCTTCCTTTGCACATCAGTCCGACCGTCGCATTCCTTCTGCTGGTAGCGGTGATCGGAATCGTGGGTTGGGCGAGGCCGGCACGTTTGATACGTGGCGTTGTGCTCAGCGCCAGGGAGCGAAAATACGTGTTGGCTGCGCGCGGTTTCGGCGCCTCAGATTTCTACCTTCTCCGGAGGCATATTCTGCCGCAAACGATGGGAGTCTTCCTGACGCAAGCGGCCCTGCTGATACCCCAGTACATCCTGGCCGAAGTGACGCTTTCGTTTCTCGGCCTCGGGGTGGGCGAACCGGTGCCGAGCTGGGGTAACATGCTGGGATCGTTACAGCAATATCACGTATTAGCCAGCTACTGGTGGATGCTGGCGCCGGCGCTGGCTCTCGTTCCGGTGTTCTGGGGATATCACGTGCTCGCGGATTTCCTGCACGAACGGCTAGAATTCGGCGACTAATCCTAGAAAGGTTAAGGTCAATTGCGAAAGGACATTTATCTTGCTCTCCTGGCCCTGGCCCTGGTCCTCTTCACCGCGGCCACGTGGGCGCAGACCAGCAAGTCTGCGGCAGTAAAAGAGGAACTGCAAACCAGCACAGGTGAGGCCGGCCAGTATGGTGGCCGGCTGGTGGTTTCACAGCGGGCGGAGGCCAAGACTCTTAATGCAGTGACCGGCATTGATCAACGGCTGTCGCGGGAAGTGATCTTCCGCATGCACGCCGACCTGATTCATATCAACCGTGTGACGCAGCGCACCGAGCCGGCACTGGCAAAGTCATGGACGGTATCCAAAGACGGCCGCCAATATACGATTCACTTGCGCCGTGGCATCCGCTTTTCTGATGGCCAACCCTTCAATGCCGACGATGTTGTGTTTTCCTTTCAGGTTTACCTCGATGAGAAAGTTCACTCTCCGCAGCGCGACCTGCTAATCGCTCGCGGCCAGAGCATAACCGTTCAGAAGCTCGATCCCTATACCGTGCTGTTCAAACTGGCCCAGCCCGACGCTGCCGCGGAGCGACTCTTTGATAGTGTCGACATCTTGCCCAAACACCTCCTGGAGAAGTCATACCAAGATGGCACTCTGGCACAAGCTTGGTCCCTGACAACCCCTCCGGACCAGATTGCCGGCCTTGGTCCTTTCCGCTTCAAGAAATACGTTCCCGGACAACAGATCACCCTGGAGCGAAATCCCTACTATTGGAAGGTAGATGCCAAGGACAATCGTCTTCCCTACCTGGATGAGATTACGTTTCTGGTGGTCGCCAGCGAAGATGCTGAAGCCATACGTTTTCAAACCGGGGACATCGATGTCATCAGCCGTCTCAGCTCAGAGAACTATGCACTTCTGGCGAAGGATCAGGAATCGCGAGGCTACAGGCTGCAGGACCTTGGCCCTGGACTGGAATATAACTTCATTTTGTTTAACCTCAACGACGATACTGCCGGCCGCCTGCCTGATATCGCGCGCAAACAAACCTGGTTTCGTGAGGTGAAGTTCCGGCAGGCGGTTTCGGCGGCGATTGACCGCACTGGCATTGTGCGACTGGTATACCAGGGCCGGGGCGAACCATTATGGGCGCAGGTAACTGCCGGAAATAAATTATCTCTGAATTCAAGCATTCCAAAGCCGGCACAGTCGTTAAGCAGAGCGCGTGAACTGTTGCAATCCGCTGGATTCACGTGGAACAAAGATGGCAAGCTACAGGATCACAACGGCCAGGTGGTCGAGTTCTCCATCATCTCGAGTTCGAGCAACAGCCAGAGGATGCAAATCGCCAACATCGTCCAACAGGATCTGGCGAAACTCGGCATGCAGGTCAGCGTCGTGCCCTTGGAATTTCGCAGCTTCGTACAGCGAGTGACTCAGACCCACGATTACGAAGCAGCGGTCATGGGGCTGCTCAGCGGCGATGTCGATCCCAATGCAGATATGAACGTGTGGCTCTCCAGCGGCGCTACTCATTTGTGGAATCTTGGGGAAAAGCAGCCCGCGACTCCCTGGGAGGCCGAGATTGACAAGCTGATGGAGCAGCAGGCGGTCACGCTGAATTACGAGGCAAGAAAAAAACTTTACGATCGCGTTCAAGAGATTGTAGCGGAACAGTTACCAATCATCTGCGTAGCCGGCCCCAACATCCTGGTGGGGAGCAAGAAAAGGTTGGGCAACTTCCGGCCTGCTGTTCTGGACCATTACACACTCCACAATGTCGAAGAACTGTTTTGGAAAGGGAAGTGAAACCTTAATCTCGATCGTGGCAAACGTTAGAAAGCTGCCTCGGGGTCGAGCCGCCACAGTCCCGCTGCGTGAAATGCGTCAACCGCCTGCCGATATTCATTGACCGTAATGCGGCGATCGATCTCCGGATATTCTGTCGCCGTGACATGGCCAGCCGGATGGTACTGGGCCATCAGGTTGACGTAGGTTTCCCGGCCTAATTCGCGGGCAATCCACTGCATGATGTCGGGTGTCCGTGCTATCCCGCCGGGCATGACCAGGTGGCGCAGAAGAACGCCTCTCAGCGCGACGCCGTTCTCACCGGTAACGAGTGGGCCAACCTGGCGGTGCATTTCCTTGATCGCCTGCCGGGCTGCCTCAGGATAGTCCGGAGCTTTGGCATAACAGCGCGCATGCTCCGGCTTCCAAAACTTGAAGTCAGGCATGTAAATATCCACAACCCCGTCCATGAGGAAAAGAGAATCCAAAGAGTCGTAGGCGCTGGTGTTGTAAACGAGAGGGAGCCGCAGGCCCCGCTCGACCGCCCGCACGAGTGCCTCCAGAATCTGCGGCACTACGTGTTCCGGGGTCACAAGGTTGATGTTGTGGCAGCCTTGATCCTGCAAACGCAGCATCATGTCGGCGAGTTCTATAGGTTTAGTGACTCGGCCTTCCCCTAACCAGCTGATCTCATAGTTTTGGCAGAAGACGCACCGCAGATTACACGAGCTAAAAAAAATCGTTCCCGAACCGCGGCTACCGCGCAGACAGCGCTCCTCGCCGAAATGCGCAAAATAGCTGCTCACGATGGCGTAGCGCCCTGTCTTGCAGACCTTTGTCTTATCCTCAAAACGGTTGACGTGGCAGTTGCGTGGACAAAGCACACAATCGGCCAACTTCTGCAGGCCAAGTTGCGCCCGACGCGCCAACTCACCGGACTGCCACAGCTTGATATAAGCGGGCTCGAAGCTGTCACGTTTTGTCGCGATTGGATAATTCGGCATCAGTTTTGATATGAGGGATCA
>DASQIH010000171.1:0-10362 GCA_035631655.1 Terriglobales bacterium
GGGCTTCGAAATTAGCCTGTTTGCGGTCTCGGGCGGCGATCGCCTCGTCGAGGTCGTCGCCGACTGGTTCCCAAGGGCGCGTGCCGTCAGCCAGCGAATACCGCAGGAAGTAGGGACCGGTGAGATCGGCGGGGCGGCGCCTGCGTCCGAGATTGACCTTCTGATAGCGCCGAGCCTTGCCTTTGCCGACTTGGCGATAGAGTGTGACTGCCATGTTGCCTCCAGTGCTTAATACCGCCGCCGGAAGCAAAATGAGTGGAATTTGGTAGTCAGTTGGTAGTCACGTACTGTAAGTAGCAGAAACTAAAGGACTGGCGGAGAGGGAGGGATTCGAACCCCCGATACAGGTTTTGGCTAGCGCGGCGATGACCACAGGAAAACTGACGATGTACCATGCGGCATTGAAGTTCACCTTCTGACGGCCAATCCTCAGGGGTCTGAGGCCCAAAATGGCTCCCCCAGAAGGTGTGCCCTCCCGCAGCTAAGCCGTTAAGCGCGCCGCTCCCGAGACGTCGATGTTCCCAAATGGGAGAATAGAACCCGCATCTCCGGGCTTGGGAGGATGTCACTTCCAAACAACCGCATGTCACTCTCAGACAAGCGTCGCGAAAAGCGAAAGGCTATGCTTTGTACAGTCAATTCGGCCACAAAGCCGAAAACAACCTGAACAATGCCCATGGACTGCCTGCGTTCCGGGTGAAGGCCCAACTTTCTCGAGTGCCGAACCAGGCGTTCACACCAACCAGCAGCCTCGGGCCGGAGGTTCGACATGAGTCGGATGATGCAGTTGGCGGTCTCGGTGACACTCTTACTGGCACTGGCCGAGGCAGGATTCGCGCAGACCTCAACGACCTCGCTGCAAGGTACGGTGACCGATCCGAGTGGCAGCACAATCGTAGGCGCCATCGTTAGCCTGACCAATGAGGCTACGAAGCTGGAACGCACGGCAGTGACCGGCCCGCAGGGAGGGTTTCAGTTTCTCGCGCTGTCTCCGGGAACGTATACGCTGTCGGTGACCGCGAAGGGTTTCAAGAACTATCAGCAAACTGCACTGCAATTGCTGGTCAATACCCCAGCCACGTTGAACGTCGCATTGAAGGTAGGAACTGCTACGGAAGTAGTTACGGTGATGGGGGAGGCTCCGGCGCTCAACCTGGTCGATGCATCGATCGGTAATCCTTTCGACGAGACGCAGGTAAAGCAGATTCCGCTGGACGCGCGCAACGTGCCGGACCTGCTCACCCTGCAGGCGGGGGTCGCTTACACCGGCAATCGTCCGGATATGGACAGTCAGACCTACAAAGATCAGGACACACGTAGCGGTGCAGTAAACGGGGCAAGGAGCGACCAGAGCAATATCACGCTCGACGGCGTGGACGTCAACGACCTCGCGAATGGCTATGCCTTTACTTCGGTCTTGCCGGTAACGTTGGATTCCGTTCAGGAATTCCGCGTGACAACCACCAACTACAACGCGGACCAGGGAGATGGGTCAGGCGCCCAAGTCGCTTTGATCACCAAGAGCGGCACTAACAATTTTCATGGATCTGCGTATGAATATCATCGCAACACTTACACCAGCGCCAGTGATTATTTCCTGAAGGCGCCACCAAAACTGATCCGGAACATTTTCGGGGCATCGGTAGGGGGGCCTATGAAGAGGGATCGCGCCTTCTTCTTTGGCAATTACGAAGGCACTCGGAGACGCGAAGCGACCAGCGTTGTTCGTAACATCCCCACCCCATCTTTTCTCGACGGCGTCATCCAATACCAGTGCGTGGACACGACCTCCTGCCCCAACAGCGGAAGTGTCTTAGGTTTGAGCGGCAAGAGTTACTCCTATCAGCCCGGGTACTACGCTCTCGGTCCGAACCAGATCGGGCAATTTGACCCGGGCAGTCCGCAAGGGATCCAGGGGGTGAACACAGCACTTCTCAACAGTTACTTCAAGCCGGCCTTTGGCAATTTCATCCCCAACGAGACTACGGTGGGTGACGGCCTTAACTATTCCGGGTACCGCTTTGCCGCGCCGATCAAGCTCGACAACAATGCGTTCATCTTCAAACTCGATTATCACCTCACAGCGGATGGCAAGCACACTCTGTTCTGGCGGGGCGCGATGCAGAACGTCTTCAATCCCGAAGAGCCTTTTCTGCCCGTGTCCGGAGCCACGCCGGAACATACTTTAAGCGATCACAGCAAGGGAATGGCGGTTGGGTACACGGCGGTGCTGCGGCCCACGCTCGTAAACTCATTTCGTTACGGATTCACCCGTCAAAGCTTTGGCGATGTTGGGAACTCGGATACGAAAGGCTGGAACATCTTTTACACTCTCGATCAGGGTGTCAGCTACAGTCGCAATTTCCAACTTCCGGTGCACAACCTGGTGGATGACCTCTCTTGGACAAAAGGAAGCCACACATTGCAGTTCGGCGGCAATGTCGGCATCGCTCGCGATCCGCGGCTGAGCTATCAACATTCTTGGAATACGGCCTTGGGCGCGACTTTCTGGATGGCGCCCGTGGGCTTCGCCAACACCGGCGGGCAGAGTCCTCTGGATCCCGTTAACTACAAGGGAGACCCCAACTATCCCAACGGAGCACCCGAACCCGGTTCCAGTTCCGCCTACGACTACCCCATGCTTGGCTTGCTCGGCATGGTTTCAGATGTGAAAGCAAACATTAACTACGATCGCCAGGGGAACACGTTACCGGAGGGCACCCCGATCAAGCGGGACTACGGGTTGAACTGGTACGAATTGTATGGCCAGGACTCGTGGCGGATTAAACGTAATCTGACCGTCACCTATGGTTTGCGCTGGTCGCTGTTCCCACCGCCGTGGGAAGTCAACGGCTTCCAGGCGTCTCCGACATTCGATCTCGGGCAATACTTCAATCAGAACGTCCAGAACATGAAGAACAGCTTGGGGTACGCGGATGGCCCGCTGATTTCGTTCGTCCTGGGAGGACCGGCCAATCACGGGGCCGGGTTCTACCATTTCGAAAAAACCGATTTCTCGCCACGCATCTCCTTTGCCTACTCTCCGCATCCGGAGGGCGGCTGGCTGAAAAAGCTGGTCGGCGAAGGGGACAAGACTGTGATCCGCGGAGGGTTCGGCAGAGTTTACGACCGCGCGGGCATGCAACTAATCAGCACCTTTGACGCGAATGCTCCTGGTGGTTTGGGCGCAACCGTGCAGAATCCCTGCTGCCTCCCGGGCGTAACCGATGCAGCCGATGTGCCACGCGTGACCGACGTCAACACCGTACCGATCAGCTACCTGACTGCCCAGTTGCCGGGAGGAGTTCTGCCTCCTGGACAATTCCCGCAGACCCCGAATCCGGCGGGAGAAGCGATCACCTGGGGCGTCGACCAGTCGCTCAAGACTCCCTATGCCTACACGATCGATTTTTCGATTGGCCGCGAATTGCCCAAACAATTCTCTCTGCAGGTGTCGTACGTGGGGCGGCTGGGCCGGAACCTGCTCACGCAGCGCGATCTGGCTCAACCCCTCGACCTGGTAGATGCTGCTTCGAAAGTGGACTATTTCGCGGCCGCTACGGCGCTTTCGAAATTGTCGCGAGCCGGGGTCCCGGTTAGCCAAGTCACAGCCAGTTCCGTTGGCCCCACGGCCGCTTTCTGGCAACACTTGATCATGCCGCAAGGATCGACCCAGCTTGGCCTGCTGTCCGGCCAATCCTATGTTCTGCCCAACGGAGGTACCACCAATGATGTCGTCCAGGCAGTCTACGCGCTCTATACATCAGCGGACACCTACGCCGGGGATGAGGTGGTAGGGCTGGCCAATGTGGACATCTATTACGCGCTTTCTGACACCGGGGGGAACTTCTATTTCTTCAACGGCAAACCCGGCGAACTGCTGAACAACCAGATGACCAGCATGTTTGCGTGGAGTTCGATCGGCAAGTCGAACTACAACGGGCTGCAGGTCAATCTGACGAAGCGGACCAGCCACGGCGTCCAGTTCGATTTGAACTACACGTATTCGAAATCCATCGACATTACTTCGGGAGCGGCGCGGCTGGGCTTCAGTCCGAGCGACAACATCGGCGCGCCGGGAAGCCGGCTGGTGAATGCGTTCGATCCCCGCGGCAATCGCGGAGTTTCGGATTTTGATACGACGCATCAGATCAATGCGAACTGGATTGTTGAACTGCCATTCGGGAAAGGCAAGCATTTCGCTGGAAACGCGGGTTCGGCTCTGGAGGCAGTCGTTGGGGGCTGGCAACTTTCCGGCTTAGCCCGTTGGACCACGGGCTTCCCCTTCACCGTGGACAACGGCCAGTTCTGGCCTACGAACTGGGACGAACAAGGCAGCGCCACGATGATCGCCAAGCCAAAGACCGGCGCCTTCAAGCAGCCGGACGGCAACGTCAGCGTGTTTGCTAATCCTACGGACGCGCTCAGCAATGACTTTATTCATACCTTCCCCGGCGGCAGCGGCTCGCGAAATGTTCTTCGCGGTCAAGGCTATGCCGGCTGGGATATGGGTCTGAGCAAGCGCTGGAACATGCCTTTCGAGCGACACAGCCTGCAGTTCCGATGGGAGGTCTTCAACGTGCCGAACCTGCATCGCTTTAATGTTCTGGCGGGTCTCGGGGACAATGCGCCTAACCTCCAGCAGCTACCACAATCTTTCGGTGACTACACTGGCTTGCTGACTCAACCGCGCGTTATGCAGTTCGCTTTGAGGTACGAGTTCTGACAACCCTTGCTCGCAAGCTGCGACTGGCGGATTACTTCGCCCTGGCTTTCGGGGTGATGGTCGGGACCGCTTGGCTGGTGGTCATGGACGACATCCTGCAGCGTGGCGGCCCGCTGGGTGCCATCCTGGGGTTCACTGTGGGCGCGCTCATGCTGCTGCCCATCGGTTACGTCTATGGCCAATTGGTGCGCGCCATCCCCGACGCAGCCGCCGAGGTCGCGTACACGGCGAACTATTTTCCCCCGATCGTCGGCTTCATAACAGGATGGATGGTGTTCCTAAGTTATTTCCTTACCTGCCCGTTCGAGGCCCTGGCCGCCGGGCGAATCGCGGGTTACCTGTTTCCCCGCCTCAATAGTTTTGAGTTGTATCGGCTCGGCGGACAGCCAGTTTATCTGCCTCATATTTTTCTCGGGCTTATCATCGCGATCTCGCTGACCTCGCTGAACTATCGGGGTATCCAGGCCAGCGCGAGGCTGGGGAAGTGGACCACCTTCACGTTCCTTACTCTAGTTGTGGTCTTCGCATTGGCGGGCGCGCAGCACGGATCAACCGCGAATCTGCATCCTTTGTTCAGCCACTCTCCGCTTATCTCCATACTCCTGGTTTGGCAGATTATCCCATGGCTCCTGGGAGGCTTTGAGTCGGTTGGCAAGTACGCCGAAGAGGCCAGCCCGAACTTCCGGGCGCGCGGTTTTTCGGTTGCGATCATACTGACTATTCTTGTTGGCCTCGTTTTTTTCTGGGTGGTCATCTCTGCCGTCGCCTACGTGGCTCCCTGGCCAAGCCTGAAGAGCAATCTGCAGTTTCCCACGGCGGTGGCATTTGAACGGGCCTTGCACGCACATTGGATCGTGGTCCTGATCATGGCCTCGGCCCTGGTTGCCCTGTTGCAAGCCTTCAATGCAAACATGGTTGCCTCGTCGCGTTTGCTATTTGCCATGGGCCGGCGGAACCTGCTCAGTCCCAGGTTGGCCCGTGTGCATGAGGTCAATCGTACCCCGTCCACCGCGATTATCGCGGTGGGCGTCGCCACGGTTCTCACCATGCTCCTGGGGGAAGCCGGACTGGTGCCCATTCTCGAAGTGGGAGCCGTCGCCTCCGGCATCGGATGGATGGCGGGATGTGCCGCCTACTATTGCATGAAACCCGCATTCCTTGGCCGGTCCGCCGCGGTTTTCGGCCTGCTGGTCACAACGCTCATGGTCCTGGTGAAAGTCGTGCCCCTCGTTCCCGGACATTTCACCCGCTACGAATGGATCGCCCTGGTGATCTGGGCTGCGTTGGGAGCTTTTCTCAAAGTACCGGCCAAACCAGGGGAGAAAATTCCGGGCGGAGATGTGCCCGGCGCTCATGTTTCTGTTGACGTCTAGTTCGGTTGGGAATGCGCGGAGACAATTCCCGGATACAAGGTTGAAACCCGTCCCTGTTCCGGTTGCCACGCATCGGCCCAGGCTTGCGCGCGGAGGACAGTAGGGCAACTACCGAACTGTTTCTTGAAAGATCGGCTGAAGTGAGCCGAGTCGCTGAATCCCCAGCAGAACGCGATCTCGGTGATGGTTTTCTCGCGCAGGCGGGGATTCGTCAAGTCTCGGCAGCTCTCCTGCAGCCGTCGCTCCCAGATCCAGTCGGCGACGGTACGGCCTTTTCGCGCGAACAGGCGGTGCAAGTGCCGCACCGAAATACCAATTGCCGCGGCGATCTCTCCCGGACTGAGCGTCGGCTCCGGCAGATGCATCTCGATGAACCTCTCGATCCGTAAGGACAGTTCGCCGCTACGCCTCGCCTCGGGCAGAGTCGACTCCGAGCCTCCAATGCATGCCGACAAGACTGCCAAATACGCGTCCCGCGCGACCACTCCTTCTTCCGCCGTCAGCATGTCGGCCTCGAAGTAGAGCGAGGTCGCCAACCGATAGAGCATCACTCCCAGCCCCGATGCCCCGCAGATCCGACGCGCCATGGGCAGGGAACCAAAGCGCCATCGCGTTTCCACCAAGGGACGTGGAACCCGCAAGTAAAGCCTGGAACACTCGCCCGGGCTATCCGATGACCATGGAATTCCTGAATCGATCAGCGTCGCATCGTGCGGCTTTAGGATGGCGACCGCGCCGTTCTGGGTGTATCGCCGTACACCCTTCAGTTGGGTGATGACGATGCAGCAGCGATCATCGGATTGGACGCTGACGCTGGGAAACTTCGAAAAGGAAACGGGGCTCGAAGAGAATCGCGTCAACTCCAGCTTGGCGACCGTGCGGCGCTCAATCTCGCCGCGAAATGCATAGAATTTGGGAAATCGAAACTGGCAATCGCCGCAAATCTGTTTGGCATTGTATCGCCACGCTTCTAACCGGTCGGAAGCGCAAATTGACTCGGTCGAAAACGACAGTGACATGGCACCCACCCAGGTCAGCCCCGAAGATCTCTCGTCTTCTTCCTCGTTGGGTATCGGAACAGAAGCGTTCCGGCCTCACTCACCCCTCGCCTACACAAACTGCTTCTGGGAGCGCAACGGTAGCATAGCCTCAAATATCATGCAAGGGTGATGTCCAGTGTGATCCAGTGGTGATGTCCAGAGCGTGAACATAGGTGGAAGGGGCATCCCACCTATTTTGCTGCACAATCCGCGCCTTCGCGCAGGCATTGTGGAAATCCCGAACAGCGCTCAGCTTATTGAGCAGGCAGACACGGCACGATCGACTGGTAGGTATTTCCCTTCCACACATTCCCGTTGAGTTTGCCCACACCGCCGCCTTCGGAAGCGGTCACGTTGCAGTTTACCGCCGGGGGATACGTGCTAACGCCTATCGGAGTTCCGCTGTTGGGCACGGCTTGCGCCCACACCAAGTCAGCACCGGTGTTGGCCCAACTTTGGTTATTGAGAATCTGGTTGTTGTAGGTGCCATTCAGAACGACAATGCCGCCCAGGAATGCGGGGACAATATTATCGCTGAGCTCATGTCCGGTTGGCCCTGCGCTGTGGCTGATGTTGTTGCTAATCACATTGTCGTGCGACGCGCCGTAGGTTTTTAGCGTGGCAGTGCCGGGTAACGGATCGGCGACCATAATGTTGAAGTAATCGCCAGTGCCCGTGTCGTTGTTGCTGATTGTGTTGTACGAGGAGCCATCGGCGACCAGGATGTTATGGGTGTACGGATAATCAGCTGTGTTGTAGGTGACCTGGTTGGAACTGGAGTTAAACAATCCGTATGACAGGTTGGTATCATTGTTGGCCGAATTGTGGTCGATCACAGAAGCGGTGACTCCAAAGAACCGCACGCCTCCAACTCCCCAATACTGCACCCCAGGGTTGAATCCGATGTAATCGGGCGCATGATCGAGACCATTGGCACTGAACTGCCATCCTTTGACGCTGACGTGCGTACTGCTCTCCACGTCCATGGCGCCACTGAGATTTCCATTCAGGGTGCCGGCACCGCTGTTGCGAATGCCGGGCCCGCTGCGATTCTCGCCAGCGCCGTCCAGCACCACGTAGGACGAGTTCTCCACTAGGATGCCGACATTGGCATTCTGAATCGATGTTTGAACGCCGTACACCTCGGCCACAATCGTTTGCGTGCGGCTGGGATTGATATGGTTCAGCACGATGCCGGTGTCCGTGCCGGTGCTGGTTCCGGAAATCTTCAGGTTAAATAGTTCGAACGAGGCGGTGACGTTCGTGCCATCGACGAAAACGGCTACTCCGCCGCCAGTATTAATGGCCCAGGGGCCAATTATGTATGGGTTCGCTTGCGTGCCCATGCCGCCGGTCACACACGCGCAGCTGGTAAAATCGCTGTTGCTCTGAATGGTGATTGGCGGGTGAGAGTTGACGTTCTGTGCCAATGCGCAGTGTATGAACAGCAAGACATACGCCAGGGAGACGACGCGCGTACGTGTTTTCATCTGCCATCCTCCACGAAACGGGCGGGGAGTTTAGGACAGAAACCTTACTGAAGTCAAATAGGGTTTAGAAATCTCTAGAAATCTGTGTCAAGACTCTTTAGAAATGTCCCCATCCTTAACTCATTAGAAATGTCCCCTTTTTGTGTTGTGGTGTTCTCGTTGGAATGCGCACTGAAGCGAAGCCCTGTAGTTAGGGCGAAGCGTAAGTGCGTATTCCAACGAGCGGCGTTGTGATCACCTGGTTCGGACCCCAGGGCCGCATGTTCTTATAGGCCTGGCGCCACGGATGGTCTTTCTTGGCCTTCCTCACTACGATGGCTCGGGCGGCTGGCGGAAGCGACTCAGAGATCTTCCGTATCGGCTCCTTCAGCTCCGTAAAGGCTATTCGCTCTCCGCGGTAGTACACTTCCCTGACTCCAACCTCCCATTCGCATACCAGAGCCTTGCTTAGGGTGGGGCCATAGCGTGGCTGACCGGCAGGCTGCAGCTGCCAGTAGCGGCCTTCGTGCCGGATCACCCAGTCGTTGCTGATCCTGCGCTCGGTCTCTAAGCGGAAGACCTCACGCAGTTCCCGCGCCGTCGGCTTGCGCCCGTGATAGTCCTCCGGCTTGGCTGCCACCCGGGCAAAGCGCCGGTTGTGCTCCGGCAGATATTCTTTTTCCAGATACTCGTTCGCCGCCTCGTAACTCGCGATTTTCTTCCGCCGCATCTTCTTAATCAGACGATCTTGATGTACGCCGTGGGTCCGCTCGACTCGCCCTTTTGCTTGGGGCGAGCTGGCGGCAATGATCCGAATTCCCAGTTTCTGACACATGCGCCCAAACTGCGTCACCGGCACTTTCCCCCGTAACTGCTCAGCCGGCGTCGCCTTTTGCTGGTAGACGTTCTTCCAATCGGTATACAGCGCCCGGGGTACGCCGTATTGCTCAATCCAGGCTCGTAAAACCCCCACCGCCGCCCAGATGGTCTCTTCCTTCCCCATCCGAGCCTGCGTCTTGCCCGTGGCATCATCCACCATGTCCATCAGGCAGCCCCGTGGACCACGCCCCTCAAACCATTCATGGAAACTGCCGTCCAGCTGCACCAGTTCGCCGAAATGGGCCTTGCGCTCCCTTCGCTGGCAGTGTTTTTTGCGCCTCCGCTGCTGGCTCCATAGGCGTTCCCCCAACATCCAACGGCGCAACGTCTCGTGATCCACCACCATGCCGTCTTCCTCAGCCAAGTGTTCGGCCGCTAAAGTCGGCCCGAATCGCTCCTTCTCCGAACCCGAATATTTTTTCTTGATTAAATTCAGTACTCGACGCCGAAGTTTCATCGCCTTGCTGCGATTCGACGGCCGACCGGCGTTCCCATGCTTCAGCCCTTTCCTGCCCACCTGCCGATAGCGCCGCCACAGTCTTTTCACCTGGCGATAACTCAGCTCGAGCATGACCGCTGCATCGCTCAGCTTCAAATCCCCACTGGCGACTCGCCCCATTACTTCCACCCGCTCCAGCTCACGACTGCTCATGGCTGTCCTCTTCAACGAGACCTCCTGTGGCTGGAGGTCTCAGTCTAAGGGGACATTTCTAATGAGTCCGGAAGGGGACATTATCAAAGAGTTTCAACACCACTTGCTTTTGGGTTGGGAACTTTGTTCGGTTGATTTAGAAGCTAAAGGCGACCCCGCCTCGCACCGCCCTCGCCGACTGCACTAGGTAAACCGTGCGACCGTCGAGGCCGAGTACAGGCAC
>DASQIH010000172.1:0-7279 GCA_035631655.1 Terriglobales bacterium
CGTCACTCGGGAGGAGTTATGGGGCGAGCCGATGAACCGTCTTTTGGTCTGCGTTTCTCGTTAACTTTTCTTACATGCGCTGGACGGCGGTCAGCCCATTTCAGGATGGCATCAAGCGCGGGACATAGGGATTGTCCCCATGATGTCAGGCTGTATTCCACTTTAGGCGGCACTTGCGGATAGGCAGTCCGTAGAACAATGCCGTCAGCCTCCATTGCCTTCAACTGCTGCCCAAGCATCTTTTGCGTGATGGCAGGTATGGCTCGTTCCAGGTCGGAGAATCGCATGATCTTTCCCCCGAACAGGTGGAACAAGATCACCAGCTTCCAGCGTCCTTCGAGAAGGCGGAGCGCTTTCTCCAGGTCCGCGGCAGCAGTCACGGGCGTATAGCGTTTTGGCATATTTGCCCCCTGACATACTTTTTAGTGCGTACTTCCACTTTTACCAGTATTGTGCCAACCTCGTATTTGAGCAAGTCGATTCGGGATTGCCTCGCGGAGGCTCGTTTCAATGACGCAGACGTATCCATACGCTGTTTCAAGTGACGAGTTCAAAAGCAAGCGGGTTCTAGTAACTGGTGGCACCAAGGGAATGGGAGAGGCGATTGTGCGTCGCTTCTTATTGAGCGGTGCGGCGGTCGCAACAACGGCACGCTCCCCATTGCCTGAAGGACAAAACCCATCCTTGTTCGTGCAAACAGACATCGGCACTGCAGATGGTGTCAGGAAGGTTGTCGACCGCATCCAGCAGGAGTGGCATGGCTTGGATATTCTCGTGAACTGTCTTGGCGGATCGGAGGCTCCGAATGGCGGATTCCGGGCACTTACGGACGACGATTGGCAAAGAGCTCTCAATGTGAATCTGTTGGCGGCAGTTCGCTTGAATCGAGCGTTTCTTCCGGAGATGATCGAGCGCGGGGCAGGCATTGTTATTCATATTTCTTCGATTCAACATCGCCTACCTCTCTACGATGCGACTCTAGCCTACGCTGCGGCAAAAGGCGCGCTTAGCACGTACAACAAAGGGCTCGCCAATGAGGTTGGCCCGAAGGGCGTTCGGGTGAACATGATCTCGCCGGGATTCATCGAGACTGCGGGTGCGCACGGAATGATTGTGCAGCTTGCTCATAGCAGCGGCATCACGGAGGGCGCGGCGCGTCAGCAGATCATGAACATGATTGGAGGCATTCCAATTGGTCGTCCAGGTGTGCCGGAAGAAGTTGCAGAATTGGTCGCATTTCTGGCATCGGATCGCGCAGCTTCCATTCACGGTGCAGACTACGTCATTGACGGTGGCACGATGCCAACAGTCTGATCATAAGTGAGCTTCCGAATCGCCGCCAACCCTCCCCTCACAGGATTAGGGAAGAATTGCCCGTCAGCCTGCCATAACCCACGAACATGTCTATGGGTTCGACAAATGACTTGGGGTATTTATCGCCATCTATGAGCTAATGTCGTGGCGCCTGTGATCTGTTTACCCAGTTGCTGCTTGTCACACGCGTCAAGACATCGCCTCCCGCGAAATCGATTTCAGCTTCGAACACGCATCCAGTTGACTCCTTGTATACAATTTCCCGTCATGCCAAGACTCCAAGGAAAACGCGCTCTGATCACGGGCGGGACCAGCGGGATAGGACTCGAAACCGCTCGCCGCTTCCTAGAAGAAGGAGCCCGAGTCGCGATCACTGGACTCAGCAAAACAGCCTTGGATGCGGCTCGCAAGGAACTGGGCGATGCAATTGTCATCGAGTCCAACGCGGGAGACGCGGCGGAGCAGGGCAAAGTAGCCGACGAGATCCGAAAGGCATTCGGACAGCTGGACGTCCTCTTTATCAATGCGGGGATCGCCGAACTGAAGCCACTCGGCCAATGGGATGCGGCGGCATTTGACCGATCGTTCAACACGAACGTGAAGGGTCCATACTTTCTGCTTCAGGAATTGTTGCCGGTGTTCGCGAACCCAGCGTCGGTCGTAATCAACGGATCGGTCAATCCGCACATCGGGATGCCGACATCGAGCGTTTATGCGGCAACCAAGGCCGCGATGATTTCGTTGACGAAAACGCTTTCTGGTGAATTGATTTCACGGGGGATTCGCGTCAACGCGGTGAGCGCCGGACCGATTATGACGCCCCTTCATTCCGGGAGGACAAAGGAGGAGCAGGCTGCGTTCATCAAGCAGATCCCCGCAGGAAGGTTCGGACAGCCAAGTGAGATCGCGCATGCTGTCGTGTTTCTCGCTTCGGATGAGGCAGCGTTTACGGTCGGTGCAGAGTTGCTGATCGATGGTGGGATGAGCCTCTGAGATTCGAGAACCTTCATAGCCAGCCTAATTGTTGTAATCAGGGCAAACGCCGTGATTAACAGGTTCTGGATACGTTGTCGGCAAATCGAAGCTGGTAATCATTTTTGCTTAACTTCCGGATCGCTCGCTCGTGGTCACGTTAAACACCCTGGAAAACGTCTCCGATAAAATCTTTTGGTTTCCTGAATCCGTTGCCCCAGTTTGCGTCTGTCGCGGCAGTGGGCTTTGTGGCGACGATTTCGTCGAGCGACTTCCCTTGTTTCTTCAGAGCCGCTACTTTCTCGCGAGCACCAACGAGCAGGTCGCGATAAAAGGCGAGTTGGGATTTGTCGCCAACCGCGCCGTGGCCTGGGATGATGATCATCTTGTCAGTGACTTTCGCTAGATTCGCCTCGGTAGCGCGAATCATGCCGTCGATGCTGCCGCCCGTTGAATAATCGATGAATGGATAGTAGCCATTCCAAAATGTGTCACCGACATGGAAAACATCGGCGTCGGTAAAGTAAACGGAGATGTCGCTATCGGTATGAGCAGGCCCGTAATACTTCAAGGCGATACTCGTTCCATTGAGCTTCAGAGTCCGCTCGTCGTCGAAAACGTCCGCGGGAATTGCTGCAGCAGGAGCGGGCGGAAAAGTAAAGTTCCAGCCTTCCACTCGTGTCGTTGTGGAAAGGCGCTTTTTCGTATTCGTGTGAGCGAGGATCGCGGCACCCGCAGAGTGCAGCCACTCCTTGCCGTCGGTGTGGTCGAAGTGCCAGTGAGTATTGATGAGTTGCTTAATGGGATCGGAGCTGATCGACTCGAGAGCCTCGGTAATCTTCGGACGCGAACCGGCGAAGCCTGCATCGATTAGCAGCTTTCCGTCAGGGCCGGGCAAAACCGCGATGTTTCCACCGGCACCCATCAGGACGCTGATATTGCCGCGCAGTTTCTGAACGGTGATGTTACTAGACGATGCTGACCTGCGGGCCATCTGCACAAGGCCGTCATCTTGAGCGAAGAGCTGGCGGGGAGCGAGCAAGGCAACGCTTGAAGCTGCACCAGCGAATGCCAGAAAGCCTCGACGTGAAATGTTAGGACCATCCAGTTTAGTGTTCATGGAGTTCCCTCGTTTGTTACTGGTGAATCCCGCCGTTGGTTCTTAAGACAAGGCGTCCGGCGTTCCGCCTAGCACGAAACACCGAACCGTCCTTCAGACCATGCTTTCATTACGCTGCTGCCTGTGCTGCCGCTTTAAAGAACGCGAGGAGGTCGTTGTTAATCATGTCAGCCTCGGTCGTGGGCATGCCGTGAGGAAAGCCCTTGTAGGTTTTCAATGTGCCGTTTTTCAGCAACTTTGCAGACAGCGGCGCGGAATCGGCATAAGGTACGATCTGGTCGTCATCGCCATGCATCACAAGCACCGGCACAGTGATCTTCTTCAGGTCTTCGGTGAAGTCCGTCTGTGAGAAGGCCACGATGCCGTCATAGTGCGCCTTGGCTCCTCCCATCATGCCCTGCCGCCACCAATTCCGGATCACCGCCTCGGAAACCTTCGCGCCGGGCCGGTTGTAACCGTAGAAGGGTCCCGACGCAAGGTCGTAATAGAACTTGGTCCGGCTGGCGGCGAGCTGCGCCTGCAAGTCGTCAAACACCTGTTTAGGCAGGCCATTTGGATTGGCCGCTGTTTTGACCATCAGCGGCGGCACGGCACTGAGAATGGCAGCTTTTGCGACTCTGCTTTCGCCATGGCGACCCAGATAGCGCACGACCTCACCACCGCCTGTCGAATGGCCGACGTGGATGGCGTCTTTGAGGTTGAGATGCTCGGTCAGTGCCGCCAGATCGTCGGCGTAATGATCCATGTCGTGGCCATCACCGGTTTGCGAGGAGCGACCATGTCCGCGCCGATCGTGAGCGATAACTCGATAACCGTGCTTGAGGAAGAACAACATCTGAGTGTCCCAATCGTCGGCTGAGAGCGGCCAGCCGTGTGAGAAAACGATCGGCTGTCCTGATCCCCAATCTTTGTAGTAAATCGTGGTGCCGTCTTTGACTGTAATGGTGCTCATACAAATCTTCTCCTTTATGTTTATATTCTTGTGAAACAGAAACGTTTTTATTTACTTGGCGGGCACCAGCACCGGAGCGCCTTTGTCCTTCACCATGACCAGGACGAACTTCGCCGGTTTGATTTTGCTTGCGTTCCGCCCAACGACGTGAACATCATCGGGGCCTTCATAGAATGTCTGACCAGGTGTCAAAGTCACTTCTTTGCCGCCTCTCACCTGCATCACGATCGAGCCTTCCAGAACATAGACAAACGCATGTGCATTGTGACGATGGATAGGGTCTACACTGCCCGGCGGATAATCCACGATCATCATCGCACCTTCTTTGCCAGGAATGTTTGCCAAGTCTTTCGAAAAGAGATCCGTTACTTTGGCCTCCTGTCCCATCAAGGTGCTGGACATGAGACATGCCAGTGCCAAAATTAGTTTAGGGAATGTCATAAATTAACCTTTCGGTTGATCGACGCATGGTTGCATCGTGTGTTTGGTCCGTAATTTTGTCCTTAGGCAGCTTTCTGAGCGTGTGCTGCGGGCTGAGTCAACCAGGTTTCGAAGCGCGTCTCTCCGAGCCGTGCGTTACTGCCCGGAACTAGTGTTTTCTCGCTGAGTTTCGCTCCAGAGTAACGCGCGTTTGGATCAGCGCTTACCTCGCGGGGATCTTTCAGCGCAGCCAAGCGCCGCCGGACTAGTTCATCCACGCGAAACTCTTCTGGTCCGCCGATTTCGACGGTGCCATTTATCGGCGGCTCTACCGCGATCCTGCCTACTGCACTCGCAACGTCATCGGCGGACATCGGCTGGAAAAGCACAGGAGGCAAATGCACCTTGTCGCCGACCATGGAAATGTCGGCAAGTCCCTTCAGGAACTCGAAGAACTGGGTCGCCTGCACGATGGTGTAGGGGATTGAAGATTCCTTAATCAGTTTCTCCTGAGCGATCTTTGCCCGGAAGTAACCGCTTTCAGACAACCGGTCGGTTCCCACCACCGATAACGCGACGTGATGTTTTACCCCTGCGGTGGCTTCGTAGCTGAGGAGGTTGCGAGTTGATGTTTCGAAGAACTTCAGCACAGCCGAGTCCTCCCAAGACGGAGAGTTTGATACGTCAACGACTACCGAGGCGCCTTTCAGCACTTCCGCCAGTCCTTCGCCCGTAAGGGTATTGACGCCTGTGTTGGGGGCTGCGGCTACGGCTTCATGCCCGTGCTCGCGCAGCTTGTTAACAAGCTTTGATCCAATGAGACCAGTACCACCGATCACTACGATTTTCATGATTGGCTCCTTCATTCTTGACCAACACATTTTTTGAACGCATCGGCCTCTTGTATTCGCTAAGATAGAACATCCCAGTGCTTTGTGACACCATCCTCATTCGACCTGGGTTCTTTGCTATTCATCGAACGGAGCGTTCATCAATAGGTCGACCGTTGACACAGCTTTGTAGCCAGGCACGAATCGCTCGCCGAAGTCGCGGAGGAAGTTGTCGTGGCTGGTCTCGGGCTTATTTGTGACGAGCCGACAACACGTCTCGGCAAATTGTTGCTTCATCTTCAGTCGGGGGAAAGCGCTGAGGATGCGCTCGACATCGGCCGTCGGAAGTGCCTCAATGCCGAAACCACCATAATCGAGTCCGATGCCCATCGTGCCGACCGCCACTTCCGGTTCCTTATGAAGCGCCAGCGATGGCGTCGAGTTAAGCGCAACCAGGTCCCAGATTAGTTGTGCTCGGCGCAGCAGTAGGGTAACAGGGGGCCAAGGACTCGCACGACAATCCTGAAGTCAACGATGTCGCGGTCGCCTTCAAAGCGGCGGAGATTTCAGAATGGCCGATTTCTATCAGCAGGTTGTGGGAGAGCAATTACCGTTCGGACAACAGATGTATCCCGGCTTACAGCGCCCTGCTCCCGCCGAGCCAGAGCAGCGGCGCCGCACAAAAGAGTCCGCACGGCCCCGGACAACTTCCACTTTCCGTTGAAATGAGCAGGCGGCCAACCCAAATTCCCCATCCATTGATGTGGTGCATAATTTGGTGCATGTTTGCGCGCGACTGGTATGATTTGCCCCGAATAGCACGGCCTATGCTGAAGCTAAGTGATTGATTCCGAGCAACAGGAGCAGTGCGGACGGAATTTGCTAAACCGTTATACGGGCTAAAACCTGTATCGAGGGTTCGAATCCCTCCCTCTCCGCCAGTCTTTTAACTTATTGCAATACAAGTTGGCCCTCGCCAGCCATTGCTATGGTCGGGTCGCCGGGAATATCCGGAACCGTTTACGGCCTTCGATTCGGTAGGTGCCAAAGTCAGCCTGATCTACCGTAAACACGGTAATTAGTCCTTCTCGCCTTGCCAAGTAGACAAGAGTCGCATCCGCGAAATCCATCGGACGATCCCAATAGCGAAACATCAGATCTTGGATTTCCGGCAGTTCTGAATCCTCGATAACTGCTAACCTGATCGCACCGGAGCGTAAGAATTTCCAGGCGGTCTCCATTTCGTGACGGCTATCGCCAACAAGGTGGAATAATTCGGTCACCACGGCTTCGGAAGTAAGCAGTGGAAGTCGAAGTTGCTGAAACGTGTCCACACAGAGTCGGTGCCAGCGATCCGTCCTGTCCAGCAAGGCCAGGATTGCACCCGTATCGACCAGAGCATCAGCGGCCATTGCCCCGCCGCAAGCGCTGCCGCACGGTTTGCGAAACCTTCTCTGAACGCTGAGCATCGCCGCTTGCTAGAGCGCCAAACCACCTTGATGCGGCTTTTTTCAGGCGATACTGTCCCTCATCATCTTCGTTTGCCATGCTTGTCTTAAGCAGCCACTCGCGCGCCGCCAGATCGAGAGCGGCGGAGAGCGATATCTTGCGACGGCGCGCCTCGCGCTCCAGCCCCGTCTTGATGTCGGGCGATACCCGCCAGCTATACAC
>DASQIH010000173.1:0-12395 GCA_035631655.1 Terriglobales bacterium
CCAACTCAGACATCTCCTCGCGCCGATCTGCGCTGACGGCGGGCCTGAACTCCAAAACAAATCGCGCTGATAAGACCTCCGAGATGCCGACTCGAGTTTCAAGTCACTCCTAGGGCTCGGATAATTGCAAGGGCACCCACCGCGATGATCCCGACGCCTATAGCACGAGCGAAGCTCTGCGGTTTAGGCGAGAGCCGTTCGATGGTGATGGCGGAGGTGATCATGAGCATCCCGACGAGATTCATGACGCCGATGACAAGCAGGATCGTCATGAAACCTAGGCAGCACAGAGTGCAGCGCACGCCGAAGCCAAGGCCATACTGCCAAGCACTGCGGGCGTCTGCAGGCAGCGACCGGCCGCAGGTTGGCACATCCTGGCATCGCCCAAGCTGGCGAGCCTTCCATGCGGTAAGTTGTATACATCCTGCGAGCAGCAGAACGACCCCGCTCACGATAGGCACCGAACGTGCGAAGGCGGGCCATCGTATCTCGGCCGCGGTTGAGACGAGACCGAACGGATACGCCATCGCCCCAAAAATGGCCCAGATGAAAAAGTAGCCGGCGCTCACCAAGGTTGTCAGTTTTGCCAGGCGGATCTCGTACGGTACATGAACGGAGTCACGGTAGCGCAACAGCATGGGTACAAAAGACGGCAGCATCATGGCCACCATCATCACAACCCACATGGCCAAGAAAGAAGCGGCCGCGCCAAGCGAAGTCTGCCCGGGCATCCTCATCCACACCATAGACATGCTCCAGCCGCCAGGCATGGCCATGCTGGCGGACATGGACCGGCACCAGTAAACCGTAACCACCGCGCTTGTCATGAAGACAAGTACCGTGGTTCCGAGAAATGGCCACTCACGCGCCAAACCTTGGCTGGTCATGGACTGTTTACAATCGACAGCTGTAACTCGATCAAAGCGTGCCACGCTAATCCTCGCATCCACAGGCATCGAGGTACTGCATTACGCTGCTGTCTTAGTCGTTGTATCGATCGTGGTATCGGACCCAAGATTGAGGAAAGTCATTCTCATCTCTCCCCTTGGGAACCAGATCCAGATAGTGATAAGCGGTGTTCAGCATGTCGATTCCACGGGCGTAGGCCGAGTAGGTGTGAAAGATGGCCCCGCTCGCGTCCTTGTAGAAGACGCTGACCCCTTCGCGGTCGGACATGTTCATCTTCTGCTTTGCGTAGTTGTAGAACACCGTTCCACTCTGGATTGCCTCCGGAGTGAACGACACCTGGTAGTCGTAGTTGAAATCGTTTTGGGCTGAAGAGACCCATTTAAAATTCCATCCCATTCTCTTTCGGAATGCCTCGATCTTTGCCAGAGGTGCGCGTGAGATCGCGACGAAGCTCACATCGCGATGATTCAGGTGAACGACGATGTCGTTAAAATTGTCGGCCCAGAACGAGCAGTGTTTGCAGCCCTCGTCCGCTGCAGGGTTGAACATAAAGTGATAAACGACGAGCTGGCTTCTACTTCCAAACAGGTCGGCCAATGATTCTTTCCCGCTCGTGGCGTCGAAAACATAGTTCTTTTCTACGCGCTCCCACGGCAACTCGCGCCTCAGTCGGCTGATTTCGTCCCGAAGGCGCGTAAATTCTTTTTCCTTGGCCAGGAATGCTGTTCGCGCGGAGAGCCACTCCTCGCGCGAAACCACCAAGTGGTTCTTGATATCGGCGTCGTGTGTGATTGTCTTCGTCACCATTCTTTTCTCCTTTACTGTTTCTCCAAACCACGGGTACCGACAGCTCTGGTTTGTCGGGCGAGATAGGCAGAAAATTTCTCCGCGATTTTTCCCCAACCGTTTTGATAGCGCTTCATGACCTCGGCGCTCAGGAAGCGCTCGTGAATAAGGACCAGTTCGCTCTCGTCTTCGCGGGCAACGAATTCGACAGTTACCAGCGTCGGAACTTCATCCCCTTCCTGAGTCCAGGTGAACACCAATTTCGCGGGTGGCTCAACTACCTGGTAAATGCCGGTGTGCACATGATCACGGTCCTTAGCCTTCATGACGATCCGGTAGGATCCGCCAACTCGCACATCGAGCGATGCTTCCGCCGACACCACATCTCCGGGACACATCCACTCCCGAATGCCTTGCGGATCCGTCCAGGCCTGAAACACAACTTCGCGCGGCGCCGGCATCCTTCGACGGACTGAGAGCCGGTAGGTTCTCTCAGTGGGCTCTGCCATGGCCTGCTCCTTTCTTGCTTACGCCTTTCACCTTTCGGGCCACGTAACGCTCCAGTGCATCGAGTCGCACATCCCAGAACTGGCGGTAGTGATCGAGCCAGACTGTAGCATCCCGCAGCGGGCGCGGCTCTAGTCTGCAGAGATGTTCGCGGCCCCGGATCTCGCGGCGGACGAGCCCAGCACGCTCAAGCACCATCACGTGTTTCGAGACCGCGTTCAGGGATACGGGAAATGGTTTTGCAATTTCTGTGATGGTTGCGGGATGTTTGGCCAGGGCTCGCAAGATGGCACGCCGCGTCGGGTCAGCCACGGCGGAGAAAACACGGGTAAGGGATCCCTGGATATACTCAACCATTCGGTTGAACATACTCGTTTCTGTCCGAAACTGTCAACTCACATCGAGAGTCAGGTGGGCGGATGGCGCTTTCTGCGTGGTTAAACAGGACACCTTCCTCGGGTTTTGTTTATCGCGCTGGTATCGGACTCGAATTCAAGCTTGGCAGTACGCGCATACCAGCAGTGAATTACTTTCGCGTGGAAGTGAAACCCTCTAACCCTGCTAACGGAGTCGGCTTCGGTATCGTCAAAGTGTTTCAGTGCCAGGATAAGTAACCATCGAGAAATCAGACTCGGCACGTCGGTGTCGATCTTCCAAGGAGGTCGTATGCTATTTCGTGCGGTTGTTGCCATCGCTGTTCTGCCCGCGCTTTCGCTCACGGCTGCGCGTACCGGAGCAGCTCCGGCGAATGCCGCTGGGGAATACGCCAAGCACTTTGCCGCTCTCCGTAAATTGTCGATTGCTGTGGCGCAGGCCATGCCGCCCGAGCAGTACGGTTTTCGTCCCCACCCTGAATCCATGGACTTCGGACAATTGATGTCGCACATTGCCACCACCAACTACCAGTTCTGCGCTGGTCTGAAGGATTCCGAAACCCCAGCACTACCCTCACCCTCTGCGAAGGAGGGGGTCGTTGGCTTTCTGGGCGATTCCTTCGACTACTGCTCCGGCGTGATTTCGAGCCTCAGCGACGAGCAACTCAACCAGACGCACAACTCGCCCGACGGTCGCCTCCCGGGACGAGAAGTGCTGCTTGCCATGTACATTCACGTGGCGCATCATCGCGGCCAGGCGGAAATTTATCTGCGTGACAAGGGCATCAGACCGCCTTCCTACATGATTTGAACGAACGGCTGGCGTGACCGGAGCGGTGGTTCCTGTGCTGTTTGCCGAGATTAGCAGCCTGCGCATAGAGAACTACGAGCACTTCCACCTTCAAGAAGAGGTTCAGGAAGGAATTGAGTGCGAGCTTGAGGTGAATCTATGGGTGCGCTCTGTCGAGGTGTGGGCCGCAGGGGGGCGCAGTGACCGGGTTAAGGGCACGTACGCGCAATGCAAAGGAGCTCTTGGTCAAAGGCAGGCTCAGGGTTCCCGCTTGGGCGAGAAAGAATCGAGCCACTCTCGCCGGATGACACTTCGCCGGCCACAGACAAGGCTCAGGTCATAAACCCCAACCTGGTAAGAGCCGCGCGACAGCACCCTGGGAAAATTTGGAAACAGTCTTACTTGACAGGCCTCGATTGGCGGCAATACGATAACCACCCGTGTCCAAAGCCCCCCAATCGTGGGGAGGCGGGTCGAGTACCTCATCTGAAGTTCGATCTCCAGCGCTCCCGTTGGAGGGGATGAGGAGAACCAGTCACTCCTTTACGTGGATTCCGCCAGCTGGATGCCTCGGCGCGAAATCAGTAACCATCTACCCGCTATTGAAAAGGAGTTTCCAACCATGGGCAAGAAACCACACACAGAAGACTCAGCTCCCATTGTCCACAACCTTAAGAGATCAATTTTCCTGGCTATAGCCCTCGCTGTTGCGACATTTGCCATCCACACGGCCGCCATTGCGGGTGGTCAGCATCAGGATGGGGATAGCGGCCAGCACTGGGTCGCCACGTGGGCCACGGCCCCTGGGGCGGCATTCTTGTACACTGTGCCGGTTTTGCCCGCTTTTCCAGGTCCGCCCACTACCTTTGCTCCCGCCAACATCCAACCCGATCTCGTTTTCCCTTTCCCCAACGCCAACACCGCCGGAGCGACTGACCAGACGTTTCGCTCCATCGTCAAGCCCGACCTCTGGGGTAACCGAATGCGAGTTCGTTTTTCCAATGTCTTCGGCACCCAGCCGGTGACCTTCAACGAAGTCACGGTAGGCCTCCAGGAATACTCAGCCAACGTCGTACGAGGCACCATGACTCAGGTGACTTTCGGCGGCAAGAAGTCTGTGACGATCCCGGCCGGCCAGGAAATCTTTAGCGACGGCATCAGGCTCTCCTGGGTCAGGGGCGCCGATGATCCAGCGCTCCAGGGGCGTAACTTGGCGGTCAGTTACTCGGTCGAAGGCAGCAGCGGGCCGATGACCCATCACAGCGGCGCCAATATGACCTCGTTCATCACCGCAACCGGCAGCGGCAATCACACCGAAGATCTGGACGTCTTTGCCTTTCAATTCACCACCACTTCCTGGTTCTTCTTGGACGCGGTGGATGTCATGGCTCCGTCGGACACAGTAGTCATTTGCGCCTTCGGTGACTCGATCACGGATGGCACACACACAACCCTTAACATCAATGATCGGTGGATGAACACGCTTTCGCGCCGATTGCACAACGCTTATGGCAACAAAGTCAGCATCGTCAATGAGGCGATCGGCGGCAACCGGGTGGTGAACCCGGTCAACGTAGGTGCGGCTTCTGGCCCGGCAGCGGTCGATCGGCTCGACCGGGATGTGTTGGGGCTGTCTGGCCTGACCGATGTGGTTTGGCTTGAGGGCATCAACGACCTCGGAGCCGGCCACACGACGGATGCGATCATTGGGGGGTATAAGAATATCGTCGGCCGCCTGCATGCCAAGGGCATCAAAGTCTACGCTGGAACCATGACCTCTGCTCTCGGCCTGGTGAACCCAGCCGAGGGATGGCCCAGTGGTGGCTACCATGGTGGCGCGGACAACGGTCCAGTGGTTGACGGCAACCGTCTGATCCTCAACGGCTACATTCGCACTTCTGGGCTCTTTGATGGGGTGGAAGACTTTGACGCGGCTACGCTCGACCCGGCTACGGGCAACATGAAGGCGGTCTATGTGCCCAACAGCCAATTCACTCAGTTGCCGTGGGATTATCTTCATCCCAACCACGCCGGTTATAACGCGATGGGCGAAGCGGTCGACATTGCACCGTTCGCGCCTCATCAGCACTGAAGCAACTAGCCGATGTCGTTGCGTTGGCGCCTGAGTACTGAACTCCTTCCCAGACCTTCGGCAGCCAACGCAACCCCATCGTCAGAATTCTTGTTCGCGAGTTCGCGGTGGGCATGGTGTCTGCCACTCGGTCAAAGCTGGCGGTGGCTTGAGACGAATGACTGCCGATTTTGGCCAAGGCGGCCGTGCGCAAGTTTACGGTACAATTCCACCTGCTTTCTGCCATTCATCTGCTCTCGAGGTGACGCAGTGATGCTGAGAAAGTTCGCTCTGCCGTTTGTCTGCGGGCTCATCGTGATTGTGAGCTTTGCCCAGAAATCCCAAAGCCACTTCAACGGCAAGACCTGGTGGGACTACGTGAAGGTGCTGGCCGCCGACAACATGGAGGGCCGCGAAACCGGCAGTCCCGGTCTGCGCAGGGCCGAGGCTTTCGTTATTGATCAACTGAAAAAGAACGGTCTGCAGCCGGCCGCTACCGATGGTTTTTACCAGCCGGTCAAATTTGTCTCCCGCCAAATTGTAGAAAAGGACTCGAGTGTCACGCTCATCCACAACGGCAAGGCCGAGCCGCTGACCCTGGGCGAAGATGCCATCTTCAGCACGCGCGTCGATCTTGCCCCGGAAGTGGAAGCTCCGCTCGTCTTCGTGGGCTACGGCCTCAGTATCCCCGAAAAAAATTATGACGACCTTGCCGGGCTCGATCTCAAAGGCAAGGTAGCGGTTCTCTTTTCCGGGTCGCCGGCGGATATTCCGGGACCCCTGGCGTCACACTACCAAACTGCGAAGGAAAGATGGCAGGCTTTCGCGAGAGCGGGAGCGGTCGGACTCATTTATCTCCCTAATCCTTCCATGATGGATATTCCCTGGTCGCGCATTGCCATCAATCGCACCCACCCCAGCATGGACTTGGCGGATCCGGAATTCAACGAGACCCGCGGCGAAAAACTTGCCCTCTTCTTCAACCCGGCCCATGCCGAGAAGCTCTTTGAGGGCTCGGGGCACACGTTCCAGGAGATTGTTGAGGTGGGCAAAGACCGCAAGCCTCTGCCGCATTTTGTGCTTCCAGTGTCCATCAAGGCCGTGGCCAGAGTCGACAGGAAAGATGTCGAATCCAACAACATCATCGCCAAGCTTGCGGGGAGCGATCCGCAACTGAAGAACCAGTACGTGGTTCTATCGGCGCATATCGATCACATCGGGATCGGCGAGCCCATCAATGGCGATCGCATTTACAACGGAGCCATGGATAACGCCTCGGGATGTGCCGTCCTGCTCGATGTCGCAGCATCCTTAAAGAAGCAACGGGAAAACCTCAAGCGCTCTCTGCTGTTCGTGTTTGTGACCGGCGAGGAGAAGGGCTTGCTGGGGTCAAAGTATTTTGCGGCTCGCCCCACTGTCGATCCCAGATCGATGGTGGCCGACATTAACATCGACATGTTCCTGCCCATCGTGCCCTTGAAGACGCTCACCGTTTACGGCCTGGAGGAATCTGATCTCGGAGATCTGGCACGCGAGTCGGCGCAGGCGCGTGGGATCAGTGTGCAGGCCGATCCGGAGCCGCTGCGCAATGTTTTCATCCGCAGCGATCAGTACAACTTTATCGTGCACGGCATCCCGGCGCTCGCGATGGGCGTCGCTCCCACCACGCCCGAGCAGAAAGAGCTTTTCAAGGATTGGCTCACCCACCGCTACCATGCGCCTTCGGATGATCTCGAGCAACCGGTCGACCTCTCGGCCGCAGCTGCCTACGAAGAGGTCATTCGCGGGCTGATGATTCGAGTCGCGGATGACAGCCAGCGGCCAGAGTGGAAGGCCAACAGTTTCTTCCGCCGCTATGCGGAGGCGAGCGGGGAATAATAGCCGCAGGGAGCACCCAGCCTATCTGCCTACTAGAAAGGCAGTCCAGCCATCGATAGAGGGGAGTCGCGGGGCTGTTGGGGAATGGCTCGCAGAGAACTTGCCAACTGGAACACTCACCGACGCGGGTATCGGGGCGGCGATAATGCCCGAAGAAGAGACTGGAAGTCTGGGGGCAGCTCGCAGTCGATGGAGACCTTGTCTCCTGAGCGGGGATGAATGAACTGAAGATATCCTGCATGCAGAGCGACGCGAGCAATTCGCCGTTCTGACGCTTCCGCCGGGTGGTACTTTCTGTCGCCGATGACCGGGTGGCCGATCGCTGAAAACTGCGCCCGGATCTGATTTTGCAATCCTGTCACCAGCGTGACCCGGACGAGCGAAGCCGAGCGAACACGGCGTTCGACCGAATAGTGAAGTTCGGCACGAGCCCCTTGGGAGTCGCCCTCGGTGGTCAGTCTTTGAAACATTCCCTCTCGTCGGAAGTAGTGAACGAGCGTTCCCTCTTTGACTCCCAGATATCCGCGAATGACTGCGAGATACTGCCTCACGGGAGTATGGCTGAGAAACTGTCGAACCAGTGCGTCTCGATCCGGCTTGGTTTTAGCGAAGAGCAGGACCCCGGATGTAAAACGATCGATGCGATGTACGACAAAGGCTCGTTGTCTTTTCGGTTCCAGTTCTCGAGAAAGCAGGGACCAGGCGGACGGTGTATCGCAGTCCCTCACCGGCACAGAGGGAAGTCCGGCAGGCTTATTGAGGGCCACGATAGCGTCGTCTTCGTAAAGCCTGACAAGGTCCGCTGAAGAACCATTTCGGCGCTTCTGCCTTCCTGCAGGGTGACCCTTGCGTGGAGACTTCCTCATTATTAAGTGGCTGATTCCCTCCTTTCCGCCCGGCTGCATAGAGTGGTGCCGGAGCAGCGTTTCAATGATCTCCGATATTCGGTTCCTGCTTACGGCTTGTCCGGAACGAATTTCGTGACATTCAGAATGCTGTGCTCCAGGTCTTCCTGCCTGAACAATTGATCATATGCCTGATTGGTAAGCCATTGTGGCAGCAGGTTCAAGTAAAACGGGCTTCCCAGCACCCCGCTAACTCCGCCCGGCAACGAGCTGACGCCGCGCATTCCTTCTTGCTTTGCCTCGCTGACGAAGCGCTCCGAAGGACCTGATCCAAAGGTAAAGCCATTAACGCTTGCTGCGGTCACGGAATGGCTGGCCGCGTCCACGGTCTGGAATCCGCCGTCCGTCGGTATGCCGGGCAGATTTGGCAAGGGCTGCGGGAAAACGCCGCCTGCAGGCGGAATGCTAAAAGGAGGACCGAGCACATGGGCAAAGGTAATGCGATGCAGCTTGCCCCAGCGGTAGTCGTCCTGGGTGGTCGATCCGGCGAATGCATTGGCAAAAGCAGGACTGGCCAGCAGTGTCAGCGTATCCCGCAGGCTCTGCAGGATAATGATGTCGCGGCGGTCACCCGCGTCAGTAACTCCTGGAACCTGGAAGAAGTTCACGCCCGATGCACCGGCGCCGCGGGCTGTCGCAAAATTCTCCAACAGGTTGCGCAGGGCCTTGAGATCGCTCTGTCCTGGTAGTGAAGCGGCCACTTGCGCCAATCCGAATTTTGCAAGCGTTGCTCCGATCGTCTCCTTGATGAACTGGCTGCGCCACACGCTGTACAGCGTGGCGGCGACACTATTGGCGATCTCCGTGCCGGAGCGCGGGAAAGGCGGACCGCTGACATCTCCGCCATCAAAGCCCTCGGGCAGCCCGGTCGGGGTGGTGAAGTCCCAGGCGCGCAGCCGACCCACGGCTTCCACGATGCCAGGATCGCCGGAAAGCTGTGCCAGTTGCGGATTGAGCGCAGCATGCGCAAGCGCGTGATCAAACGCCTGGGTAATGAACGGGACAAGAAACTCGGCATCATGCAGTGCGACGTCGGCCTGCATCCCTTGCACGTCGGTAAAAGAGATCTTGCCATTGGCAATCTTCTGCCGGATCAGTTCTGTAATGCGTCCCGAGCGGAAACCGGCGTCGAACGTATAGCCCAAGTAGTAGATTCCGCCGCCTGGCCGCAATCTTCCGAGAGGATTGTTGTTGAGCGTAACCCCGGCAGGATCATTGTTGCTGTTGACGAAAAATCCAGCCCGAGGATTGATGATATGCGGCATCTCAGACGCAGGAAGTATTTCGAATGGGATCGCTTGGTGTGGTTGCGGGTGAACAACCGCCAGCCATTCGTTGCCGCCGGTCCCATTGCGGATAAAAAACGGGGGAAGCCCATTCACGGTGCCCGCTTGTAAGTCTTCCCGTACCGGCATCTCACCCACGGCGAAGTAGGCGATATTTCCGCGCACGTCGGAGTAAGCGATGTTCTGCGGGGGACAGGAGAAGAAAGGCAGACCTTTCTTGAATTCGTTCAGAGTCCGGGCTGAAGCCCAGATCAGCACTGCATCCAGTTCCCGTGTGCCGCTGAAGCCCGTCCACTGCACGCTCAGCGCCGAACCGGTTTTCGTGTCCAATGCGATGATCGGACCGTTGTTGCGCCGTGGAATGATTAAGGTCGCCGCTGGAATCGCTCCTCCCGAAGCAACGATCGTGATGTTATCCGGGATTCCATCCCCGATATTGTTCTGCCGGAAGACCTCAGGCACAGGAATGATGTGCTCAGGCTTGCCCTGGAACATCGTGCTCAAGCCGCTGGGCGAGGTGGGATCAGGAACAACCTGCTCCTGGAACACGTCCGTTGTATCGATACCATCATTGGTGGCGCCCCAGGAAACAAACCGGTTGTGGCCAAGCGTGACTCCAGGTGTGCCAGGGAAACCATTGCCGATCACATCCAGATCACCCGCTTCCAGGTGGATCGGATACCAGGTCGCAGGCTCGCCTAGCGAGAGATGAGGATCGTTTTCCAGCATCGGGACCCCCGTAGTCGAGAGTTCCCCGCCGATGGCCCATTCGTTGGAAGCGCCTTCAATCTGCTGCTCGCGCGCATGGCGCAGTAGCGGGATGTCTCTTGTCTTTTCGAAGTACGCCTCGGCGAGGGCTAGCGTATTGGCACGGAGAACACCAGCCACTAGTCTGAGTTTGGCCGCCGTATTGCGGGCGACTTGATCTGGGAGGGGAGTGGAGGCGTCCGGCACCGTGGAAGCCGGATCAAATGGTGCAGACCTTTCGAGGTCGTCGAAGAACAGTGCGGTTCCATTGAACCCTGCTGCCTGCCCTGCCTGCTGGAAGCTCAGCAGTTCCGTTATCGCCTGGATATCGCTGAGATCGAATGACAACCCGAACGCGATCAGTTTCACCACGGCAAGCGTGTCCACCACCGTCCAAGGCTGAAAATGTGTCAGTTCGAGCGCGTGATATTCCGGCGGGAGCGGATGGGTGGAGACCCAGGCGTTCACGCCGTCGGCGTAGGCCTGCAGGATCACCTGCGCGCGCGGCGATTGCAACGGCAGCGAACGTTGCGCAGCCCGGCGCAGACCAAGGGTGCGCAACTGCACATCCTGCGCCAGAGCCGCGGGACCCACAAGCTCGGCGAGCGTTCCACTGGCCTCGCGGCGGCTCACATCCATCTGGAAAAGCCGGTCCTGGGCATGGACGTAACCCTGCAGGAAAGCCATATCGTGTTCGTTGGCAGCCTGAATGTGAGCGATGTCATTGCTGTCGCGGATGATCCGAGCAGCCGCCTGCAGTCCCGGCAGCTTTTGCGGAGAGACGCCATGCGCGTCCTGAGCGCCGAGCAACTGGCACCAAGCCAGCACTACAATGAGCAGGAATCCGGCCAGCCAGCTGATCCGGCGGTTGGAAGGGTTCGGAATATCAGACTTGCCTTTCGCATGTGGGCATGCGGAACCGCAGGCAGACGATGACATACTCCTCTCCTTCCAGTGGACCCGGAGAAGATGCACAAGACGAAATCGGTGACCCTGTCCAACTCTTGTCTTGTGCAATCCGGATGCTTCTATCGCTAAAAGCAAAGCAACTGCGATCTGGGAACAATTATGAAGACAGGTTTGGGACGTGCAGTTGCGGAAACCCATTGTACGCCTGTTGCTCGTCTCTGGCGCGAAATCGGCGAAGGCTTGCAGAACTATTGAGGCAATACCTCCACAGGCGTATTACAAGTCGTGTCAAGAACTGATTCCCATAAAACACGTTCTTGTTGCCCACGGTATTTGCGATGGCAACAAAATTGGTGTCTGTCACACTTCCTTGCACAAGGCTGCCAGCTGCAAACAGTCCGAAACCCGATTCGGTGCCGAGGTTGAATGTCACGAATCTTTCCCTGTTCGCGCCTCAGCTTCCGCCAACCACCCACGCCGCAATAAGCCTGGTGGAATACTTGAGAGATAGGGCTTGATGTCGAGAATGGGTGTTTGATCGAGCATGTCAACACCGCGGACATATAGCAGCACGCCGTCTCGACGGAGCAGCTCGACTACGGTCAAGCCAAGCGGGTTAGGACGTCTCGGGGATCGTGTGGCAAACACACCATGAGGCCGAGTGTCGCTGGGCGGAGTAGCGAGTAATTCGAATCCTTGAACACGATCGAAAACCCAAATGATGATGAGGTGGGAAAAACCCTCGATATCGCTGAGTCCTGGCTCGAATTCCGGCGAGATTTCAAGCACACCCTCCGCCTCGTGCTTCGCCCCTAATCCTTTGGGAATCTCCTGGGTGTTCTTGTATGAGCTGCGTACGTGACCAATAGCCTTGAATGTGAACATGCTCAATCATCTCACGTCAGCTTGGGACCGGTGCACGAAGCCATGCGCGGAGCACCAATTCAGTCTCAAACTATAAGGGATGAACCGGGACTCACACACTCGGGATTTGCCCTCTTGTGACAGACTGGGCTTGGAGTTTATGCTTGACGTAACGCGTAACGGCTTGCTATTTTTTAGACGTGATCGTCAGCTACCGGGACAAGCGGTCAAGAGACTTCGCATCCGGTAAACGGGTTAAGGCATTCTCTGGATTTGAGCGTGCTGCCCAGCTGAAGCTGGATCGCCTTGAAGCAGCGGTCGAACTGAGGGACTTGGCCGCCCTGCCCGGCAATCGACTTGAAGCCTTGA
>DASQIH010000174.1:0-13544 GCA_035631655.1 Terriglobales bacterium
AGTTCTTTCACACGACGTCAGTTTGCTCAACTCACGGGCGCGGCAGCGCTTGGACTGGGTGTGAACCCGGTTGTGAGAGCAGCAGAAAAGGCAGCAAGTTCGTCGGGCTCTTTCCCTCCATCGTTTGTGTGGGGCTGCGCCTCAGCTTCTTACCAGGTGGAAGGGGCGGTCCAGGAGGATGGGCGGAAGCCCTCGGTCTGGGACACCTATGCGCATTCGCCGGGGCGGGTCGAAATGGACCACAACGGCGACGTGGCGGTCGATCAATACCATCGCTACAAGGAAGATGTTGAGCACATGCAGTGGTTGGGCTGCAAAGCGTACCGGTTTTCGATTTCGTGGCCGCGCGTTTTTCCGGACGATTTTGGTCCGGCGAACGAGAAGGGCTTCGCTTACTACGATCGGCTCGTCGATGAGTTGTTGAAGCACGGAATTGCGCCCTACGCGACGTTGTTCCACTGGGATCTGCCACAGGCTTTGGAAGATCGGTACGGAGGCTGGCAGTCGCGCGAGACCGCCAAGCATTTCGCTGATTATGCCCAGGCGGTCGCCAAGCGGCTTTCTGACCGGATCACTCATTTCTTTACCATCAACGAATTTTCCTGTTTTACCGACGAAGGCTACGGTTCGGGGACGAAGGCGCCGGGCAAAGTATTGGGAGACAAAATCCGCAATCAGGTCCGACACAATGCTGTGCTGGGACATGGAATGGCTGTTGGGGCCCTGCGGGCGGCGGCTCGGCGTCCATTGCAGGTCGGATTGGCAGAGAATCCGAGTCTGTGCGTGCCGGTTATTGAGTCGGGAGCGCACATCGCTGCGGCGCGAACGGCTATGCGGGAAGTCAACGCTCCTTTCCTGACCGCGGTTCTGGAAGGCAAGTACACAGAGAACTATCTTTCCACCGAGGGAAAGAACGCGCCGCAATTCACGGCGGAAGACATGAAGACCATCTCAGCCCCGCTCGACCTGGTGGGGCTGAACTGTTATGGGCCTACTTACGTGCGCGCGGACCCTGCGCAGGCGCTCGGGTTTTCTGTAGTTCCAAACCCTCGCTCTTATCCTCACATGGATTCGCCGTGGCTGGCGATCGGGCCGGAGATCCTGTACTGGGCGCCGCGCCACATGAAAGAGATCTGGGGGGTGGAGAACGTTTTCATCACGGAAAATGGCTGCTCGTCGCACGACCGGACTTCGGCCGATGGGAAGGTCTACGACACGGACCGGATCATGTATCTGCGCAACAATCTTACGCACGCACAGCGGGCCGTGGTGGAAGGCTGGCCACTACGCGGATACTTCTGCTGGAGCCTGCTCGATAATTTCGAATGGAATGACGGGTATACGAAGCGCTTTGGTCTTTTCTATGTGAACTTTGAAACCCAGAAGCGCGTGCCGAAGTTGAGCGCAGATTTCTACCGCGAACTCATCGCGCGGAATGTGGTGGTTTGAGGGGACCAGGACAACTAAGCAGCAGGAAACGGGTCCGCTGCGCTTCCCTAGTTGCAAAGTCCGCTTCCGGCGGAGACAATCGCTCTTGTGAAGAAACGTCGGATGTCTCCTATCGGCAAAGCGCGCAAATCTACCGAGCCCATCTCAAAGGCAGCTTTCGGACACACTGTGGCGGCAGGTCCCTTTCGTTCGGGCGCAATCGTACTGGTCACGCTGAACAATCCACGCGAGAAGTTTTGGGGAGCGGTGCTCGCGCTGGATCCCGCCGGCCTCAGCTTCCAGGGGCTTGAGCTGTCTTCATTTGAGGACGCCACCAATTTGGTGGTGTCCGGAGAGCCTTTTGCCGCTGCAACGCTGTTCTTCCCGATGCACCGCGTTGAACGTCTAGAACTGGATTTGCCCGAAGGCAACATTCCTTCGCTCTCCCAGCGTTTCACGAACCGAACCGGGCTCGAGCCCGCCGCGGCGCTGGCCCGCGCCGCCGCTGCTTCCGGGGGCGCCGAACTGTGAAAGCTTCGCAGCTGCTGACCGCTCCCAATCAGCTCACGCTGCTGCGCATGTTGTTTCTGCCTTTTGTGGTCATCAATCTGGTCGATCGGCATTACCACTGGGCGCTGGTGCTATTCGTTCTTGCCGGCCTGAGCGATGGGCTCGACGGCCTGCTGGCCCGTAAGCTGCATCAACAGACATTGCTCGGGCAGTATCTTGATCCGATCGCGGATAAGCTTTTGCTGACCACCATGTTCCTGGTGCTCTCGATCCTGCATAAGATTCCCTGGAAGTTCACGGTGCTGGTGTTCAGCCGCGATATCTCGATTCTGGGAGTGGGCGCGGTGCTCTACGCGATTGCGGGGCTTCGCAATTTCAGTCCCAGCATTTTCGGCAAGGCCAATACTTTTTTTCAGGTCGCAGCCGTGTTTTTCGTGCTGCTTTATGAAATCGACCACGCCCAATGGATTGCCCTGGCCCGAAAAGCCTGCCTGCGCGCGGTTTTTGCGTTCACCATCATTTCCGGTGTGCATTACATCTATCTGGTCGGATTGCGTTTACGTTCCCACAATCTTGTGCCGCCGGAAAGCACTCCGCCACGCCCGATTTGAGGAGTGTGCCGGGCGGGCGCCCCACACGAAAAAATAACTCGCGGACAAGAATGTCTGCGCCACACGGAGAAGTCCGCGGCGAAACTCGGAGATGGCTGCCAAGACTGGGGTATACCCCTCCTACCCCTCCCCACCCGGTATCCTGGAATCAAAGAATTACAAACGAATCCCGGCAAATCTCAGCTTTTAAAAGATTTACTCCGCCTGGCGCCCGAATTTTTTCTTCGATTTGACCCTTTTTCTTCCGTCCCCCTAGAATTGACAATTCGACGCACAGCACTCCGAACTTTCTATGCCGCTGCGCCTTTACAACACCCTGTCTGGGAAAATTGAGGAATTTCTACCGCTCGCAGACAACCAGGTGCGGATGTACGCCTGTGGTCCCACGGTTTACGACTACGGGCACATCGGCAATTTCCGCACTTTCATTGCGGTGGACGTGCTGCGCCGTTTCCTGCGGCAGAGCGGTTACCAGGTGCGCCACGTGATGAACATCACGGACGTGGACGACAAAATCATCCGCAACTCCGCCCGCGATGGGGTCAGCGTCAAGCAATACACCGAGAAGTACGAGAAAGCATTCCTGGAAGATGCGGAAACGCTCAATATCGAGCGGCCGGATTTGGTGCGCGCCACTGATCACATCCAGGAAATGGCAGAGTTCATTGCCGGGCTGGAGAAAAAAGGCTTCGCTTATCGCGCCGAGGATGGGTCCTATTACTTCCGGATCGCAAAATTTCCGGAATACGGAAAGCTCTCGAAAAAAGATTTTGCCGGGATGGAAGACGGGGCGCGGGTGGACGTCGACGAATACGACAAGGACAATGCCCGCGATTTCGCACTGTGGAAAGCGCCCAAACCGGGCGAAGCTTTCTGGGAGACGCCCATTGGTCCTGGACGTCCGGGCTGGCATATCGAATGCTCCGTCATGTCAATGCAAGAGCTCGGGGAGAATTTCGATCTGCACGCCGGCGGGGAAGACCTGATTTTCCCCCACCATGAGAACGAGATCGCCCAATCGGAGGCTATGACGGGCAAGCCTTTCGTTCATTTCTGGTTTCATGCACGATTCCTGTTGGTGGAAGGCGAGAAGATGTCCAAGAGCCTGGGCAACTTCTTTACCTTGCGCGACCTGGTGCTCAAGGGGCACAAACCCTCGTCGATTCGATACCTGCTGGCATCGGTGCCCTACCGAAATCAGCTCAACTTCACGTTCAATGGCCTGAAGCAGGCTGCTGAATCGGTCGAACGCTTGCGAACCTTCACCCTGCGTTTGAAGACGGAGCGCTTTCCCGAGGGATCCAGCGAGGGCATGTCAGAACTGGCGAAGGAGGCTATCGAGCGCATGCGTGCGGGGCTGGAAGATGATCTCAATACCGCTCAGGCACAAGGCGCTATTTTCGAGATGGTGCGTAAGGCGAACGCCGCGGCCGATGCCGGCCAGATGAGGAAAGGCGACGTCGCCCCATTGTTCTGCGCAGTCGAAAAGTTCGACGAAATTTTCGCGGTCTTGAAAGATGATGACCAGCCCAAGATGCAACGGATTCTCGATTGGGCCAAAGCGGAAGGCAAGCTGGAGGAAGCGAGTAAGGAAGCAATTGCGGCGGCCAATACTCAGCGCCTCTCTGACGCCGAGGTTGAGAAGAAGATTGCCGAGATAGAGCAGGCACGTCGTGCCCGCAACTTCAAAGAGTCGGATGCCATTCGTGCGGAACTCAATGCCGCTGGGATTATCGTCGAGATAACCAAGGACGGGGCGCGTTGGCGGAGAAAGTAGAAATGCAGAGATCCTTCGCTTCGCTCAGGAGGACAAGCTGCGGATAGGATGTCCGATCTAACGTTTTTCCCCGCTAGCTGGCCGCAACCGGGACGGGCTCTTCCACGCTGGCTTCGCGCAGGAATTTGGCAGCTTCTTCGGGTGGAGTTGGATTGATGTAGAAGCCAGTGCCCCATTCGAATCCCGCCGTCTTGGTGAGTTTCGGCATGAACTCGATATGCCAGTGGTAATGGTCGTTGGTCGGGTCTTGCACGGGCGAGGTGTGAATGACCAGGTTATAAGGCGGATTGTCGAGCACTCGATCCGCCTTGGTGAGCAGGGTCTTCAGGGCTTTGGCGAGGTTCTCGAACATATGCGACGAGGAGTTCTCGAAGGCCGACTCGTGACGCTTGGGCAGAATCCAGGTCTCGAAGGGGAACCGCGGCGCATAGGGCGCAATCGTGAGAAAATCTTCGTTCTCCGCCACCACGCGAACTCCTGTGTCAGTCTCCTGGCGGATAATGTCGCAGAAAACGCAGCGCTCCTTATATATGTAGTACTGCTTGGCGCCCTGCAACTCCTCAACCACGTAGATGGGCAAAATCGGAAGCGCGATGAGTTGCGAGTGCGCGTGTTCCAGCGATGCTCCGGCGGGCTCGCCATGATTCTTGAAGATCAAGATGTACTTGAAGCGCCGGTCTTTCTTTAAATCCAGAATCCGGTCGCGGAAGGTCCACAGCACATCTTCAATGCGCTTTGCAGGCAAAGTGGCCAGAGTGGCATTGTGGTCGGGCGTCTCAATGATAACTTCATGCGCGCCGATGCCGTTCATCTTGTCGAACATGCCCTCGGCCTGCCGGTTCAGATTGCCTTCAATGCCCAGGGCAGGGAACTTATTCGGGACTACGCGCACGGTCCATCCTGGGGTGTCGCGCTGCGGAGGCGGCCCACCATTGGGATTCGGCCGGTACGCCTGGATTTCCGGTGGCGTCTTGCTCTCGTTGCCGTAGCAGAAAGGGCAGAACCCGCCTTTATTCTTAACTCCCTCGCGTACGAAATCAGTCGGACGCTTGGCTCGATCGGTCGAAATAATCACCCAGCGGCCCACGATCGGGTCTTTTCTAAGCTCAGGCAAGCACTAAACCCTTTCAGTAAGGAATGCCAAAACTTGCATTTTACGATACGGAGAACGCATTTTTGAACAACTCGATCTCCGGATGGCAGGTTTGATGATCTTCATAATACACGCTGACCACGCCGAAACGCCACTGGCACGAAAGTGACATGCGTCGCAAGTATTCGCGCGCAACTAAGCCTAATTCCTGTCGTTTGGCCTGATCGACCGCTGCTTCCGCAGGTTTGATTTCATGGGAGGTGCGGGTTTTGACCTCGACGAAGCAGAGGACCTCGGCATCCCAGCCGATCAGGTCGATTTCGCCTTTGCGTCGCAGCGAACGGAAATTGCGGGCAACGATGACGTAACCCAGCTGGCGAAGATAGAAGTAGGCGTCCTCTTCGCCGCACCGGCTGGTCCGCTTGTGTTCGGGCGTGTCTTCGGATGGGAGCGTGCCGCGGGCGAGACGATCCAGAGTTTTGATGATGGCGCGGGTGAGGCGGGCAGGCATGGCGTCCCAAGCAATCGCAGATCAGGCTAGACCCCGGGGCTGAGCCGAGGAAGTGACCAGGGTCACAGATCACCGTCCAGTCTTCCAGTTTCCTGGCAGCGATGGAGAGCGTTTGTCAGTTTTTCAAGGTTTTTTGGGGGGCCCTTGTGATGCGTCGCTCTTGTTCTTCTACTTGTTGCCCCCGGGACATTGCCCTTCGCTCGGAAAATTTGTTCTGAGTCCGGAACTGGACGATGCCAACCCCTATTCCGTACTACATCGAACATTCACCCTGATCCCGTCTTCTCTGTATTTACGGTGTCGAAATCCTCCGGCAAATATACGCCTCGTTATAACCGCCACGTTAGTCGAGGCCGACAATGATGAACCGCCCCTCCCCCCAGCCTCTCGGGCCTACCCACTCCTGGAAGCAATTTTACCGGGCTGCACTTTTCGAGAGTGATCGTAAGAAACTTCCCCTACTCATCGATCAGGCCGAAAAGGTGATCGTGGTCCGGGCGCGAGACTGTTTCAAGCATTAGGAGACAGTGCAGAAGAACGGGAAGCTCTCGAGGACGCTCTTTACGCCTTACATGCTTTCCGCAGCGCGATAGGACTCAGGATGCCTTTGCCCACCAGGGCTGCTTAGTTTCTCCCTCATTACGCCGCAACCGCGATCCCATGCGTCCCCGTCTCGACTACGCCAGGGGGCTTTGGGTTCAAGCGAAAAACGTTTATGGGGGTTTCGGCTATTTTGGACTTCGCCGCTTCCGGCGGAGGGACCGTCGCGCGAACCCCTCGCTCTTCGAAGAGAAGGCGGCGCAGAGAACGAAGATCGTTGAGGATCCGGCGACTCTTAGTGATGTGACTCTCAAGCTTGTCCAGGTTGTACAAGGCCAAGCGCAACGCCTCTAAACGGCGTGGTGCGTTCCCATTCGATTCTCTGTCTACGTCGGCCTGAATTTCACGCTTTGAATCGGCGACGGTCTCGCCCAGCAGAACGATGAAGTCGTGAGCGCTTTCAATGCTGTCAAATGGGCTTGCGGACTGGTGATTCATGGCGGTTCTCCATTCGGTGCTTGAAGGTTTAAGCCTGGGCAGACCGCGCTGGTTCAGCCCCATTCGTCTTACACGGTGTCTGGCAGCGAGGAGCGAATCTTCGGCTTCGGTAGTTCTGAGCCCTTCTTCGCAATCAGCCGCCTGAACGGCGGCACAGAAAATGCCGATGATCGCTTGCTCGCTAATTATTCAAGAGAGTGGGAATGTTGACTGTTATCGCCTGATGACTTGTCCGCAAAACCTGTTGTTCTGTTAACGTTCAGATTCGCTCTGCTGCAATTACCAGTGAAGCCGTCGTTCGTCAGATGGTTGGTCGCCGAATCTCCCAACTGGGTTGAGAGGCCTGTACTCGGCACCTCTTTAATTCTCCAGCAGTTCGATTTGCACGGTCTGTGACTTACAGCACGAAGTTTGGTGACAAGGGCAAGACGGCAGCTTGATTTGATCGCTGCTCAAGAAAAGGGCGGCAACAGTGAAGGCAAATTTTTTCCTTTCGACCAGCACCTTAACGTCTAGCGCGGCGGCGTGATTTTCGGGGCGCCGCTTTTCCCAGATGTGCTTCCAATTCCGCAACTCGCTTTCTTAGGGTATCGAGTTCCGACTCGGTGTTGGGTGCCGGCGCTGGTACGTTACCCGTCAGGAAACGCTTCATCATGTCGACGGGGGACATGATCGCGGACTCGACCTCGGTTAAGCGGTTCTTCACGGCATCCTGCACCTTCTGGTAGGTATCGAAGGCAGACTTGAGGTACCACATCACGAATTCCTGACGTACCTGGTCAGAGGCGAGGATGAGTTGGCGAAGCAATTCCAGGGGCAGGCCGGTGGGTTTTTCCTTGGCGTCTTCTGTGATGATCTGGGTCAGAGTGACTCGTGTCAGGTCGCGGCCGCTTTTAGCATCGATTACCTGGACATCTTTGCCTTCGCGAATCAGGGCGGCGATGTCGTCCAGGTTGACGTACCGGCTGCCCGCCGTGTCATAGAGCCGGCGGTTCCCATATTTCTTGACCACAACCGTATCCACGATTCCCTCTATGTTGCTGTGCACAAACAGCAATTAATATATTGACATAAGTACAGTTGATTTGTATAGTTAAGTTGATGCTGCACTGCAGCAAACAAAGAAGGAGGTAATTATGCCAGCGGCTGTGAAGACCGACGGGCGCACCCACCCCCATTCATCCTTTGTGTCTTTGCTATCGGGATGGGTACAACAGGGAGTCCAGAGTTTCCTGGCTACGCAGCGGATTCTGCTGGACATGGCGATGCGGCAGAATGCTAGCGTGGTGCAGGCTCTGCGGCAACAACTTTCTCACCCACAACACTCTCCAGCCAACATTCTGACCGAGATGGCGGGCGAGGGAATGAGCAACTTCATCGAAGCACAGAAGGTTCTTCTTGATCTGGCGCAACAGCAGAACACCATCATGATGAGCGGCGTGAAGGAACGGATTGGGAGTTCACCCGCCGCGATCGCGATGGCCGACCTGCTGCGCCGCAGCGTTGATACTTTCATTGATATGCAGCACGAATTCCTGACGATCGCCAGCAAGCAGACGCACGGCTGGATGCATGCGGCCAAGGCCGGCAAGCCCTTTCAGGGTGAGGAACTAGTGGAGTTTGCCCGCGAGGGCATGGAGAACTTCGTCCGGACGCAAAAGAAGTTCCTCGATGTTATCAGTGAGGAAACGGCCAAGGCCACGGGCAGCAAACGCACCCATGAGGGCGTCAGGAAGATCAAGAAAACCGAATTGGCCGAACTGGCGCACAAAGCAAGCGAGGCATTCATCGACGCGCAAAAGAAGCTCTTTGACGTAGCCGGACGGCAGATGAATGCCAACGTCAAAGCTATGGGCCAGACCACGGAGCTCTTGAATCCGTTTCCGTTCGTTCCTCTTGCGGAACTGACGCGGGAAGGAGTAAAGAGCTACGTGGACGCGCAGAAGGCGTTGATGGACGTAATGTTCAAGTCGCATAACGGACATAAGCACGAAGCCAAGCCAGTGCGGCGGCATATGAAGCGTCCGGCTCGTCCAGCCAGGAAAGAGCCGGCGGAAGCGGCGCACGCGGTTGCTTGATGCATTCCGGGTTGACGTTGGCTAGGTGTTGTTCGATTGCGGTGCCATGGTGAGGCAGCGCGAGTTGAAGCGCTGCGCTGGCGTGCTCTTGTCCAGGACGAGGGCACGCCAGGAATTTGGTTGAGGCAGTTGCCGTAGTTAAGATAACGACGCAAGGTCGATTGATGGCTCGGAAACCGATTCAGGAGAGTGGGGGAAGAGCGAATACTTCGTTGTGGACAGAAGCGTTGTTTGCCGCCGAGCTACTCCTGCTGCACGCGACGCCTGTCTACTACGGTTTGGGTGTGCCCCACGGCGATGACTCCGCAGTCCTCGTCATTCCCGGTTTTTTGGGCACAGACATCTATTTAACAGAGATGTACGCGTGGCTGGGGCGCATCGGGTATCGCCCGTACTTTTCCGGGATCGGTGTAAACGCGGACTGTCCGAACCTCTTGATTCAACGCCGCCTGAATTCAACCATGGAGAAGGCTCTCTCCGAGACCGGGCGGAAGGTCCATCTGATTGGCCACAGTCTCGGGGGCATTATCGCCCGCTCCGTGGCCGGCCAGAGGGCGCAGGATGTCGCCTCGGTCATCACGCTGGGCGCTACCTTCCGCGGAACCGTTGCCCATAGCAGCGTGCTGCGCGCTGCGGAGTTTGTGCGTAAGCGAATTCTGGAAGAGCACGGTTCGGGAGTGCTTCCGGGCTGCTACACCGGGCGTTGCACTTGTGATTTCCTTGACTCACTCAAGCGCAAGATTCCAGCCGGCGTAGTGCAGACCGCCGTCTATACTCGCGACGACGGCATCGTGGACTGGCGCTATTGCATCACAAACAACCCGGAAGTCGATTTTGAAGTCTCCGGTACGCACATCGGGTTGGCCTTCAGCCCGTCGGTGTACATGATAATCGCCGAGCGCCTGGCCAAAGCACAGATCGAGCCACCTCCGCCCGAACGCCGCCAACGAAAACCAGGAAAATCTTCGCGCTCATCTATTCGGGGACACAAATCACGTCGTCGCTGATGCGTCTGTGTCCACATATTTCTGACAATCCTGTCTATACCGTTCGACCTCCAGTCGAGCCGCGGTCCTCGCTTGAACACCGAAAACCGCGTTCTAGGCAAGTCGATGTTCCCGTTTCGGGAACGAAGATCGCGGGAGTCTTTGCCCACCTCATTTTCATTTCTGCCCTCGCTCCGCCATGGAGTGGAACTGCAGGCTGAACCGCTTTCCATCACTCAAGTCACCCGCCGAGGTAAGGCGCGGCTGCTTCCCAGGTAAACACCGAAAACAACCCTCCGCCAGGGTCGCTGCGCGTCGACAGCACGTGCTCTGGTGAGGTGAATCACAGACACGCCGTGGTGGTTGCACTAACGTCCGGGATGAACGGCGAAGTCTGCTCCTCTGCTGTGCTTTGCCGTTCGATAGTGCCCACCTGGAGCAGTCAAGATATCGTTCGAATCCGGCGCTCGTCCCGAATGCCCGTCGACCGATGCAGCTCCCCGACGCGTTCTGGTGCTTGCTCGGTCTGCTAACCCACTTGGGATCGCGCCCGCGCAGAGGACGGAGGTCCCAGGTCATGAATAACAGAGTGCTCGCTCTCTTGGTCCTGCTGTCGCTCGCTCTCCTTGTGCATCCGCTCGCGTTCTCCCAGGTCGACTACTCGACCGCCACGTTGCGAGGAACGATTTACGATCCGCAGCGCCTCCTCATTAACGGAGCGAAGATAACCATCAGCAACCCGAGCACAGGCTTTAGCAAGACTGTGTCCACGGCCGCTGATGGCGAGTATCGATTCCCGTTACTTCCGCCGGGAACCTACCAGGTGGAAGCTGAAGCACAGGGTTTCGCAAAGGCAGCAGCAACCGTGTCCTTGTCCGTAGGGCAAATTGCCAACTATGACTTTCACCTTTCGGTCGGCTCCACCGCCACCACCGTTACGGTGTCGGAGGAAATGGCGCTGATCCAAACCACTCAAACTCAGCAGGCCAATACCATCGACGAGAGACTGGTGAGTGAACTTCCCAGTGTCAGCCGGAACTTGACAGACTCGGTTTTCACCCTGCCGGGCGTCGCCAAGTCGGAAGCTCCCCGCGCCCAGAATCCCGGGTTCTCCGGATTTCAGAGTTCGGGCTTCTCGATCGGCGGCAGCAACGGCCGCAACAACCTGGTCACCATCGATGGTGGCGAGAACGATTACGGTTCCGGGCAACTCCGGACACCAAACGTTCCCATCTCCTCGATCCAGGAGTTCCAAGTGAACCGCAGTTCGTTCGCTGCGGAATTTGGATTTACTGCCGGAACCGCCGTGAACATGGTCACCAAGAGCGGTAGCAACGATTTTCACGGCAGCGCTTACCTCTTCTTCCGTAATCAGGACACAGACGCCAGCAACTACTTTGCTCCCAAGGGCGCAAAAGCCTTTGAGCAAAATGTTGCCCCGGGATTCACGGTCGGCGGACCCATCATCAAGAACAAAATGTTTTTCTTTACCGCATTCGAATATAAGAAGACGGACACGCCGCAATTCCGGTCGTACGCCGGCAGCGAGATGGCGCAGGGGCTCAACTCCGATATCAGCCCTGGTCCTTCTCAGCTCACTTATGTGAAGCAATTGGCGAACTCCGGAGTGCCAACCCTGATCGGAATATCCAGAGCGCTGGGAGTCGCGCTGGATCCATGGAGCAGCGTTGCAGTCACTCCAGGAGCACCAATCAACTCTCTTTTAACCACCCGGTTGCTGGTTCCTAACACCGGCACGTTCAACGATTGGAAGAAATTCCACAACCTGGTGACTCGCCTGGATTACCAGCCAAGTACAAATGACACCATCACCGGCAGGTTCTCCTTCATGCAGGACGATTCCAGCCGCATGTACATTCTGGATCCTTTGAACTCGCCGGATGATGCCACCATTCAGTATTGGAGGGATTACACGCTTGTGGCCGGCTGGAGCCACATCTTCAACCCGCAAGTTCTGAACCAGCTTAGGGTGCAGATTGTGCCTAGCGACACGGCGGATGTTCCTGTAGCTTCTCCCAATACCGCTTACTTGACACTTGGTGCACTAGGCAATTTCCAAGGCGAACACTACGAGCCCTACTATGCTCGTCAGCGGCGTTTTCAATTTGAAGACAGCGTGAGCTGGACGAAGGGAAGTCACAGTTTGAAGTTTGGAACTTCCTACCGGCCGGTCAGCTATCTCATCGAAGATCACCTTTGGATGCGAGGGGAATTCAATTTTTACGACGGTGCTATACCGCTACTCGCGCCCGTCCAACTAAACCCGGCTTATGCGCAACAACTTGTTGGCTTCAACCTTACGCATGGGCCGAATGGTCCTTGCAGCCTGGCGGATCCCAAGTGTGCGTATATGACCTTGGACGGAGCAGGTAATCCAATCTCCACACCGGCTCTGATTGCGACCAACCTGAGTGCGCTGCAATCCTTCGATTTGGGCATTCCAGTAGCCTTCCGTCAGGGATTCGGCAACCCGCGGTGGAACGGTTGGGGCCATAACTTCGGGGCCTATGCCCAGGACTCATGGAAGGTGACCAACAACTTTAGCGTGGACTTTGGCGGTCGTCTTGACTACAGCGCCGAAGCTTCGCCCATTCCGCACCACGTCTTCTTCTCTCCGCGCCTGGGATTTGCCTGGAGCCCGGGAGGCAGTCGGAAAACCGTGATCCGGGGTGGAGGAGGTGTGTTTGTTGCTCCAGTACCTTTCTTTAATGATTACATTCTGAACCTCCTCGGCGGCGGTGGTAAGTACATCAATCAGTTTGCAGCCGTAACCGATCCCGCGACCAACTCGTATATACCGGTTGAATTGTGGGGGTATGGCTCGCAGACCGGTAAGCTGCCCTTTGGGCAACTCACCGCTACCGATCTGAATGCGCTCGGTTTCCAAGTGCCGGGGCAAAATTACCAGGTGATCGTTAAAACCAATAAGGACTTCCAGAACGTCCAGTCCATCCAGGCGAGCCTGAGCGTGCAGCGGGAATTGGTTCGCAACCTGTCGCTGGAGGTTGCCTACCAGATGTACCACGGCCTGCATCAACAGATTCCCCTGGACACCAACGTCAGGGAGATCCCATGTAACGTGTTCAACCCCGTGGCGTTCAGTTCTGCCGTCGATCCGTTTACCGGTCCCTGCTATACACAGATGGATCCTAGCTACGCGCAGATTGAAACCTATTCCTCAGTCGGGAGTTCGATCTATCACGGCGTGACGGCTTCGCTGACGCGGCAGTTCAGCCACGGGCTGCAATTTCAGGTCAATTACACGTTCAGCAAGGCGATTGACGACAACACCGACTTCAACAACAACTTCATGCCCTTCCGGCCGACCAGGCTTGATCTGGAGCGGGGAGCCTCGGCATTCAACATCACGCATAATTTTGTGGCCAGTGCCGTCTACTCAACTCCGTTTAAACCCGGCGGCAATATCTTGTCGCGCGTGTTCGCCGACATGAGTATTTCTCCCATCCTGGCTATGCGGACTGGAATTCCAT
>DASQIH010000175.1:0-4460 GCA_035631655.1 Terriglobales bacterium
TGTTGTATTTATCCATGATGGTGTTGATCAGGCCGGGATCGTTGAAGAACACCGCGTACTGGCCGAGGCGAATAGCGGTCCGCAAGGCTGACTCCCGGGTCTGTATCATGCTGCGCCGAAATTGAGTGCGGGCTTTGTCCATCTCCGCCGCAGTCACACCCTGTTTGGCTACGTCCGCAACTTCCTTGTAGATGGCCTGCTCCAGATCTTCGGGTTTCACTCCCGGGCGGGGCACGGCCATGACGTAAAACAGGCTGGGACCGCGGCGCGCATCCGCCTGCACCTGAACTTCCGTGGCCAACTGTTGCTCTTTCACCAGGTGCTGGTAGAAGCGCGAACTTTCACCCTGCCCCAGAATGTCGCCCAGCACCTGCAGGGAGTAATTATCGGGCGTGTTTCCCGCGGGGATATGGTAGGAAACGATCACCATGGGCAGGCGCGCCAGGGGATCGTGAATGGTCTCGCGCCGCTCACCGTAGTGCTCGCCTTCGGTCATATCGGGCTGCGCCGGCGTAGGCTGCCGCGGAATCGCGGAAAAATACTTTTTTACTTTCTCCAGCGCCACCGCTGGGTCGAAATCGCCCACCAGGGTGAGCACCGCGTTGTTGGGCGCGTAATAGATGCGGAAAAAATCCTGCACGTCCGCCAGGTTGGCGTCGTTCAGGTCGCGCATGGAGCCGATGACGGAATGCTTGTAGCCGAAGTTATCGTAGGAGAGGTTGTCAATTTCCAGGTATGACTTGCCGTAGGGCTGGTTATCAATGCCCAGCCGTCGCTCCTCCTGCACCGCATTGCGCTGGTTGTCGAGGTTGGGCTCGTTCACGGCCAGGTGCGCCATGCGGTCAGCTTCCAGGAAGAGCGCCAGGTCGAGCTGGTTCTTGGGCAGCACCTCAAAGTAGTTGGTGCGGTCTTCGTTGGTGGTGCCGTTGATGCCGCCGCCGTTGTTCTCTACCAGGATGAAATGCTCGCCCTTGCCCACATTCTGGGAGCCCTCGAACATCATGTGCTCGAACAGGTGAGCGAAACCGGTGCGCCCCGGGCGCTCATTGCGCGAACCCACGTTGTAGGTGACGCAGATGCCGAATACGGGCGCGGCGTGGTCAGGGGCGAGGATTACGCGCAGGCCGTTATCCAGGTGCACGTCCTGGAATTCCAGCGGCGGCAGCTTGGGCGCTTGTGCCGCCATTTGCGCCAGCGCCGGCAGGGCGAGCAGCGCCGCCAGCACGGGGGCGAGAAACACTCTTTTTCGCATGGTTTGTACCTCGGATTTGCTCAAAAGTAGGCCTTTTGCGGGGTGCTTAGCAGTGTATCAGACGGGCGTGGCGGGAAATAGTCAACCGCGGTAGTCAGGAGTCAGTAGTCTGGGGTCAGCAAGCCCCGATTGACCTTGGGGCCATTCCAAGCGGACGAATTCTCCCAAGTGGATCGGGCAAGTCGTGCCTCTCCAAGGACAAGCGCTGACTACCGACTCCTGAGCCCTGACTCCTGCTTCACCACGATCACCGCCGCCCCATCAATGGCGTCCTTCTTGACCGCGATCAGCGCCTCATTGGCCTGCTCCAGTGGGAAGGCCGTGGCTCTTGGCCGCAGGCCGATTTCCGCCGCCGTGCGCAGGAAGTCGCGCGCGTCTTCGCGGGACATGTTGGCCACGCTGCGCAGCTGGCGCTCGCCCCAGAGCAGGCGGTCGTAGTCGAACTGCGGCATGCGGTCCAGGTGAATGGCATTGATGGCCACCACTCCGCCTTTACGCAGGCTGGAAAGCGCCGCGAGTACCACGTCGCCGCTGGGCGCGAAGGTGATGGCGCGGTCCAGCTCCTGCGGCGGCTTTTCCAGTTCGCTCCCTACCCACTCCGCTCCCAATGACGCCGCCAATTTGCGGTGCGACTCGCCGCGGGTGGAGACGTACACCTTGCACTTCCAGGCGTGCAGAACGGGAAGCGCGAGGTGCGCCGAGGCGCCGAATCCGAACAGCCCCACGCGCTCGCCCGGCTGCACGCCCGCGACCCGGAGACTGCGAAAGCCGATAATGCCGGCGCACAGCAGCGGAGCGGCGTGCAGATCATCCAGTTCTGACGGCAGCGGATAGACCCAGTCGGCCCGCGCCACCGCGTATTCCGCGTAGCCGCCATTCACGCTGTAGCCGGTGAAGGTAGGCGCGTCGCACAGGTTCTCCATGCCGTGCTGGCAGTACCAGCAGGTGCCGTCGGTTCCGCCCATCCAGGAAACGCCTACTCGTGTGCCCTGCGGCAGCTCCGCCGTGGCTCCGCCCGCGACTTCGCCTACGATCTGGTGGCCGGGAATCACCTGCGGCAGCTTCGACGCCAGCTCGCCCTCCACAATGTGCAGATCTGTTCGGCACACCCCACAGGCCCGCACGCGCAACAGCACCTGCCCGGGTCGTGGCTGTGGCTGGGGAATTTCACGAATCTCCAGGGGACGCTGCGTGATCTCCCGCGGCGAACTCAGCACAGCAGCTTTCATGGCGTACCTTCGCTCTTGCCATTTTCGCACCTCAAGGCGAAGGGCCGGGGATGCCATGGTGAGCGAGGGGCCCATTGTAAAGAGTGCTAACGTCTCTTATCGACAATCATGTCTTTCGACGATACAGTTCTCAATCTGACGATGAAGCCTCTTGTCTACCTCAGTGTCGCACTTGGGCTGGTCGCAACGTTATCGGGCTGCCGCAACATGGCTACCTCGATTTTATGTAGCAGTGCAGTGCAGTCCAATGTTCCATCGCCCGACGGACGCTACATTGTGGAAGTCCTATGGGAGGATTGTGGAGCAACAGAACACGCGACAGCCGTCACAATCCGTAGGGCGAGATGGTTTTCACTCAGGGATAACCTGTTCGTCGTTGAAAGTTTTCATCCGATGGGCCTCTCATGGAGCAGCCAGACATTAAAAGTCATTTGCGGCGACTGCAAACCTGAAGATGTTGGGCAAGTGCGTCGTAAGTGGCTGGACGTGACGGTGCAGTACCACTTGCCTAAGAGTGGACTTGGAAGTTCCGAAACTCAATAGAGTTTCGCCCTTACAACGCTTAACGGCAATAAATGCTGTGAAATCACCTCTCTAACAATGTCGGCGGTGTCAACTGCCTTTTGGGCGCACTTCGCTGTTGACGCAGGAAAGCGCCATTTCGCTCTAGTTGGAAAACATTCGCCATCACCAACTCGAAAGGCTCGCCTGTAATCTACCGGTCAGGAACTTGGTCCGACCCAACCATCTCTCCGATCGTACGGGGCGATCATGATTACTTGTTTCGGACTCCCCTCGGCTGAGGGGAGCGGGATGCCCAATCATTAACGCGGCCTTCTACTGCCGGCCAAGGCGATTTCCGGGCTGTCCCGCGTGCGAACCAAGCTTAGGCAACTGCGCGTACTCCCACCCGTTGCGCCACATCCAGTAGAGACGCACGGCCAGCTTCCTTGCCATGGCGACCTTGGCAATCGCTCGTTCCCGTCGCATGGCTAGGTGCAGATAGTATCGCCGCCAGTCGGGATCACTGCGCACCGTGATTTGCGCTGCCGCCACCAGCAGAAAGCGCAGCAGCGTGCTCCCTTGCTTGCTGATATGGCCCAGGTGCCGGCGTTCTCCACTGGACTCCTCCGTCGGCACCAGTCCCAGATAACTGCTTACTTGCTTGCTGGTGGCAAAGCGCTCCGGCGTGCCCAGGATCAACACCAAAGCCAGCGCGGTGAGGGCGCCCACTCCGGGATGCGTCATCAGCCGCACCACCTCGGGCCGTTTCTCCGCCTCCTGTTCGATCGACGCGCTCAACTGGGCAATCGTCGCGTCCACCTGGTCGAGCAGTTCCAGCAGGTCGTGCCGACGTCGGTTCGCCCACGGCATGAGGGCCAGCGATTCCAGTTGGGCTCGTCCCTTGGGCCGCCACAGGCGCTTTTTCAGGCGTACACCCTCGTTCAAGGCCACGGCATGCAACTGATTCCGCAACCGGGTTTGCATCTGCACCAGACGGTGGCGGTGCCAGAGCAGTTGCCGCAGATCGCGCTCCTCGCGGCTGGGCACCCAGATGCGCGGAAACCGATCCTCGATCAGCAGCTGCAACAGCAACTCCGCGTCCTGCTTGTCCGTCTTCTGCTTCCGTACCCGCTTGCGACTGATCGCGGCTGCATCCCCGATCCACAGCTCGAAGCTTAGCTCCGCCAGCAACTGCTCAAACCACTGAGTGTATCCGCTGGCTTCCATCCCGATTCGTGCCTCGACGCCACGGGCGCGAAGATCGCGATAGAACTGCCCCGCTCCTTCCATGTGCTCCAGCCGTCGTTCACCGTACTCGCCAGTGCCCGTGTCCATAAACGCAATTTGTTGGAAGCTCGGGTGGTAGTCACATCCTATAATCAGCATGTTCGGCTCCTTTCTCCCGAGCCTTTCGGTGGTTTGGCGATCACCAGAGTCTACTCGGGCGTGGGAGCCGACATTGTTAGGAAATCATT
>DASQIH010000176.1:0-3139 GCA_035631655.1 Terriglobales bacterium
GCTCGGAGCCAACTCGGATTGGATCCCTGTTGCGCGATTATCTCGGCCGGGTTGAGCACGATTTCGAACCTTTTGAGCAGCGCTGTCGCAAAGCCGCTTGGGGCGATTCAGCAGCTTGAACAACAATCGGCGAATTTCGAGGAGCAAGTCGTCTTTCCGATCGCGGCCATCAATCAGGCGAAAGGTCTTGCCGGACAGTTTCAGCGCCAGTTTGTGCAGATGCGGCAGATCTTCCAGGTGCCGGTTGCCAGTGCGACCCTTGCGACACCACAGCAGTTGGAGCAAAGCCTGCTCTCGCGCAACCCGGGCGCCGTGCCCCAAATCACCAACAACTACGTAGCGCTGTACGGAACGGTCATGCCTTCGACGGACGCTCCGCAGTCTGTGCGGGATCTGGTCGACATGACCGATGCCGAGGCTCAGGCGGCCATGAAAAAGGCGGTCGAAATCGACGCTCTCGCAGATCTTGAGCTACAGGCCGCCGAGCAGATCAATCAGCAGTTGCAGACTGCCGCTCCTGGTAGTGCTGCGATCCTTGAAGCTCAAACTTCGGCATGGCTGGTGCAGGCGAACGCATACACGCAATCGGCGATGGCGGAACTAGTGCGCGTTCGCTCCATTGAGCTTGCAAACAGTGGGGCGCAGGTCAAATTCTCGGCTGCGCACACCAGCAATCTTCACAACGCAGGCAGCCTGCTTCTACAGGGAGCGCATTGAGCCGTGTTTTATTTCCAGCAACTGCTGAATACGGCGCTGGGGGGAATCGACGCGACGAACGTGATCCCGACCGTGAGCAACATGGCCTTCGCCATACTGCTGATCGGATTCCTGGTCGGCCTGTATCAGGCGGTTCTGCTTGGCGGCGACCTTCAAGCGCTTGCCCTGACCGCAATCAAGTACCTGGTTGTGGCGATGATTGTCGCGAACTGGTCGACGGTCTTTCAGGATGTGAACGGCTCCTTCAATACCGTCGCAAGTTTTATCGGCAACAGCTCGGGCGGCGGCGACATGTTCATCAATTGGATGACGCAGCTTCAGCAACAAGCCCAGAACAATCCCGGCCTCACGTTTTGGGACATGATCACGGGCGATTCCGCCGGCACGACGCCGGTTCTAATGCTCCTCGTCGCATATGTCATTTACGCGCTGGCGATCATCGTCTTCTGCTTTTTCTATACGCTGTTCGGTTGTGTGCTCTACGTTCTCGGGCCTTTGGTGCTGGCGCTGATCCCGGTATCCGGCATCGGTCAACTGGGAAAGACCTATGCGATCAATGTGATGATCTGGAATGCCTGGGGCATTCTCTACGCTGTTTTCGGCGCGCTCATCACCGCCATTCACTTCAACCAGGTCAGCGATGTTCTCGGCAACGGGTTCTTAGGCTTTCTTCGCGGTGTGCCGGATTCGGTGATCCTCGGACTTGTAAGTATCGCTTATGCACTGGCCATCGCCCTGGTTCCTTTCATTGCCAGAAAAGTGATTTCAGGCGACGTGGGATCGACGGCGTTCGCTTTTGTGCGCGCTGGCGCGATGGCGGCCGGCGCCGCACTGGCTGGTGTGAGTGGATTCGCCGCCAGGTCAAGCAGTGCGGCTGCCGGATCTGGCAGCAGCACTGCGGGGGCTGGCGTCAGCACCGTATCGGGTTCCAGCGTGCTTGCCTCCTCAACACCGCCACCGGTGCCCACAATGCCAGAGTTCCTTCGTTCCGGAGTTCGAAGCGCGATGAATAGCAATGCCAGCCCGCCCGCGCCCTCCCCCAGCAACGGTCAGACCACGAGTCGCGCGGCTGCCGTGGTTGCCGGCACTAGTGGTCCGGGCATCAGCTACCGCCCCCGCGGTGTAGTGCAAGTGATCAGCTTCAACGCTGGAAAGGCCTTGGGACGCGTGGCGGGCAGCAGGCGTGATGAAGATAGCAATGAATGAAACACGAGGTATTTTCGTCATGTGGAGACAAGGTTCCATTTGGGAGCCAAAGGACTCTCGCTTTCGCCCTTACGGCATCACCACCCTGATCTTCTTCTATCTCGGGAGGCTCTTTGGGCGGTTGTTCCGAAAGCGTGCATAACGGGCACTTCAACGGGAGTGATGATCATGTGGTCGAAAAACGGAAAAGACGAGAAGGCAACAAACCAAGTCACGGCGCCGGACAAACTGCGCTACAGCCGTTACTACGAGCACGACGGCGCACTGCGGGCATACTCGAATCGCGCGATGGTGCTGGCATTCCTGTGCGTGCCAACTACCCTCCTGGCGTTGGCATTCGCCGCCTATGTTCGCCTCCAACCTCCGACTGTCATCCGCGTGGACGAGAACGGCCAGGCCACGGTGGTCGGCAAGACCAAACCTGTTCTTTCAGTGACGCAAGGCGTTGGCTCGGAGCCAACGGAGTTCGAGAAGCGGGCTTTCGTGCGGCTGTTCCTCGAACGCTATTTGAACTTCTCCCCCACGAACGTAAGCCGTAACTGGGCTGACAGCCTGAACATGATGAGCGCTAACCTGCGGCGCACGGCATTCTCTGGCATGCAGAAGGACAACCTGATCGGAAAGATTGAGGATGACCAGACCAGCTCGGAGTTCCAGCTGCGGTCGCTCGAAGTCTCGAAAGAGGACCCGCTGACTTATACAGCGTTCGGGGTGAAAGAGGTCCATCACATTCACGAACACAACGAGACCATCGACAAAGTCGTCAGCGAATTCCATATCCGGCTCGCGGTTGAAAAAAGATCTGAGCAGAACCCGAGTGGATTGTTGATAGGCGAGTACTGGGAGTGCCCGATCGAGGGCGAAAAGCGCGATTGGGTTCTGCAACAAGTGGGCTTAAGCAGTTTTTGACTGGAGACTTGAAATGGACCCAAAAACATCGAGCAGTACGCTACCAGCAGCCTCGAGCACCAGCCCGCGTCGCAAGCGTCGGAGTGGCGGCGATGCAGGTGTTCGGTATTTCCTTCCTAAGCCCGGCTCGTCACAAGCCACTCCGGAGTTGGGCCAGGAGGTAGCAAGTGAAGGCGAGGCGCTCATTCAGGCTTTTCGGAGTGGTCAGCCGTTTTACACATTAACTGCCTGGAAGGCAGTGCCGGAGGTGAATGGCGGAGGCAGCCCTGTGATCGTGAAGCAGGCGGTTGCCCCCAAGCTTGCTCAG
>DASQIH010000177.1:0-46831 GCA_035631655.1 Terriglobales bacterium
CAACTGTATTTCCTTTCAGATGTTATTGTTCTCTTTGATATAGCATTCGGCTATTTACGGTGTTATTGTGAAATTATGAGATTCCGCGCATTGCAAGAAAACCTTCGCCGGCGATTACTCGAGCGTATAGACCAGGGTGAACTCACGGGCCTCCGTCTCGCTGAGCAAACGGGTTTTCGGCAGGCCCACATTTCCAATTTCCTGAACCGCAAGCGCGGCCTCAGCGTGGAGGGAATGGATCGCGTGCTCAGCGTGCAACGTCTTTCGGTTTTGGACCTGCTCGATCCCGCCGAAGTCAACAAGCGTGCCAGCATCCCGCCCCCCAGCGATGGCGAGTTCGGTAACGTCCTCCTCGTCGATGGGAGTATCGCTGCCAGCGAGCCTATCATCATGAACATGAAGGTAAGGGAGATCCTGAAATTTAGAACCAGCTTCTTGCGCAAGCTACGTCCCGAGATGGAGGGCGGAAGGGAAAAGTGGGAGCGATTTGTGGTCATTCGCGTCGACGGCAGCGAAGGCACTAGCATGTACCCGCGCCTGCTGCCCGGCGCAACCGTGCTGATCGATCGCCATTACAACTCGCTAAGACCCTATCGAAAGGGCGAGTCCAATATGTACGCTGTACGCAAAGAAGATAACCTCTGCACCGTGAAGTACGTGGAAGTAGCAAACAGAAACCTGGTGCTCCGGCCGCACAATCAGGCGTATCCCATCGAAGTGTTGCCCATGGAAGAAGGCAAAACGTCTTCCGACTACATTGTCGGTCGCGTCTGTTATGTGGGCATCGAAACCTGACACTGTCTGCTAAGACGATTCATGGCGGATCTAGGCTTGGTAAGTCGTGCATGGGGCTAAGAATTTATCGCCGACAACGCAGAGCACGTAGTGTTTCCCGGCGATCTCTGCGCCCTCTGCGGTGAAAGCGTTTCTGGCAATTGCCATCGTGGAGGTGACGGTCGCAATTGCCTAGTCCTTCCAATTCCGCTCACCCAAACTCGACCCCTCCCAAAATCTGATAATTTAGTGATTGTTCCCCGACTCAATCAGGATTGATGCCGACATGGCAGAGATGGATGACAGCATTCCCACGGTCTTTGGTTCATCGGAGGCTTACATGGAAGAGACTCCCGCCCTCACTCCCGGCTCGCGTCGCAACGAGGATATCGCCTTGGACATGATGAAATTCGTAGCTATGACTACCGGCTATGGCAGAACCAGCGGTGCCGGAGTCGGGTTTCAGGGAAGCGCTGCTGCTGCGAAACCGGAGGAGTACGCCGCGCACTTGCTGGAGCTGTACGGCCGTTGTCTGGCGGCAGTACAGGGGAAGAAATAGTGGACAAGACAAAGCCGCAGCGCGAAGCCGCGGCTTAAGGTCAATAGGGAAGATTCTAATTCTAACGGCGGCGTCGACCAGCCTTCCGGCGGGCCGCCTTCTTGGCTGGCTTTCTCCTCGCTGCTTTCTTTGTTCTGCGCTTGACTGCCCCAGCACGACGTTTCTTCGCCGCTTTCTTCTTGGCCGGTTTTTTCTTGGCCGCTTTCCTCTTCGCGGCTTTCTTCTTCGGCGGAGCGCCGCCTCCGCCGCCGGAGGTCACTGGCGTGGGGGTGGGCATAGCCGGTTGTGCGGGCTCAGTCGCGCCCGGAATTCCGGCTTCTTCTTCCTCTTCTTCCTCTTCCTCAAAATCTTCCTCTAGCGACTCGCCATACGCGCCGCTGTCACCGTACTCATCCACTTCGTCATCGCCTAGATAGAAGGTCTCATCAAAAGTCATCTTTCCTCCTGGGTTTCGGGCCGCTCCTCCCGGTTCCGCCGGATCGGCCACCTGGACGTATTCTTAGAAATAAAAAGACCAATCCTGCAAGACAAAGCTTGGAACGGCGCGCGATTATAGCACAGCGTTATTGCTGTCCACAGTAATCTTCCGCCGCCGTTTCCTCTGCATATTACACCTTTGCTCGCGTCAGAGCCTTCTTTTGCACGCTGGCATTTCACATCCGCAAAACCGCTAAAGAAACTAGTTCGAGCATCGCCTTGGATAGTTCACGACTTCAGGAGCCTGCCCTGAGCAAAGTCGAAGGGTGCCGCTGAGCACTGGTCAAAAACCTGGGCTTTAGCCCCTCAGGGCTGGTTGCTAAGCTCCCGAGAACAATGGGACAACAATTCTGGTTGTTGCGAGTTGAGACGCGAGAGAGGCTGATACTTTGAAAGGCCTGATCGCAGGTGGACCTGACGGTTAGCGGGTATCCCGGATGATCAAGATCATCCCTGGGCGCAGCGTAGCTAGTTTCCCGTTGGCTCGTTGCAGGGCAGAAACCGTTGTTTTATAAGAGCTCGCAATCGAGGTCAGCGTCTCGCCGTCTTTGACCTTATGGTGTACGACTTGGGCTTGAGTTGTTGTCGCGAGCGCCTTCTTTTTCTTATGCCTGCTGGCTTTCACAGGCTGAGCAGACTGCGCATTAGGCGAAACCGGGAGGTGCACGTAGACGATGCGCCGTCCACGCAAGCTGTCGCCCTTCAGCCGGTTCCAGTGGCGAACCATCTTTGCCGGCACCCCAAAATTATCCGCGACCGAAGCCACCGTATCGCCCTTGCGAACCTTATACGCCGTAGCACGGCGGGCGTAGGTTGGCGGGTCCTCCATGGCGGCGTGTTTGCCGGGTGCGATGGGAATAATCAACTTGCTGTCAGCCTCCAGTTCGCCGCCGTCCAGATGGTTCATTTCCGCAATTGCTTTCGTCGTTGTGCGATAGCTGCGCGCAATGGAAGCTAGCGTGTCTCCCTCCTGGACCTTGTGATAACGCCACCACACTCGCATATCGGGCGGAATAGCGGCGATCGTGCTGAGATATTTTTCCTTGCTTCCCACCGGCAGATGGAGCTCAAATGCCTGGCCCTTGGGCGTGGTCATTCGTAGAAGGCTGGGATTTAGATCCTGTAATTCCGACGTGGACGCTTCCACGCACTGCGCCACCAGCCGCAAATCCACCGGGTAGTCAATCTTCACCGTATCCGTCGGAACCGGCTTGGCCGGTGCCACGTGATCTAAGCCATACTGTGCCGGATTCTTGGCCATGATGGTCACGGCCAGAATGATGGGCACATAGTTCCGGGTCTCCCGCGGCAACACGTTGCGCCTGTAAAGTTCCCAAAAATCGGCGTAGCCGGTCCGCTTTACCGCATTTTGCACCGTGCCCGGACCAGAGTTGTAGGCCGCCATTGCAAGATACCAGTCGCCGAACTGGCTATAGAGGTCTTTCAGGTGGCGCGCAGCGGCGCGGGTAGATTTTTCGGGATCCTGTCGCTCGTCTATCCACCAGGTGCGGGTCAACCCGTATCCTCGGGCCCGGCTCGACATGAACTGCCACATGCCCCGAGCTCCCGCCCGGGAGAGCGCCAAGGGTCGAAAGCCCGACTCGGCTTGCGCCAGATAGATGAGATCCTGAGGTACGCCCTCCTCTTTCAAGACGCGATGGATCATCTCGTGATACTGCCCGGAACGTTCCAGTCCGTGCTCCAGGACGTCGCGCCCCCGGCTAGAAAAATAATTGATGTAACCAGCGACCGTATCGTTGAGCATCAGCGGCAGGTCGGAATGCGTTGCCTTGATCTCTGCTTCCGCCTGCGCCTTTAGGTTCGGATCGACCGGATAGGTGACCTCGTTCGCCTCGTCGATGGGGGCAGGTTCCGATTTCTGCTCGGTAAGCCCGTCGCCTTCCTGCAGCGCGCTTAGCTCGAGACCATTGGTCCCCTCAAGGAGCTTCTCAAATTCCTTCTCGAGTCGCCCGTCAGAATGGATTTCAAACGGCCCAGTCAGCAGCAGGTTGAAGGCGTTATCAAAATTCTGTTTAGCAGCTTCCAGGTGTCCGGCCTGATAGTTGGCCTGGCCCGCCTGGTATTCCTTCTCGACCTTTGCGATCAAGTCGGCCACGGGATCAGGTTTAGGATCCGTCGTGGGCTGCACCTTGACTTCCGCCTGATGAGTCTCCCCCGAAGCTGCGGGTTGTGTGGGTGAATTCGAGGCAGTCGCGGCGGTCAGAGCGGGCGGGGAAGATTTCGCGGCAGGCAAAATGTTGGCTGGTCGCTGCGCCGTCTGACAGGCACTGCCCGCGAAAACCAGGGCGCCAAGCGGCGCTATGAGTAAACAGAGTTTTCTAACCTTCATACTCCTCTATGACTTACCGCCAACCGGGCCCTAGATGATTCAGACACTTACAGATGTGAAAATGGTACTCTGCGGTTGCCGACAGGGTCAATCCACAAAGGTGTCTCGAGCGGTTACTTTCGACACCGACCAGGGATATTACCCCGAGCCCTCGCCGCCGCCGAAAGCACTTCGGAATCTTTCTATAGCACCGGCGAATCGAAAGCGGATATGAAAGGCATCCAGGTTAAACAGCCCGGCGGCCCCGAAGTGATGGAGTTGGTCGAGCTTCCGATTCCTGAACCCAAAGCTAACGAAGCGGTCGTCAAGATTGCTGCCGCCGGCGTGAACTTCATAGACGTTTACAACCGGGAAGGCCGCTACAAAGTCGCCACCCCCTTTGTGTTAGGACAAGAAGCAGCGGGTACAGTCTCCGCGGTGGGCAAAGACGTGACCTCCGTGAAGCCCGGCGATCGCGTGGCCTATACCGGAGTCCTAGGCAGCGATGCGGAATATGCCGCCGTCCCCGCTGATCGTCTCGTCAAGGTTCCTAAAGGGGTTGACGACCGTCAGGCCGCCGCAGCCATGTTGCAGGGCATGACTGCGCACTACCTCTGCCACGATACCTATCCGCTCAAGAAGGGTGAAACCTGCCTCGTCCACGCCGCGGCCGGAGGTGTCGGTCTGCTGCTGGTACAGATGGCACACAACATCGGGGCACGTGTTATCGGAACCGTTTCGACCGAGGAGAAAGCCAAGCTAGCACGCGAAGCCGGAGCCAACGACGTCATCCTTTACACTCAGACTGATTTCGAAACCGAGACCAGGCGCCTCACCTCAGGCAAAGGTCTGGACGTAGTCTACGATTCGGTTGGCAAAACCACTTTCGACAAAGGCCTAAATCTGTTGCGTCCGCGCGGCATGATGGTGTTGTTCGGCGGTTCTAGCGGTTCTGTGCCCCCTTTCGATCCGATCGTGCTAACCCAGAAAGGGTCGCTCTTCCTCACGCGCCCGTCATTGATGCACTACATCATCACGCCTGCGGAGCTGCAGGCACGCGCGAAAGCCGTGTTCGGCATGATTGCCAAGGGCAAGCTGAAGCTCCGCATCGAGCATACCTACCCTCTTGCGCAAGCCCAGCAGGCGCATCGCGATCTGGAAGGCCGCAAGACCACTGGGAAAGTATTGTTGCTGCCTGGGTAGAACTGCTTGCTGAAATTACCTCGGGTGGGACACGGTTTCAGAGCTTGCTGAAAAACGCCGGGTTCGTATCAGGGCACGTCTTCAGACGTGCCGTACGCCCTTGAAGAGATGTGCGGCTTCAGCCGCTGTATTTAGGCGACTGGAGTTTTTCAGCAGCTTGTTCAGCCGTGCCGCTGAGGCCGCGAAAACAGCGGGGCCTTTTAGTCCCTGCGAGAAGGGTCAGGTTTCTGCCGCGAATACTTCCGTGCATAGTTGGGGAGCATTACGCCTTCCTCGAGTCTTGGGTCCCGGACTGGCGGGCGAGCGACCATCTCCAATGGGACCACCCCCGCCCAGGTCGGAAAAGAGTAGTCTTCCTCGTCATCGATCGGGGGCCCTGTTCGCACTTTGGCCGAGAACTCGGTAATGGGAACGCGCATCACCAGCGTCGCCTTCAGTTCTCTTTCGTTCGGCTGACGCGCTTCCGCCCACCGGCCGGGTACGATGTGCTCCGAGAGCACCCGCAAGGCCGCAATCTTCTCTGCGGAATCCTCGACTGCCGTCGCCGTGCCCAGCACAAGCACCGACCGGTAATTCATCGAATGATTGAAAACGGACCGCGCCAGGACCAACCCGTCCAACAGCGTGACCGTCACGCATACCGGAACGCCTTCCTTCATCGCCCCTAGCATCCGGCTGGCCACTGACCCGTGCAGATAAAGGTTGTCCCCGGCCCGCCCATACGAGGTCGGGATCACGAACGGCTGACCATCCACCGAGAAGCCGACATGGCAGACGAATCCCTCATCCAGGATTCGGTAAGTAGCCTCACGATCGTAAACCGCACGTTGTGGTTCTCGGTTGACGCGAGTTCGGGGTGTTGGCGCAGAAGGCGGTGCCATTCCTATGCTCCAGCAGTCGTGAAGGATGTCAGAATGGTAGCAGGTGGAAGCAAGAAGCCTCGGATTTTACTTCCGGGGCCCTGTGACCGGCAACGATATCGTTAGCTACCAGTTCAGCTTAAGGGCAAACTGGAACTGCCGCGGATCATAAGCTGCTGTCGGTTGTCCCGCACTAGTCCAAAGCTGATTCACCGCCGATACGTTAAAGCGATTGGCCAAGTTGAATACGTCAGCAATCAAGTCCATGTTAATACGCTCACCGAAATAGACGCGCCGGGCGACGCGCAAGTCATTGAACACCGTCCAGGGTGTAAGCCCGGCATTGCGGCCCAGCGTCCCATCCAGCGACAACAACGTGGTATTCGAAGTCGGGCTATAACAGGCTTCCGTCAGAAAGCCTGTCGGTGAGAACTTTGAAGGAACCGGGGTAACCGGCTGACCACACGCGTTCGTAGTTGCTCCCGCCGGTAGAACGCTCGGGCGAGTTGTTAACGATGAGTCTTGTAAATTCGTTCCGTTCCCCGTCAGGATGTTGAACGGTCTTCCCGACGAAAACTCGACGATTGGCGAGAACGTCCAGTTGCTCAGCAGTTTGGACCAGCTTCCTCCCGCGACCCTGCCAGTCTGATACACGCCACTGAATACGAATCGGTGACGCTGATCAAAGAGCGAGTTCGAGCGTTCCAAGCCAGGATAGTAGCTGTCTTGTGGCGCGAGCGGAGATTGCAGGTCGGTGGAATCGTCAATCGCATGCGACCAGGTATAAGAGGCCAGGAACTCAGTATGCCCGCCGAAGCGCTTGCGCAGGTTCGCGGTCAAGCCGTGATAAACCGAACTTCCGTTGGAGAAGTTAGCGTCCATATCGAGGAATGGAACGCAGTTGGCCAGCGTTGCAGGATTACATGCCGCGTTCAGTCCCTCGGCCTGAAGTATCTGCTGCGCCAATCCCACACACAGGGCTCCACCATTCGCGATCAGGGCATTTGCGATGGCGGGGTTCAGTCCAGACGGCCGGAAGAAATTGACCAGCGCCGCCGCAACCCATGGCTGTCCGTTGTTTGGGTTGATATTGCAGGGCTGGAATCCCAGCGAGGACGGGCCGAGACCAACACCAAGAGGTCCGCCAACGGTGGCATAGGAACTGGGGTCGCTATAAGCTGCCTGCCAGTTCCTGACCAGCAAATCCCCCCTTGGCGTATTGGCGTTGATCGGGCGATTCAGGTGCCGCCCGCCGTTGAAGTTGTACCCCAGGCTCATCGCGAACCCTTTTCCCCAATCGTGTTCGAACGTCAGGTTCGCTTGCTGAGAATATGCATACACGAAGTTCTTTGCTTGCGGGTATCCGAATGGCTGGAAGATCAGCGGGAACCCGGCCGTGATGTAGTTCTGGTTGATGAACAGCGAGTTCGGCAAAAAGGAATCAAATGTTTGGTGGTTGGGGTCATATCCCAAAGCTGCGACGAGCGGTGCTGGTCCTGGCTCGCATTGCGGCGCTAGCTGGTTGTTGATCAACCCCTGAAAAATTGGGATGGCGTTCAAATTACCCGGTTGGCCGGCGCCGGTGCAGATTCCAGTCCCAGCAAAGGCCAGTTGCGTCGTTTTAGATCCATCAGACGCATCCCCCAGGAAGTAGAGCCCGAGCAGAGGATGATCAAAGAACACCCCGTAAGAGGCCCGGATCACCGACTTCCCACTTCCCCACGGATCCCAGGCGACACCGACGCGCGGTTGGAAATTGTTTTTGTCCGTCTGGATGCCCTTCTGCAACCCCAGTTGATTGTACGCAGCCAAGCCGAGACCGGTCGGAGGAGCGAACTTGGGCGGGAATTCAATGTCGTAGCGCACCCCATAGTTGACGGTCAGGTTCGAACGCGCTCGCCAGGAGTCTTGCCAGAACAATCCCAGAGGTTTGTTGCTGAACTTGTCGTTAGGATTGCCGATTCCTTGAATATAGGTCCCTGGCAGTCCTGCCCCATATGCCTGAACTGGATTCAAAGCCGGAAAAGGTGCGGGATAAGCGCTGTAGGATCCAAAGTCGTAGACACCTCCGTAGTTCACCGTAAAGCCGGCTGTAACGGGAATGTAGTTGAAGTCGACCCCGAACTTCGTGTCATGACGTCCTAGGGTCCACGAAAAGTTGTCGGTGAACTGGAACCGCTTTTCGACTTCCTGGATGTACGAGTAGGGTTCACGCCCAATAAAGGCGTAGCCCAAAACGTTCACACCTGGTGCCGAGCCACTAGGCGCACTCGAATAAAAATATGCTCGCCCCCGGCGCGCAAATTGGAAACGAAATTCATTGATGCGGTTGTTGCCAATCGCCCAGCTATCCTGCACGACTGCTGCGAGGTCGCGATGCGTATCCTGCGAAGTCCGCGAGTAGGCATTCTGCCCGAATACCTGGTTTTCACCATTGACCTGAATCCCGGTCACCGTGCTCGGGCTCACATTGCCTCGAAGCATGATCCGGTTGGTCGTCGTGAGGTTGTGATCCAAGCGCAGCGAATAGAGGCTGGTACCCTCAAATACCGGGTAATTACCTTCTTGCGACAGTAGCGTTTCGTAGGAAGCGGGAACAAAACACGGCGGCGACTGGCATGTACTCGGGAAACCGCCTATGCCCCGAATTCCACCAGTGATGCCAGTGGGCCATTCACCATTGACTGCCATGCCCGAGGAAGCGCCCACCAGGAACTCGTACCCAGGCACACTCGGAGCCAGAGCCGCAAACAATGCAGGGTTTTGTGCGGCAATCTGACCCAGCCCCGGCCCAAGAAACGTCTTTTGCTCGTTCGTTACCTGGATTGTGCCAAACGGCAACGGCAGTGCCCCGCCCGCTGTCGTCGAAGTGTCGAAAGGTACGAGATCGAAGTTGTTGCGACCAATCGAAGAGAATCCCGTTTCATGCCGCCTTGTGACCTCGTAAGAAAAATAGTAGTACGTCTTGTCCTTCTTAATTGGACCGCCGAATGCCGCGCCTGCCTGCACTCGCGTGTACGCTGGATTACCGGTCGTGCTGAAAGGATTCACAGCTTGGAAATTACGGTTGCGGATGTAGCTGTAAACGTCCCCATGAAAATCATTCGTGCCCGAGCGCGTGATGATGTTAACCACGCCACCCGATGCACGCCCGTACTCGGCCGCGTAACCATTCGTCAGGATCTGGAACTCCTGCACCGCCTCTTGCGATACTGTCGAACGTACGCCATTGGTACCGTTGTCGATTGCGTCAGCACCATCCACATTCACCAGGTTTGCCCGCGCCCGCTGCCCGCCCATATTCAGCCCCGATGTGGGCGCGGCCCCAATCGAGGGCGCGTTGTCGCGTACAACCTGTGAATCCGTCAAAGTAAAGTTAATGTAGCTCCGTCCGTTAATCGGCAGGTTGTCAATACGCCGTTGATCGATCGTGTCCGTGCTAGAAGTGCGCGCCGTTTCTATCAAAGCCGCTTCTGAGCTGACATTGACTATCGTCTCGCCCCCGCTGACCTGCAGCGTAACGGGCAAGTCTGCCATCTGGCCGACGGTGACGCCCTGGTCCTGAAATACCGCCTTCCCAAAACCGGGGGCCGAAACGCTGACCGTGTATCTGCCCGGCGGCAATGCCAACACGCGATATTCACCATCAGTATTCTGGGTGGTAGCGCGTTCAAAGCCTTTGGCCGGGTCGCTCACGGTTACCGTTGCATTGGTAACCACCTTCCCACTCGGGTCCTTGACGGTGACATGCAAGTCGCCTGTTGCGGAGCCTTGCCCCGCTGCCAGCGCCGCAAGCCATCCGATCAGACACACTACCGAGAGCAATCTCACCATGAGCTTCATAGGGTCTCCATTTGTAAGTCACCCCGCACACCGGCTGGGGAGCCGCAGGGCGCGACTGCGTTCCTTGGGCGGGTTCCCGGACAGTGGAAAATAGCGCTTCACCGACTGGATGGGCAGGGTAGTCCCGCAGGTTTTTACATCAGCCCGCGGCGGAAAGCAAGGCAAATGCGCAGCCGGAACTAGCTTAGTAAGCGCCGGTTGCGTTTTGAAATACGGAAAATCTGTTTCTGGTGACAAAGCAGAATTCACACGGAACCGTTGCACCGAATTCCAGAGGACTGGGTTTCAACTATCTTCATGCCCCAAGCCATCCGTGGAGTGTTGTGTGCGATACCGATTCGTCCCTGAGCGTCCAGCAAAATGATTCCCCCGTGTCCGTTGACGCGTTCTTCCAATTGCGAAATGGCTTCCTTCGCAACCCATTCCGGAGAACTCCCCGAAGCCACACGATCCGCCGACCATTTGGCCAAAACCAGCTTCATAATCGGCTCACCCCAACCGGTGGTGGAGGCAGCAGCGCTGCAGTTGTCGGCATAACAGCCACAGCCAATGAGGGAGGAATCGCCCAGTCGTCCTGGCGCCTTGTTCAAGGTGCCGCCAGTGGAGGTGGCGGCGGCGATATCGCCGTTGCGATCGAGCGCAATGGCGCCAACTGTATCGTGAGAGATTGTGGGCGCAAACAGGTCAGGCTTCTCGTCGGCCATACGTGCCTGAAACTCGCGCAGCCGCTTAATTTCGCGCGGGATGATCAGATCCTGATTCTTGCACAGCGGAATGCCGTGTTCCGCGGCGAAGCGCTCTGCTCCGTCGCCCACGAAATAGACATGCGGGCTCTCACTCAGGATCTTGCGTGCCGCCCGAATGGGATTGCGAAGATGCTCGACGCAGCCGACCCCGCCGGCGCGTAGCGTCGCGCCATCCATTATGAGGGCATCTAGTTGGACCTTACCCTCGCGATTAAGAAAGCTTCCCCGGCCCGCGTCGAACGTCTCATCGTCTTCCATGACGACGACTGCTTCTTCCACTGCATCCAGCGCGAGGCCACCGCGCTCTAACACACGCCAGCCAGCCGCCATCGCGTTCCGCACGCCTCGAAGGTGGGCTTCGACCATGTCCTCGGGAATTGCCCACGCACCACCGTGCACCACCAGAACCGGATTGATTGCCAAAGGCTTCCCCACGAAAACCGCATTTTCAAATGAGTTGCTAGTTTAGCAAAAGCGCAGCGCACCCTTGGTTGGCAGGAGGAAGAAGAGCAAAGGTATTACGCGGCTTTTCCGGCGCTGGCCGACTCGGTGGCCTCGGTCTGCAACCAGGTGTAATACATCCGATGGATGACGGTAACGGTGGATAGCACGGCAATCACCCAGAGCACGGGTGCCATCCGGTTGAAGAGGGCGCCAATGATAATCAGCACCAGGCGTTCCGGACGTTCCATGAAACCGACCTTGCAAGTGCCGATGAGCGATTCGGCCCGTGCCCGCGTGTAGCTCACCATGATGCAGCTGATCATTACCAGCGCGGCGAGCACGACGTAGAAGAACCGGTTGGCGCGGGCGTAGTAAACCAGCAGCCCGAAAAACAAAGCAGCATCGCTGTAGCGGTCCAGCACAGAATCAAAAAAAGCGCCGAAGCGCGTGACCTGATTGCTGGCCCGGGCGACGCGGCCATCCACCAAGTCAAAGAACCCGGCTGCGAAGATCACCAACCCGGCATATCGGAACATGCGCGCCTGGTTCTCAGCATTTGCATAACCGAAAAGGATAGCGGCAATTACGTTGATGACGAGCCCCATGAACGTCAGCACGTTGGGCGAGATGCGGGCCAGCGCCATCGCACTCACGATAATGTGAAGCAGCTTGCCACAGGCGCGTCCGAAAGCACTGGTCCAGGTCATGAGGCTTCCGCCTCGTCGTGCATGGTGGTCAGGCGGAGCACCTCCAACTCTCGCTTGCCCCCCGGGGTGACCACGATGGCCGTGTCGCCCACCTTCTTATTGAGCAGGGCTCGACCAATGGGCGAAGTTGTAGAGATCTTGCCGGCAGCCACGTCGGACTCCTCGCTGGTCACCAGCTTGTACTCGAGCTCCTCACCTCGATCGTTGTCGTACACCTTCACCGTCGACCCGAGTCCTATCTTGTCTTTCGGAATGTTGCTGAGGTTTATCAGAGACAAGTCGGCGAGTCGCCTGCCGAGCTGGCGCAGGCGCGCCTTGACGAACTCCTGACGCTGCTTGGCCATGTGATACTCAGCATTTTCGCTAAGGTCGCCCAAGGCAACCGCACGCTTCAGCTCCTTGGGCAGTTCGTGGCTCAGCTCGTGTTCCAGGGCGTTGATCTCTTCCTGGAGTTTCTTCTTGATGTGTTCAGGCATGTTTTCCGGGGTTGATTATAAACCGATTGGAGGCTTCCCATTTCGGGCTTCCCAATATGCGTCTGAAACCTGGAGGTGGCAAGTAAGGCAGACTGTCCTGTTGCCGTAAGTGATACGCCTGAAGATGGTTAGCCGGGTTGAAACGTGTTCCAGGTGGCCGAACCGTGAGAACCGTGACTCCCGGATTGTCATTTCCGCACGACCAGAGTAAAATATTGTAGTGTTATCCTGCAGTTCTTCCCGCGTTTGTGGGTATCCCTCATGATTAGCAGCGAGTTGCTTTTCCACATAGGCGACAAAGTCGTATACCCCAATCATGGTGTCGGAATCATAGAGCAGATCAGCAGCAGAACCATTGGTGCGACGGTAGAAAAGTTCTACCTCCTGAAGATCAAGGCCAGCAGCCTGAAGGTGATGGTGCCCTTTCACAACGTGAACAGCGTCGGCTTGAGACGGGTCGTTCGCAACGGGGAAATCCAGAAAATCATTGATTTTCTTATAGATGGTGAGTGCTGCAATAATGCCGACTGGAAGTACCGGTTCAAAGAGAACTCCGAAAAGATGCGCACTGGGTCTCTGTTGGAAGTAGCTGCGGTGCTCAAGGGGCTCTTGCTGCTGAATCAGACCAAGCCGCTCTCCTTCCGTGAAAAGAAGATGCTGGAGCGGGCCAGGTATCTGCTGGTCAGCGAGCTCGCCATGGCCAAGAACCTTGAAGAATCGGCGGTTGAGCAGTTACTCTCGAAGGCGCTTTCCAAGTGCAAGCTGCGCTTCCCGGAAGCCGCCGAGTTCCAGGCCTAGCCCCTTTACCCAGCCGTTTCACCTACTCTCCCAGCCAAGTTCCATAAGCTCGTAACGGCTCGATGTGGTCAAACACGATCTTGGTCGCGGCTGTCAGCGGTATGGCGAGCACCAGCCCCATCGCTCCCCATAGCCAACCCCAAAACAAGAGGGAGATTGTTACCGCCAGCGGATTCAGCTGCAGCCTGTTTCCCAGAAACTTGGGATAGAGCACATTCAGTGAGAACAGGTGTAACGCCAGGACGGTAACCACGATGACGATGACATCGCCGGATTGGATCTGCTCGATTCCCACCAGCAGAGGCGGAGCCAGCGCCAACAGTACGCCCAAGTAAGGAACCAGGCTCAGGAAGCCGCTCAGAGGGCCCACAAAATAGAAGAACGGAAGGTGCAGGAGACCGAAGACCAACGTGCCCACGGCCGACATGAACAATCCCACCAGCAGATTGCCCACCATAAAACTGCGCATCATCTTGCCGATCAGGCCCAATGTGACGTACGCGGTGTGGCGGTTTTCCATGCGAAACAGCATGACTGTTGCCGAACGTGCGTGGTGTTGCCAGCTCAGCATGAAGTACACCAGGAACGGAATAAACGAAGCTGCAAACAGCGCTTGCGAAACGGATCCAAAGCCACGTGTCAACAGGTCGGTCCAGTTCGCACCGGTACGAACCGTAACCACGTTTGCGGGAGGAGACGTTGGCTCGCCACTTTCCCAGCTCTCAGCGCTCTGTCGCAAGCGGACAACTTCTTCGCGGATTTTGCCCGAATACCTGGGCAGGTTGTGAATAAACGAGGCGGCTTGGTTATAAGAGATGTAGGTGACACCGCCGATCACGGCCAACAGAAGCAGTACCGCAATAAAAGAGGCTACGCTGCGTGGCAGCCGCAAGCGTTGCACCAACTCAACCAGAGGCGCCAGGATGAATGCCAGAAGCAGAGAAACCAACAGCACCGCTAAAACCAGTTCTGCCTGGTTGCAGAAATAGAGGATGACGCCTCCAGCGATGATAACCTGCGCCAAATTGCGGCTACGAGCAAGTTGAGGCGGGTTGACGGAAGGAACTTCCCGCATTTCGGGTACTGTGCCCGAATCCATAGGCGATATCGTAACGGAAGTCGAGCCTTTCAGCCCGACATATAATCGGCCGGATGCCACACCACCTCAAACAGACCCAATCTCCAACGTCCACTGGATCGCGCCGAGTCCTGGGACTGGATGTGGGATCCAAGACCATCGGCTTGGCCGTTTCAGATCCCCTCGGTCTTACGGCGCAGGGTTTGCCGACCTTGCGCCGGCAAAACAAAAGGCTGGATTTTGAGGCGCTGGGTCGTATTCTCCGCGACTATGGCGTGGCTGAGATTGTGGTCGGCTATCCCCTGCGCATGAGCGGCGAATCGGGTACTCAGTCCGAAAAGATGGCCCGCTTTGCCGAAGAATTACGTCAGCGATTCCAGATTCCTGTCCATCTCTGGGATGAACGGCTAACCTCCGCGGAAGCTAACCGGGTGCTGCGCGGCTCGGAGATGTCGATCCGCCGTCGAAGCGAAGTAGTGGACCGGCTGGCCGCCGTTCTAATCTTGCAGTCCTGGATGGATAACAGATCTCGGCAGTCAAGCACCGAAAGCAGCGGCCCTGGACCGTAGTTACGGCCGGCCATCGACCACTGACTAACGACCAGCGACTTCAGATCATCTAAACTACTGGCAACTTGCGAACCATTCTCACATTCCTGCTATTCGTCTTGGTTGCTGCTGGCGCTTGGCTCACTTGGGCGCTGTTTTTGCCCGTGTCACCAGCCGGGCAAACCTTTGTCCTCTTGAGGCCGGGGTATTCCACGCGCCGCATCGCCACCGAATTGAAGAATGCTGGTGTAATCCGCAATGCATCCGGATTTGTACTCTGGCACTACTTCCATCGAGGACGGTCTTTGAAAGCGGGCGAGTACCTGTTCGAGAAGGCCGCCGACGTACGAGAAGTCCATCGTCGGCTCGCCCGCGGCGACATCTATGTGCATACCGTTGTGATTCCCGAGGGTTTCACAATGTTCGACATCGCGCAGGCAATTCAGGAAGCAGGCCTTGGTTCCAGCCAGGAATTCCTGACCTTGGCTAAATCGGACCTGCAACTGATCTTCGATCTCGACCCACAAGCACGTTCCCTGGAAGGGTATCTATTCCCCGACACATATCAATTCACCCGGACCCAGACCATGCAGGATATTGTCGGAACCATGGTCAAGCGCTTCCGTCAGGAGGCTGGCACGATCGGCCTTCACGAGGATGTGCACCGAATCGTGACCATGGCGTCCATTGTCGAAAAAGAAACGGCTGCTCCTGAGGAGCGGCCCATGGTCGCCAGCGTCTATTACAATCGGCTGGCCAAGAAAATCGCTCTCGACGCTGATCCCTCTGTTATCTATGCGAAGCTGCTCGACGGCACGTACCAGGGAGCCCTGCACCACGACGATATGCACATCAACTCCCCGTACAACACCTATCGATACCCCGGCCCGCCCCCCGGTCCCATCGCTAATCCCGGGAGAAGTTCGCTGGAAGCCGCTATGCATCCAGCAACTTCGGACTACTACTACTTTGTCAGCAATGGCAACGGGCATCATCGCTTTGCCCATTCTCTGGAAGAGCACAACCGGAACGTCGCGGCATTTCGCCGCGCCATTCAAGGCCGCTATTAGTCTCGCGAACCGATACTGCAGCCCTCTGTCGAATATACTCATCTAACAACAGATGTTGCTCCAGGTCCTCATAAACCGTTTTTTTCGGTACCGGGCCGTTGTTGCACTGGCGGTGGTCCTTCCGTTGAGCGGGTGCCTTTTCCGCTCGCATAAGGTGGAACGACAGGTGAGCACGGCCCCGCTGAAGTCGGCTACCCAGCAGGAACTGATCGATTTCATCAACTCGCAGGCGGCCAGGATCAAGAGCATGCAGGCAACGGTGGACATCGACACCTCCCTGGGCGGCGCGAAAAAAGGCAAAGTCACTGAGTATCAGGAGATTCGTGGCTACGTTCTGGCGAGAAAACCCGCTATGCTGCGCATGATCGGCCTGATGCCGATTGTGCGTAACCGGGCTTTTGACATGGTCAGCGATGGGCAGCAGTTCAAGCTGTGGATTCCGCCCAAGAACCGGTTTGTCGTGGGCCACAACGAGGTTGTGCACCCTTCCACCCAGCCGCTGGAGAACGTTCGCCCGCAGCATATTTATGACGCGCTTCTGTTGCACTCCATCGATCCGCAGAGTGAGATTGCCGTTCTGGAGAACGACTACGAGATCGTAACCGATGCCAAAGGTCACCGCGTGCAGCAGCCGGATTACGAGATTGAGGTCATAAGAAAGGGCTCGTCGGGATGGTTTCTGTCCCGCAAGATTATCTTCAGCCGCACCGACCTGCTGCCACATCGACAGCTCATCTATGACGAACACGGTAACCTAGTTACCGACGCACGCTATGAAGATTTCAAGGATTACAACGGCATTAAATTTCCAACTCAGATTGATATCTGGCGGCCGCAGGAGGAGTATTCGATCCTGCTTAAGATTGTGAAGCTGCAGTTGAATGAGCCGCTCACCGATGACCAATTCGCGTTGCAGCAACCTCCCGGAGCGGTAGTCGTGAACTTGGATCAGCGGGCGAACCAGACCCAACCCGCGCAGGGAACCGACGGCAAGTAGCCAGTATACTTACGATTTCGTGTTGATCTGAGGATGTGCATGAGACCCGGCTATGGCCCTGCCCCCGCATATCAGGAAACAGGTTCGTTATGCGGATAAGACCCGGTCTCGGTATCGGACCGGCGTTAAGAGCGGCTCAATAAGCAACCCCGGAGGGGTTTTGCGAAAATAGCCCCGCGCTTCAGCGCTGGGTCTAGCAGCAGATTGGAACAAGTCCCGGAGGGACGCCAGAAGTTCTGACGCAATATTTTACGCGTGCCGCAAGTCACCGGAATTGACGAAGGCACTCTTTAGACGCGCCGGGAGTCGCAAAAATTATCTGGCGGCTTCAGCCGCTCGATTCATCTCAGTTTCAACCATGACGAACCGTATGATCGTCGCCAACCTGGTGCACCGGCCGGTGCGCTCCCTGATCAGCATTATTGCCATCGCCCTGGAGGTAACGCTGATCCTCCTGATTGTGGGGCTCTCGACAGGGATCCTGAATGATGCCCGCAACCGACAAGTAGGCGTGGGCGCCGACGTAATGGTGCAGCCTCCCGGATCGTCGTTCCTGGCGGGTGTCACCGGCGCGCCCATGTCGATTAAGGTTGGCGACATTCTGGCGAAGCTGCCGCACGTGGTGGCGGTTACGCCGGTTATCTGGCAGATATCTACGGCGGGTGCCGTCGAGGTAATTTACGGGATCGACTTGCAGAGTTTTGAGCACCTCTCCGGCCCTTTTCACTTTCTCGCTGGAGGCCCTTTTCAAGGTCCCTACGATTGCCTCGTGGACGACTTCTTCGCCGCCTCCCAACACGTCAAGGTGGGGCAGACCATTGAAATCCTGAATCATCCGTTTCGCGTTGCGGGTATCGTGGAGCACGGCAAAGGCGCCCGCAAGTTCGTGCCCATGACCACGCTTCAGGACCTGATTGGCGCCCAGGGCAAGGCATCCATTTTTTACGTGAAGCTCGATAGCCCGGCGAACGCCGACGCGGTGGTGCAGGAAGTCAAGCATGTTCCAGGGATGGAGCGCTACGCCGTGCGCTCCATGCGCGAATACATGTCCATGATGACACCCGCAAACTTGCCGGGCTTCTCTAGCTTCATCAACGTGGTAATCGCCGTGTCAGTGATCATCGGTTTCATCGTGATCTTTCAGGCGATGTACACGGCCGTTATGGAACGTACCCGCGAGATTGGAATTCTGAAATCCATGGGTGCGTCAAAAATCTATATCGTGAATGTGATCTTGCGAGAAACGGCAGTGCTGGCGGTTGCTGGCATCGTGGTGGGGATCATCATCAGCCTGCTAGCCCGCTTCGGGATTCTCGAAAAGATGCCGTTGCTGCGCGTGATCGTGACCTGGGGCTGGATCGTGAAGGCGACGATCATTGCCATCTTGGGTGCACTGGCCGGCGCTCTGTATCCTGCCTACAAGGCAGCGCAAAAAGATCCTATTGACGCCTTGGCCTACGAGTAGGCTTTGGGCTTTCGGTGTTGCTTTCCTAGAGCCTAGCGCCCAGAGCCTAAAGCCTTCGTTCGTTGACAATGCCAGCCCCCTACGTTATCTTTAAACCTTTGGTAGTCCTGCGGTTGCCCGCCTGATTACCCTGCGCTTTCGGCGCCAAGGGGTCACTGAGCGGTCTTCTTTGCGTTTTTTATTTCTGGGAGATTTCCGATGTCAACCTATTTCCCCAAAGAGGGGGAAATTGCGCGCAAGTGGTTCGTCGTGGATGCTTCGGGACAGGCCTTGGGCCGCCTGGCTTCCCGTGTAGCCCGCATCCTGATGGGCAAAGAGAACCCGAAATACACGCCGTTCCTCGACACAGGCGACCACGTCGTCATCATTAATGCCGAGAAGATCAAGGTGACCGGCATGAAGGCCGAGTCGAAGGTCTACCAGCACTACACCGGCTATCCCGGCGGCCTGCGGACAGAAGGGTTCCGCAAGCGTTTTACGCGCAAGCCGGAAATGATTATTGAAGACGCGGTGGCTCGCATGCTGCCCAAGAGCAAACTGGGCCGGCAGATGAAGAGCAAGCTGAAGGTGTACCGCGGCGAGAAGCATCCGCACCAGGCGCAGAAGCCGCAAGCTCTGGCGCTGGCAAAATAATTAGGTAGAGACGCGGCTTGCCGCGTCTTTTATATGGAAATTTTTGAAAGGGACAACTCCGGGCTTGCTAGAAGCTAGGAGCTACAAGCTAGAAGCTAATGGCTGAATTAGTTCAGTATTACGGTACAGGGCGTCGCAAGTCGAGTGTGGCGCGTGTGTTCTTGCGCCCGGGCAGCGGCGACTTTCAGGTTAACGGTCGTCCCTTCGATCAGTATTTCGTTACGGCGGCGCAGCGCAATGTGGCCAAGCGGCCTTTGCTATCCACCGAAACCGGGGCCAGCTTCAATGTGGTCGCCAATGTCTCTGGCGGCGGCGTGAATGGCCAGGCTGGCGCGCTGAAGCTAGGGATCGCCCGCGCCCTGATTGAGTTCAATGCCGAGTTGCGTAAAAAGCTGAAAGCGGAAGGCATGGTGTCGCGCGATTCGCGCGGCAAGGAGCGCAAAAAGTACGGACAGAAAGGCGCCCGTAAGCGCTTCCAGTATTCGAAGCGATAGTACTGAGTGCTGGGTACCGAGTCCCGAGTCAGAACCACCTCATGGTTTTGGCTCGGTACTCGGTACCCGGTGCTACGAACTGGTTTTAGAGGAGTAAAATTCTTCCCGTCAGCTCAATGCGACGGGGCAGACGGGAATGGAAATCTGGAAGACAGTTTCAGGTTTCCAGTTTCAAGTTTCGAGCGATTCCGCCAATCCCGGCAGGAACACTCGAAACCCAGAAACTTGAAACTAGAAACTGATTCACTGGATGCAATCCAAAAAAGGGGGTTAATTGGCTAACATCACCATGAAGGAGTTGCTCGAAGCGGGTGTTCACTTCGGGCATCAGACCAAGCGCTGGAATCCCAAGATGAAGGAATTCATCTTCGGAGAGCGCAACGGGATCTACATCATAGATTTGCAGAAGACGCTCAAGATGTTCAAGGAAGCGTCGAAGTTCGTGACCGACCTGGCCTCCACCGGCAAAACCGTTCTCTTCGTGGGCACCAAGCGCCAGGCGCAGGATGCGATCGCCGAAGAAGCTCAGCGTTGCGGCATGTTCTACATCAACCAGCGCTGGCTGGGCGGGCTCCTCACCAACTGGGTTACGGTACAGAAATCCGTGAAGCGGCTCAAGGAACTCGACGACATGGCCACGGATGGCCGCTACGAGTTGCTTCCCAAGAAAGAAGTCATCAAGCTGGAGCGCGAGCGCAAGCACCTGCAGGCCAACCTCGCCGGCATCAAAGAATTGACTCGTCTGCCTGACGCCATTTTCGTAATTGATTCTAATAAAGAGCAGATCGCGGTCCGCGAGGCGCGCAAGCTGGGCATACCAGTGGTTGCAGTGGTTGACACGAATTGCGACCCCAGTGAAGTAGATTACGTAATTCCGGGCAATGACGACGCGCTGCGCGCGATTCGCCTGTTTGCCTCCAAGATTGCCGATTCAGTTGCAGAAGGCTCGCAACTGGCGAAAGATACCCAGGCCGCCGATCTGGCTGCCGCCGTAGGCGTAACTCAGCAGGCGGAGGCGGCTGCCGCGGAACCTCCGGTCGAAGGCCGTACTGATATTTCAGCCGAGGGTGACTCGGGCGGCGAAGATATCAGCATGGAAGATGTGCTGGGCGGTGGTACCAGGAAGCAGCCGGCGGCTGCCAAAGAAGGAACTGACGACGAAGTCCCGCAGGTCGAAACTCAGACCTATTAGAGCGAGCGTCACGTATCCAGATCCGGGCAATAGCCCCTGAGGGAAATCTGACCCGCGCGGGTCATCCGGCGCGGGTTAAATTTTGTAGAACTGGTTTCAAGACGAAGCTTGGGCAGGTACGGCTTCACGGGTACGAATGAACCCAGGTTTGTATCAGGGCACGGCTTCAGCCGTACCGCTGAGGCATCCAAAAATGTGCGGGGGCTTCAGCCCCTGAGTTCCCGAAACTTGAAACTCGTAGAAAGAATCTATATAGCAATGAGCACAAGTACTGTGAATATTTCTGCGGCACAAGTGAAAGAGCTCCGGGAAAAGACTGGAGCCCCCATGATGGACTGCAAACAGGCTCTCACCGAAGCCAAAGGCGACCTTGAGCAGGCCGTGGTATTGCTGCGCAAGCGCGGCGTTTCGGTGGCAGCCAAGAAGGCGGCTCGCGTGACCAGCGAAGGATCTGTCGCCAGCTATATTCATGCCGGAGGCAAGATCGGCGTGCTGGTGGAAGTGAACTGTGAAAGCGATTTTGTGGCCCGCACCGACGACTTCAAGGATTTGGTGCACGACATCGCCATGCACATCGCGGCTTCCGATCCAAAGTTCGTTCGTAAGGAAGACGTGACGCCCGAAGCCTACGAGCGCGAGAAGGACATCTACCGTTCTCAGGCGGCCGCCACCGGCAAACCGCCCCAAGTGGTCGAGAAGATCGTCGAGGGCAAGATGGGCAAGTTCTACGAGGAAGTCTGTCTCTACGAGCAGCCTTTCATCAAGGACCAGACGATCAACATCTCGCAACTGATCGCCTCCAAGATCGGCAAACTCGGTGAAAACATCAGCGTTCGCCGCTTCGCGCGCTTCAAGGTAGGCGAGTCGGGGCAGACGATAGCGATCAGCCAGCCTGAACAAAAGGCTGAGTAATTAAGGGGCGCTGCGGCGCCCCTTTTTAGTGCTGCGAAACTGAGTTTTAATGCTGCAAATTGACAGGCACTTGCCTCAAAATACAGTTGTCATCCTGATGAGCGAAGCGAAAGGATCCATGCATTTCGTGTGGGGACGGGTCTCTGACCCGTCCGAGCCGGACGGAGACCCGCTTCCGTACGAGTCATTGAGAATCAAGAACTTATGCCGACTCCGATCTTCAAACGCATCCTCCTAAAGCTCTCTGGAGAAGCTCTCGCTGCCAGCCAAGGCTTCGGCGTTGACTCTGCTCGCATCCACGAAATTGCCGCCGAGTTAGCCGACGTTCATTCCCTCGGCGTGCAGATCGCAATCGTCGTGGGAGGGGGGAACTTTTTCCGCGGTGTCGCTGAGCAGGCCCGCGAGATGGATCGCGTTTCAGCCGACCACATGGGCATGCTCGCCACGGTAATCAATGCGCTCGCGCTGCAGGATGCGCTGGAGAAGCAGGGGGTATACACGCGGGTGCAGTCAGCCATCGAGATGAACCAGGTAGCCGAACCCTTCATCCGCCGTCGTGCCATTCGCCATCTTGAAAAAGCGAGAATAGTCATCTTTGCAGGGGGAACCGGCAACCCTTACTTCTCGACCGACACCGCGGCCTCGCTTCGGGCCATGGAAATCAAGGCTGACGCCATCCTCAAGGCCACAAAAGTAGACGGCATCTACGACGCTGATCCCATGCTCGTAAAGGACGCCAAGAAATTCACCGAGATCACCTACATGGACGTGCTCAAGAAAGGCCTCAAGGTGATGGATTCGACTGCGATCTCGTTGTGTAAAGATAACAACCTTCCCATCATCATCTTCAACCTGAACCAGCGCGGCAACATCCGCAGAGTGGTTACGGGAGAAAAAATCGGCTCGCTGGTAAGTGCCTGAGATCTATGTGCTGCGGATGTTCCAGCGATCCATGCTTATCCGTGCCAATCCGTGGCCTGCTTGGGCTTTTCAAGGTTTATAATTCAGGGTTTTCATTTCTGATATTTTGCGGAGCTGACAATGGCTCAACCCACCATGGCAGCAGTAGCAGGTCTTAAAGATACGTACACTCAGCTCAAGGCACGCATGGATAAGGCGGTAGAGGACTTCCGCAAGGAAATGGCGGCCACCCGCACCGGCCGCGCTAATGTGCACATGCTGGACGGCGTCACGGTTGACTACTACGGTACACCAACCCCATTGACCCAGATTGCCACAGTCCACGCTGAGGCCCAATTGATTACAGTGCAGGCCTGGGACACCTCTCAGCTGCAAACCATCGAGAAAGCGATCCGCTCGGCCGATCTCGGGCTGAACCCAATGAACGACGGCAAACTCATCCGCGTGCCCGTGCCGCCGCTCACCGAAGAGCGCCGCCGCGACATGGTCAAACACCTGCACAGAGTTCTGGAAGAGCACCGCACCGCCGTTCGCAACATCCGCCGTGACGGCAACGAAGCCATCAAAAAGGCCCTCAAAGACAAGAAAATCACCGAGGATGAGGAAAAACGAGCTCTGGACGAGATTCAGAAACTTACCGATGACGAGATCAAGAAAATGGAAGACATGAGCAAGGCCAAAGAAAAAGAAGTACTGGAAATCAAGTAGCACAACGATGGGAGGCGCGAGTTGAGCTGCCGCAGTTAATCAATTGGATTCTTCGGTGTAGAGACCCGGCTTGCCACGTCTTTCTTCGATTCCCCGTTTCCTGTCATTTCCTCATTTCTTGTCATTCCGAGCGCAGCGAGGAATCTGGGGGTTGCCGCCCTGGGGTGGCTTTTGCTTTCTGATGCAGTGGTCCAATCCGGGAACCATGTACTTCTGGTTACCAAAGATTGAGCAACTCCGGGCAACCCGCCGGGTTTGTACCGGCGTATTGAGAGTTACTACTCCCCCAACCCACAGAATCCGGAGTGTGCCATGAAGAGACCTCTGTTTTTTTTGATGCTGTTAGCTGTCTTGGCAGTGACCCTTCTCGGTTGTGGTGGGACCGGTTCGTCGCAACCTGGCAATGCCTCCCAGGCCGCAGCCGTATTTATCACCGGCGAAGATGCACCTTTACCGTCGGTATTGGCTTTTAACGTCACTGTGACTGGCATTACTCTCAACAGCAATTCGACGAGCGTGCCCGCACTCACCTCCGCCACGACGATCGATTTCGCGCGTTTACTGGGGCTGCGCACGCTGGTGGGTTTCAACACCGTGCAGCCGGGAACCTACACGAGCGCCACCATCAATCTGTCCGCACCGCAGATTTCGTACCTTGATATGACTACCACGCCTCCGTCGGTCGGCACCGTCAGCGGCACGCTGACCACCTCCAGCGTAACCGTGGCATTCCCTCAGCCACTCGTCGTGCGCAGCAGCGAGCTGGCTGGCTTGCACATGGAATTCGATCTGCGCCAGTCCCTCCAGCTGGATGGCACAGGACAAGTGACGGGCGTCGTCAATCCGCACATCGATCTCAAGCCGGTAGTAGCTAGCGATCCGGACGCACAGATTACTGATCTACGCGGCGGCCTGGTCTCCGTGAACGTAGCCGGCAGTTCCTTCGTCATTCAGCGCCCGGGTGGTCATCAACTGACGATCGTGGTCAATAGCAAGACCCAATTCAACGGCTCGTGGTCCCTCAGCAACCTGGCGGTGCCTGCCTTTGTGGAGGTCGATGGCACCGTCCAAGCGGATGGCAGCATTCTGGCGAGTGGTGTCGAAGTGGTTGCAGCCACACACGGCTTCCTCTCCGGACGCATCGTGAATGTCAACCCGAGCAGCGGCCCGGCACAGACTATCACCCTGCTGGTGGGCGAAGAGATGCCCGACATCGCCAGCATCCCCGTGGGCTTCCCCGTAACACTGGACGTCAGCCAGGTTACCGATTTTAGGCTCTGTTTCTTCGACAATTGGTTCACCAACATATTGTTCGATAACTCCAGCATGGTTGTAGGCCAGCGAATCTTTGTCGGCGGCACTCTCGATGCCAACAACAACTTCGTTCCACAGATGATTTCCCTGCGCCGTCAGGGTGTGGAGGGCGACCTCGTGCAGGGTAGTGTGAACATCATCAGCGGCAATCGCGGCAGCTTCCAAATCCAGAACAACAGCCTGATGGGTTTCCTTTTGAACGGATCCCTGACGATTCAAACTGGCAATGCCACTCTGTTCGTCAACGTCAACGGATTGCCCGGTCTGCAGTCGGGCGGCGCAATGACCTTGCGGGTACACGGCCTGATGCTCAAAGACCAAACCACTGGCAACCCGCAGTTGTGGGCGGGACGCGTCAGGGTATTACCGTAAGCAGGGTATTCGACTGGAAACAGGCGGCGCCCGGGCCGCCTGTCTCTTCTTGTTCTAGCCGACTCAGTGCCTCGCCGCCAGTTTCAACTTATAATCGGAAGACTGTGAGAAAAGTTATCCATGCGGCCTGTCCGCACGACTGCCCAGATGCCTGCGGAGTTCTGATCACCGTAGAGGACGGGCGTGCCACGAGAATCCAGGGAGACCCCGCGCATCCGGTCACGCGCGGCTTTCTTTGCGCCAAAGTGGCGAAGTATCTAGACCGTGTGTACACGCCCGACCGCGTCCTGTACCCGATACGGCGAATCGCTCCCAAAGGTGTGGGTGCGGGTCTCCGACCCGCCCGGACGGGGCAGAGCCCCGTCCCCACGCAGCCAGATGTATGGCAGCGCATTACCTGGGACGAAGCGCTCACTGAAACCGCGGATCGTTTCAAAAAGATCTCTGCCGACTTCGGTCCTGAGGCGATCCTGCCGTACTCCTACGGCGGCACTCTAGGGGTTCTGAACGGCGCTTCCATGGACCGCCGCTTCTTCCATCGGCTGGGAGCATCGCAGTTGGAACGCACCATCTGTTCGACCGCGGGCGAAGCGGGCCTGAAGTCAGTCATTGGCGTGAAACTTGGCACCGAGCCTGAGCAATTCCGCCATTCGCGCTACATCATCGCCTGGGGCGCAAATATCCACGGCAACAACATTCACCTCTGGCCTTTCATAGAAGAAGCACGGCGCAACGGGGCAAAGCTGGTGGTGATTGATCCCTATCGCACACGGACGGCTGCCTGTGCTGACTGGTACCTGCCAATCAATCCCGGAACCGACGCGGCTCTTGCTTTGGGCATGATGCACGTCATGATCGGCGAAGGTCTGCACGATGCTGATTACGTCGCTCAGTTCACGGTGGGCTTCGATCAGCTGAGCAACAAGGCAAAGGAATATCCGCCGGAACGAGTCGAGAAATGGACCGGCATCTCCGCTGCCGACATCGTGAAGTTGGCGCGTGAATACGCCACCACTCGCCCTGCCGTAATCCGCCTGAACTATGGTATCCAGCGCTCGGAGCGTGGTGGCATGTCGACTCGAGCGGTAGCCATGCTGCCCTGTATCACAGGTTCCTGGAAGGAAATGGGAGGCGGGTTGCAGCTCTCCACCAGCGGCGCCTTCGGGCTCCGTCGAGAAGCCCTGGAACTCGCCAGTCTCATGCAGACCGCGCTAGGACGCCGGGCTCGCATGGTGAATATGGTGGAACTCGGCAAAGCTCTGAACCGGTTGGAGAATCCGCCCGTTAAGGCCCTGTTCGTCTACAACTCAAATCCGGCGGCGGTCTGCCCGAATCACAACGAGGTAGTACGCGGGCTGCTGCGCAACGATCTTTTCACCGTAGTGCACGAGCAGTTTTTTACCGACACAACGGACTACGCCGACATCGTTCTACCGGCCACAACATTTTTCGAGCACAAAGACCTGCAGGCGGCATACGGACACTACTACTTGCAAATTTCCAACCAGGCGATCGAGCCTCTCGGAGAATGCAGATCCAATGTCGAGATGTTCCGTGCTCTCGCCCACCGGATGGGGTTCGAAGAGGTGTGTTTCCAGGAGTCTGTCGATGAGATGATCGACGCGGCACTGAGGTCGAATGATCCGTGGTTGCAGGGCATTGATCGTTCGCGCCTGGAGCGCCAGGGACATATCAGGTTGAATTTCGCTTCGCGTCGGGAAGAGTCCCTGTGTGGGGATGGGTCTTTGACCCGTCCAGCGAACCACCAGCCATTTCTTCCCTTTGCTCACGGGAATTTCGCTACGCCGAGTGGAAAGGCGGAACTCTACAGCGAACAACTCACAGCTGAGGGGCTAGACCCGGTCCTGCAGTTCACGGTTCCCAGCGAATCACGCCATAGTGATCGAGCCAAGGCGTATCCCTTGGAACTGCTGGCCCGCAAGGCCGACAATTTCCTGAATTCCACTTTCACCAATCTGCCTTCCGTCCAGGAGATGGAAGAGAGGGATGTGCTGGAAATCAGCGCCCATGATGCCCGCGCCCGCGGTATCGCCGATGGTGACAGGGTTCGCGTATTCAACTCTCGCGGCGAAATTCAACTCTGGGCCCGCGTCGACGGCCGCGTTCAGCCGGGTGTTGTCTCCGCCAGGTTGAATTGGGCGAAGCTGGCCCCGGGTCGACGAAACATCAACGTTCTCACCTCAGAAAAACTTACCGACATGGGCAACTCTGCCACGTTTTATTCCGTCTTGGTTGAAGTGGAGTTGTTTAGGCCGGCTTCCTGAAACAGAACTTAAAACAGCACAAAATATAGACGCTGCAGAGCTTAGGCTTGGACGCTGCGCACGGCTCTACCGTATAATGACCGTTTTCCATCATCCCAGAATTTGAGGTAGTAGCGATTCTTCGCCTTCATCAGGATAGCCCTGCAGTCGCGAAGCGGGGGCGCGGTTTCGCGGGGGCTGACTCGTTACCATCCCCTACATTCCGGGAGATTTGGAACGTAAGAAGCTCCGACGCCGGAAGTCAAATTCTCCGGCTACTGTTGCTGCTTCTTCTTGTGGCCTGTCCGCTCTGGGGACAGGAGAACGTCATCACCGAAATCCTGGTACACGGAAACCGTCGCATCCCGGCGGACACCATTAAAGCCAGAATCTTCACCAAGCCCGGCGATATTTATGACCAGGCTGCCCTGGAGCGCGATTTCAACTCATTATGGAACACCGGATACTTCGAAGATATTCGTATCGAGCGCGAGCAAACGCCCAAAGGCTGGCGCATTCATGTTTACGTTAAAGAACGGCCGACGATCCGCGAGATCAACTACACCGGGCTGAGTTCGGTTTCCACCAGCGATGTGCTCGACCGCTTCAAGGAGCGCAAGGTCGGGCTTTCGGTCGAAAGCCAATACGACCCCACCAAGGTGAAGAAGGCCGAAGTGATATTGAAAGAACTGCTGTCTGAGCATGGGCGGCAATTCGCGACGGTACGCACCGAGGTTCGGCCGATTCCGCCCGCCGCCGTGGGAATCACCTTTGTGGTGAAAGAAGGACCCAAGGTAAAAGTCGGCAAGATACGCTTTCAGGGCAACAAGCACGTCAGCAGCAGGACGCTCCGCAGCGCTATGAAGAACCTGCGGCCCATCGGAATCCCGCACTCGATCTTCCTGGAAAACATCTTCGCCAAAACCTACGATGCCAGCAAGCTGAACGAGGACACGGAGCGGGTCCGCGCCGAATACCAGAACCGCGGATACTTCAAAGTGCTGGTGGAAGACCCCAAGACCAAAATCCACGACACGGGTGGCGGACTCAGCATCCCGCTGATTCATAGCAAGGGCAAAGCCGTGGACATCACGATGCCCATCGAAGAGGGCGAGCGCTATCGGTTGGGCTCCATCACGTTTAAGAACAATAAGGCAGTAAGCAATACGAAAGCCCTGCGCAACCTGTTTCCAATCAAAGATGGAGATATCTTCAGCCGCGAGAAGATCGCCAAAGGCTTGGACAACCTTCGCGACGCTTACGGCGAACTGGGCTACATCAATTTCACCTCCGTGCCGGACACTACCTTCGACGAGGATAAGAAACTGGTTAATCTCACGATCGATGTAGACGAAGGTAAGCCTTACTACGTGCGTCGCATCGAGTTCCAGGGCAACACCACCACCCGCGACAAGGTCATCCGCCGCGAACTTGCCATCGAGGAGGGCCAGGTCTACAACAACCGCCTTTGGAAGCTCAGCCTGCTTCGCCTGAACCAGCTTGGCTTCTTCGAGCAGTTGAAGCCGGATGATCCCAACACCACCGAGCGCAAGCTCAACGATCAGGAGGGCACGGTAGACTTGACCTTGAAGGTCAAGGAGAAGGGTAGAAACCAGATCGGGCTGACTGGTGGGGTGAGTGGTCTGGCTGGCGCCTTCGTGGGCATCAACTACTCAACCAACAACCTGTTCGGATTGGGCGAAACCCTCAATGTTCAGGCCAGCGTAGGCAATCGCCAGCGCAACATCATGTTCGGATTCACGGAACCTTACTTATTTGACCGGCCGCTACAGTTTGGTTTCACCGTTTTCACCCAGAAATACAATTTCGATCAAGCCAATCAGTTACAGATCCTCACCGGCCAGAGAACGAATTTTTCCCAGGCCGTGCTCAACACCTTGCAGAATTTCACGCAGTCGACCACGGGGTTTACCGTGTCGGCCAGTTATCCTCTGCATCGCTCCTTCAAGCGTGTAGGCCTCACCTATTCGTTTGACAACTCCTCGACCCAGGTTTTCAGCGCGGCATCCCAAGCGCTATTTCAGAACTTGGCTTTCCGGGGATTTGCCGGCCCCAATGCGCTTAACGGCGTAAAGACAAGCAAGGTCTTGCCCAGTTTCTCTTTCAGCACCATTGACAGCCCTATCAGCCCGCACAGTGGAAGAAGTTTGTACCTCGGCGGCGAGATTGCCGGTTTGGCCGGAACTGTGAAGTATGTTCGGCCCATCATTCAGTGGAAGCAGTTCGTCCCCGTTCAAAAGCGGCGCAATACGATTGGCTACAACATTCAGGCTTCCTTCCTGAGCGGCTATGGTGGACTGGTAGCGCCTCCCTTTGATCGCTTCTACATGGGCGGGGAAAATGATCTCCGGGGCTTCGACATCCGCACCATTTCGCCGCTTGCGTTCCTGTCGGATAAAACGGTTATCAACTTAACCAATCCGGATGGCACCGTCGTACCCAGGGACCCCAGCAACCCGCGCCGCGGAGCCTACACCATACCTATTCCGGTGGAACGCCTGGTCGCGCCAGGAGGCGACTTGAGCCTGGTTGGAAACGCCGAATATCGCATCACCATTGTTGGGCCGGTGGCGCTCGCTCCTTTCGTCGATATGGGCATCAATTCCATTGTGCGAACGTCGCAGCTCCGCATCAACTCCGGCCAGTTGCAGGACATCAACAGCACCTTCTTCGGTTGTCCCGCGCTGGATACCGGGTTCAATTGTTTGGGCGGAAAGCGTGTCACCTTTCCTGCGGAACTGAGCCCCATCAGCGGAACCAACTGGACGCCCCGCATGTCCACCGGACTGGAGGTACAGGTGTTCTTGCCTGTCATCAATGCTCCCTTCCGTATCTACTGGGCCTACAACCCGCTGCGCCTCGACACCACCAGCAGTTCCGGTCCGACCCAGATTACGCGCGCCATGTTCCCCCCGGGCGGGGCCGGTGACTTCACGTTCCAGCAGGCGCTCAGCCTGTTCGGGCCGAACTATCTGCTGCGCGAGCCGCGCAAAACCTTTCGCTTCACCGTTGCAACCACCTTCTAACCTACCCGCCGGACCCGCCGGTCCTTTGTTTGACGCTGGGTCGATAACACTCCTATAATGAACGTCACCCGCACCATAAAGATGATCATCCGGTCGGGTGATCAGCACGCGTTCCGGTTCGGTGTGAGGAACTGGGAGACCCGGCCCCCCTGCCTCGAATTATGAGGGTCCGGTTGACCCGGAGCTCGTAACCCAGTAAGTACTGGGAAAAGGTTCTGAGATCCCGAAACATTCTCCAAGGAGTCCAAGCGATCCAATGATTAGCAAGATTGTGCGAATTATCATGACCGTGGCGGTCGCCGTGCCACTGGCTTCTCTGGCCCAAACCGACGCCGCCGCTGCGCCCCCTTCCCCTGCTCCCAGCGCTGCTCCTGCCCCCACACCCGTGGCTGGACCCACCAAGGTTGGCGTGATCAGTCTTCAGGATGCCATCCTGGCTACTAACGAAGGCCAAAAGGAATTTGAGGCACTCGGCAAGAAGTTCGAGCCCAAGCGCAACGAGCTCAAGTCGCTCAATGATGAGATTGATGGCCTCAAGAAGCAGCTTGATGCGCAGGGTTCCAAGATGAACGAAGAGGCTCGCGCCGGCCTGGTTCGCCAGATCGAGACCAAGCAGAAGACCCTGAACCGCAACCAGGAAGATGCGCAGAACGACTTCGTGGGACAGCAGAACGAGATCGCCCAGAAGATTCTGCAAAAGCTCGGCCCAGTGATCGACAAGTATGCCAGGGACAACGGCCTCGGCTTGATCATCGATATTTCCAAACCGTGGCCCGAGGGCCCGGTACTCTGGGCGGGGCAATCGGTGGACATCACCAAAGTTATCGTAGATCAATACAACGCCCAGGCGGGCGTGCCGGCGGCCCCCTCGGCAACTCGACCCAGTGGCGGTGCGACTCGTCCTGCAGGCGCCAAGCCCTCGACTCCGGCGCCCAAGCCGCAGGGCACTCAGCCGCCGAAGTAATTCTGCGCGACACCTCAATTGCCTGCAAAGTTCCCCAAGGCCGCGTTTTTTACGCGGCCTTTTTTTACTGCCGGCATGCGTCCGGAGTTTGCTGCGTCGGTGTCCTTAATGGTAGCTGGGCTCAGCTTAGGAGGACACCATGTTCGCGAATACTCTGTTGGACGGGCCCGAAAACTCACGGCGAAAATGGACAACCCTGCTTTCATTTCTGGTGCAATCAACGGCCATCGCACTGCTCTTGATCCTGCCGCTCTTCTATACTGAAGGACTACCGACCCTGAAGTTCCTCTCGGGTATCATCTCCTTGCCGGTCCCGGCAGGACCACCCGTGGCCTCCCAACCCCATTCACCAACGCCCAGCACAAGTAATTTCGTCGGGACTGCCTTGCAGACCCCGCACTGGATCCCGCGCGGAGTTCCAGTAGTTGACGACCATGGAGCAGCGCCCATCCCCAATGGCCTGCCCACAGTCGAAGGCGCAACTGGACCAGTTGGGGATCCGAACCGAGTCCTGAACTCCATCCTTGGCCCAACCAACCGAGCGCTCATTCCCATCAGACCCGCCGTTCGCCCGCCTCAGCGGGTTTCAGTCATGATGGAAGGTTTATTGATTCATCGTGTCGAACCTCCCTATCCGCCATTGGCCAAAGCCGCTCGTATTCAGGGAACGGTGCAACTCCAGGCCATCATCGGCAAGAACGGCGCGATCCAGAACCTGCAGGTGCTCAGTGGACATCCCATGTTGGTGACGGCTGCAGTTGAGGCCGTGCACCAGTGGCGTTACCGTCCCTACCTCCTCAACGGCGAGCCCGTCGAAGTAGAGACCCAAATCACCGTCAACTTTGTGCTCTCGCGAAATTGACCGGCACGAGTAGCACACAGGTAACCTCCGCGCTGCCCGCGTGGCCGATATAATCAGAACAGTGGCCACAATCACTACAGGGAAACTCATCCGCAGCGCGACCCGGCCCACCTGGGCAGAGGTTTCTCTCTCTGCGCTGCGTCAGAACTTCCGTATCGTGCAGCAGCACGTGGGCAGTGGCGTGAATGTGTGCGCCGTGGTCAAAGCTGACGCCTACGGCCACGGCGCCGTGGAGTGCTCCCTTGCCTTAGAAGCGGAAGGCGCAAAGTGGCTGGGTGTGACTTCCCTCGACGAAGCCATCCCGCTCCGCGACGCTGAACTCAAAACTCGCATCCTGCTTATGACCGGCTTTTGGCGAGGAGAAGAGGAAGAAATCGTTCGCCTTGACTTGACACCAACAGTTTGGGAGCCGTGGCAGATTGAGTCGCTGGACAGGGCAGCCGGCCGACTGGGTGTGTCCAAGCATCCGGTGCACCTGAAGGTGGACACCGGGATGGGCCGCTTGGGAGCCGACCTGGAAGATTTGCCCGCTCTGTGCTCGTTGTTGAGCAACGCGCGGCACCTGTCACTCGAAGGATTCTCCACGCACCTGGCATCCTCTGAAGTCCTGGACGCCCCTTCCGCAGAAGAACAGATGAAGCGCTTCGAGGAAGCCCGCCGAGTCGTGCGAAACGCTGTCCTCGAGCCCACTCTGATCCACGTGGCTAATACTTCCGCTGCCATTTCCCGTCGCCAGTCCTGGAACAACATGGTGAGGCCCGGCCTAGCTCTCTACGGCTACTATCTGCCATTTCAGCGCGCCGGACGAGAGGTCAGCGGGGGCAAGTGGCGATTGGCCGTAAAACCAGTTCTGACTTGGAAGACTCGGATCCTCGCGGTGCGCGAGGTCGGTTCGAACCGTGCTTTGGGGTATGGTGGAACCTACGTGACCAAGGGCCCGACCCGCATCGCCGTGCTGCCGGTAGGCTACGCCGACGGCCTGAACCGCGGGCTTTCCAATCGCGGACGCGTCATCGTGCGCGAGAATTACGCTCCCCTGGTGGGACGTATTTCGATGGATCTGACTTTGGCTGATGTGACTGGAATCCCCGGCGTTGACGTGGGCGACGAAGTGATTCTGCTTGGCGCTTCCGACGGTCTCTGCGTGGATGCACGCGAGCATGCCCACCTGGCCAATACCATTCCCTACGAAATTCTCTGCGCGATTTCCAAACGCGTACCAAGACGCTATAACTCTTAGGGCATCTCGTCATTCTGAGCCTGGCATCAGCCAGGCGAAGAATTCGGCGCGCACAACCCTTCAGCTTGCGCTGCGAACATGCCTGGTATTCATGTCGTCATCCTGTGAGGAGAGCGTCAGCTCCCCCGAAGAGCCTGCCCTGAGCGACTCCGAGCAGAGGGCGGAGGCGTCGAACGGACCTCGCGTGCACGCCCGCACTAGTGGCAAGCGCGAGATCCGTCGGCCCGCTCGAAAAAGCATCCTCAAGGCCCATGTTACAATCTAACTAACTGGTTAATTAATCCGAGCTCCTGTACCATGGCCACCCTCGCCAAGACTCGTCTAGGTTCCCGCCGCCGCCCCGAGCAGACCCGTGCCGCCATCCTGCAGGCGGCCGCCCAGGATTTCGCCCGCAATGGCATCGCCGGCGCTCGCACCGATGCTATCGCACGCGCCGCCCGCGTCAACAAGGCCCTCCTTTATTACTACTTCAAAGATAAGCAAACGCTTTACGGCGCCGCCTTAGACCACGCTTTCGCCCAGTTGAACACTCACATGATGGCAGTTTTGAATCGCGATCTACCGCCCGGCGAGAAGGTCCGCACTTACGTCGGCGAGTATTTTGATTTCATTGCCGGTCATCCGCTGAATCGCGACCTGATGCAGCGGGAGATGATGCGGGCCGGTCACAGTTCCGCGCATCTCCAGCGTATTGCTAAGCGCTATTTCCAGCCTCTATTCATCAAATTAGGTGAGGTAATTCGCGCCGGCATTTCCGCCGGCGAGTTTCGTACCGTGGATCCCATCCAGTTCATTCCGTCGATGGTCGCGTTGGTCGTTTTCTACTTCACCAGCGCTCCTCTGATGAAAACGGTAACGGGGGTTGACCCGTTGACACCCGAGCGCATTGCTGCCCGGCGTGATGCCGTGCTGGATTTCATCACGGCCGCGTTGTTCCGGGAGCAAAGCACCACCCAAGGAGAACACGTGTGAGCGCGCGCGGCAGAGTTTTCATTCTTCTCGGGCTGGTCGCCTTGATTTCGCTAGGCTACTACTGGTTCTCCACCGACCACAGCCGCGACTTGGTCCTGATTGGCACGATAGATTCCAACCAGGTGATGGTCAGCCCCCAGATGCAAGGTCGAATCCAGAAATTACTGGTGGACGAAGGCACGCAGGTGAAAGCCGGCGACTTGATCGCCATCCTGGATCCATCGGAACTGGAAGCTCAGGAGCGTGCCGCTGCGGCAACCATCGCCAGCCTGCGATACAAGGTGGCTGAGACCCAGTACACGCAGCAGTCCACCAAAGGCTCGACTTCGAGTGACGTAGTGAACGCACAAGCCCGCCTGCAATCGGCTCGCGCCCAGCTGGCGCAGGCGGAAGCTACCCTGCAAAGGGTGGAAAGCGACAGCCGCCGCAGCATCGAGTTGGCTAAGGCGGGCGTTGCTTCCGAGCAGGAACGGGTCCAGGCCGAAGCCAATCTCAAGGCGCAGCAGGCGAGCGTGCAGGCTCTGAAGGACCAGGTAAATGCCGCGCAAGCAGATCTGAACTCCGCCATCGCGCGCACTCACCAGGCCAGTGCTGCGCAAAGCACGGTGGCTTCCACCCGCGGCCAACTCGCCAACGCCGAGGCTCAGCTGAAAGAAGCCGAAGTCCGGCTGGGCTATACCAAGATTTACGCGCCCGTGAGTGGAACAGTGTCCGTACGCGCCGCACGCGAAGGAGAAGTCCTCAACCCTGGCCAGCCCATCGTGACCATTGTGGATTTGAGCGACACTTGGGCGCGCGCCGCCATTCCCGAAACCTATGCCGATCACATTGGCTTAGGTGACACGCTGCGCGTCCGCTTGCCCGGCGGCACCATCGTCAGCGGGAAAGTTTTCTTCAAGGCCGCCGAAGCCGATTTCGCCACCCAGCGGGATGTAAGCCGCCGCAAGCGCGATATCAAGACCATCATCTTGAAGGTGCGCTTAAACAATCCCAACGGTGCCTACGTGCCGGGTATGACCGCGGAAGTGCTGGTTTCTCCCGACCAGATCAAGGGGCACAACCTACGGCAGGAAGCTGCAGCGGAGAAGTGATGACTGCCGATCTCAAACGCACGAATGGCGCCAACCCTGGCAATGGTCATGGAGCCCCGTTGGTCAAGGCGATCGAGGTCGAACACATCGTTAAGAAGTACGGCGACTTCACCGCCGTCGATGACATCTCCTTCAGCGTGGCCGATGGTGAGATTTTTGGTCTCTTAGGACCGAACGGCGCCGGAAAGTCCACCCTGATCCGCATGATGACGACGCTGATTCCCATCACCGCCGGTCAGGCGCGGATTTCCGGCTACGATGTGGCCAGACAACCCGACCAGGTCCGCCGCGTCATCGGCGTGATTCCGCAGGCGCTGACCAGCGACCTCGATCTTACGGTCGAAGAAAACCTGAACATCTACGCCAAGCTCTACGACGTTCCCGCCGACCAGCGTAAGCGGGCAATCGACGAACTGCTGGAAGTGGTCGATCTCACGAAGTGGCGCGACGCCCAGACGAAAACCCTTTCCGGAGGCATGCGCCGTCGTCTGGAGATCGCCCGCGGCCTTGTCCACAGCCCAAAAATCTTCTTCCTGGACGAGCCGACCACCGGCCTTGACCCGGTTTCCCGTGTCGCTGTCTGGGAGATGCTTACCAACATCAAGAGCCATCGCCAGCTCACCATCCTGCTCACCACCCATTACATGGATGAAGCGGATCGCCTCTGTGAGCGGATTGCCATTGTCGACCACGGCAAACTCGTCGCACTCGACACCCCCTTGGCGCTGAAGGCGAGCGTTCCCGGGTCCACGGTTATTGAAGTGCAATTCGAAAATCCGCCGGTCGACTGGGAACGGCGCCTGCACGGCCTCACGGGAGTGACCTCCGTCCAGTCGGAAGGCGCGGGCATGTATCGCGTCCTGACCAGCGACGGTACGCGCACTACCACAGAACTGGTGGAAATATCCGTGCATGGTGGGGTTCGCATCCGAACCCTGACCGTGCAGAACACCACCCTGGATGACGTGTTTGTCCACTACACCGGGCGCCAACTGCGTGACGAGCTGGTCAAGCCGCTTGGCTTCGTCATGCCGCCTAGACCGGGGATGCAGCCATGAATCGTATGCTCGCCATTGTGGAGCGCGAAATGCGTAAGTTCTTCCGCTCCCCCGCGCTGATGCTGGTCGCCATGATCTTCCCCCTGGTGCAACTCATCGTGCTGGGCAATGCCTTTGGAGGGAAGGTTCGCGATGCCAAGGTGGGCGTAGTTGATCAGGACGGCGGCACACAAGCACTCAAGATTCGCGAAGCGTTTGATTCCGTCCGTGCCAACATCCGCACCTTCGAGCCGGTCTACTACGACAGCGACAAGCAGGCCATGGAGGACGTCCGCAACGGCAAAATCCAGGGAGCGGTCGTCATCCCGCCCCAATATTCCCGTCGGGTCTACGAAGAGAATCACCCTCGCATCGCACTGGTCGTCGACAATTCCGACAACTTCATGAGTTCCACGCTCGAGTCAGAGATGACCGAGCTGACCAACGCTCTCAATCAGCCCGACGTGGAGCCGCGCATCCTGCAAAAAACCGTGCTCGAGATCGTCGAGCTCTACCCCTACATCGAGTACATGAAATACTTGCTGCCCGGCTCGATCACGCTGGCCATGTTTGTTTCGGTCATGATCGGCGGCGGCATGTTGTACATTGACGACAAAGCTCGCGGCGTGCACGAAGGCTACCTGGTCACCCCGATCACCAAAACTGAATTAGTCTTCGGGCTGAACCTGGCCGGGGCCATCAAGGCGGTGTTAACCGGTGTTGTGATCACGATAATCGGGTCTCTTCTGGCTGGCGTGAACACGATCTTTGATCCGAAAATCCTGTTTGGCCTGGCACTGATGATCCTGCTGACCTCGCTGGCCTTCAACACCATGATGTTCCTGCTCATGGTGCGAGTCGAAGACCCGCTGGTTCCCCGCGCCATTTTCGGAATCCTCAACACCCTCCTGTTCTTCCCCAGCGGCTCGATCTATCCGATCCAGGCCTTCCCGCTCTGGCTGAGAATCATCGCCAAAGGCGATCCGTTCACCTACGCCGTGCACGGCTTCAAAGCGCTCCTGCTGAAAGAAACGGGCCTGGTCGCCATCTGGCCCGACATGGTGTACTTGTCCATCTTCGCGGTCTTAACCTTCAGCATCGCGGTACCGTTGTTCAAGCGCACTCTTTAATTTAATTTCTTCTCGGCGTTCTCCGCGATCTCTGCGGTTAAGTCTTTTTAAGAACTTTTGATCGGCCGACACTTCCGTTATCCTAAGAACCCATGACCCTGATGGACGCCAAGCCGCCCGACTTCGCACGTGAGCGGCGCCGCAGAAGAACCATAACCATCATCATTGTCGTAATCCTGATTGCGGCAGGGCTAGCTTGGGAGTTCCGCTATTGGCCCGAGGAGCGCGTTGCTGACAAGTTCTTCAACGCGCTGCAAAGGCGGGATTACGAAACCGCGTATGGTATCTACTTCGCCGACCCCAACTGGAAACAACATCCACAGAAGTATTCGCAATACACGTTCAATGACTTCTACCGAGACTGGGGTCCGGGCGGAGAATGGGGCGTCATTAAGAGCTACAAAATAGAGGCGGCAGGAACCTGTCCCGGAGGCAACGCCGGAGTAGTTGTTCAGTTAATTGTCAACGACCGAGCGGACCGCGCCCGCATCTGGGTCCAGAAATCCGACAAGACCCTCAGCACACCTCCCTGCTGACCCGCGTTCCTATCTTTTTTCACCGCTGAGAGCGCCGAGTTCGCGGAGAACCTTTACGCCTGTCATCCTCAGCGGAGCTTGTCCTCCGGCACGGAGGACAAGCGCAGTCGAGGGACCCCCTTATGGCTCGCACAACTCCTGTCACTGAGAGGTATTTCCATCAAGAATCTTGACGAATGCTCTGCGTTCGCCTGCGTGATGCAAGGAAAATGTGAAGAATGTCGCGATCACAACGGTGATCCTAAGCCCTCACCTGCGCCAGGTGCTCGACCGTCTTCTGCAGCGATTCCTCATCATTGACATAAAGGCTAGTCGGATGCCGATCAATCTGCCGCATCAGTCCCCACAGAACTTTTCCAGGGCCAACCTCGACAAAGGTGTGGACGCCTCGCTTGATCAGCAACCGGACAGACTGCTGCCACTTCACCGCCCCCGTTACCTGCCGGATCAGCGCGTCGCGCCCGCGGTCCGCATCCTCGACCAGTTGTGCATCGACGTTACAAGCAACGGGCACGCCCGCATTCCGGAATGTAACCCCATTCAAGTCCGCAGCCAATCGATCCTGCGCCGGCTTCATCAGCGAGCAATGGAAGGGAGCGCTGACCGGCAGCATTCTGGCTTTCTTCGCTCCTCGTTCTTCGGCAAGCTTCGCCGCACGCTCCACGGCGGCAGTATTTCCAGAAATGACGACCTGTTCGGGCGAATTAATGTTGGCCGGTTCGCAAACCTCGCCTTGGGCAGCATCGTGGCAAACTGCCATAACCTTGGGCGGTTCCATGCCAAGGATCGCGGCCATCGTTCCCACACCCACCGGCACTGCCTCCTGCATATACTTCCCGCGCTGGCGCACTGCCCGCACCGCAGCCGCAAAGCTAAGCGTTCCCGCGGCAACGTGCGCCGAGTATTCCCCCAGGCTGTGTCCGGCCACAAAATCCGGCTTCAAACCCCGCTCGTTCAGAACCCGGCAAGCGGCAATCGACGCCGTCAAGATTGCCGGTTGCGTAATCTCAGTCAAACGCAGTTGCTCCTCCGGTCCATCGAAACAGACGCGGGAAAGGTTATAGCCGAGTGCCTCGTCGGCTTCTTCGAAGGTTTGTCGGGCAACCGCGTACCTCTCCGCCAGGTCTTTGCCCATACCCACGGCCTGTGAGCCCTGGCCGGGGAACAGAAACGCGAGCTTGTTGTTGTTCCGCAGACTTGTGCTCGTTTCTCTTCTTTGAGACTGCATGTCATCATTCTGAGCCAGGCGGCGGCAGCCAGGCGAAGAATCTCGCGCGCACAACCGGATCGCCGAAGGCTCCAGCTACGTGCTCACCACTGTCCGCGCCTGAATCGCAGCCAGTTCACGTTCAATATCGGTGTTAATACTGCGCTGCGAAAATTCCGACGCTACCCGCATCGCGTTCTTGATTGCATTCGCATTCGAAGACCCATGCGTGATGATGCATACGCCCTTGACCCCCAACAAGGGCGCACCACCGTACTCCGTATGATCCAGGCGCTTCTTGAAATCGCTGAACGCGCTGCGGGACAGAAGATATCCTACCTGCGCCGTAATGGTTGCTCTGAGCGATTCCTTCAAAACATAACGCACGAGGTTAGCGATTCCCTCGGAAATTTTCAGAGCCACATTGCCCACAAACCCATCGGCCACGATAACGTCTACGCGCCCGTTATAAACATCGCGCCCTTCCACATTCCCGATGAAATTCAGAGGCAACTGCTTCAAGCGCTGGAACGACTCCCGCGTCAATTCGTTGCCCTTACCTTCCTCTTCGCCAATGGAAAGCAGTCCCACCCGAGGACGCCGCGTACCAAAAATGCTGCGGAAATAGATCTCTCCCATGACTGCGAACTGCTCAAGGTTTTCCGGCGTGCAATCGACGTTAGCTCCAACATCCAGAAGAATCGCCGCTGTGCCCAGCGCGGTAGGCACAACCGCCGCCAGCGCCGGACGGTCCACACCCGGCAAGGCCCCCAGCAGCATCTTGGCTGTCGCCATAGCCGCCCCAGTATTGCCGGCGGTCACGAATCCGGAAGCCCGCCCTTCGCGCACCAGCCGCAGCCCCACTCGCATGGAGGAATCGCGCTTGGAACGCACCGCTTTGGCTGCCTTGTCGTCCATGCGGATCACTTCACCGGCATGAACAATCTGGAGAGGCAATCCGGCAGCGGCGGGATGACGTTCCAGTTCCGCCCGGATCTGCTGCTCGCGGCCCACCAGCAACACCTTGAGCCCGTAATGGCGGGCCGCCTGAACGGCGCCTTCGATCTCAGGCTTGGGAGCCCGATCGGAACCCATCGCATCGAGGGCTATGACGCCTGGCATGGAGTGGGGCGCTGGTGGTTAGCTGGCTTCTTCGACGTCGAGAACTTCGCGGCCCTTGTAGTATCCGCACTTGGGGCAGGCGCGGTGCGGCATCTTCTTTTCGTGGCAGTTCGGACACTCTGACAACGAGTGCCCCTTCAAAGAGTCATGCGCCCGCCGATTGCCGGTCCGCGCTTTCGAGTGTCGCCGTTTTGGGTTTGCCATGAAATCCTCGTCCTTCAAGTCTTGTCATTCCAAACTTAATTATCTTGTCATTCCGAGCGGCTCTTAGCCCCTTGGAATCTGCTTCCTCTTGTCATTCCGAGGCGCTTTAGCGCCGAGGAATCTGCTTCTCCAAACTATTCCAGCCTCTTCCGAATATCCTTCAGCGCTGCCCACCGCGGATCCTCGAGCGGCTCCGCGCACGAGCACTGCTCCACATTCAGATTTTTCCCGCAGTGCGGACACAATCCCTTGCACTGCTCGCTGCACAGTATCCGCAGAGGAAGCGCCAGCAGGATCTGCTCGCGCAGCACATCCTCCAGCTCCAGCCCATCGCCGCGGTAATACCCGATTTCCGCTTCGGCATCAGTAACCGAAAGTTCCTCGGCCCGCGCATCCACCCCCTGCGGGCGATACAGCAGGTCGAACTGCCGCGTCACTTCCTGCTCGACTGGCTCCAGGCACCGGGCACAGCTTACTTCCAACTGCGTGGCCAGGTCGCCCTTAAGGCGTATGTCGTTGATTACGTGATGCTTACCATGGTGCTCCTGGACCAGGTCAGCGTGCACGGAGGTCCTCAGCGGAGCCTTTTGCCGAATGTCATTCCCTAAATCAATGGTGTCTGGCCGGATTTCCTCGCGGAAATCCAACGGGTGGCTTTCCAATTCATGAACGTCGATGAACATCAGGAATCTCCGCCGCCCACCTCAGACACCGCGAAGGCCGCGGAAGCACGCTCAGAAGCGTAAGTTCTCCAGGGCGCAATAGTTAAGAATAAAATCGCTGGCAGGAAGTGTCAAGGAAAGCACCCGCGGATGACGGCGGGGTGACCCACTTCTGGGGTGCCCCACTTCTCGCCTCTTTTTGCGAGAAGTGGGAAAGGCATCTCCAATCCGAGTTACGACCGACGCGCATGTCGTAGCTACTAACTCCCGGCTACTAGCTCCTAGTTCTAGCCACTGCCCACTAGCTGCGACGGGTGGACGGGTGGCCCACTCAAGCCCGGTTTTGGCTTGAGTGGGGTAGTCTGGGGATTTAATCTGAACTTGTGCCTTGGGGACTGAAGCGCTTCCAGCAATCCGGCCAGAGTCACTTCGTCACCTTCTGCTGTTACCATCGGCGTCCATGTCTTACGACAACCGCATCGAAGCCTGTATGTCGCCCTTGCCGTTTCGGCCAAGTCGCAGCTCATCACGGCTGACGAGCGCCTTGCCAACGCTCTCGCGGCCTATTTGCCGGTGAAGTGGTTGGGCGCGATGTAATCGCATACCCGCGTGCTCAGCCCAGGACGGGCAAGCTTCTGATGCGTTTCTTGGTCGCAGCAAAGATCGCGTTGCACAACGTCGGCGCTACCGGAGGCACCGGCGGCTCGCCCGCTCCGCTCGGCGTTTCGTGGCTGTCCACGAAATAGGCTTCAGCCACCGAAGCCTCATTCATCGAGATCGGCTCGTAGTCGTCGAAATTTTCCTGCACCACTCGGCCTTTATCAATCTGCATGCTAGACCAACCACCGACCTTCGGCTCGCTACTAACTCCCAACTATTAACTCCTGCTTCGCGCTGCTATCCTAAAAGCACCCCCATGAAGTCCATCTATGAAGAGCTTTCTCCGGTGGAGGTCACCGGAAGAAAGTATGTTGGCCGCATCGTCTTTGGCCTGCTTGTTCTCGTGGCCGCGTTAATCGGGGCTTCGATCGGCCTTCTGCTCGTTTACTCCACCGACCTGCCGCAAGTCGAGGAACTCGAGCACTACCGCCCCAGCTCCATCACCGACCTCTACGACGACCAGGGCCGTGTCATCGGCTCCTTCGCCTTGCAGCGCCGCGTGGTTGCCAGTTACGACGACTACCCGCAGGTCCTGCGCGATACGCTGATCTCCATCGAAGACAAGGATTTTTACCGCCACTGGGGCATCAATGTCTGGCGCATCGCGGGCGCCGCCTACCGCGACATCGCGTCCGGAGGCCGCGTGCAAGGCGCTTCCACGCTGACCATGCAGCTGGCCCGCAATCTTTTCCTTTCGCCGGACCGTTCCTTTCACCGCAAGATCCAGGAAGCCCTGCTGGCCATCCAAATCGAGCGCCATTTCACCAAGCAGCAGATCTTCACCCTTTATGCCAACCAGATTTTTCTCGGTCACGGTGTCTGGGGTTTCGAAGCCGCCTCTGAGTATTACTTCAGCAAGCCCGCCAAGCAACTCACGCTCGATGAAGCCGCCCTGCTGGCCGGTCTCCCCAAGGCGCCCGGCTACTACTCGCCCATCAATCACCCTGAGCGTGCACTGAGACGCCGCAATCTCGTCCTCAACTCCATGCTCGAAGACGGCAAGATCACGACCGAGCAAGCCACGCTCGCCAAGGGCAAGCCGATTCAGCTGAACCTGCAGAAAGATCCCAACTCGCTGGCCCCGTATTTCGTCGAAGAAATTCGCCGCTACCTGGAGAACAAGTACGGCGCTGACCAGGTTCACGAAGGCGGCCTGCGCGTCTACACCTCGCTCGACATGGATTTGCAGAAAACGGCGAACAAAGCCGTCCTCGACGGTTTGGCCGCCTATGAACGCCGCCACGGCTGGAAGAGCCACCTTCCGAATGCGATCGCTATGGGCGTTTCCGTGGACAACTACCAGCATCCCGACTGGGACATCGATCCCGAGCCGAACGGCTACATTCACGCACTGGTGACTTCCGTCGCCACCAACTCCGCAACGTTGAAGTTCGGCCGCTATACAGCGACCATCAACCAGAACGATGCCGCCTGGACCAGGCGCAAAATCGGCGACGTCCTCGCCCGAGGCGACATTGTTTACGTGAAAGTCCTCTCCCTTACTGACGCAGGAAAGGCGAAAGTGAGCCTGGAGCAGGATTCCGGCGCGCAAGGCGCGCTGATCGCGATCGACAACGCCACTGGCGAGATCAAGGCCATGGTGGGCGGGCGCGATTTCGAGGATTCCAAGTTCAACCGCGCGACCCAGGCCATGCGCCAGGTCGGTTCATCGTTCAAGCCCTATGTTTACACCGCCGCCATCGACCAGGGCGCTTCGCCCGACGACACGATCCTTGATGCACCGGTGATTTTTCCCACTGCCTCGGGGCTCTACACGCCGCACAATTATGACGAGAAGTTCGAAGGTACTATCACGCTGCGTCGCGCCCTGATGATGTCACGCAACATTCCCGCATTGAAGCTTGCCGATCGCCTTGGCATCAAGACCGTCATCGACTACGCCCGCCGCTTCGGCATCACCTCCAACATGCCGACCTACTTGCCGGTTGCGTTGGGCTCAGCGGAGATAACGTTGTTCGAGCAGACCTCGGCTTTCAGTGTCTTTCCCAACGACGGCGTGCGAATCATGCCGCGTTACATCACCAAGGTGACCGACTACGAAGGCCGCGTGCTGGAAGAAGATTTTCCCGACGTGAGGGACGTCATCAGCGCCCGCACGGCGCGCATCATGACTTCCATGTTGCGGGAAGTGGTGCTGCATGGCACCGCCGTCGCTGCAGCAGGTATGAAATATCCGCTAGCCGGCAAGACCGGCACCACCAACGATTTCACCGACGCCTGGTTCATCGGCTTTTCACCGTCAACCACCTGCGGCGTATGGATCGGCTATGACGAAAAACGATCTTTGGGAGCCAAAGAAACCGGAGCCCGTGCCGCCCTTCCCATCTGGATGGATTTCATGAAGGTAGCCCTCGCCGGCCATGATCCCGGCGAATTCCAGCCCCCGCCGACGAATCCGGCCGGCGCAGTCGCCCAAAAAGTGGACACATCCGACACAGCCCCCGTGACTGACGAAACGCACTAACGGCAACCATGTCGTCATCCTGAACGGCAGCAAGATCGTGAAGGATCTTGCGCGCGCAGCCAGCGCGGTGGTGCCCGCGAGATTCTTCGGGGGCTTGACGCCGCCTCAGGATGACGACATGGATGTGGCAGCGCGTATGCCGCTGGCCAGTGTCAGCCGCTCGCGCCATAAATAACCTCCCCGGCCCGCACTGTATACTGCACGGCAGCCAGCGCTCGGATGTCCTTGGAAGGATCGTCCTTCAGGACGACAACATCCGCCTGGAACCCGGGCGCGATTTGTCCCAGCAGTTTTGAGTCTCCGAACCGCTCAGCAGGTGCAGTCGTGAGCGATGCGAGAATCTGGCGAAAGCTCATTCCTGCCTCCGCCATGAGCGCATATTCCTCGCTAGGATCGTAGTTGATATAGCTAATATCGGTTCCGAACAGAACCGTCCCTTCCGCATCTAGCCAGTCGCGTAGCTGGCCAACTTCAGTCTTGGCTACCTGATCCTGAGCCGACATGCGGTCGTGGCGCATAAATTCCTCCCAGATTTTCAGGGTTGGTATGAGCGCGACCTTGCGCTCCTTCATAGCCGCAAGGATGGTTTCGTCCCACGGCCCGGAGTGGGGAGTAGTGTGAGCGATAATATCCACTCCGCCCCGTACCGCCGCCAGCACGTCGGCGCCGCTGTTGGGATGAACAAAGACGGGTTTCCCCGCGCGATGGGCTTCGTCCACCGCAGCTCGAATCGCGCTCTCCGGGAGCGACGCGCCTCGCGGCGAAGAGGCGAACAGCTTGATTCCGTTCACGCCTTGCTCCAGGAGTTTCCTGGTTGCCGCTGCCGCTTGCGAGGCGTCCGCGACCTCGGGAGCCGGAAAGTTCATGACCCCGAGGACTCTCAGAACTGCTTCTGGCGGGATCGCCCCCGGAGGAATCAGGCCCTCGCCCGTCGTGCGAATTCTCGGCCCCGGCACTTCCCCCGACTCGATGCGCTCGCGCAGACGACGCGTGTTCTCCCACATGGAGGACAGGTCGAAAATGCTGGTAAACCCATAGCGTGTGAGCATGTCCTGAAGCTGGAGGCTGAGTTCGGCTGCCGGGATGGTCGCGGCATTGGCCCACTTCCTTTCAAAGAAGTGCACGTGGTTGTTCCAAAACCCCGCCGTGATCGTGCGGCCCGAACAATCGAGTACTTGGGCGGTTTGAGGAACCTGGACCTGGGCCCGGACCCCCACTGCAGCGATCTTTTCGCCCTGGATGAGCACGGCACCATCTCGGATGGCCGCCTCCGTGGGACTGACGTAGATCGTTCCGCTAACCAGAGCTAAATATCCGTTCGCCGACTTGGGAAATTGGCCAAGCATCGGATGACATGAGGCACGAAGATATTCGAAACCAGCATTGTAAGGTTTTGCTATCGAGATTGTGGACCTGGTTCGAGTGGGGGCGGGTCTCTGCCCCACCCCTATTTGTTATGTCGCCATCCTGAGGGGACGCGAGATCCTTAACCGGCTTACGCCGGTTCGGGATGACGACATTGAGTTGTCTTCACCGATCCGTGAAAATCCGTGGCTTTTCTCGTGGCACCAGCGCTACTTGACTGCCCATTACTTATATGCTGTACTTTCTGTTAATACAGAAATTACGGAATAAGCCGATGCCGCTTTCCTCGATTGAACAGAGATTCATCCTGCACTGGGGCGAAATGGGGACCCGTTGGGGTATCAACCGCACCGTGGCCCAGGTGCATGCCCTGCTGTACATCTCGCCCAAGCCTCTCCACGCCGAGCAGATTGCCAACACGCTATCGGTGGCCCGCTCCAACGTGAGCACGAGCCTGCGCGAGTTGCAGGGGTGGGGGATCGTCCGTGTGGTACACGTGCTGGGCGACCGCAGAGATCACTTCGAGTCCGTGAAAGATGTCTGGGAGATTTTTCGCATCGTTGCAGAGGAGCGCAAGCGCCGCGAGATTGATCCAACCCTGCGCGTCCTGCAGGAGTGCGTTAGCGAACTGAAGAAGGCTGGGGCCGGTAGCGCCTACACCCGTGAACGACTGGAAGAGATGCTGGGATTCCTTATCACCACATCCGGTCTATTCGAGGAACTGGTACACCTGCCCAGCGGCACGCTCAAGGGAATAGCCAGGCTGCGCGGAAAACTGAAGTCATTTTTTGGGACAGGCAAAAAGCAGAGGGAGCCATGATCTCGCTTGCATCAGAAATGACCGACGGCAAGGGACGCCACGCCCGGGGCTGGCTCTTCTTCGACGCCGACTGCGAGTTCTGCACCCGGATCGCCAGGTGGCTGGCACGTCCAATGAGGAGCCGCGCTCTGGCCGTGGCCGCACTGCAGGACCCGCGAGTCGCTGCACTGCTCGGCCTTTCACAAGAGGAACTCCTGCGCGCGATCCGCTTTGTGTTCGAGGGTGGCAGTCAATATTCCGGCG
>DASQIH010000178.1:0-8195 GCA_035631655.1 Terriglobales bacterium
CTGGATGCATGCGCTGAGCGTCTGGGCTTCTTGCTCGGTGGAGTTCACGTCCTCGTCGGTTTCGCAGAAATCCACTTTGCCAGCCAACTCGGCGCCATAGTTTTTTTCGAGATACTGCCGTGCGATAGGCGAAACTTGTTCGCCCCAATAAGATTCCTTCGGAAGGCTGAGCGCGATTCGGCCGGCTGAGCCCTGCTGCAACATAGCCATCGCTGCGGCTACTCGCGCCTTCTGGCTGGCTACAGACCCTTGGAGAACGACGGCTGCATCCACGTGGGCGGGGACGGAATCCCTCGCTACAAGCAGATATCCGCCCCAATGCAGGAAGCAAACAACAAGGACAGCGAAAATACCGGCTAGCCACAACTTCCCGTACGACCTTTTCGTGGCTGCATCGGGGTCGGAGATGTTGATAAAGGTGTATCCCAAGGTGTACCCCCTCGGGCCAGAGATTCTTAGTGACGAGAAGCGCCTGCACCTCCAACCAATTTACGAGCGGCTTCACGGTTTGCGCAAGTCAGGGATCGGCAGGCTTGCGACTATGGTCGCCCACCAGCGACCACCGGTAACGACTACATTCCTCTAGGCGTTTGGATGCTAAAAGCGCGGCAAAGTCTGGATCGTTCAGCAATCAGATTACGTCGTGAGCGAGCGCTTAAGCAAACGCCTGGAGTGCGACGGATCACTAATGGCCCGATCAGCCCCTATCGTTTTCTGAAGCTGGCTGCACAACCGTTGAATCGGAACCTGCTCGATCAGCCGCCAAGGTTGCATTTTCCTGAGTTTCAGCCAAAATAAACAGAACGTGGAGTGGTTGCTTTGAAGGATGGCAAGTGTGGCGCGGACTGTCTCCGGGTAGGAACCGAGCGAAACGGTCAGGAACTGCGGCTTCGGACGATTCTTTTGCCCTTGCTTTGTTTTGTCGCTCTAACTCTCTGCCCTGCACCCGCCCAGCCGACCTCGGACACCAATCAAGCGCAAAGTATCCATGGAACCGTTGTGAACAGCGTGACAGGCGAGCCGATCGGGCGTGCCCTCGTCTTCTCCCCCGATAATCGCTTCGCCACTTTTACCGACTCACAAGGAGATTTTGAATTTGTCCTTCCGAAGCCAGAACCAGACCAGAGCACTGGGTCCGGACAAAATAACCCAGCGATGCCTGCGGTGAAATTTGACAGACTTATCTGGCCGCCCACGCTCATAGCACGCAAACCTGGGTTCTTGGAGGGCGGCAACCAAGGCCACTTTCGAATAGTCCCTGGCCAGGGCCTGATACTCCCACTCGTACCGGAATCACTCATCATCGGTCGCGTGGTCCTCCCCAGCGCTGAGCCGGCTGAGCGAATCCACCTGGACCTTTACCGACAGCAGGTGCACGAAGGTCGCGCCCATTGGGTTCTTGCCGGATCCGCTACTGCCAGGTCTAGCGGTGAGTTTCGTCTTGCAGAACTTTCTGCTGGCACTTACAAGTTGTTGACCCGCGAATTACTGGATCGCGATCCTTTGATATTCAGACCTGGCGGTCAGTTATATGGATACCCTCCCGTCTATTATCCGAACGCGACCGATTTCGCGAGTGCCGCTGTGATTCGGTTGTCGGCAGGGAAAACTTTCCAGGCAGACCTTACCCTGACCCGGCAGCCCTATTATCCGGTCAAGGTGGCAGTCGCTAATGTGCCGTCGGTGCTTGGGATAGCGGTGCGGGTCTCGACACAAGGTCGGCCTGGCCCTGGGTTCTCCCTGGGCTATAACCCTGAGGACCAAACAATTGAGGGGGCACTGCCAAACGGGACCTACACTCTGGAGGCATCCAGTTCCGGCCCCGTGAGCGCTACCGGCATCTTGAGAATTACAGTGCGGGACGCTCCTCTGAAAGCCTCCGGGATGATCCTGGTGCCTAACCGAACGATCCGTGTGAATCTGAGAGAAGAATTTACTTCGGTTGAAAACGACTTGCCGCAGGGGCCAGAGTCATCTCGCCCGGACGCTCGCGTTCAGCGTCGCTATTTGAATGTGATTCTCGAACCGACAGACGATTTTGGGGACCAGCAAAGTGTCACGTTGCGTCCTCCCACCAACCCGAAGGACGATACTCTAGCTCTGGAAAATGTTCACCCTGGGCGTTACTGGGTGAGATTTGATGCCGCCCGCGGTTATGTTGCGTCGGCCACCTCCGGAGCCGTTGACCTGCTGCAACAGCCGCTGCTTGTAGCCCTAGGAGGGGCGACTTCCGCTATCGAAGTGACCTTGCGCGACGATGGTGCGGAAATCGATGGTGTCGTCGAGGGCGCGGATGCACCAGCGAGCGGGACCGAAAATCCGGAATCCTCGGGCTTGGTGACGATGGGGGCGCCTTCTTTTTCTTTGCTGTACTCTCCAGCGGCGCATGTCTACTGCGTGCCTGTGGGGGATAGCTCAGGCCAGTTCAGGGAATTCTGGGTCGGGCAGGATGGAAAGTTCAACTCGCCGCTGCTGGCACCCGGTGCCTACCGGGTGCTTGCTTTCGATCACGCCCAGGATCAGCTCGAATATCACAATACCGAAGCCATGCTGGCTTATGACTCGAAGGGCCAACTTGTCAGTCTCGTAGCCGGACAGAAAGAGTATCTGCGGCTCCGACCGATGACGACGAGCGGACAATGATGCAAACCCATAGACATCGCGGCTTCAAATCTCTTGCCGCCTTCATATTGGTTTGTGTGCTCGCATCTTGCGCGAACTTGGCAGCGCAGAGTTCTCCCGCACACCAGCCCACTCCTTCGCTTGCCACATTCCGTATAGCCGGAACAGTCGTGAGTGCCTCGGGAGGGCATCCTCTGGCTCGAGCGCGCGTTTCTGTCACGGATACAAAAAATCCGGAGAAAACGGAGTCAATGATCACCGCTGAGGACGGCCATTTCGAGTTCAACCACCTGCCGGTCGGCAAATATGCATTAGTAGGAGCGAAGAAGGGTTTCATTCCGGCGGGTTACGATCAACACGAACATTTCTCGACGGCGATCGTGACCGGCGCTGGTTTTGACACGGAAAGCCTCACACTGCGCTTGGCGCCTTCGGCTGTGTTGTCCGGCAGAGTGCTCGATGAATCTGGAGAGCCGGTGCGGCACGCCAGCGTAGTGGTTTACCACGAGGACAGGCGCTCGGGTGTCAGTCAAATTGTGAGGTTTCGGGCTGAATCCACCGACGATCGGGGATCATTCGAGGTTACGCCGCTGGATTCAGGAACATATTTCATCTCTGTGTCAACCACACCGTGGTATGCCGTGCATCCCATGGCTGCTCGCCCGGAAGCCACGGAAAATCTGCCTGTGCTCGTAGACCGTTCCCTCGATGTGGCCTATCCGACGACTTACTACGCAGATGTGACCGAGGCCGACGAGGCCACCCCGATCCCGCTGCGCGGCGGTGACCACGTTCAGATCGAGATTCACCTCATCCCCGTGCCCGCCTTGCATTTGCTCTTTCGTGCTCCCGACCTCGGCAAGAATGGGGTCACGATGCCTCAACTGCAAGAGCGGACGTTCGATTCCCAGGACTTCGTTCAGACCGGAGGCATGCAAATGGTGTCTCCGGGACTGTTTGAGATCACGGGCGTGCCGCCGGGCAGGTATCTCGTTCGGACTCCTGGCTCGCCGCTAGATTCGTCTCCCAAGTCAGGTGAAGTTGATCTCGCCAACAATGGCCAGGAACTGGAGGCACCCCTCAGCGAGTCCGGCGCTAGCGTGAAAGCCTCGGTGCGAGTGGTCGGAGCAGCGAGGCTGCCTGAACATCTCGATGTGGTGCTGCAGAACAAAAAACAGAGGGGGGGCACCTTCCAACCCGTCAATGCGCAGGGAGAAGTGGAGTTCCATGATCTCGCACCGGGACAGTACACGATTTTGGCGGCAACCCCGACCCAGCCGTATTGGGTAGCGCAAATCAAAGCCCAGGGCATCGAGGTGCAAGGGCGTACCCTGAATGTGCCTGCTGGATCGTCCCTCACGCTCTCGTTATCGTTGATCCCCGGCGAGCTGACCGTGGAAGGATTCGCAAAGCACGACGGCAAAGCGGTTGCTGGCGCCATGATTGTCTTGGTGCCGAAAGATCCGGAGTCCAACCGCGAACTCTTCCGCCGCGACCAAAGCGATTTGGATGGAAGTTTCAGCCTCCACAGTGTCATTCCCGGCTCCTATACGGTGGTGGCAATCGAGAATGGCTGGGACTTGGATTGGTCGCAACCAGGCGTGATCGCGCTATACTGCCAGCGCGGGCAGAACCTCATGGTCGATGGTCGAGCCGGAAGTTCAATACATTTGCCCCAACCGGTGGAAGTTCAAACGCGCTGAAAGCGTGCGTAACCCGGTCGGCAAAGAGTCGACTTGGTTTTGAGCCTCACCAATCGGGTCGGCGCTTGCCAGACCCAACCGTAATTGCTCCCCTTGGATAGAAACGGCCGAGTAGCACGACCTTGCCTTGATACTCGCGCTTAAGGTGGCTTCCAACATCATTCACATCTCCTGACACAGACAATATATTCAGCCCAGGGCAGAGCAGAAAGATACCTCACGCGACCTCAGGCGGCGTTCTGTGATTCTTCGATTACTTGAGGATTGTGGAATCCATCAAGTGAGGGAGCTTGCTTTTGTCGCGAATGCCCTCGCCTTCGAGGATGGTATAGATGAAATCGGCAGGAATATCGTGAAGAGTCTCTGTCTTGCCGCTCGGCCATGTGATACTTACCTCGCTCATATTTGTTTCCGTCCCTAGCCCGAAATGCAAGCGCAGATCGTTCTGCGAGAGATAGCTTCCGCCACTACGAACCTCGCTAAACTGTACCAGCTTGCCAGATTTAACCGTCACTCGTGCACCAATAGCCAGGCGGTTGCTCTTAGTGCCCACGAGTTTGAATAACACCCGATGGTTGCCGTTCTGGCAGTGATTCAGCAGCAGCGAAGGCGGCTCACCGACGTTCAACACGACAATGTCGAGGCAGCCATCATTGTTGATCTCGCCGAACGCGGCACCACGCCGCGAGGCGAGGGGCATAGCGGCAAGACCGGCAGGGGCCGAGACTTCCTCAAAGGTTCCATCCCGTTGATTGCGGAACAGCAACATCGGCTGACGATAGTGAGCTTCCCCGGGCAGGGAATCGACCTGGGGATAAACATGTCCGTTGGCCACGAAAATGTCGAGCCAACCGGAATTGTCCATATCGAAAAAGGCCGTTCCCCAGCCAACATAAGGATACGTTGGTTTCACGATGTGGGAAGGTCCGGTGACGTCAACGAACCCTTGCCGACCGAGATTGCGATACAGCGTGTCCGATTGGTCGACAAAATTCGTGACAATCATGTCGAGACGGCCGTCGTGATCGTAGTCGCCCCAATCGACTCCCATGGATCCCTGCTGCATACCGTCGGCACCGACGGCGATGCCTTGTGCCAAGCCTTCTTCCTCAAATGTGCCATCATGCCGGTTGTGGTAGAGAAAGTTCGGCCCGGCATCGTTGGCAACGTAAAGATCGGGCCAGCCATCATTGTCGTAGTCGCCCCACTCCGCACCTAATCCGTAATAATGATTGGGATCGTCTACGCCGGCCTTTTTGGAAACTTCCTCGAAAGTGCCGTCTCCGCGATTGTGAAATAAGAGATCCGATTCGCCCTGCATTCCCCACGGACCGCATTGCACCAGAAGTCCCCGGTAGCGGCAGAATTTCGCGTCACTGCCGGGCGCAGGTAACTTGCTCATATCTACGTGCACGTACCGGGAGACGAACAGGTCTACGTAACCGTCTCGGTCATAGTCGGCCCACGCCGCACCCGTACTGAAGCCACCTCCCCCCACCCCGGCCTTGTCGGTTACATCCTCGAATTTACAATTGCCGAGATTGTGATAGAGGGCATTACCACCGTAGCCGGTTACGTAAATATCAGGTAGGCCGTCGTTGTCGTAGTCGGCGACAGCTATACCCATCCCCCAGCCTTTGCGCGTCAGCCCTGCCTGTTTGGTGATGTCAGTGAATTTGAAGCCGGCATCCTGATGGTAAAGCGTAATCATCAGGTCGCCACCGTTCTCGCGATAGCGATCCACAGTTGAGCCATTGACCGTAATGATGTCGAGCTTACCGTCGTTATCGCAATCAATCAGCCCAACACCTCCGCTCATGGATTCGACAATGTAGCGTTTCTCCGGAGAGGAGATATGCGGTACTGAAAGACCGGCTTGAGCAGCAATGTCCTCGAAGTGAGGCACCGCGGGTCGAGGAGGAGTCTTTTGCCCGGAGACCAGAACGGTAATGAGAAAACCCAGGGTTGCCAAGGTGGATTTACACATGGGACCGGCGGTGATTATAGCTTTTTGAGGGAATCAGAGAGCCTCGGAGAAGAAACCTACTCGGGCTCTTTCATTAACTCCGGATTGGGTATGTCACCGCTGAGTTCTCTCCCTCTTTTTTCGCGCGCCGCATTCATCATGCGAGTGTAGGTGTCGAACTCGGCTTTGGCCTTTTCCCGTTGCCCGATTCGCTGCAATACCTGCCCCCGAAGGTAGTGCACCGTGTAATTGTCAGGACTCATTTTTTCGACCTGATTGAGTGCGCTCAAAGCCTCTGAGTTCTTGCCCTGTTTCTGATAAATCTTCGCTAGGCCGAGCTGAGAGCTGACCAGGTGAGGATCGAGCCGTAGTGCCTGGCGAAAGCTGCTCTCTGCTTCCGCATCCTTCTCCTCGAGTGCGTACACAGTCCCCAACTTGTCGTAAGCAAACGCGACATCCGGCTCGACCGCAATATCCTGTCTGAACTCCTGCGCAGCCTGTTTGTAATCCTGCTTGTGCAGGTAAGCGAGTCCCATGTTGAAGTGCAAAAAGGGAAGCTTGGGATCTCCCTTCGCTGCCTGCACAAATTCTGCAAGAGCTTTATCATCTTCCTCATTATTCAAATGAGCCTTGCCCATGAGCAGATGAAATTCGGGCGTGTCCTGCCCGATCTCTGCCAGGCGTGAGAGGGCACGCTCATCAACTTGCGTGCGTCCGGCCTTTTGCGCCGCGATGGCCAGCACGTACAGGTAATTCATGTTCAGCGACTGTTCTCCCCACAGTGGCTGAAGGGTATCCACCGCCTCTGCCCAGCGCTCGTTAAAAAAATAGCAAAGCCCCAACAGATATCGCGCCTGTGCCGAGTTGGGCAGATCGCGAAGCACCGATTCAAAAGGTGCAATTGCCGATCGGAAATCATTTTGGCGGTAATAAACGAGCCCAATGTTCAGCCTTATTCCAGCCACAGTCGGCGCGAGGCGATCCGCTTTGTTCAGCATACGAAGTGCCTGATCCCATTGCTTGCGACGCATGGAGATAACCCCTAAGTTCGCATAAGCCCCGGCGGATCGGGGATCGGTTGCTAGGACTCTCCGGAAATTCTGCTCCGCCCGGTTCAGGTCGCCGTTGCGAAGAGCTGTCTCACCCGCAATAAATAGTTGTTCGGGGTTTCGCGGTGCCTCTCGCATGCCATCGCCGGCCTGGGTTTTCGAAGTAGGTGGCAGTTGAGAGAACGTCTTCTGAGGCGTCAGGGGTATCACCAGGGTTAGGCTGAACGAGAGAATCCAACTGCATATGAGATTCCCAAGTTGACGCCGGTTACGCAATGTTGTAGTGTCCGCTAGCAGCAGGATATCAAGCTGCTCCGGTCTTCGAATCCACCGCGAGGGCCCACTACTCATGCTGTCCCTGCATCCCCCAGCCGGCGGAGAGGAGTTGGGTTTGCACGACTCTGAGGATTCGCAGCCATCTTGGGATAGACTATCATCCGTTCCGCAAGACGCCATTGGGAAGCCTTTCCGATTGAAATCTTCCATGGTGACCATCAGGGACGTAGCCAAGGCGAGTGGCTTGTCGTCTACAACCGTCTCCATCGTTCTGAACAACGCCCCGTTGGCACGCTACATCCCGCCTGCTACCAAAAAGAAAATCGAAACCGCCGCCAAGAAGTTGGGATACCGACCGAACCTGTTCGCCCGCTCGCTGCGCAGCAAGAGAAGCCACACGGTCGGGGTCATGGTTTTTGACATGACCGATCCTTACTGCACGCTGATCCTGCGGGGCATTGAAAACTCTCTCTACCAGTCCAATTTTCTTCCTATCCTGACCGACGTTCACAACGAGCGCAGCCGTTTCGAGCGTTACCTGGGAATGATGCTGGACCGCCGGATCGAGGGCCTGGTGAT
>DASQIH010000179.1:0-19112 GCA_035631655.1 Terriglobales bacterium
GGCAGATGTCCGTGGATATAACAAACTCGACCGTCCTTAGCTTCCACCGCCACCCGCGTGTTGATCTCCGTCACGCCGACGGGAAAGATCGGTAATTGTAGTTGGGGCATGCCCTGTTCTTAACAAGTCGCATGCCCCTTCCGCAATTCATTTTTTTGGCCCATTCTGATTTCATTGAGGCGACCAATTCAGCCGATGAGGTCAGGAGGTCTGGAATTGAGGAATTTTCGGATTACTTGAAGGCAAGCTCACTTTAGGGAAAACCCGATCGACAGTGAAAATTGGAAGATTCAGTTCAGCGGCCGCCTGCCCCGTGCCGGAATCACGACAAGCGCTTGCTCCATGGTGGGGGTATTGATAGAGCGCAGTTTGCTCTCCGCCCTATGAACGTCTTCCGTAGCGCCACTCTCGCCATAAGCGCGCGACAACAACTCCAGCGAGAATGGGTCGTTATTGTCTTCCTGCAGATTGGCAATTGCGTCCGCGTACTTCTCCTGCGCCATCAGCAGCGCGCCTAGCGCCGCATGATAGGACTGCTGGATCACCGTGTTGTGGCTGCCGTTGGCCATCGCTTCCTGCTGATGCAAGGCCTGCATAGCTGCCTGCTGGTTGCCACCGTGGATAGCACGCACCGTGCGCAGCCGCAGAATCCGAGCCCTTTCTTCTTCTCGATCCGACTGAACAGCGTTCTTGTGGTGGCCGATCGCCGACTCGGCAAGGTCCAAATGTTGCAACGCCGCCTTATCGTCCGTCTGATACATAGCCATCAGGCGATGGGCGCGCGCCTCAATTACGTGCAGACTTCCCAGGTGCGCCTTGTCCACGACGGCATTAAAGGCCCGGTCCGCCTCATTGAATTTGTTCTCCCTCACCCAGGTCATGGCTGACTGGATGGCATAGCCAAGGCGGTTGGCCTCGTTGCCATCCTGCTGAATCGCTTTCTCGTATTCTGCACGCGCACGAACCTCATCTCCCACAAGCGCGTAGGTGTCCGCCAAGCCCAGTTGCGAAGAATAGAAATTGGGATCGATCTTCAGCGCAGCCCGGTAGTGTTGCAGGGCCCCGTCATAATTCCCCGACATGCGCAGGATTTCTGCGTACGAGTCTTCTGGATTCGGCTCGCTGGGGAGCAGCTTGATATAGCGCTCCATGGCATCGAACGCAGGCGGAAAATTTGCTTCACGGGCGTAAGCGTAGGCCATGTCATTCAGCGCCGCGGGATAGTTCTTGTCGATGGCCAGGGCACGGCTGAACAATTTTCTCGCCTGGGATTCTTCCTGCTCGCCCATAAGCCAATTGCCGGCCAGGAAAAGAAGACGCTTGTCCTTGGGATACATGGCCAGCATGTCGTTCATATCGGCAATACCGGCTACGAAATTGTTCTCTTGCACGTTGACGATCCACCCGATCATCAACTGCTCGCCAGAAGTGACTTTCGGTGCCAGGACTTTCGCGCACTCTCGCTCAGCTTCCACTTCAGCAGGATCGGTGCTGGCGAATGCTGTCCAGGCGTGTGCCAGGGCAAAGTCGGGATCAAGCTTGGCCGCGTTGCGCCAGCCTTGTGTGGCCCGGTCCAACTGCAGGTTTTCATAATCCACCATCGCCTTTTCAAAGAGATCCTGCGCCTGGGGCGAAGATGTGGTCACGGGAAGAACCTTCGAAGACGATTTAGTTTTACTAGACTTCGCCGGGTTGGTTTGCGCGGCAAGCCAGAGAGCTGAACCGAGCAGAAGAAGGGTCAAAGCAACACGCCGCATGGCAATTTCTCGCTGAAAAGTGCTTACGGGCGGAGCCTAGCATGGGGCTTTGCCTTTACCAAGTTACCGGAGTTGTAGAGAAAGGTAATGAGCCAACGAGCCTTCCGTTCTGCTCAGTGAAAATCCGTGTGAATCCGTGGCCTCTTTTTAGAAGATAAACCTGACTGCGACCTCGATATTGCGGGGACCACCGCCACCCAGGTAAGGGTTCTGAGCGCCCACATCGGGAGTCACAGTAATCGGCAGGAAGCCCTGCCCCCTGCCGGACACATCCAGCCCATTGCTGGTCCAATCCACGACGTCATTCGGATTCAGGAGATTCGAGAAATTGGGATTGTTGAACACATTGAAGACGTCCGCCCGCAGCTGCATGTTCACCCGTTCACTGATCTTGGTGTCCTTGGTAAGGGCCACGTCGAAGTTGCGGAAATGGGGTCCGTAGAACTTATTCCGGCTCAGGGTGCCGAAGTGGGGCACACCCGGGCACTCGCCGACGCCGCTTACAAATATCGGAGCCACCGAGCACGGCGCTTGGAACGCCGACAAATTCAGGAAGGTGTCCGGCATATGCGTCCCGGAAAAAGGATTACCTACCAGATCTGGTCTCTCGACGAACTCACCGACTGGCTGGCCAGGAGTCAGCTGTGTCGTATTAAAGACATTGAAGTCGTTAACATTGAAAGGCATGCCGGTCGAGAGCGAGAGCACGCCGTCCAGCCCCCAACCCGAAGTGAGCCATGGCAGAGCTTGACTCTCAGGAAACTTGTAATTGAACAACCAGCTAAAACGGTGGCGGGCGTCGAAATTCGAGTTGCCGCGATTCGACTTGGCACTGAAAGAATTGTCGGGCAAAGCTGCGTTGGGCACATAGTCCTGGCCATCACTGGCCGTGTCGATGGAATGCGAATAGGTATAGTTCAGAGCGGAAGAAAGCCCGTGCAGGTTGCGCACGCTCAGCCGCGCCTGCACCGAGTTGTAACCTGACGATGCGGACGACTCAAACTGATTGACAATCCCGAATTTTGTTCCACTGGGCGTAAATGGTCCGAGGTCGAACGGCCGCACTCCGCTTAGCGGATGGGGCTGGTTGATATCGCGAAAACGGAACAGCTTTCGGCCTTGCGATCCCACGTAGCCCACCGTCACCGCGGTCCTCGCCCCGAGTTGCTGCTCGATGTTCAGGTTGTAGTTCTGCACGTAAGGCGTTCGCAGGTTCTGGGCAACCGTGAACACATCGCTGGCCGTGAAGTCGCTAAATACCGGGCCGGTGCACAGGCTAGTGCTGGTTCCCGGCACTGTAATCTGGTTGGTGCCGCACGGGGCAGGGACCACGACTAGCGCCTTGGAATCAGGAAAGTTTGCAAACAGAATCGGGCGCGTTCCTGTCCCGTTGAAGAGAGGCCCCGCATTGGAAGTGTTAAAAGGAAGTTGGCCGGCAAAAAAATCCTGGGAGAAGGCATCATACGCCACGCCCCAGCCCGCCCGCAGTATGGTCTTGCCGCTGCCAAACGCATCGTAAGCAGCACCGATGCGCGGCGAGAAATTCTTATGATACTTTGGATACAGGCTGCTGGGAGTGCCGCGGGCTCCTATCTGCTCCAATCCAATACTCGGACTGAAGATACTGAACAGGTCGTTCTTTTCCCCAATCACGCCGAAATAATCCCAGCGCACGCCATAATTGACCGTCAAACGACGCGTGTAGCGGAAACTGTCCTGCAGATAGACAGCGTGATTGTTCTGGAAGGTATTGCGATGAGAATCGCCGGAGACCCGGCTCCCGCCATCCAGGATCCCGGCCAGGAAATCGTCCAGAGTATCGAAGACCAGTTTCCCTCGATGGTTAGCGTCAAAAAACTGGACCACCGAGGTGCGCCGGAATTCATAGCCCAATTTCCAATTGTGTTTCCCTGAATTCAAAGAAAAATTGGTGAAGTACTGTGCGTTGGTATCGGTGCGTCCTCGAGGCACCGACTTGTTCGCGCCAATCGGTGCGTAGGACCCAACGACAATGACAGGCAACCCGAAATCATTCGGATTGCTGGTCGTATTCAAACCCAAGGATGCAGGATTGAGCATGTTGTCCTCGGGCGAGAAGGTCTCACGGAACTGATTCCATCCGCCTCGTACTTCCACCAGCGCCCTGGGCGAGATCACATGCGTCAGAGAAAGCGAGGCGACCTGGACCTGTGTAGGAACCAGTGTGTTGTAGCCGGGCAGCAGGTTACCTCCAACAATCGCTAGCGGCGCGTTCTGCCTCCCGTAGCCGAAGAAGTAGCGTGCCGTCACCAGGTCGTTCTTGTTCAAGTGATGGTCGATCTTAGCGATGCCGCTGTGCAGACGGTTGGTAGCGATGGTGGTTGTTTCCACCGTTTTTGGCGTGTCGCTGCCCGGACCACCATCGCCAAATGCAGGGAGCGGCGCGCCATTGGTCCACGGATTCAGGTTCAGGATGTTCTGAATAATCGGATTGATTCCACCGCCGGGTGTATGCGAGACAATCTGCTCCTGGGTAGGAATGGTCGCGGGCGCGGGAATGCCGACCTTTTCCTGCTGTCCTTCATAAGCGAGGAAGCCAAATGTCCGGCCGAGCAGAATAGGCCCGCCCAGCGAGCCGCCGAACTGGTTGTTGTGAAAAACATTGGCCGGATCGGGTTTCTGGTTGAAGTAGTTGCGCGCATCAAGGTGATTGTTGCGGAAGTATTCAAAAACGCTGCCGTGCACCTCGTTGGTGCCCGACTTGGTCACAATATTGACGATTGACCCGGAGTTGCGGCCGTACTCGGCTTCCGTGTTGTTCAGGATTGCCAATTCTTGAATTGCGTCCACCGGCAACAGAGTCGCCGGAATGCCGAACACTCCCCCTTCGTTGATGGCGGGATCGTTGCGGAAGCCATCGTTCATGTCGGTGCCATCGAGCAGGAAATTATTCGAGCGGCCGCGGTTGCCATTTACGGAAACGACACCGAAAGAATGGGGCGAGTCATCGACCCCGCTGGGATCGGCAATCGAGCCCGGGATCATGGTGAGCAGGTTAATGAAATTGCGTCCGTTCACCGGAAGTTGTGAAACCTGGGAAGCTTCCAGCGCACCTCCGAGATTATTCGTAGCCTTGTCAACCACGGGGACTTCAGCTTTCATTTCGACTTTTTGCTCGACTTGGCCGAGCGTTAGAGTCACGTTGACACTCTCCGGATTGCCCACGCCGACGTGAATTCCGGTAAGAGTCTTAGTCTGGAAGCCTTCCTTGGTGACAGTCACCGTGTACTCACCGAGCGGCAGCTCGGGGAAGCCGTAATCGCCATTGGCGGTGCTGACCGTCTCTCGCTCTAAACCGGTGCCCACGTTCGAGGCCTGCACTCTGGCATCTGCAACGGCCGCGCCCGTGCTGTCGGTAACAGTTCCGACAATGCCTCCGCGAAACGTCTGCGCCGCCAGTGCGGCCGCCGTCAGTACGACGAAGGCAAAGATCTTCCCTGCTCTCATGAATCTCTCCTTGATCTTTAGGCACGAACTCGGAACAGCAATATCCCCAGCGCTGCGATCATACGAACACCAGTTTTCGTTGAACTCGGAATTATATCGTTATCATCGGAAGGTCGGTTGAAAGGGGCAAGAAGAGTTACCAGGTACGTGGGGTCGAACACGTAGCGAGAAAAGACGAATGCAATCACAGATGGACTCCCCCCGAGTGCGAGAGGAGCCCGGAAAGTTGTGCCGTCAGAAGGTGATCTTGGCTGCGAACTGCAAGCCTCTCGGACCACCACCACCCAAAAATGGATTCCCGATGCCGACGTCACCTGTCGCAGTTAATCCGAGAGACCCAATTCCTCGACCGGTAATCGGATCGATTCCGTTCGTGCCTGGGTCAGCGATAAAGTTCGGCAATTCCGGATTAGCGAAGTTAGGATGATTGAAGATATTGAAGAATTCGGCGCGAATCTGCAGGTTTACGCGTTCCGTCAAAGCCGTGTTCTTGAAGACGGAAAAGTTCATCTCCTTGAAGCTGGGGCCAACAAGAACATTGCGGCGAAGATTTCCAAAGTGACGTGTGCCAGCCCCGCAGTTGCTGTCCCCGGAAGACGAGTTGGCGGTCGAGTTGCCGAATATGCAGGGCACCTGGAAGGATGTGAGATCGATAAAGCTGTTCGGCAGACTGCCGTAGCGGAGCGGCCCAACCACATCAGGACGGTCAAAGCCTTCTCCTGATCCCGAGTAATCGCCTTCGAAGTTGTAGTTAAATGTGAACGGCTGGCCGTCCTGTAAGCTCAGTACACCATCAAAACCCCAACCGTCCTTCAGTCTCGCCAGAGAGCCTCCGTACTTGGGAAACTCGTAAGAGAAATTCCACGTAAGACGCCGGCGAATATCGAAATTCGAATTGCCGCGCTCGAGTTGTGGCGCAAGACTGTTGTTAGGCTGTGCCGCGTTGGGGATGAAGTCCTCAAGATCGCTGGCGTTATCGATTGAGTGGGACCAGACGAAGTTTGCCTGCGAGCTAAGCCCATGCCATCTGCTCAGGCGAAGACTGGTTTGCAAGGCGTGATAGATCGAATTGGCGGTAGCTTCCTCCTGATTGACATAGAAGAAGGCGGGGAAGGCGGTCCGAGGCACGTTAAAGTTGACGCCGTCCGGACCATCGAAGCCGGCTATTGGACAGTTGGGTGGCGTCAGACCGAAGCACTGTCCGCCCACCGCAGTAGAAGTATCGAAGGCTGTAATGTCTGCTTGACTCGGCTGATTGATATCGCGGAAACGGAATAACTTGGTTCCCTTAGTACCTACATACCCAACCTGCAATACAGCCTTGCTACTGATCTGTTGTTGAATGTTCAAATTAAAGTTCTGCACGTAAGGTGTGCGGATGTTGGGGTCGACCCCAAAGAAATCCCCCAATGGCGACGGACTGGCGTACACCGGCGCATTGGGGCCCAGCGAGCCACCAGCGATACCCGCAAAAGAAATTGGTGCTGGTCCAGTTCCCGTGAACGCAGGTCCGGGACAAAAAGCGCAGTTATAGGGGATGTGCCCCAAGAAGATGTCCTGCGAGAACGCATCGTAGAACATGCCCCAGCCGCCGCGTACGACCGTCTTGCCCTTGCCTGTAACGTCGTATGCAAACCCGAACCGAGGTGCGAAATTGTTGTAATCGGGTTCATAAAGGTTGCTGGGACCTCCCGAGCCACCTACCTGTACCTGTGTACCTCCATTCGCCGGGATCATGCGATAAAACAAGTTGTTCTTTTCGCCCACCACTCCGAAGTAATCCCACCGTAGGCCAAAATTAAGGGTCAGACGGGAAGTCCAGCGAAAGCCGTCCTGAATGTAAAAACCGTGGCTATTTTCAAAACTATGGCGCAAGGTATTGCCCAAGGCAATCTTTCCGCCGCTGGGCTCGCCCTGCAGGAACGTGCTTAGATCATCGAAGCTCAATTTCCCACGAAAAGTATTGTCCTGAATGATCTGGATCGTGGTCCGGCGGAACTCATACCCGAACTTGACATCGTGGCGGCCAGCCTTCCACGAATAGTTATCAATGAAGTGCCAGTTGGTATCGACACGTGATCGTGGAACCGAATTCGTTGCACCGATAACTGAAAAGCCTCCCACACTTATCTTTGGTAGACCAAAATCAAACGAACTCGTGACGCCTGTGTTCAGCCCAATTGAATCGGGATTGAAATTATGATCTTGCGGAAAAAAACCTTCAGCGAAACGATTCCATCCCAAGCGGGCTTCGTTCACTTGGCTCGGGTTCACTACTTTCACGTAGGAAAGTGAGACCAACTGCACGCGGGTCGGAGTCACGGTGTTGAAACCCGGCAACAGCCCTCCGGCCAACTGTGCAAACGGGAAGCTCTGGTCGCTGTCTCCGAAATAATACCGCCCCGTCAGCAGGTTACTGGCATTGAAGTTATGGTCGATCTTGGCAATCAAACTGTCCACACGATTGCTGAAGTTTGTGGCAGTCGAAAGGTTGGGAGTACTGCAACCACTAGCATCACTGGTCGCACCCGGGATGTTCGGGTCCGGCCAGGGGTGTCTCGCCAAAATCGCTGCGCTTACCGCATTAGTAGCACCTCCCAGATTGGCGATCACGGCTGGATCAGGAACACAACTGAGACCCGCCTGCGCTCCGCTCTCGCGCTGGCCTTCATAATTGACGTAGAAGAAGCTTTTATCCTTTACAAAGGGCCCCCCCAGAGAACCGCCAAACTGGTTATTGTGAAAGGGGTTCTTGGGCGTACCCGCAAAATTGAAAAAGTCTCGCGCACCAAACTGGCCCGTACGAACGAACTCCAGAGCGGAGCCGTGCCAGTCATTAGTACCGCTCTTTGTGACGATGTTTACGACTGCGCCGCTATTGCGACCGTATTCCGGCTCGTAATTCGACAGCACGCGCAGCTCGGCAACGGCATCGATGGGAAGAATGGTTGCAGGATCGCCAAACACACCCGCTTCATTGATTGCCGGGTCGTTACGGAATCCGTCGTTCATGTCCGTGCCATCGAGCAGGTAATTGTTGGAACGTCCGCGGGAACCATTCATCGAGAACTCACCGAACGAACCGGGAGAGTCGCTGATCTGGTCCGGCGAGCCGGCCACGCCCGGACTCAGGTAAATCAGTTTCGTGTAATCCCGCCCGTTCACCGGAAGATTTTCGATGGTCTGAGTTGTGAGCGTTCCCCCTAGTTCTGAGGAGGTTGTTTCCACCTGTGGCAAGAGCTCTCCGGAGACCTCCACTTTCTCGCTCACTTGTCCGGTCTTGAGTTGGGCATCCACACGCCGCTCCGTGGCCACGTCCACCACCACCCCGGTCGTTACCGCCGTCTGAAACCCGCTCTGGGAAACCGTTACCGTGTAGGTTCCAATGGGCAACTCCGGAATGCTGTAGCTGCCATCAGCGCTGGTCTGCGTGCTGCGCTCCAGCCCCGTACTCACGTTTTTGACCGTGACTTTGGCGGCCGCGACCACCGCGCCGGATGGGTCAGTCACTGTGCCAAGGATCGTTCCCCGGAAGGTCTGCGCCGCCAAAGTGGCCGCGGTCAGTACGACGAAGGCCAGCATCATCCGCACTCTCATGATCATCTCCTTGTTATCTCGCACACGCCACGGTCAACAATCACGATTTCGCGACTGCAGGAAGCCCATCTCCTGTCTGGTGATTCCGGGGAATTATATCCTTAGAAGCGCGCGTTTCAGCACCGGGAATAAAACCCAGCAAAAACCCAGCAACCGACAATCTTTTCCCAATTTGGGCCACCACTGAATTTGTTCCTCCAGGAAAGGCAGGAAGATTAGCGAACGCCGACCGGGGAGTCAACCACTTGCTTTTGGGTTGGGAACTTTGTTCGGTTGATTTAGAAGCTAAAGGCGACCCCGCCTCGCACCGCCCTCGCCGACTGCACTAGGTAAACCGTGCGACCGTCGAGGCCGAGTACAGGCACGTAGCCCTGCGCCAGCAGGTTGCGGATTTCGACCAATACTTCCATGCGGCCGGGCAGAAATCCCAGCCGCGGGATGGGTTGGCGTACGAAGAGATTAAGATAGGGATCGGCTTGTCCGGCGGAGACATTGAACAAATCCACTGGCGTGAGGGCTTCCCCGTTGGTCCAGCGATAAGAGGTGATCCAGCGCGTTTTTGCATGTGGCACTGTGCCGCTAAGCTTGGCCGCCATCGCCTGCCGCGCCACTGTATGTAGCGCCGCCCGTGCACCTTGCAGAGTGCAGTCGCAGCGGTCCAGGTCAAGCACGCCGCCGTAACTGTAGTCCAGCGTCGCTGTCAGATCGGAATTCAGTTTGCGCTGCAATACCGCCCGCATCCCGCGCGTCTCGAGATCCTTGCCCTGGTAGGTGAACGTGCCAGAATAAGGATCGGGAAGCACTTCGCCGCTGTCCGACGTAACGTCGCCGACGCCGACCAGGGCAGGGTGGGCAATGCGGTCCGAGAAAGCAGCGACTTGCACATTCGTGTTCCCGACCCGCCGCGACACTGAAATTTCATGATGATGCGCGCGCTCCAGACTTGGGGAGAATCCGGCGACGCTCATGCGCGGATTGGTTTCACTAAGGTCGGCAGGCGCCGAATCGAATCCTTGAGCCATGCGACTATTGGGCACCGAAGTCGCATAGCGGTACTCCAGCACCGTATTGGGAGAAAGATGGAGATCGGCTGAACCGAACGGCCGGAAGGCATTGACCCGCCCCATGAACTCTATGGTTTGCAGCTCGCTGCCGAAATTCAGTTCCAGTACATCACCCACGTTGATCCCGTCGGACATTGACAATGCGAGAGCCTGCAAAGCATGCAGATTGGCATCCGGTGAGGAAAAACGGCGAATGGTAAGCGCGATTTCCGGGCGTGAGCCGTCCGGCAGAGAATGCGAATAAGAGGTACGCAACACCGTGGACGGCATCCCGGCTCCATGCCCAAGATTCCCGTTCAGCGCCAGCGTACCGGAGGAAAACAAAGAGTGTTCCAGCGAAAAGCCCGTGCTCACATCGGAGGAGCTGCCAAAACCGGTCGAGCCAGAACCCGCCACAAACGACAACTTGCCCTTGAGCGAGCCATCATCCTTTTTCTCGCCCTTCGCGACCACCGTGGGCGCGTTATTGACGACCCGAAGCACAGGCCGGTTGGCCACTGATCGCAAGGTCCACTTCCAGTCGTCCTCCTCCGCAGGACCATGGTTCGGAGCTAACTGGAATGCCTCAAAGATAGTATTCAGGGTGACGTTGATCACCATGCTGGCGCCGGGACGAAGGCCCACGCGCTCCCGCAGTGCAGGAAGGAAAGACGGAGCCGAAACTTTGAGGTTGTAGATTCCAGGGATCAGGCCGGCGGCGCTGTAGAAGCCCTTTTCGTCGGTAAAAACTCTCAGGCTAGTAGAGGCTGACCCAAGCACCTCGACGACTGCGCCCATTTGGGGTAGGCCGGCCGAGTTCGTTACATATCCCGAGATGGTGCCCGGCTTCCCTGCCGCAGCTGCCGGAAGCACGAGGCCCAACACCAGCACCACGTATCCGAACTTTTGGAGCATTACTCCACTCACCTAGGGACAACCAAGCCTACGGCATTACTCGACAGTAAACGTTGCCGAGGGGTCCACCGTTTGCTTAGAGATGTTGTCGTTCACCTTGATCTGGAGTTTGTAGACGCCCGGCTGCAGGTTCGCAGCCGATAGCGTCTTCTTCAACGTTAACTGATCTCCTACATTCCCCATCTGATCCGTGGATTCCACGGTGTGAATGATCGCCTTATTGGTAGCTGCGTTCACCACATCATACTCGACCGTCGCCGAGGGCTTGTGAGTCTTTTCGTCGACGCTCAGGTTGTAGACCTGCATCCAGAGGTTGAGGTTCTGGCTGCGTTTGAAGCTGACCGGCTTGCCGTCGGAGGGTGGCACTCGCGGGCGCACATAGGTGTCGCCGATGACGAAGTTTCCGCTGCCCACGCTTCGCGTCGCCACCGGATGCATGCTATCGGCCAGAACCAGCGAAGACGTCGCCAAGCGGTCCTCATTGTACTCCGGAACTGCCAGGCCCTTGCGCCAGGTGCCGACGCGATCGCCGTTCACGTCCTTCACTACCAGTTCCAGCATATAACGCCCCGGCGTCCGCAGCGGTACCGACTTCCAGTAGACTGACGCGTTCTCGGTCGTTTTTGGCAACAGCTCAGGAGGAACATCAACTTGCACTGTGTCTTCAAACGTCTGCGCTACGCGCCCGGCAATGGTTGTAATCCGGCCGAAAATATTTACGGTGCCGCGCGAGACACCGTCTTTATTCACGAACGTAATGTCCTTGTTCTTGACCTGGACCGTGATCGGTACCAGCACAGTATCGCTAGTCACCTTTACGAAATCGGTCAACACGTCGAACGGCATCAGATTAACGCTGATTTTGTGAGTAACGACTTCTTCCAGGTCTTTGAACTTGACCGGCGGTGGCTTGTTGAGAGCTGCGAACTGCTCGAGGCGGTCAAATTGCTTGGTTTGCAGATCAGAACTCATGGGCCCTTGACCCAGCCTCTCCAAACCCCCGTTAAAACGTTGGGTCTTATTGGCCATGCCCATCTGCTCGTAAAGAGTGAGCCCAGCGTTGGGCGTGTAGAGCAGGGCATCCTTTTCGGACCGGTCTATCGTCATGTGGTAGTCGCCGCACATGCAAGTGTCGACGAACTCAATGATGACTTCCTGCCCTACACCCTCGAGATAGCGATAGCGCCAATCCTCAAAGGGATAGGTCGAAGTCGTGCCCCCGCCTTCTTCCATTGGGCGGTCATAGGTACCGCCCGAGGGATGCGAATCAATCTCATCGGCCGGGCCGTACATGATGTAAATGCGGCCGCGATCCGTCTTCCAACCCGGAATACCGGCGGCAAAGTGTTCATTGGCATAGGCGATGCGGCGGTAGTGCTCTTCCTTGAACTCGTTCTCTGGCGTGTCCGGAGTGGGATCCCTGCGTGCCCAGAACGCTTCAATGAACTGATCGCGCTCTTCATCGTTGGAGAGTTGCTTGAAGGCCTGGCGCTCTTCGTCGGTAATGATCCAGCGGACGTCCTCATCCAGCCACTTCTTATAGGTCTTGCCCAATTCCTGCTTCAACGCTTTGGCATTGGCTTTTTTTTGCTTTTCGCTGAGGGGACGCTTGAGGGGATCTACTCCCTGCCCATTCTGGGATTCAGGAGACGTGGCTGAGTCGCCGGAACTCGGCTTTTTGTCCTGACCGAAAGCCGAAAAGCCGAGTACACAAACCGAAACAAAGAGGAATGCGGCAACAAGGCGCTTACGCAAACTCACCCGGGACATAAAGGGAGCACTCCTGTCCAGTACGCGTAGTTGCTCCTTATTGTATGTCGTTGGGTTCCACAAGGCAAGGTTGGTGTAGTCCTCTCGCCACTGCCTTGCCTGGCACCTAAGTCTCGCAATCTTAGCCGCTTACGCTCGTGTGTACCAGCAAAAGACCCCATTTTGTCGGGCACGGCAACAGGGCTCCCTCGCACGATATAATTCAACGTTAAGCCACCCGCTTGCTTTCCGGTCCGGTGTCTGCTTCGCAGTCGAAGCTTTTGGGAACTTCCCAAAGTCCTGCGACGTATCTGCTGAGGTGCATCCGGTCATCCCGGAACCAAGGGGAATCGTTGCGCGGCATTGCGCTTGTACCCACAGCACTGCCCGCAGGCGAAGACCTGTGGGATTCTTAGCTGAGTGTTGCCTCCGGAGAGTGACAGGGACGCAATGAAGACCTGGGTAAAAGTCGTAATCGGTACCGCAGCGCTGTTGCTGGTGCTGGGCATCGTTTTCGGGACGATCTATTTCAGCGGCCGCAACGTCGTTACCGTACAAACCGGAAAAGCGCAGAACCTGGATCTGGCGTCCGTGGTCACCGCCTCCGGCGAGATCAAGCCGAAGACCTACGTCAATGTGGGTGCCAACGCCTTTGGCAAGATCACCCACTTGCACGTAAAGGAAGGCGATCGGGTGAAGAAGGGACAACTGCTCGCGCAACTGGAAAACGTGCAGTCCTCCGCCGATGTGGCGGCGACGCGCGCTTCCCTGGAAGCAGCCCGGACCGACGCCATCGCCGCAGAAGCAGGATACAAGACGGCGCTAGCCGATTTGAATCGTGCCAAAGCTGACGCCGAACGCACCAAGCTGGATTGGGATCGGGCCCAAGGCCTGTACAAGGAAGCGTTGATCGCTAAGGCAGAATACGACAGCCGCCAGAATGCCTGGCTCGCAGCAGATGCCGGCCTCGCGCAAGCCCAGGCCAGGGTGGCGCAAGCGAAAGCACAGGTTGATTCAGCGGAACGGCGGGTGACGCAGACTCGCGCCAATCTCACGCGCGTGGCCGATGTTTTGGAAAAGACCGCCTACGATGCGCCCTTCGATGGCGTCGTCACCAACCTTCCCGTCCGCGAAGGTGAAACCGTGGTCATTGGCATCCAGAACTCGCCGGGAAGCACCCTCATGACCATTGCCGACATGTCGGTCATCACGGCTGAAGTCAAGGTGGACGAGACCGACATCGTAAATGTGAAACTCGGTCAGCCGGCGGAAGTAAGCATCGACGCCATTCCCAGAAAAACATTCAAAGGCGTGGTAACAGAAATCGGCGACAACGCTATCGTGCGTTCCACCGGATTGGCCACATCGCAACAGACTTCCGCCAGTCAGGAAGCCAAAGACTTCAAGGTAGTCGTCACGCTGCATGACCCGCCGCAAGACTTGCGTCCCGGACTTTCCTCGACAGCGAAGATCACGACCGCTACCCGCAACAATGCGCTGAGCATTCCGATTCAGGCGCTCACTATCCGGCGCCGCGCCGACCTGGAAAATGCTAAGCCGAAGGACAAGAGCGCCGTCCAGGCTGCGGCTCCCCAGCACGACGCATCGAAGGAAGAGAAGGGCAAAGAAGAAATCCAGGGCGTGTTTGTTATTAGAAAAGGTAAAGCTGAATTCGTTCCGGTCGAGACCGGGATTGCAGGAACTACCGATATCGAGGTGACCAAAGGCTTGCGGCCGGGTGACGAGGTGGTTACGGGCAGCTACAAAGTTTTGCGCACGTTGAAGCCCGGTGCCAGCGTCAAAATAGATAATACGGCTCCCAAGAAGGAAGAAAGCTCATAACCGAAACACGGCTGGCTCGTCTAAAAGAGGAGCCGGGAGGATCGGAGCGGGCAGTGTCCCCTGAGGACAAGGAGAACAGGATGGCTACCGCGCAGCTAATCAGCATCTCGCAGCCGGAAGTGTCGGCTCCCCCCGAGTCGTGCATGATCTGCACCGAAGACCTGTGGAAGACCTACGACATGGGCTCGGAGCAGCAGGTGCATGCCCTGCGTGGCGTCAACCTGCGCATTGAGCGCAATGAGTATGTGGCCATCATGGGGCCGTCAGGATCGGGCAAGTCGACGCTGATGAACCTGATCGGCTGCCTGGATACTCCCAGCCAGGGGCGCTACTGGCTGAATAGCCAACTGGTCAGCGAACTGGATGATGACGAGTTGGCCCGCATCCGCAACAAGGAAATCGGCTTCGTCTTCCAGACTTTCAATTTGCTGGCGCGTGCCACCGCCCTGCACAATGTCGAGCTACCGCTTATCTATGCCGGTGTTCCCTCCGAAGAACGCGTGGAAAGAGCCAAGCAAGCTCTATCGTCAGTTGGCATGGAATCCCGCATGATGCATAAGCCGAACGAACTCTCGGGCGGCCAGAGACAGCGCGTGGCCATCGCTCGCGCGTTGGTATGCAAACCGTCCATCATCCTGGCAGACGAGCCGACCGGAAACCTGGATTCCCAGACCGGTAATGAGATCATGGCGTTGTTCGATCGGCTCCACGCCCAAGGCAACACCATCGTGCTCGTAACCCACGAGCATGACATTGCCGAGTACGCTCACCGGGTTATCCACCTCAAGGACGGGCTGATCGCCGGAGACGAGCGGAAGAAGAGGAAGTAGCGAGAACGTTTCCCGTTTCCAGAAACACAGATTCGTATCAGGGTGCGCCTTCAGGCGTACCGCTAAGCCCAACATCCTTGTCATTCCGAAGCGGCTTCAGCCGCTGAGGAATCCGCTTTTGTAGCTTCAACCTACATAAAAGGGGAAGAAAGGGAGGCGCGTTGGCTGCACCTCCCTGCGGTTGACTAGTGTTGTGTCGCGTCCGGAGAAGCAATCTGTGCAAACGGCACATTCGCTGGAATGTTGTACCGCGCCATGATGTCTTGCATGTGCCGCGCGTTGCTGTCGATGTCGTCGCGGTCGTTCTTATTGGTGGCCTTCACCCAATTGTTGTAGTACTTGTCGAACTTCTGCTGGTCATCGGCCGACAAACGCCCTTGCCATTGCCCCGCTGGATAAGCTCCGGGGTACGCAGTCGGCGGGTAAGTCGCAGCCGGCGGGTAAGCTGCATTCCCCGGGTACGCGCCTGAGGCGATCTGGTTGAACGGCACGTTCGGAGGAATGTTGTAGCGTGCCATGATGTCCTGCATCTCGCGCGCGTGCTTCTGGATGCCCTGCTGGTCGTTGTTCCGGCTGGCATCTACCCACTTGGAATAAGCCTTATCGAAGTCGCGCTGATGATCCGCAGAAAGCCGCCCTTGCCACTGGCCCGCAGCATAAGTACCGTTAGGATAGATGACAATCGGGCTCCCTGAGGCGACCTGATCAAACGGCACATTGGACGGAATGTTGTACTTCGCCATGATGTCCTGCATCTTGCGCGCATTATTGTTGATGTCGTCGCTGTCGTTCTTCCGCGTAGCATCTAACCACTTCTGGTAAGCCTTGTTGAGCTTCTGCTGATCGTCCGGAGAGAGTCGCACCGGGCTTGCGGGATAAGCACCGGGATAAGCATTGCCATAGGCTCCAGTCTGCGGGTAAGCAGAATTGGAGGCGATCTGATCAAATGGCACGTCCGGAGGAATGTTATAGCGCGTCATGATGTCCTGCATCTTGCGCGCGTTGTTGTTGATGTCGTCGCGGTCATTCCTGCGAGTCGCATCCTGCCACTTGGCATAGTATTGGTCGAAATAGCGCTGATCTTCTGGCGAGAGCCGCCCCTGCCATTGTCCGTACGCTGGCCCAGGCGCCTGACCCTCTTGCCAGGATGGCTGGCTGCCGGAGGTCATGTTCGATGACATGGCTGTCGCGGGCAGTAGCAACGCGCTTATAACCGACACAATCATAAGAAGATTGCTAAGTTTCACGGTTCCCTCACGAAGGTGGTCGAGAATAGTGGAAACTACTATTTGGCGAACCACCTTATTGCTAAGAAGGAGTATTGCCAGCCAATCGTTGGCCTGAAGTTGGCGCAAAAAACACCTGAAAATCCCAAGTACATATCTGCAGATTTCGCACGCGTGTAGGGCCGGGTCTCTGATCGGCCTGTTGGCCAGTGACCCACCTCGGCACACGAAAGTCCAAGCTCCTCTTCCAGCAATGCTTGTGTGTTAATATGCGCCCCAATTGCGATAGAGGATCGCACCATGACATCGCAGCAGCGTGGCTCGGCTCGCAGCTCCAGTCTTAAAGCTTTTCTCACCGCCCGCGACTTTCTTCTCCAGCACCGAGACGACTACGGAACTGCCCGCCGCGAATTCCGCTGGCCCGCGCTGACCGATTTCAATTGGGCCCTGGATTATTTCGATAATTACGCACGCGACAATTCCAAACCCGCGCTCTGGATCGTCAATGATGATGCCAGCGAGTTGAAGCTGAGTTTTGCGGAGATGTCGCGCCGCTCCAATCAGGTTGCGAACTTCCTGCGTCGCCAGGGCGTGAAGCGGGGTGACCGCGTGATCGTGATGCTGCCCAACGTCGTCGCCATCTGGGAAGTAATGCTGGCCGCCCTGAAGTTGGGGGTGATTGTCGTCCCAGCGGCAACCCTGCTCACTCGCGCAGACCTGAGTGATCGTCTGGAGCGCGGCAAGGCCAGGCACGTAATCGTGACCTCGGCCAGTGTGGAGAGATTCTCCACGCTGCCAGGCGAATACACGCGAATTGTGGTCGGGGAACCCACACCCGAGTGGATTAGCTACGACGAGGCGTACAACGAAAAAGCGGACTTTTCGCCCGACGTTGTTACCCTCGCCACCGATCCTTTCCTTTTGTATTTCACCTCCGGCACCACGGCCCTTCCCAAGCTGGTGCTCCACACTCACCAGAGCTATCCCGTCGGGCATCTCGCTACCATGTATTGGATCGGAATTCGCCCCGCTGACGTTCATCTCAACATCAGCTCGCCGGGATGGGCCAAGCACGCCTGGAGCTGTTTCTTCGCTCCATGGAACGCAGGCGCGACCATCTTTGTGCATAATTATGCCCGCTTTGACGCGAAGAAAACCTTGAATGAAGTCGCACGCTGCGGCGTCACGACGTTATGCGCCCCACCGACCGTGTGGCGCCTCTTCGTGCTGGAAGATTTGAAATCGTTTCCGGTTAAGCTGCACGATCTGGCCAGCGCCGGGGAACCTCTTAACCCGGAAATTATCGAGAAAGTCCGCGCCGCCTGGAACATCACGATCCGCGATGGATTCGGACAAACCGAGAACGTCTGCCTGTTAGGGAATTTTCCTGGACAGAAGGTAAAGCCGGGAGCGGTAGGCAAACCATCGCCGGGGCATGAGATCGCGCTGCTCGATGGGGACGGTAAGTTGTCCGACGATGGCGAGATCTCGGTGAAACTGGATCCGCGTCCGATCAGCCTGTTTACCGGCTACGTGGACGATCCGGAGCGGACCGAACACGCCATGCAAGGCGGCTATTATCGCACCGGCGATGTCGCGCATCGCGATAAAGACGGCTACTTCACATACGTGGGCCGCGCCGATGATGTCTTCAAGAGTTCCGATTACCGTCTCAGTCCCTTTGAATTGGAGAGCGCGCTCCTGGAGCACGTTGCCGTAGCCGAGGCTGCCGTAGTACCCAGCCCTGACGAAATCCGCTGGAATGTGCCGAAAGCATTCATCACGTTGAAGCCTGGGATAGCGCCCTCACGTGAGCTGGCAAGAGACATTTTCAACTTCTGCCGTGGCCGGTTAGGTCCTTACAAGCGAATTCGGCGCCTAGAGTTCTCCGATCTGCCCAAGACGATCTCTGGGAAAATCCGCCGCGTACAATTGCGCGCCGTAGAGAAGGAACCCCGGGGCCTGGGCAGCCGCCGCGAGCAGGAATATTGGGAAGACGATTTCCCGGAACTCAAATAGCTCTAGTTGATTCCGTCCCAACTAAATTGCTTGTCATTCCGAACCGGCTTCAGCCGGTGAGGAATCTGGTGTTTGTTTACGACGACAAGAAAAGCAGATTCCTCACTCCGCTCGGAATGACAGGAGAGTAGAGGAATGACAAGCGAAGGAGACTCGGAATAAGAATGCAGAGAGAGTCGGGATGAAATTATCCGTGTCCGCGTTCCAATCGGGATAGGGGGGACAGTCGCCTCCTCTCCCTTCACCACCGTACATGCGGTCCGCATACGGCGGTTGGGCGGGTTGAGCTAAGGTGTGAATAGCCAGGCTTGCTGCCTAGTGCGTCGCCAGGAGCGAGTCGGTCCCTGCCGGGACGCCCCTCGGGGTTTCACCCTACTGGCCTCGGGAAGGCCAAACAATATTGGCTTTTCTGCCGTCAGTGGTTCCTGAGAGCGCGCTGCTTACTGGCCTTTCCCTTTGGCTTTTACTTCCGAGCACAACATGCGTCGTCACCTTCGCATGCATCGGACATGCTTGCCATCCCAATCAGGCAATTGACGGCGCGAGCATTTCCACCTCGCTAGATTCTCAGTCTTGTCGGCTGCTCCCCCTTGCGCTTCGCTAGACTTCACTTCCATCAAGTTGTCAAAGGGACTTTCCCCCTCAAGC
>DASQIH010000180.1:0-3104 GCA_035631655.1 Terriglobales bacterium
TCTGGATCAGCGCTCCTATTTTTCCAACTATGGCAACGCCATCGTGTGGGTAGCTGCTCCCGGGGAAGCGATCGTCACAACTTATCCGTTCAGCACGTATGCCGCCGGATGGGGCACTTCCTTCAGCGCGCCCTTTGTCTCCGGAGCGGCTGCTCTTTTGCACAATTTGCAATCCAGTACCAATGAATCGCAAGCCGCCGCCGCCGTTGCCCACGCAGTCTGGGTCGGGCCGGAAATGGGCAACGGCCGACTGGACTTAGTCCAGGCATTGTCTGGACAAGCTGTGACTGGCGATTTTTCTATTTCTGTGTCTCCTTCGAGTACCGAGATCCACCGCGAGAGCAGCGGGAAATATACGGTTACAGTGGCTGCGCTGGGGGGCTTCACGGGAACTGTCAATCTCAGCGTGACCGGCTTGCCTTCTCACACCTCGGCGGTCTTTAATCCGCAGTCGATCACCGGTTCTGGCACTTCGGTGCTTTTCTTGCGCGTGGGAGAGTATGCGAAACCCGGAACATACAAACTCAACATCAGCGGAACGAGCGGAAGTCTCATGCACTCCGCTTCCGCTGTTTTGAACATTGAATAGCGCTGCCTTGGAAGACGAGTTCGTTTTCCTGGCTGTGCTGAAATCGAGGGTCACGAGCTAGTTGTCGCGATCGGGATAGGGGGGACGATCACTCGTCCTCCCCTCCCACACCACCGGACATGCGGGTCCGCATCCGGCGGTTCGGCGGATTAAGCTAGGTGTGAATAGCCGGGTTTATCGGCATGTGCGTCGCCAAGAAACGATTCGGTCCCTCCACAGATGCCCCTTGGAGCTTCACTCCTACCTGCGTCCGGAAGGCCAACAAAGTTGGCTTTTTCTGCCGCTAGTCGTTCTTGAGAGCGCGCAGCTTACTTGCCCTTTCCTTTATTCCCCTTGCGGGGTACCGTTCGGGCCTTCGATCACCGTTCCCGGCTTGGCCTATCTGTTTCTCCGCCTTTCGGCTTTGGAGTGCCTCACTAGCCTTGCCGACTGCATGACCTACCTTGCCCTCTGCTGACTTCTGCGGCACGGTCAGGATGAATCGCTTCACCCTCAGTCACGATTCCGTGACATGTCGCAGATCTCCCGAGGTAAGTTCGACCGCCTTCGACGCACAACCGCCGGATCTACCACCAGTGCGCTTGATGGATATGGGCTTCGCAATCATTGGCTCGCTCGCCCGCCACCGTAGGCCTCGTATCCGGTTCTTGTTCATCGGCTCGCATCTTTGCTCCGCGCTTCTTTCCGGCCCCGCCTCGCGGCGAGTGTGATTTCACCGTTGCGCTTCGCTATCACTTCACGTCCATCACGTTGTGAAGAGGACTTGCACCTCCAAGCTGTCGAACATGCTCGGCACACCAAAAAAATCCTGGTCTCCCGAAGGAGACCAGGATTCTGCGTCTAAGCCAGTTCCACCACAGGCTTAGAAGATGAACTTCAAACCAAGCTGCAGGATGCGAGGATTGTGGGCGGTCAGGACTTGCAAGAAGTTCCCGCCCGTAACATCGGCTGTAGCCGAATTCAAGTTCGAGGTATTTGCAGCAGCGGAGCCTCCATCACCGTTCACGTAACCGAATTGCGTGTGATTGAAGACATTGAACGCTTCGGCTCGAAATTCGAAGCTGGCGCGTTCGGCTACGGCGAAGCGTTTAAAGATCGCCATATCGAAGTTGGTGCGGTTCGGGTTATTGAGTGAGTTTCTGCCAGCGTTACCGAACGTCAATGGACGAGGCGGAGCAAAGGCATTGGGGTTGTAGAGTTGGAGAACGCCCGGAGCAGGCGGGATATTGGCATTGGGGTCCCCAATTTTGTCCGCATAGGCGGTGGTGGAGGTGATCCCATTTCCGACACCGGCGCTATCCAGACCAGCGGTAACCGTGAAGGGCGATCCGGTGCTGAAGCTAACGATTCCCGAATACTGCCAGCCTCCCAGCAGTTTGTTTGTCACACCCGGGTTCTTAAAGAATGGGAGGTCCCAAACGTAGCTGAAATTGAAGATATGCCGTTGATCGAAATTGGAACTGGCACGGTTCGCCACGGGATCGAAAGCGTTAACCAGATTCGTGTCCTGCCGGCTGGAGGAATCATCAATCGAGTGGCTGTAGGTGTAGGCCAAGGCCATTTGCAGTCCACCGACCTGCCTCCGTCCTGACAACTGGAAGGCATGGTAAATGGAAGAGGCTCTGTCTTCCAGGTGACTGATACTGGTGTATCCCTGATATGTGCGATATAGGTCCGGACTTGCACCACAGGCGGCGACAGCAACATTAGTAGCTACCTGCCCGGTGACGGGAGCTCCGTTGACGGTCATGTTGTTGCAATCCGTGTTAAAGGTCGGCGACGTTGGGTCCGTGTCGATGAATTCACCAGGAGTGTAAGGGTTCTGGGAAAGAGGCGTTGGTAACAGCTGATTTAGGTCACTGATGCGAGTTAGATGTGTACCCTTGCTGCCGACATAGGAGGCTGTGATGACGGTATTTCTCAGAATCTCATGCTGGATATCGAAGTGCCACTGCTCAACGTATGGCCAGATTGCCTTGGTAGGAATTGCGACAACCCCTAATGGGAATATAGGTTGAGCGTTGGGGTTATTTCCGACTCCAATACTGCTATAACCGCTGATGATGAGTTGTTGTTCGGTGGTTGCCAAGGGCGGAGAGTTCTCCAGAGACTCAGTGTTGGCTTCATTGCCGTTGGCGTGCTCGAAAAAGATTCCATAGCCGCCGCGTATTGCGGTCTTTCCATTCCCCCTGGGGTCCCAAGCAAAACCGACTCGCGGCGCTGGGTTGAATAGATGCCCCTTCATGCAGCCTTCAGGAACACCAGGGGTTACGCCACATTGAACAATTCCATTGGGCAGGTTGGTGACCGAAGCCGGCAGACCGTTGGCCGTGAGACCACTAACACTCCCGTCGGCGTTCGTGACGGTCTGGCCAAACACGTAATGGGCAGGATCGAAGTTGAAGGCTTGATGAAGCTTCTCACGGTAGGTTCCGAACAAGCTTACCCGCAGACCGAGGTTGAGTGTTAGATGGTTGGTCGCATGCCAGTCATCCTGGAAATAAGGTTCAAGAAT
>DASQIH010000181.1:0-129140 GCA_035631655.1 Terriglobales bacterium
CACGCAAATCAAGAAGCCGCTCACTCATCAAGAAATCGCGGAGTTTGTAGGAACAACACGCGAAACCGTTACGCGCACTCTGAGTGACTTTAAGTCAAAACACTTCGTGGTGCTGCACGGTTCCACGTTAACAATTTCTGACAAGGCCGCATTGGAAACTATTGGCGGTATGTAGTTACGGCTAGCCGCAAAACGCTAGGCAACTTGGGTTTGCTGGATCGGTGGCCGCACTGTCAACACAGGGCACATCGAATGCGCAACCACTTCGTGCGCAGTGCTAATTTCCATATGAGTCGCCGCGAACAAGCGATGGGAATCGTGAATACCCATCACAATCAAGTCTGCACCGCATCTTTTCGCGACATCCAGAATGCGATCGCCGGGATCGCCGCACTCCACGAGCGCGTCTGGCCGAAGTTGGATTGCGTCGCGCCCGGGCACCATCTCGTGCAGCTGATACAAAGCTTCCGCAATGGAGAGATCCTTCGTTTTTTCGCGACTGCCTCGCTTATTCGTCTTGCAGACGTGAACTAAGGTTAGGTCTGAGTGATTCCTCTCCGCAAAAGATATCGCGTAATTCGCAGTCTCCGTTGACCCTTCCGCAAAGTCGGTAGCAAGCAGCAACCTGTGAAATTTGCCATCGTGCGCTCGCCCGTCGTCCACTGCGGGTCCGACCGTCATGACCGGCACCGGTGAATGTCTCAACACGCGTTCAGCGGCCGAACCCATCAACACTTTTCGCAGTCCGGTGCGTCCGTGTGTCCCAAGCACGACCAAATCGATTTTAAATTGTTGCAATTTCGATTCGACGACTTTCCAGAGATCCCCTCCGTGCTCGATCAGCGTCTCGTGCACAACTTCTGCGAGCTGCGATTCGATCCGGTCCATCTGGCCGCGCGCCCACTCTTTATGCATGTCCAAAACCACGCCGGGAGAGCCCGGCGCCAAGAAAACCAGCGCGTCGGGAATTACAACGTGGAGCGCGTACACCTTTGCTCCGTTGGCCTTAGCCACACTTACGGCCCAAGTTAGTGCGGCGTCGGAACATGGCGAAAAATCGGTCAGGTATAAGATGTTGCGGAAGTGCGGCTGTTCGTAGTTGTAAGCGTCCATAACGCTTTCAGCTTCATTCACTTGGCCGTTTTGAGCAGTGATGTCGGCCACAATTCGACGTGACGCAGCTCACGACGGTGCTGGTTCGCCCGCAACACAGGGAAGAGCCATCTTGGCAATCAGAAACGCTGTTCGCTGCCTGGCGTCCCTTTGCTGCGTAACTGGTTCGTCAACGAACGTCGGCCGCCCTGGGGCTGTCGCGAAATCCCCTGATGCGCTACAATTGTGTTCTGCGCAAGCGCCGGAGAGGTGGCCGAGAGGCTGAAGGCGGCGGTTTGCTAATTCACTCTGACCCGTTCGCACTGATCAATTCTCGTTTGTTTTGTTAGCGTTGGAAGCTTCTCAGTTGCACCAAAACACCTCATTTGCAGTTAAGTGCTTACCAGGTGCTTACCAAGAATTTGACCGGTTTGACGGACTTGGCCCGCGCGGCTTCGTCGTGATCCTCGCGGAAAATGCGGGCTCTACTTTCCTTCCTTCTGCACAATTCCAGGCCAGTTCTTGTCGGCTTTCTGCAAATTACCCTGAGCGTCCTTATTGAATTCCTTGCGGATGTCCAGGTCGTATTGCATCAAGAGCCTGCCATTCACGATCTGGAACGCTTCAATTTTGACTGGTGCGGTACGATTTTTTGAAGCGGCATAGGCGCAGAAACCACCAAATTGCGGCTCGTACTTCGCAGGGTTCGCATCGAAAGTGGATTTGTCTTCGGCGGAGGCGAAAAGATAGCGTGCACCGTTGTACTTGCTTTCAAATTCAGGGCGTCCTTTAATCGGCCGGTTCTGCGTAAAGAACGCAACAGGATCGTAGCCTTGGATCGCTATGCCTTGCTTGTCGAGATTCAAGAGCGTCTTATTCTGGCCAAACGCCGGTACGGAGATGAGTAGGAGAAGAAATAAAAAGACTCTTTTCATTAATGGGCCTCACATCGGACTTAGATACACTTTGCCGACTCGCTCGTGCGATTCGCGAACAAACCAAAAGTTACAGCCCAAACTCAAACGCGGCTAGTCAACGACCACAGTCTTCGATCGCGAGAGGAATTGGTCGACGGAAAGAGCACTCGGGCCGGAGAGGGCGAGCGCCACAAGGCCGGCGACGTAGAGCAGATTGATCTCATAGCCGGGAGGACCGAAGACCGGGCCGGACGCCGTCAGCCCGATTGTGTTCACGGAACTGAACCCGTATTGGCCCTGAACTGTAAAAATCGCGACGACCATCGAAACGATCAGCGGAAGGCTCACGACGGTTACGAGCAAACCCACGATGAGAGCGATTCCCCCAAGCACTTCCAGCCCAGTAACGAGCCATGCGGTCTGAAGCGGAAACGGCACTCCAGTATGCTGGAGGAGCGCCCCAAATTTTGCCGGACCACGATTCCACTTCGCTAAGCCATGCGCCAGAAAACCGACGCCAATGACAAGACGTAGCGGCAGCAGCGTCCAGCGACTTGCCAAGTTCACCTTCTCGAAAAACCTGAAAACAAACACCTTGCCCCCACGAACGAGCTGATTTGGCCAGGCGCCACCTTAGTGCGATTCGCGACCTTTCCGAAAGTTACAACCCGAGCCGATCCTAGGTTGCAACGCGGATAGCGACTCTCGCCTGCTGCTATATTTCGTTTGGTCCGTTTTCTCTAGTTCCTGGTTCACGATTCGCGTAATTTGATCTGTGTTTTCTCACGGGAACGAACTGCATGACGGGACGTACAAGCGATGGCGATGGCATCAGTCATTCACTTCTCGACAGCTAGCGTGCCGTCTGCGCATGCAGATCCGGTCGTTCCCATTCTGCTGGCTCTCGTCTTTTTGACTCTCGCGGCGGTTTTTGGTGGGCGCTTGATGACCTTCGTGAAGCAGCCACCGGTGCTTGGTGAGTTGCTGGCCGGAGTTCTCATCGGCAACCTCGCGTATTGGCTCGGCAACGCCGGAATTACCGTGTTGCGTGAAGGAGACGCGCTTCGAAAAATCGCCGACCTCGCTCTTTCTTCGAATGTTGCCCTTTCCGAAGCCGCTTTGCGCGTGCTCCCCTCCGGGCCACAAGCAGAGCGAGTCTCCGCGGTTCTCGCGGGAGCGAAAGGTATCGACTACGTGGCGGTCTATTCGTTCGTAGACTTGCTTTCGCGCATTGCGATTCTTCTGTTGCTGTTTTTGGTGGGTCTCGAGACAAACATTCGCGAGATGAGGCGAATCGGCCAAACGGCCGTTTCAGTCGCTGTGCTCGGCGTAGTCGCTCCACTGCTTCTGGGTCTCGTCACCATGAAGTTCCTCCATCCGGATTCCGCGCTGGCTAGGGATCTTTTCATCGGCGGAATTCTTACCGCCACCAGCGTCGGCATCACGGCGCGCGTCCTCCGCGACTTGCGACGAGATGCAACCGATGAGGCGCGCGTCATTCTGGGGGCCGCGGTGCTCGATGACGTATTGAGCCTCATTGTGCTCGCCATCGTCAGTGCGCTCGCGCTCACCGGCGCCGTCAGCGCTTGGAGCATTGGTTGGACCACCGCAAAGGCCGCGCTATTTCTCGGGGGCTCGCTATCAGTCGGAATCTGGATCACCCCATGGATTGCGCGAAGACTCGCTCGCGCGGGAATCCATCATGTGAAACTGCTGGCAGGCTGGATCTGTGCCTTCTTTTTCGCTTGGCTCGCGACCGTGGCGGGGTTGGCGGCTATCGTGGGAGCGTTTGCCGCCGGCGTCATTCTGAACGAAATCTTCGACAAGGAAATTGAGGGACTGTCGCTGCGCGAACTGCTGTCGCCCGTAGAGTCGCTCATCGTCCCACTGTTCTTCGTTTGGATGGGAATTCAGGTGAAGCTCGAAGCCCTCGCCCGGAAGGATGTGCTGATTGCCGGTGCGGCGCTTACCGCCGTCGCCATTGTGGGAAAGCTCTTGAGCGGTTTGGGCTGTCCGGCTCGCATGAACCGGCTCGCCGTTGGATTCGGCATGATGCCGCGCGGCGAAGTCGGCTTGATCTTCGCTGGAATCGGAAAAGGGATTGGTGTTGTCGACGACGGATTGTTCTCAGCCGTAATCCTGCTCGTCATGGTGACGACGCTGCTGACACCGCTCGCCTTGCGATGGACGCTAGTTCCGAAAACATAGTCGACAGAGGCACTCCGCTCAGGCCGGCGGGACGTGTCGACGACCGACTCTCCAATTCTCTAGAAGTCCGCGATTAATCCGATACCTGCGGAGAAACGATTGGCGCACGCATACAATGAAGCTATCAAAACAGTCTCCAAAATCGCCGCGTTATCCCATCCGGCCTCGCGCACGCGGTCGAAGTCCGATTTTTCGATGTCGCCCGGTTGTCTTGTGAGTTTCGCCGCAAACCGGAACAACTCCATGACCTTCGGCTCCACATCCGCGCTCGTGTAATCGAGCGCAAGCTTGCGCGAGAGCTTCTTGTCGATGCCCAGCCTTCCCAAGATCTCCAAATGAGCCGCAAGGCAATAATTCGAGAGGTTGATGCCGCTGACGACCAGCGCGATTTGTTCCTTCACAATTTTCGGAAGCGCACCTTCTTGAAACATCACGTGGGTGAACAGATTGACCTGGTCCTGCAAAAGCTGCGGCGCGTGTCCGAGCGCTTGGAAATAGTTCGGGACGAAGCCCCAGTTCTTGCTCAGAAAATCAAAGATCTCTTTGCTTTCCGGGCTGACTTTCTCCGCGGGAGTAGTAGGTAGCCACGACATAGCGATCTCCGTCGATTGAGATTAAGGCCTGCGAACTCTCAAGGCGGCAGAGCGCACTGACCTGCATATACGTGGAAAAGCTGTAGAAGGATGATAACAGATAAGACGAATGCAATAACTGAAGAACTGTTGAGCTTCAGCCGGACTTCTTCCCGAGCCGGTCCCGCAGCGCCGAGTGCAGGCGACTGTGTAAATCCGCGGGCAAAGGAATAGGCTCAGAATCGCAGAGAATCTCGATGCTCTTCTTCGTCTGATCGAGAATCATTGTGCAGTCTTCACAGTGGGAGAGATGCCGCTCGAGTTCCTGCTGGATCGCGGGCTCCAGCTCTCCGTCAATGTAATTCGACAACTCGCGGATGACACCTTTGCAGTTCACTGGGGTGCCCCTTGCCGGAAGTGGCGGTTGAATTTTTCGCGAAGTTTGAGGCGCGCCCGGAGTAAACGCGACTTCACATTTGGCACGGAAATTCCCAACGCGTCGGCGGTCTCTTGTGTCGTGAGTTCCTCAATATCCCTAAGGACCAGCACGATCCGGAATTCGGGTTCCAATTTTTCCAGCACCTCGGCCATCAGAGCCTGCAACTCGGCTTGTGCATACTCGCGCTCAGGGTTGGGCCGCCAGTCTTCGAGCTCCCGCGGCATCAAGTCAGTGTCCCCTTCGACCGGTTCATCGAGAGAGACCTGCCCGGGCCGGCGTTTCCGCAATCGCATCAGGGCTTCGTTGGCCGCGATGCGCACCAGCCATGTGTAGAAACGGGAGTCTTGGTGAAATCCATCGAGGTGAGCGTAGGCCTTCAAGAAAGCGTCCTGCATCGCGTCTTCGGCATCTTCACGATTCCCGGTGATATTTTTGGTGAGGCGCAAGATCTTGCTTTCGTAGCGATTCACCAGCTCTTCAAACGCCGCCACGTCACCACCCTTGGCGGCGCTCACGAGCAGATGCTCGTCTTCGCGCACGACAGACGACGGCAGACGATGTGGATTGGCCGCACTCAAACCGCGCTATCCCCTAGACAGCCGAAACGGATGAATCTGGCCAAAACTATAGCATCGAGGGTTCGCGTGCGCCCACCGGCACCGACTTGCCCCTGTTTGGATGAGGAGGGGGCAGGCCGGGATTCAGAAATCTGGGCCATGTTTTCGCACTGCTCGCGCCCTATCTCCTGGCTTCGCCTCACTTTGCACTGCCCAGGAACCGTGCCCTCGCGCCCGAGTATATTGCCTCAAGGTCAAGCAGTGTCAGAAAGTCGATCGTTTTGAATGCCCGGTCGATCGCCGGAATCCCACAGATGCGGGCGCCGATCGAAAGATAGGCGCGAAGGAGCTTCGGTGGCCTTAGGTCACTGCGAAGCGAACCGTGTTCGTCAACCGGAAGTTCGTATGCAGGCAGAGGCACCGTTTGCAGCGACGGCTCAACCAGAAAATCCTGTAACTGAGAGTAAATCACCAAGCCCTCGCTCGGCGACTGCGATGTTAGGGACGAACATCCCACGAGATAGCGAGCGCGTCGCTCCTGTGCGTATGCGGCGATTCCGCGCCACAGCAAGGTAAGCACTTCGAAGGAGCGGTGATCGCGATGGATGCACGCACGCCCGAGCTCCACCAGCTTTTCCCTCAGTGGCTCGTACGGAGTGAAATCGAATTCCCGTGCGCTGTAGTAGCCAAGATTATTCCGCGCGGCAGCAGCACCCGTCTGCAAGCGATACGTTCCCACGATTTGGCGGCTTCTGGCGTCTTCGATTAGCAGGTGGTCGCAAACCTCGTCGAATTCATCTCGTTCGTAGCCATCCTGGTAGGCCGATTCCGGCCCTTCGCCCAGTTCCAGATTGAATACGAGAAACCGCAGCCGGTACGCGCCTTCAAGATCCTCGCGTGTTTCGGCAAAACGCATACGATAGGAACTCGCTTCGCCTTTAAGCGATGCGTTCCGATTCGGCGCAGTCAGCAGCGCCGGTTTTACGCTGGACGTCGCCAATCTCGTTGTCACTTCGTCCGCCACGAGGCTCCCGCTCTCGCCGGGCAAGGCCCGGAGAACTGACTCTTAGTGCGATACGCACGCCCGTAAAAAGTGACAGCGAATCCCACCTCCTTTGTGAAACTTTTCGAGGCTTTCTCCCTCTCACTTCTGACGGCTTCCGCCGCAATTGCGACTAGCCCAAGGAGTTTCCGAATGAGTGCTGCATCAACCACGGCCATGGCCCTGCGGGAGTTTCCCCGAACGGCCGAAACACCAAACCACGCAGACGAGCTGATTCGAGCGACCGAAGACGTCTTATCGCAGGGCTTGAAGCTGCTTTTCGAGCTGGAAGACTCGACCTATTCGAGAACCGCGGACGCCCCGTTCCATGCCTCCATCGGTGGACATTACCGGCACGTGCTCGAACATTTTGAGAGTCTGGTCAAGGGTCTGCGCGCGCGGGAAATCAATTACGACGCTCGTGAACGAAATTTGCGGATGCAGAGCGAAGTTACGTACGCAAGCGTCGCCACCTGTGACATGTTGCGTGCACTCAGGCGCTGTTCGGTGGAGACGCTGTCTCGCAACTGTAAGGTGATTAACAGTGTCGGGTATGGCTCTTCGCAGCCCGTTTCCATGGACTCCAACATCGGGCGCGAGTTGGCCTATTGCATCGGCCATGCCATTCATCACTACGCAATCATCCGGCTCCTCTGCCACGCACTCGGCGTTTCTGTTCCCGCTGAATTTGGTGTGGCGCCGTCGACGCTCAAACACCGCGCGGCGGCCGCGAGCTGACGTGTTCCCTATCTCCATTCACAATGAAGGATCGCTCGCATTGGGGTTTGCTATCGTGCTCGGTGCGTTCATCTCCGAAGACGGCGCAACGATTACCGCGGCAACCCTCACGGCGACGGCTACGCTCGATCCCACGATTGCTTTTCTCAGCGCTTTTGCCGGTCTGTGGTTCGGCGACCTTGGCGTGTATGCCCTGGCCCGCGTCGGCGGCCCGGCCCTCCTGCGCCGCGAGTGGTTCCAAAAGTGGCTTGCTGCCCCCGTGCCCGACTCCCCCATTGCCGTCAACGACGGCCGCTTGGGGCTCGCCGTAAGTCGATTCTTTCCCGGTACGCGGCTTCCCGCCTACCTCTCCGCAGGTTTTCGGCGCATGCCCGCGTTCGTTTTTGCCGCGATCACGGCGGTCTCCGCGTTCGCTTGGGTGATCCTCGTGTTTGCCGCGATCCGGCTCGCCCCTTCTCGCAGTGAAGCCGTCGAACGGCACGCGAGCGAAGCAGCGCTCTTCGGATTGACGCTTTTTCTCATGCTTCATGTCTGGCGCAAGTGGGGCGCGATCGCCCGCCGCAAGATCGCCGTCGCTGCCATGCGTCTCGTCAAATGGGAATTCTGGCCGGCATGGCTCTTCTACTCCCCGGTCGCTCTCTTTTGCCTGTGGCTCGGTCTTCGTCACCGCGGATTCGCTCTTCCGGCCATCGCCAATGTGAATCAGAAAAACGGCGGCATCATCGGCGAATCGAAGATCGCCATTCTCGAAGAACTCTTGAGGACATCGCCGGAATCGACCGCCGAGACGTATTTGATACCGCCAGGCACGCGGGAGGAGCGACTCTCGAGAGTTGAGAGACTTTTTGAAGAGAAAGCTCTCTCGTTTCCCTTTGTGCTCAAACCCGACGTGGCACAGCGCGGAGCCGGCTTTCGCAAAATCGAATCCTTCGAGCAGGCGAGGCAGTATCTCGCTGCCGTATCGCTTCCGCTCATTCTGCAACGCTACGCGCCAGGGCCCCAGGAAGCCGGCATCTTCTATTACCGCTTCCCTCAGGAACAGACGGGCCATATTTTCGCTATCACCCGAAAGCAATTTCCGTTTGTCGTGGGGGACGGACGCCACACCGTGAGAGAACTCATCGAACGCGATTCTCGTGCCCGTCTCATTGCCGAAACCTATCTCGAACGGTTTGCGACACGCGCCGACGATGTCCTTCCCGCGGGAGAACGGCTTCGACTCGTCGAGGCCGGAAATCATTGCCAGGGATGCATCTTCGCGGATGGCAACGAACTTCACTCCCAGGAGCTTTGCGCCGCCATCGACCGCATCAGCCGCAAACTGCCGGGCTTTTTCATCGGCCGCTACGACGTGCGCTACGAGAGCGATGAGGAGCTTCGCCTAGGCCAAGGCTTCACGATCGTGGAACTCAATGGAGCCGGATCGGAAGCTACCAACATTTATGATGAGCGCAATACTCTCTGGTCGGCCTATGTCACGCTCTATCGCCAGTGGTCGCTCGTCTATCAGATCGGTGCCGCGAACCGCGACCGTGGTTACCGGCCGCCGTCCCCTCTTGCTGTTTTTCGAGACTGGAACGTTTTCGCGCGCCAGGCGATCCAGCTTCCGATTTCCGACTGAACGTCATGTGCACCCTTACGTTTCTCCCAAGATCAGACGGCTACTTGGCTGGAATGAATCGCGACGAGCTGCGGACTCGTCCGGTTGCGTCTCCGCCGCAAGTTCGCAGGAGCGGTGGAAGAGAGACCTTGTATCCAACCGAACCAGCTGGCGGAACGTGGATCGCTTGCAATCAGCGTGGCGTTCTGCTGGCGCTGCTCAATTGGAACGACATCGAACTCCACTACATAAGTAAAAAAACGAAAAGCCGCGGTTTCGTAATTCCAACGCTCATCGGCGGACAGAACCTCGCTGCGGTGGTATCCAGCTTCGAACGAATACCGCTTGACGGCGTCCTGCCGTTTCGATTGTTCGGCTTCTTCCCGGGCGAAACGAGCGCGGTCCTGTGGAGCTGGGTTGGAATCCGCAAAAACCGGCAGGCTCTGCCGTGGTCTCGCGGCCACTGGTTCTCCTCAAGCCTCTCTGACCGGGCGGCCGAGCAACAGCGGGGAGTCGCCTGCGGCGCCGCTGCCTCAGAGCCCGGCTTCGGGACGTCGGAGTCACTGCGGCTTTTACACGCTTCTCATAGTCCCGCCGCAGGTCCCTTTTCGGTTTGCGTCCACCGGCCCGACGCGGCTACCGTAAGCTACACTGAAGTAATCTGCCGAGAAGAGTCGCTGCTCATGCGGTACGTGGCGGGAAATCCCTGCCGCAAACCGCAACCACAAGAGATTTCTGAGAGCCTTCTCGGCCGCGACGATTCGAGCCAGGCTGCCTGAAACTTTTTGGCCCGACGACGCTCTTACGCCTTGTCGCCGTTTCTACTTCTCGCATATTCGGGAGAATCCGTGAAGGACACAGTGGTTTTCATAACCGGAGCCAAGGGAGGACTCGGAACGTTCGTCACGCAGAAGTTCCTGGCGACCGGTGCGACCGTCATCGGCGCTTCCCGCAGTATCGCGAAAGAAGACTTTCCCGCCCCCAATTTCACACCGCTCTCTGTTGATTTTACGCGTGCCGCCGCGGTTCGTGAGGCCATCGAATCGACCGTTGCGCGCGCCGGCAAGCTCGATGTTCTGGTGCATGTTCTCGGTGGATTCGCCGGAGGCGCCAAAGTGGAAGATACGGACGATGCCACCTGGGAGCAGATGCGTGACCTGAATCTGACCGCGGCGTTCTACGTTCTGCGTGCCGCAATTCCACACCTGCGGAAATCGCGCCGCGGCCGCATCGTGGTCGTCGGCAGTTTGACGGCCACCGAACCCCGCGCCAGTCTTGCCGCGTATGTAACGTTTAAAGCGGCACTTACCATGCTCGTGCGTACCGCCGCGCTCGAAAATAAAGATGCGGGACTTACGGCCAATGTCATTCTTCCCGGCACCATGGACACGCCGGCAAATCGCAAGGCCATACCTAACGCCGACTTCGGCAAATGGCTCGACCCCGCCAAGGTCGCCGATCTCGCCTTGTGGCTTGCCGACGAAAACGCCGGGCATATCTCGGGCGCAAGCATCCCGATCGAGTAACCTTATGTACGAGCGTCTCGCCATCTGGTTCGTCTACGCGTTCTATCTCTATTTCGGTCTCGGACTCCTGTTTGCCGTCGCGTTTGTCACAAGCGGCGTGAAACGCCTCGACCCCAATGCGAAGGGAAGCGGCGTGGTGTTTCGCCTGCTGATTCTTCCGGGATCGGCGGCGTTCTGGCCGCTCCTCCTCCGGCGCTGGATTCGCGGGGATCGCGACGTCCCCGAAGAAAGGAATCCGCACCGATGATTCAGCCTCTGCGGCGAGTCCATACGCGGGCCTTTCTTGTGCTTGGCATTTTTCTTCCCATTCTCTTTGTTGCCGGTGTGAGATCCAGGCGAACGTCTACCGCCTCGCCGGTCGGGCAAGCACAAGCGCACACATTCGCGGCGCTCTCCGAACGCACCATTACGATTGACGGCGCGCGCGTCACCGCCAAAATGTTTCCTGACGGCGCGAGCACTGTGATGCAAATCAGTTCCAGCCCGGAACTGCTTGCTCCCGACGTCCTCGTCTATGCATCGACAAGCGAACCGAAAAACGACGTGTCCACCGATGCGGTACTCCTTGGAGCCTTTGTTTCGGGAAAGACCTATCGCTTGCCCTCCGCGAATTCCCGCTTCGTTCTTCTCTATAGCCTGCCGCGGAAGGAACTGCTCGCAACGTTCGCCGCCGGGGACGGGCGATGAGTCATGTCTATCAAGCCGTCGGTTGGAACCGGCAAAAGCGTCTCTACGATACGGTCGTTACTGTCGGAGTTCTCTTGTACGTGGGGCTCTTCTTCGGCATTGGCACCGTCCTCTATCCCACGGCAACCGCTGAGACGCTGATCATTCGTGGTGTCGGTTCCGCCGCATTCTTTCTTCTGCACATCGTGCTGTGTATCGGCCCCTTGTGCCGGCTGGACTCGCGTTTTCTCCCGCTGCTTTATAACCGCCGCCATCTCGGTGTCGTGACGTTCCTGCTCGGACTCATTCATGGAACGTTCGGCATCGTGCAGTTCCACAGCCTGGGCGACAAAAACCCCTTGGTCAGCCTCTTCATCTCCAATCAGGATTTGGCGAGCCTCCGCAATTTCCCCTTTCAGCAACTCGGTTTTGCCGCTCTCGTGATCTTGTTTCTGATGGCCGCAACGAGCCACGATTTCTGGCTGCGGAACCTGACGCCCCCGGTGTGGAAGAGTTTGCACATGCTCGTCTACGTGGCCTACGGGCTCTTAGTCGCGCACGTAACACTGGGCGAGCTGCAGTCCGAGACGACTCCCATTCTGGTGCTCGCCACAGGAGCGGGTCTCGTTGTTGTCGTCGCGCTGCACCTTGTTGCAGCATCACGCGAAAAACGAACCGATCAGCGGAAACTGGATTCAGCAACGGATGGCTTCGTCAAGGCGTGCGCAGTTGAAAGCATTCCGGAAAAGTGCGCCACGGTCGTCTCGCTGCATGGTGAGCGTATCGCCATTTTCAAATTCGACGGGAAGGTTTCCGCCGTCTCCAATGTCTGCCGCCATCAAAATGGACCTTTGGGCGAGGGCAAGGTCATCGACGGATGCATCACTTGCCCGTGGCACGGCTACCAATACCTCCCGGAGACCGGAACGTCGCCTCCACCGTTTACCGAAAAAGTTTCCACGTTTCGCAGCAAGGTCCTGGACGGATGCGTGTGGGTCGATCCCAAGCCTAACCCGCCCGGGACACGGGTCGAGCCCGCGAGAATTCCGAACGCTGAGGTGACGTCGTGAAGGAGTTTTACGTCGGCTATCTACCCCAGGCGCCTCCGGCCATCCGCCGACTCGTGCGGCTGATCGTAGGGCTTTTGTTGTTGGCAGCGGTCGGAAGCGCGATCACGATCGCCGCGCTCCAGGATCCGTTTGCAGCATCCGCATTCGAATTCGGAAAGACGCGCACCTTTGCGGGAACGATCGAGGCCAGCCCGTATCCCACGCTCGTAGTCACCCGGCCAGGTAACGCGACCCCTCGCACTTCGCGCTATCTCTTGGTGGCGAAAGGCAAACACGGCGCGGACCAAGAGGTCCCGGCGTACGACAAGAAGGCCATTCGCCTGACCGGCACACTGATCTTCCGCGGAGGCCAGACCCTGATCGAAGTCGAACCTGGCTCGCTGTCTGAGGACAAGACCGCAGCCCCACAACCCGACGTCGAAGTAAAGGATCTCGGGATGTTTGAGTTGGTCGGAGAGATCGTCGACAGCAAGTGCTACTCAGGCGTCATGAACCCGGGAGAAGGCAAAGTGCACCGGGATTGCGCCGTAAGGTGCCTCAGTGGGGGAATTCCTCCCGTATTTGCGGTCGCCGATTTCGAGGGTGCGCCCGCCACCTTTGTTCTCACCGATCACAACCAGAAGCTGCTTCCCCGTACTTCCTTGCGCTTCGCGGCAAAACGCGTCCGCATTCGCGGTCATGTGGTGCAAATCGGCGATTCCTTGCGTCTCGAAACCGACCCCGCGAGCATTTCTGAGTTACCGTAACTCGACCCATTTTTTTCGCATCCGGGAACTCTCTTGGCGCATCCGATGGAGCCAGTCTCGCGCCGCAGGAGGCCTTATCCCATGAACGATGTTTACGCGATCAACGTCGCCAAAACCGAATTCCGCGAAGGCTACAACACGGGAGACATCAACCGCCTGATGGCCACCTTCCACCCCGATGGATTTACCGACATGTCGGAAGGCGAGGCGAGCAACTACGGCTCGGAAGCAACCGCCGTGTGGCGCAAACGCCTGGCGGAGCTTTTTGCCGGCTACCACGCCAAACTCACTCCCATCATCATCAATATCGTCGTGCTGGGCGGCACCGCCTACGACTATGGGTGGCACGAGCTGACGCTGACTCCCAAGGCTGGCGGGGACCTCGTCCGCAAACGGTACCGCTATTTTGAACTGTGGAATAAAGACGCTGGCGGCCAATGGAAGATCGCCATGCATATGACCAACAGCGACGTTCCCGAGGAACTCAACGGATTTAAGAGCCACTGGTTCTTGAGTGAGGAAGCCTCGGCGAGTGCGTCAGCGTGACGCTTGTCTTTTTGCTGGAATTTAGATGCGGGCGAGCTACTTGTCTTTAATCTTGGCGTGGAGGCGCTTGCTGAATTCTTCGGGTACCTGATACTCGACACCATCCCCGATCAGTTTCACGACGTTCCGCGTTCCGTCCAAAATCGCGCGGCAGTGCGCGCAGCCCTTGAAGTGGGTCTCCATGCGCGAACGGAGTTCCGCGTCGACCTCCCCATCGAGAAAATTGGAGATCTCCCGCCAAACCTCCAGGCAGCTGATTTCAATCACCGTCATTGGATACACGAGGGCCCATTAAGTTTCGCCACGGAAAACCATACGCTACCACGGCCGGACCTTCTCATACTCGACTTTCCCGTTGCTCCAGCTCCCGTCGATACCCGGCGCGAGCGCGTCCCGCATGTGAAAGCGGGCTCGGAGCAGACGCGTCTTGACACTGGCCACGGTAATACCCAAAACCTGTGCCGTCTCCTGAATGCTTAGATGCTGGATGTCTCGTAAAATCAACACTTCTCGGTACTTTTGCGGAAGGGACTGCAAAGCTCGCTGCAGAGCCTCGCGCAGTTGCTTGCGCTGCAGCTCCTCGGAGGGAATCTCCCGCCAATCGGCAAAGTCTTTCGGGAAGGCGTCCCCGGTGTCGTCGGTCCGCGGCTCGTCGATGGACTCGTACAGGTGCCGGCGGTCCTTCCGCAGCTTCAAGCGGGCCTCGTTGATCGTGATTTGAATGAGCCACGTGCTGAACCGGGCCTCGCCCCGGAAGCGTGGCAACGCGCTGAAGGCCTTTAGCACAGCCTCTTGGGCTACTTCCTCGGCGTCTGCAACGTTGTTCAGGATGGACATCGCGGCCGTAAATACACCGCGCTCGCACGGTTCGACCAGAGCATAGAAGGCCTCTTTGTCTCCAGCGCAGACCCGCTGAATCAACTCAACTTCGTTGTCGAGACTTAGCTTCGTCGTGCCCATTCCTCAGCTCGTGAACAACCCAATTACCGAATAATGTTTGGCCTAAATCCGACCCCGCGTCGGTGTCGAGAAACCCGGTACCCATCGCGGCTTCTAGGGAGAACGTCCGAATTGCCCTATCGGATGCATCTCGGGGCGTGAGGATGCAACTATTTTCTAAATTTCGAGGCCGCTGCTTCGTGAAAGCACCCCCGGTCGCTACCGCAAAGGCCCACAGGGGAAGGACTTGCCTCGCACTGAGAACTGAATGCGCTCAAGTTCGTTCAACAATCATGCAGTGGGGCCGATGACGGCGCAAAAGGTTATCCAAGCTTACCCAAGAGGCGTCGGCTATCGAAACAACGCAAGCACCTGCTGCGAGCACGAAAACGCCGTAGAAAAACTGCGATTCGATCAGCCCGGAGAAAGTCATAGCGCTTCCAAAAAGGCACAGCAGAACAGCCGCTGCCCGCGCGACATACGGGATTCGAATTCCCAGAATCAAAGCGATGCCGAGGACGGCTTCAAATACGGTGGCCACAACGGCAAGAATCGGCGCAAAGCTCGCCGGCAGGAAAGCGTTGACTTGACGCGTATAGGCAATGAAATGTGCGAAATCGCCCCAGGAGACTCCGTGCCCCGGCGGTCCGAGCAACCCAAAACGATCCGCCACGGAGAGAGCAAATTCGGCCCCTAGTACAATTCGCACGACTGTCGCGATCCAGCGAATCCTGCCTTGCGTCGCCGCCAGAGAGCCGAACAGCATTGCGAAGGCCAGTGGCTGCACTAAATGGCCCCACGGCAAGTGCAAGACAAGACGTGCGAAAACGATGTAGCCACACTCAACAGCTATGGTGAGCCAGAGCGCGGCGGAGGCAAGTCGCTTCATCGCAATTCCGCTTTCATTACTGTAAAGAGCATGCAGGAGTGCGCGTGTCATCGCTGACCTCACTTAACCAGCGACCGCACGCCATGCACGCAAGGTTTCGCCCACAGTCCAAGCCTGGGCGATGCATCCGCGTGGCGTAAACGGCGCGTCACCGTCGGCAATCTCACTCAAGGTTCCGAGTCCGTGACAATGAACCTGTTCCCCGAGAGGTTCGAGAAAACTCATGGCCGCATCGCGATCTTCATACACACGCAAATGAGCCAATGCGAATGGGCCGACCAGCCATCCCCAAACGGTGCCCTGGTGGTACACGCCGTCGCGCTGCCACGTGCTGCCGCCGTAGTGACCCTGGTAACCCGGTTCCTCGGGCGCGAGGCTGCGCAGTCCGTTCGAAGTGACAAGGCGCGACGCACAAGCGTCCACGACCGACTTTTGTTGCTCCGGTGTCAGCGGAGTTTTCGGCAAGGACACCGCGAAAATCTGATTCGGCCGGAGCGAGGCGTCCTGTCCGATTCCCGGAGCGTCGATCACGTCGAAGCAGTATCCCCCCGCCTCGTTCCAAAACTTTTGGAAGCTGGACTCGACCATCGCCGCCATTTTCGCGAACGGTGCAGCGGATTTTCCCACCACGGGCGCGAGCACCGCCATCGTTTCGAGCGCGTTGTACCACAGCGCGTTGATCTCGACCGGCTTTCCGATCCGCGGGGTCACCACCCAGTCCCCGACTTTTGCATCCATCCAGGTCAACTGCACGCCCGGCTCTCCCGCGTAAAGCAGGCCATCGGATTCATCCGCGTGAATCTGGTAGCGCGTGCCCTTCAAGTACGAGCCAATGATTTCCCCGAGCACGGGGAAAAGCTTTGCGAGCGTGGATTTGTCGTTTGTCGCGTCACAATATTGACGGACCGCTTCGATGAACCACAACGCCGCATCCACCGTGTTGTACTCGGGTTTCCCGCCGCCGTCGGGAAAGTCGTTCGGCAGCATTCCGCCATCGACGCACTTCGCAAAGGCCAGCAGAATCTTTCTCGCGACCTCCGGCCGACCGGTGGCAAGCGTAACTCCCGGCAGGGCAATCATCGTGTCCCGGCCCCAGTCGCCGAACCAGTGATAGCCGGCAATGATCGAACGTCCGTCCGGTTCGTCGGGGAGCGTGCGTGCCACTACAAATTGATCGGCGGCGAGAACCAGTTGCCGCACCCAACCAGGCGCAGTCGCGGATTCCCGGCCGACGTCGTTCCATTTCCCGAGCACCATCGCTTCGTGCTCTTCGCGTTCTGCGCGCGCGGCTGCGCCATCGAGACTTACGTCCGCCTTCGTCGAAAGCACTACCGTGATGGCCTGCCCTGGCTGAAGCTCCGAGCGAAACACGGCGGCAAGTAGATGATCTTCACGGTCGTCGAGCCCGCGGTATCGCTCAAGCGGCAGAGCACAGTCTCGATACCATTCGTGCCGAATCTCGCAGCTCGCCCCGGAAGCGTGCAGATAAAACGGCGTCGCGGCGTCGAACGCGGTAACACGCGCGCCGTTCGCAACCGGATCGATCGTCATACGCCAATCCCCGGCGTGCGTGCTCGAGTGGAAATCGCGGTAGTTGACGAGCGCCTTCAACTCCAGAGCGAGCGGCCGGCCCGCCCGCACGAGCGTGTACTGGACGTAAGTCGTGTTTTCGCCCTGCCGCATCCAGACTCTTTTTTCCAGCAGAGCGTCCGCGATCGCAAAACGCCAGACGGGCACCGACCCGTCCAGGTGAAAGCTTTCGAGGTTCAAATATCCCTTCGGTTCCACAGCCCCGCTTGCCCAACGGCTCGTCCCCATCGCGTACGCTTTTTCGGCATAGTGCGCTGTCTCATCGAGCTTCGCCACCAGCTGCGTGCGGCCCACCGGCGGCTTCAGCGCCGCGACCAGCAAACCGTGATAGCGGCGAGTTGCGTTCCCGCTGACCGTCCCGGACGCAAATCCTCCGATTCCGTTCGTGACAAGCCATTCCCGCTGCTCCGCGCTTTCGAGAGTGCCGCAGAGTTCGCGGCCGAAGCGCACCGAAGGCGTATACCGCCGCTGCGATCGCGGAGCTGCGGGCTGCATGAGTCGTTTTTGTGTCGTGGCCATGAGCGTTCGCCCCTTTTTCCTTGTCGTCTCCGGCATTACTTCGCGGCAGCGACACGCCGGTCCGGTGTCGGTGTGCCCGCGATATTCAAGTGAATGCGATAGAGCCCGGTTTGTGCGGCGAGATACAGAGTGCGATTGTCTTCGCCGCCCCAGGCCATGTTGTGCGGATGCTCTGGTCCCGAAATCGTTCCGAGGTGCTTGCCCGCGGGCGAGAGAATCCAGAGCCCGCCGGGGCCGGAAGCGTAGACATTTCCGTTTACGTCCACTTTGAGACCATCCCACGCATCTTCTCCTGGCTCCGCGGTAGCGTCGAAGAACGTCGTCTCGTTCGTCAGCGAGCCGTCGGGTTGCACTTCGTAGCGCAAAATCACTTTCCGTTTGTCGTCCCAGTTGTCCACGTACAGGTACTTCTCGTCAGGGGAGAACGCGAGGCCGTTCGGCCCGGAAAGTGATTTGCTGACCAGCTTCAGCTCGCCGTTTCTGAGGCAGTACACCCCGCTGAACGGCAGCTCCTTGCGCCGGTCCTCGAAGAATTTGGGGAGGCCAAACGGTGGATCAGTGAAGTAGAGGGTTCCATCCGAGCGATACACGAGATCGTTCGGGCTGTTGAGTCTCTTGCCGTCGTAGCGGTCTGCCAACACCGTGAGCTGGCCGTTCTTTTCAAGGCGTGTGACGCGGTGATTGCCGTGCTCGTTGATGGTGAGCCGCCCTTGTGCGTCGAGCGTGAGTCCATTCGAGCCCGGCTGGCCGTAATCGCCGATGTCCATGCCGGTGTAGCCGCTGTGCGTGCGATAGATGGAAACGCCGTCGTTCTCGGACCAGCGGTAAATCACGTTGTTGTTAGGATCGCTGAACAGCAGGTAGCCGCCGTCTTCGACCCACACCGGCCCTTCTGTGAACAAAAATCCTCCCGCGAGTTTTTCGATCTTCGTTCCCGGCGCGACAATCGCGTCGAGAGCGTCGTCCTTGCGCAAGATCTTGGTTTCCACCTGCCCGATTCCGCTGCCGTTGCCGGGCTTGTAGAAATCGAGCGTCGCGGATTTCACCCAGATGAAGTTCATGGGGCTCTTCGAAACCGGGCCGTTGAACCCGAAAACAGCGATCTCGAATTTCTGACCTGCTTGGGCGTTCCGCGTCAGGATGACTTTGTTTGGCGCGTTCCATCCTTTCACCACCTGGCCGCCGCTCTGCCCCAGCACCGTTGGGAGTTCGCCGTTCACCCAGATTTCCGCGTAGTCGTCGATGACGATTTCAAAAGAAACCGTCGATCCCGAAACGGCAAACCCTCCGACCTTCTCCGGAAGAGTGACGTTGATGCGATACCAGTTGAAACAAACCTTGCCCCCCGCCCGACGCGCGTCGAGCGTCGCGGGATCGAGCACCTGCCACTTCGAGTCGTCGAAGTTCGCAGTCCCGGCATGCGGTTCATAGTCGTACGTGCGAATCGGCGCACCCGAAGGCTTGAGGTCGAGACCTGGTCCCTTCGCATCGACGTCCACAATCTTTACATCGCTGTAGCGCCACGTTCCTCGGGCAAGCTGTGTTCCTTCCTTCGTCCGCAGGTCGATCGTCGCGTCGGGCCGCCCATAGGGCGCCGACTGCGCGGCCCAATTCTGGGCGGACAGCGGCTGCACCCAAAAAAACAGGCCGGACAGAATGGAAAGCAGCAACTGGCGAAGATTGGCCATGGCGTTCCCCTATCGCACTTTCACGACGTAGTAGAGAAACGGAGCGTCCACTTCCTTGAACCAATGCGGCACGCCATTCGGAATGATCATCGCGTCGCCGGGAACCAGCTTGCGGGTTTCCCCACCATTGATCTCTTTGCCGCGGATTTCGTCTGCGGCGATGTTCTTGCCTTCGACCATCGTTCCGCCGGTCACGACCGTCGCCGATCCCTTCAGCACGTAGAGAATGTCGGTATCTCTCGTGTGCACTTCCACCATGCCCGGTCCTTCACGCCGGCTGGCGTGCACCATGTAGTTGCGTCCGCCGCTGCCATCGAAGAGAACCGCGCCCTTCGCGAAACCTTCATCGACGTTCTTCTTCGGGAAAAACGAAACGGGCAGGGTGCTTGCGGCCATGGCGTCGCCCGAGCCAAAGGACTTTGCGGCCTCGGCGCCCGCGATCGCGAGCTCTTCATCCTGGGCAGCGCTTGAGGCTCCGCTCACACCCACGCCGCCGATGATTTGTCCGTCGGCAACCACCGGAATACCGCCTTGCAGCGGAGTGAAAAAGGAATCCGGAAGCGCGGCCATCGCCGTGCGCCCCTTGTTGATGATGTCTTCGAACACCTTCGTCGGCTTTTGAAACAGCACCGCCGTGCGCGCTTTCCCAATCGAAATGTTGGCACCGGCCGCGAACGTTCCATCGAGCCGCGCGACCGCCATCAGGTTTCCACCGGCGTCCACGACCGCGATCACTCCGCCGGGCGCTTTGACTTCCTGCGCTTTCGCTTTGGCGGCGGCGATTACGCGCTCCGCGCCATCGAGCGTCAGCGTTCTTTTTTCCGCGGTCTGGCCGTAGATGGCCGATCCGGAAAGTAACCACAGGGCGACAAACAACACTTTTCTAAAAGTCATGACAGCACTCTCTTTTTTTGAAGTTGCGGGCCGCTTGCTCTATCCGAACAACGGCCCGCTGTTAGGGAAGGGCCCGATTACATCACCGGCGAACTGAACGACGCTTCGCCGAGATTCACTTCTGCGAACGCGCACCAGATCTGCACCTTGGCCACGTTCTTGACGTACTTGGGGACGACGATTTCCTTCTTGTAGCTGGTCCCGATGAACGCCTTGGTCTTCAGCTTGTCCAGGAGATAGACGTTCCCATCGGAATCGACCACCTGCCAGTGCGGGTCCGGCGTATCGGGCACAACGAAATCATCGGACAGCGTGAGCACGCTCTTGCCGTCCTTCGTGCTGTGCGTCACCGTGCCCTTGTTGGCCTTCGGTCCCTGAAACTGTGAAGACGTGTGTGAGCTCTGCGCGAAAGCGCCGGAAACGCTGAGTCCCAGTGCGGTCACGACGAGAGCGACGACCATTACTTTCAACATGCGAGAAATATTCATTGGCGATCCTCTTCTTGAGAAATTGCACGCTCGCTCTCGGTGCGGTCCGGAATCCAAATCTTGTCCGAGCCACCGTTGCACTCGGGCCGGGTCGGTTCCGTCCCGAAAGTCCGCCGTGTGCTAGTTGGGATACGCAGTTGCGCGCAAGGTTTCAGGATTGCGCGAAAAATAATTCAATTTCGTAGTGTCACTTCTGTGCACCTCCTGCATCTGACGACGATGCACGCGCGGCGACGGAATCCCGCGTGACGGAAAACCTATGGACATTCTGAAGATCGCTTGCGACGAAGTGCGGCAGGAACTCGCGAACTATATGGAAGATGACGTACCGGCGGAGTTGCGGCAGCGCATCGAAAACCACTTTCTGACCTGCGATGGCTGCTACGCGATCTATGACGGATTGCGGAAGGTTGTGCGCCTCATCGCTGGCAACGATGTCATCGAACTGCCGGCCGGTTTCAGCCGCCGCCTCTATCAGCGCATCGTCGGCGTCCGCCAAGCGTAAGCTTCCCTGAAACTTCAACCCTCTTTCCGTATCGGATGGACATAAGCCGTTCAGGCCAATTCAGTCAAAGATTCATGGTGAAAGAGGTGGAAGATGCGTAATGGAATTACCGAAGAGGGCGCGAACCGCGTGCACACGTCCACCGCGGTCAAGGTCGTGAGCTGGATCCTGCGGATTACCGCCGCGATCATTCTCCTGCAGACCTTGTACTTCAAATTTACCGGTGCACCGGAGTCCGTTTACATCTTTACCAAAGTCCACGCGGAACCGTGGGGCCGGCTAGGCTCCGGCGTCATGGAGCTCGTCGCATCGATCTTGCTTCTGACGCCTCGATACACCTGGCTGGGATCTCTGCTCGCGGCCGCCGCGACCGCCGGCGCAATCTTGAGCCATCTCACGCTGCTCGGGATCGAGGTCCAGGGCGACAAAGGGCTGCTGTTCGCGCTCGCCATCATCGTGTTCCTCGCGTCCTTGATTAACTTGTTCCTCCACCGCAAACAGATTCCGCTCGTCGGCGACAAATTCGCATGAATCCCGCGCGAGAGATTGCCGTAACTTCGACGCCTCCGCGTGCGGAGGGAAGTGCTCTTCAGCCGCTGCAACTTCTCGAAACGGCTACGGATGTGCTCCTACAAGGGCTGCATCTGCTCTTTCAGCTCGATGACCGCGCCTATACGCGCGTAGCGCCCGCCCCGCACAGTGCTTCGATCGGCAGCCACTTTCGCCGTGTTCTGGATCGGCTGCAGTGTCTTGTCACGGGATTCCGTCCCGGAGAAATCGATTACGACGCTCCAGAGCGAAATGCACGCGTGGAACAAGAAGTCGTGTACGCGAGCGTGGCCTGCTGCGACCTCTTGCGTGCGTTCAAACGATTCACGAGAGACACACTGACCAAGAGTTGTGTGGTCGTCTGCAGCGGCGCGACCGAACCGCACCGCTCCTCGCACGCCGAGTCCACTATCGGCCGGGAACTCGAATACTGCATCGGCCACGCCTTACATCACTTCGACGTCATCCGCCTGATCTGTGAAGCGATGCGTATCCGCGTGCCCGAGGAATTCGGCGACGCCAATGCCGCGCGCAAGCTCCTCTCCGGCTTAGTCGCGCACTAGGACCCGTTCCAACCCAATTCAAATCCGTAAAAATTGTTCGGTGGTATATGTGACCGCCGATGTAGTCTCGTTGCTGTGAGTCAGCGAAGCCACGCCGGCGCCTTGGAGGCGGGAGTGCGTCCACCGTTTCGATCGAAGCAGGAGGTCACGATTGACGCGCCGCTCGAAACCGTGTGGTCGTTCACCATGGATCTCACGAAAATCCCGGAGTTTCACCCTCGCGTGTCGAAAGTCGATCTGATTGACGGGAAGGCCTTTCGCGAACCGGGCGTGTCCTATCGATGCCATCTTTCCGGCGGGAAACATACCTGCGTCGAGAAGGACATTGCAATCGTGCCCTTCGAGAAGATCGTTACCGTTCTGCCGGAGGACACGTACGGCATCAGCGGAATTCTCGAGAACTACACCGTGGAGACCCTATTCCAAAAGCTCGGCAACTCCTCCACCAAGGTCCAGATCCGCCACTACTACTCCACGAAAACCCTGAAAGCCAAGCTCCTCAACCTGATCGCGAAAGGCAAGCTCGCCCGCGAAACCCAGGCCATGTTGCATGCGGCCAAAGCCGCCATAGAAGCCGCATCGTCCGCACGTTAAGAGCCCCACCTGAAACCGGTTTCGGGCTCTGTTTGGCCCGCTCACTGCCCTCTCAGATTTTCTGTCACTTCCCGCTTGCTTTCGTATCCCATCCCTCGTGACCAGCACGGAAGAAATGACGACTTCGCCGAACGATGGCGGATGGACCGCGGGAACCGCGGCCTCGCCTAAGCCCTCGACGTTTCGCCTCGCGGCGGCGACCTTCGCCAAGCATTGGCCCGAATATGCGATGGAAGCGGCGGAACTCGGCATCTTCATGATTTCTGCTTGCATCTTCACTGTGCTCCTCCAGCACCCCGCATCGCCGGTCCGAACTCTGTTGCCCGATCCTTTTCTCCGCCGCGCCCTCACGGGACTCGCCATGGCGGCAACCGCCATCGCACTTATGTTCTCGCCATGGGGCAAGCAATCCGGCGCGCACTTCAACCCGTCGGTGACCCTGACATTCCTTCGACTTAAGAAAATCCAGCCCTGGGACGCGCTCTTCTACGTGCTCGCGCAGTTCACCGGTGGCGTGCTTGGCGTCCTGGTAGCCGCGCTGCTGCTCGGCAAAACCATCGCGCATCCCCAAGTGCTTTACGCCGCAACCACCCCTGTCGCCGGAGCAAAGACCGCGTTTCTTGCGGAAGCGCTCATCTCGTTTTTCCTCTTCCTCACCGTCCTGATTGTTTCGAATCACAAGACCTTGAGCCGTTACACCGGCATCTTTGCGGGAAGCCTTGTCGCTCTATACATCACGTTCGAGTCACCTCTTTCGGGAATGAGCATGAATCCCGCGAGAACTTTTGGCTCGGCGCTGCCCGCGAAACTCTTTGACGGGTTGTGGATCTACTTTCTCGCGCCTCCGATCGGCATGCTGCTCGCCGCAGAGCTGTACCTGCGCTTGCGTTCCGTGAATTCGGTGTATTGCGCGAAGTACCACCACCATAACGAGAAAAGATGCATTTTCAATTGCCGCTTCGGCGAACTCCAAAGCGAGTGAGCGACGAAGGGACCAGTGAAAGTCGAACTTTTGAAGGGAGCAACACTCTAATGACCCAGACCAAGCACTATGACGTCATCATCATCGGCACAGGGGCGGGAGGAGGAACACTCGCGCACGCACTCGCTTCGAGCGGAAAGAACATTCTCCTCATCGAACGCGGCGACTACGTGCGTCGCGAAAAGGCCAACTGGGACTCGCGCGCCGTAAACGTCGAAGGGAAATACCAGACCAAGGACGAATGGCGCGACAAGAACGGCAAGCCCCTTCACCCACACACCAATTACTACGTCGGCGGAAACACGAAGTTTTACGGCGCGGCTCTGTTTCGTTTGCGAAAGGAAGACTTCGGTGAAATCCGCCACTTCGGCGGAATCTCTCCCGCCTGGCCCATTTCGTACGACGATCTCGAACCCTATTACCTGAAGGCCGAACGTCTCTATCACGTGCACGGCAAGCGCGGTGAAGACCCGACCGAACCGAAGGCCAGCGGCCCCTATCCGCATTCTCCGATCAGCCACGAGCCGCGTATCCAGCAGCTAAGCGACGATTTCGAACGGCTTGGCCTGCGGCCGTTTCACACACCGCTCGGGCTGCAAATCGATGAACAGAATCCGCACGCGAGCAAGTGCATCCGCTGCGACACCTGCGACGGTTATCCGTGCCTCGTCGACGCCAAGTCCGACGCGCAAGTCCTCTGCGTTGACCCAGCACTTCGTTTTCCGAACGTCACTCTTCTCACCAACGCCTACGTCGAGCGCCTTGAGACCAGCGCCTCCGGCCGCGAGGTCACGAACATCCGGGTCAAGCGCAACGGCGCCGACGAATTCTATTCCGCGGATTTCGTCGTCGTCTCCTGCGGTGCGATCAACTCGGCCGCGCTGCTCTTGCGTTCGGCAAACGACAAGCATCCCCGCGGCCTCGCCAACGGCTCGGATGTCGTCGGCCGCCACTACATGGGACACGTGAACTCGGTTCTGCTTGCTGTCTCCAAGTGCCCAAACCCGACGCTCTACCAGAAGACGCTTGCCGTGAATGATTTCTATTTCGGTTCGAAGGACTGGGAATACCCGATGGGCCACTTTTCGTTCGTCGCAAAACTCGATGGCGTCGCGCTGTCTGCCGGTGCCCCGGCCATCGCGCCCGGCTGGACCCTCGATCTGATGGCGCAGCATGCGCTCAGCTTCTGGCTTACGTCGGAAGACCTGCCCGATCCCAACAATCGTGTAAAGCTCGACCGGGAAGGCCGGATCGTTCTTGAGTACGCGCCGAACAACGAAGAAGCGCACCGCCGCCTGATCGCGAAGCTCAAGGACCTCATGAAGCAGCAAACCAAGTGCGGCGTTCACGGCCACGACTGCCACGAAGGGCTGTTCTCAAGGAACCTCTTCCTCGGTGACCGTATTCCGCTTGCTGGCGTCGCGCACCAGAACGGCACGATCCGTTTCGGCCACGACCCCAAAACATCCGCTCTCGACGAGAATTGCAAGGCGCACGAAGTCGACAACCTCTATGTCGTCGACGGCAGCTTTTTCCCGTCGAGTGCCGCCGTCAATCCGGCGTTGACCATCATGGCCAACGCGCTTCGCGTCGGCGATCACCTGGTCGGCCGGCTCGGCTCGAAGACCGTCGCGCAAGCGTCCGCCCCGCAGCCAAGAACAGCAGGAGTGACCCATGCAGTCTAGACGGCTCTTGCGATTTCTCCTTTCCATAACGTTTCTTGCCACGGGTGCGTTTTTCGCTTCGGCCCAGGCCCTTATTGCGGAAGCCCAGCAAATCCACATCCGTAGCATCGGTCCCGTCATCACGACCGTCGCCGACATGGATCGCTCGGTGGAGTTCTATTCCCGCGTCCTCACATTCGAAAAAATGTCCGATACGGAAGTCGCGGGAGACGATCTGGAGCATCTGTTCGGCGTTTTTGGTTCGCGCGCCCGCATTGTGCGCATGCGTCTCGGCGGCGAGTCGATCGAGCTCGTCCAATTTCTTGCCCCGCGCGGCCGCCCCATTCCTGTCGATTCCCGCAGCAACGATCTGTGGTTTCAGCATTTCGCCGTCATCGTCAGCGACATGGACCGTGCCTACGCGATCTTGCGCGAGAACAAAGTGGAGCACGCTTCTTCTGGTCCACAGCGGCTGCCCGACTGGAACAAGAACGCGGGCGGCATCGAAGCCTTTTATTTCAAGGACCCGGACGGGCATCCACTCGAAATCCTTCATTTTCCTGCCGGGAAAGGCGACCCCAAATGGCAGGCGAAGACCGACCGCGTGTTCCTCGGCATCGACCACACCGCGATCGCCGTCTCGAATACCGATGCCAGCCTCAAGTTCTATCGCGACCTCCTGGGATTGCGGGTGGCCGGAGAAAGCGAAAACTACGGAACCGAGCAGGAGCATCTCAACAACGTGTTTGGCGCGCGGTTGCGCATCACCGCGTTGCGCGCTCCTTCCGGACCCGGCATCGAGCTCCTCGAATATCTGAGCCCTCGCGATGGCCGGCCCTATCCCTCGGATGAACGCGCCAATGACCTCGTGCATCGCCAGACGGAACTCGAAGCGGACGCAATCGACTCCGTTGCGGCACCCTTGCGAACTGCGGCCGTCCCTTTTGTCTCGTCTAGCCCAGCGACATTTCACGACGGAAAAATCGGATTTACTACAGGCCTAGTGATTCGGGACCCCGATGGCCACGCACTCGGCATCGTTCAGCGCTAGAACCGTGAAGGAGGTTGCCGCCATGAACGCGGAAGAAAAACGTCTAGAAGAAGCGAGAACTCGCAAGGCGCACTGGAAGCGCTGGGGGCCTTACGTAAGCGATCGCGCCTGGGGCACGGTTCGCGAGGACTACAGCGCCACGGGCGAAGCCTGGGAATATTTTCCGCACGACCAGGCCCGCTCCCGCGCCTACCGTTGGAATGAGGACGGACTCGCCGCTATTTGCGACCGGCATCAGTGCGTTTGTTTCGGCCTGGCTCTCTGGAACGAAGCCGATTCCATCCTCAAGGAGCGTCTCTTCGGATTAACCGGAAACGAAGGAAACCACGGCGAAGATGTGAAGGAGTATTACTTTCATCTCGACTCGACGCCTACCCATTCCTACATGAAGTTTCTCTACAAGTATCCGCAGAGTGCGTTTCCCTACGCCGAACTCGTTGCCGAAAATCGACGCCGCTCGAAGCAGGATCCGGAGTTCGAACTCCTCGACAGCGGCGCCCTCGCCGAGAACCGCTATTTCGACATCGTCGTCGAATATGCGAAGGCAGGCGCCGACGACCTTCTGGTGCGCATCACCGCGCACAATCGCGGTCCGGAAGCCGCTCCCATCCGTCTGCTCCCCACGGTTTGGTTTCGCAATACGTGGTCCTGGCAGAACGATGCGCCAAAACCTTCTCTCGCCCAAGGCGTTTCCGCCAAGAATGCCGCGGCCATCGCTCTCGATCACCCGGAACTCGGAAAACTCTGGCTGTATGCCGAGGAACCTGCCGAGTCGCTCTTCACGGAAAATGAAACGAACACCGAGCGGCTCTACGGTTATGCGGGACCGCAATTCGCCAAAGACAGTATCAACGACTACGTCGTCACCGGGAAAGCGGACGCCGTGAATCCGGCGCAATCCGGAACCAAGGCGTCGTTTCACTACCGCCATGTCGTTCCGGTCGGCGGCAGCGTCACGGTCAAACTCCGGCTGACGAACCAGTCTTGGCCTGCGTCGAAGGATCCAGTCGGCGGAGAATTCGACAAGATTTTCGAGCAGCGCCTCCGTGAAGCGGACGAGTTCTACGCTGGCATCGCTCCCGCGTCGCTATCCGCGGATGGCCGCAACACGCTGCGCCAGGCGTTCGCCGGACTTCTCTGGTCGAAACAGTTCTACCATTACGTGCAGAAGGACTGGCTCGCCGGCGATCCCGCACAACCGGCTCCTCCCGCGTCGCGGAACTCCGGTCGCAACAGCGACTGGCCGCACGTGTACAACGCGGACGTTATTTCCATGCCGGATAAATGGGAATATCCCTGGTACGCGGCGTGGGACCTTGCATTTCATTGCGTCCCGCTCGCGCTCGTTGATCCCGATTTCGCCAAGGAGCAACTCGTGCTCTTTCTGCGCGAATGGTACATGCATCCGAACGGACAGCTCCCTGCCTACGAATGGGCGCTCGGTGACGTCAATCCTCCGGTGCACGCGTGGTCGGCGTGGCGCGTCTACAAGATCGAAAAGAAAAAGCGCGGACGCGGCGACCGTGCGTTTTTGGAACGCGTGTTTCAGAAGCTCCTGCTGAATTTCACGTGGTGGGTGAACCGCAAAGACGCCGAAGGCATGAACGTTTTCCAAGGCGGCTTTTTGGGGCTCGACAACATCGGCGTCTTTGACCGCAGCGCTCCGCTGCCCACCGGAGGCCACATCGAGCAATCGGACGGCACGGCGTGGATGGCCATGTACTCGCTCAACATGCTGGCCATCGCGCTGGAACTTGCGAGCGAAAATCCGGTGTACGAAGACGTCGCCAGCAAATTCTGGGAGCACTTCCTCTATATCGCCCACGCCATGAGTCACCGAGGCGACGGCCAGGAATCGATGTGGAACTCGGAAGACGGCTTCTTCTACGATGTTCTGCACCTGCCGAACGGCGAGCGCAAACCCATGAAGGTGCGCTCGATGGTGGGTCTTATCCCGCTGTTTGCCGTGCAGACGCTCGAACCCGAACTCCTCGACCGCCTGCCCAATTTCAAGCGCAGGCTCGAATGGTTCATCGAAAACCGGCCGGACCTGACCGCCAACGTCGCGTGCATGCGCACGCCCGGCAACCGCGAACGCAGGCTCCTGTCCATCGTCGACGCCGATAAACTGCGGCACTCGCTGCGGTACATGTTGGACGAAAGCGAATTTCTGTCTCCGTACGGCATCCGCGCGTTGTCGCGATTCCATCGAGAAAACCCCTACGTTCTGCACGTCAACGGAAACGAGCACCGCGTGGACTATCAGCCGGCCGAATCGAAGACCAGCTTGTTCGGTGGAAACTCAAACTGGCGTGGCCCGATTTGGTTTCCTCTGAACTTCCTTCTCGTCGAATCGCTGCAGAAATTCCATCACTACTTCGGAGAAGACTTCCAGGTGGAATTCCCGACCGGCAGTGGACAACAAATGACTTTGGCGGAAATCGCCGGCGAGATCTCCAGGCGTCTCAATGGAATCTTTCTTCGCAACGCCTCCGGGCACCGGCCCGTCGCCGGAGAACTGGACCCCTTCCAGTCCGATCCCCACTGGAAAGACCTCGTCCTCTTCCATGAGTATTTCCACGGCGATACCGGTGCCGGAGTCGGCGCCAATCACCAGACCGGATGGACGGGACTGGTCGCAAAACTTCTGACGCAAAGCGGCGAAGCAGCATCGGCGGCCGACCGGGTAGCGGCGAGGGCGGCTACTTCATAACCACTTTTCACCAACGCTTGTTGAGAACTTCGAGGTGCGGCTGGAACCCTACATCCAGGTACAGCCGGCGCGCTGTGCCGTTGTTCGCGAGCACTCCGATCCGCAGTTCGGTTGCGCCCGCTTGCTTCGCGTAGGTCTCGGCCCTTTCAAGGAGCTGGCGTCCGATCCCGCGTCCTCGATATGGTTCGAGCACGACAAGGTCCGTGATTAGTGCATAGTGGCCGGGCGGGTCATCGAGCTCCGTGAACGGTTCGCGGGCGAGAACCGTCGTGAAGCCCACTACCAGGGAGTCTTCTTCGGCCACGTAGATCTGGCCGAGGGTCTCGCGACATCGCGCGTGGATGCGCTCGCAGTACCGATCCGCCATGTCTTCGCCAGCTAGAAGAAGAGGATCGATGGCGCGTTCAGAGTCCTGAAGGACAACAACACATCGCCGAAGCGCGGCGGCGTCGCGTTCCTGGTATTCACGGATAATCATCAGGAAATCCTTTGTCGATGGAAGGCGACCCTGCGACCGGCGGTCTTCTCAGAAACTGATCAGCAGACCGCCCGTAAAGACCACGTTGTTCTGCAGGCTGCCGCGAACGCTTTGATTCTCCCCTTCGCATTCGTTTGGACGCACCTCTCCACCTGACGTGGGATGCAGAAAGACGCAAAGGGTTTCAGCCAAATGCAGCCCTCGACCGTGAATCTTTTGCGGAAGTCCCGAATCTCACTGCTCGTAGACAAAGCCCTGGGTGTCGGGAGAAGAGCATGACGACAGAAACGAAGACCGCGGAAGACGCAGGCAAGTCTGAAAACATTTCCGCTTATCTCGAGAAAGCTGGAACACACATTTCGCGCTATGGTCTTGCCGTAATCTTGCTCCTCATCGGCGTTTTGAAATTTACCCCGGCTGAAGCCGACGGCATCCAGCCGCTCGTCGCCCACAGCCCCTTTTTGTCGTGGATGTATTTAGTTCTCGGCAAGCAGGGCGTGTCGAACGTCATCGGCACAATCGAGCTTCTCGTCGCCGCTCTCCTCGTCCTGAGGCCCTTCTCGCCGCGCGCTTCTTTTCTCGGGAGCCTCGGCGCGATCGCGACGTTTCTGTTGACTACGAGCTTCCTGTTTACGACTCCTGGCGCGTTGCAGCTCGGCCACGGAGTGCAAATTCTTGGCGATGCCGGACAGTTCCTGATCAAGGACCTCGTCCTTCTCGGAGCATCCTTCTGGACTGCCGCCGAAGCGTGGCGAGCTTCGACGATCCGAAACAATTGGAGCGAGGCCTGAGACCCATGACGGCAGCGAGTGAAGCAAGTCTGCCCACGGGGTTAAAGATCGGCGCAAATTCGGACGCCGCCTATCGAATGTCCTGCATGGAACTCTGGGGCGGAAATACCTCGGTTGAAACGTCGGTCGCCTTGCCCGGGCTTGCCGGATGGGTGCATTCGAAGCCTGTCGAGCCGGCTGTACAGGGAGGAGACGTCTACTATCTTTCCGTATGCTCGGCCGGATTGCTTTCACGCATTGTTCTTGCCGATGTGGCAGGCCACGGACAGGAAGTAGGCGGGGCCGCGATAACCTTGCGCGATCTCTTGCGCCAACACGTCAATGCCTTCGATCAATCGAAGCTGATGCGGGGAATCAACGATTCCTTCGGGAGCGGCTCCGACGAAAGCGTTCAGTACGCCACCGCCGCCGTTCTCGGCTACTACTGCGAAACGCGCCAGCTCATCTTCGCCAACGCCGGCCATCCTCCCGTGCTCTGGTACCGTGCGGCGCAGCAAACCTGGGAATGGCTGCACGAGGAAACACCTCACGCGGAGACGGCGGTCGAGGATCTTCCTCTCGGCCTGATTGCCGGCACCAAGTACACCCAGACAGCCGTGCGCCTGGGTCCCGGGGACCTCGTCCTTATATATACCGACGGCGTAACGGAATCGGTCAACGATGCCTCGGAAGAGCTCGGCTACAGCGGTCTTCTCACCCTCGCTCGGTCTTTGCCCGTTCACGCGCCTGCACAGGTCGGGCCCGCATTGCTTGCTGCGCTCGCGCGCTTTCGCGGCGCCTCGCAACCATTTGATGACCTCAGCGTCATCGTTCTGCAGGAGTGCGACCGTCTTCTTTCTGACTGAACTGTGTGGGCATTGAGTAAAACGAAGGAGCGCAAATGATCAAGGTCAGCGTGCTTTATCCGAATGGGGCAGATAAGACATTCGATATCACTTACTACCTCAACCACCACATGCCCTTGGTTCAGAGACTATTGGGATCAGCTTTGAAGGGCATGTCCGTGGAACATGGGATCTCCGGCGAGAAGCCGGGATCGGCTGCGCCGTACATAGCAACTGGTCATCTTCTTTTTCAGTCGCTTGAAACTTATCAAGCGAGCTTCGCTCCCCACGCGCAGGAAATCATCGCGGACATCCCGAAGTACACGAACTCCGAGCCGCTCATCCAGATCGGCGAGGTCAAGTTGTAGGATCGATTTGCTCGGCGGCACTTACAGCCATTTTGCTCTCGTGGCGTGACAGCGCAACCTGAAGAACCGCAAAAAAGGCCAGTACGACGACGAAGTAGTGTGGAAACAACGGAAGCGCAACGAGCGGCAGCAACAGGACCGCGGCCGCAACCACGCAATGCGGCAGCAGGAAATTAACAACGGAACGCGAGGAACGCGCCTTTTCGGAAGTTGCCGCGACCGTCGCAAGCGAAATCATGACCACCGTTGCCGCCGTAGCAAGCAACCATGCTTCGCCCTGCCTAAGAACCACGCCTCGATCAAGACCAATCACGCGCTCGACACCGATCCCGACAGTCGCAACCCCGAGGTACATCGGAAAGTGCGCGTAGCTCCACACACGAAACAACCGGAAATCGCGCCTGCTGCGAATATGCCGTTCCTTGGCCGCGTGTGCTCCATCGAAATACCACCACCACAAACCGAACACGAGCGCCATGCCGAAGAACGCAGCGGAAGCGGCGTGCGGGCTCCACGTTTCCTGGCTTTCGATGCCGCGCATGATCGCCACCAAGGACTCGCCCATCAAGATGATCGTGAACAAGCCGAATCGCTCGGGCAGATGTTCCGGATGGGGAGGGAGTTCGTGATCGTGGTCCGCGCAAAAGATGGGTGTCGCGATTTCGACGGCCAGCGCAGCACCCCAAACCCAGAAGCGCTCGGGAGAGTCGAGGAACGCCGCCACCAGCCACAACAAAGCCGCCAGACCGAATCCCGCCGCGTAGTAATTGGTGAGCCGTTTTGATCTTTCGACGCTCCGCGCCCGCAGGTATTGCAGCACGAGAATGATGCGCATCACGGCGTACGCTGCAGCGAATCCCGCTGCGCTTCTTGAATCGAGAGCCTCGCTCGCGTTCGCGGCCATGACCGCCACGGTGAACATCTGTACGAGCGTCAGCGCGCGCTGCACCCGATCGTCCGTATCGAACCGCGTCGAGTACAGCGTGTGTCCGAGCCAGGCCCACCAGATCAGAAAGAAGAGAAACGCGTAGCGCGCAAGCGCCGGAAAGGAGTAGTTCGTATGCAGCGGGCCGCCGACTTGAGCGACAGCCGCGACAAAAATCAGATCAAAAAAGAGTTCAAGCCAGGTTGCGCGCCTTCCTGCAGCGCTGTTTGCGGGCCGCGCCGCGGGCAGAGAGAGCAGTGTCCAAACGCTCATGGTATCGAGATGATCGCGTCACATCGAGGCGACGTTGCAGTACACCTTGATCGCGCCCTTGGCCTCGGTCAGCGTCTTGAGCAGCGTCTCGTAGTTCTCGAGTCCTTCGACCGGATGGGTCAACAGCCGCCCTAGCCATCCCGGGTACGACAGTTCGGCGTCAGCGAGGTCTTTCACGCCCGTCTCGAAGTACTCGCGATTTGCGTTCACGCTTCCGACAGCAACCTTGTTCCCCAGCACGAACCCAAGATTGATTTTGTCCGCCGGGATTTCGAGCTTGCGCTCTCCGCCCGTAACACTCACCATCACCAAAACGCCGTTCTTCGCGAGAACCTCCATCGCTTCGAACACCAATGGCGAATAGCCCGTTCCCTCGACGATGATGTCGAACGGGCCGTATGTTTCGGAGGCCTCCCGCAGGGACATCGTCTTGGTGCTCACATATCGTGCGCCAACGGCTTCGACCATCGTGGAATTGAGATACGGTCCAGGAGTAAGCCCGAGCGTAACGACTTCGAGCCCCCGCAGCCGGAGAAATAAAGTGGTGAGCAAACCAAGCGTGCCGGCACCCAACACCGCCGCACGCCGCGGCCGCCACACACGAAGGCGCCGTTGTACCTCGTAAGCCTGTGCGATGGCCTTTTCGGCTACGCTCGTCGGCTCCATTAACACGCCGACTTCCTTTAGACCTGAAGGCACGCGCACGATGTATTCCGGATCGTCCACGTAATATTCCGTTAGGAATCCGTGGCGCAAGTTGATGCCGCGCTCGAAGTACGTATCGTCGGTCGTCATGTCGTACGTTCCGATGGTGTCGTACAAACTCGACCCTGGCCGGCGCACGGTCGCGGCAACATAGTCGCCCGGCTTCAGCTCAGTGACATTCGGACCCACCGCTTCCACACGGCCGAAACTTTCGTGGCCGAGAATCAGGAAATCGTCGCCAGCGGGTGCCGCTCCGTATTCGGCGGCGTTGATCTCTTTGTCCGTTCCGTCCACGCCGACACGCAGGATTTTCACCAAGACACCGCGCCCATTCGGCACGTCGCTGACATGCGGTTTCGGTACCTCGCGCAAGTGAATCGTGTTGGGCCGGCCTGGCAGCACGGCAATCGCTTTCATCGTCTCTTTCAGGTTCAGCACCTCTTCTTGCGCGGTGCTCGCCGGGCCTTGTCCGGCCGAAATCGTTTCGGTCTTATTCATCGCTTGTCTTCCCTCTTCTGGTCGTCTGCAGCCAACGAATCGGCTGCGGTGGGGGCAACCCCGCTAGGCAGTGGGACTCACTCGAAGCCACAAAGTTTCATGCTTCACCGGAATTTTATTCCTCGCATTACGGCACATCCACGACGCTATTGAAGCCGCCCAGGCCATCCGGCGCCTTTTTGGGGTTGGCGGGATCGTCGAGCCACTGGTCACTGTCGAGAAGAAACTTATAAGTGTGTCGTCCGGCGGGAAGCGTTGCGGGATGCGTTTGCCAATATCCCGGCTCTACGCACGCTGCTTCCACAGCCTCCAGCCTCCAGTCGTTCCAGCTCCCAAGAACCTGGACTCGCCAGGCGTTGTGATCGTGAAGCGAAAACACAACTCCGGCAGCTGAAACCTGCGGACAGGCCCCGCTTCCGATTTTTCTTCCGTGACGCTCGGCCAACGCAAGAGCGACCGCTTGTCCGGGCGCGACTGCCCCTGCGCCCTGCCGCGCACGATCAGCTCCCGGAACCGCGTGTGCGGTTTCAATCAAAATCGAACGAACCAGTAGCGGCGAGAGGTCCGCGTTCGCTTCCAGCATGCAGGCGACGGCGCTTGCGACGAGAGGAGCCGCAAAACTCGTTCCGTCCACGTGCTGGTAGTGCGGCGTAATGAGCTTCAACTCAGCTAACCGATCTTCGACGCTGGCATCGCCCTGCCCGCGCTGCTCGAAAAGCAGCTTCGCTTCCTTGGCCGCTCTCGTCCGCGGAAGAACCGGCGCCGCCACCCAGATGCTGGGTGCCACGAACTCTGGTTTCGACACACCATTGCTGGCACTTCCATAGTTGCTGTGCCACAGCATTACGTCCTCGTCGCTGAACGTATTTTTGTCGTCGATGCCGCCAACCGTGCACGCGAACGGTGCCGTCGCTGGAGGCAGCAGCTTGCGTTCGCCATCGTTGCCCGCGGCTGCGATGACATTGATTCCGTCCTCAACCAGCGAAGCGACCGCCTCGTCCACCGCGTTTCCGCTAAGTGGCCAGACCGGATCACCCGAGACCGAGAGGCTTACGACACGAATCGCGAATTCCTTTGCGTTCCGACGAACCCATCCGAGAGCCCGCGCGATGCTGTCGCTTGAAATGCCGCCGCTTGTGTCGCGTACTTGGACGAGCACGATCTCGGCATCCGGGGCGAGTGACGAGTACAAGCCACGACTCAAAAATCCATTCCCGCAGGCCACAACACTTGTCATCGTTCCGTGCCACTGCCGGTCGCGTGCGCCGTCCCAGTCGGGCCATTCTGGAACGTCCTTCTCGCCGAAACGGATTTCAGTCATTTCCTCATGAGTTGCATCGACCCAGGCTCGGATGCGGTTCTGCGGAGCAATGAGGTCGGGATGCGGGTAGAACCCGGAATCCACTATGGCGATCGTCACACCTTTGCCGGAGAAGCGCGGATCTGCGTGCAAACGCAGGCGAGTCGGCAAAATACCGAATGCGGCTTCGGCGTCGAGCGGCCAGGCCAGTTGAACCGCTTCGTGAAGTGCTGCGTCACCCTGGGCAAGCATAACCCGCAAGAGATCCTCTTGCACGCAAGCAGGGCAACGGCCGTCGTTTTTTCCCGAGAGGGAATACCAGTGCGCCTCCGCGCGAGCCTTCGAAGTCATCGGCACGCCACAGCCCGAACATCGCGAAACGTCTTTCACCCTACACTCCCAGCGGGATGGAACGGCGGTCGCGCCGTCCACCAACACCCGCCCCGTCCCTCGTCAGATTCGCTCGTCGCGACAAAGTTTCGGCGACTAACTCCGCGAAGAAAAACGCCGATGCGCCCCGAGAAATCAACCGCTCTGGCTTATAGTCAACGTGTGAGAATTCCCGGCGAGCGATCCCCGTCTCACCTTCCGCGCGGCGTGACCGCGTTCGGAGTGTTCCTCATTTTCGGCACGACGATGGCGCTCCTCGCTGCCACGACCTTACTCTTCCCGGGCACGCCGCTTGATCGCGTCTGGAAGCTGAATCCCTGCGCCCATCAGGAACTGGCATCCTTCGGGAAAATCGCGGGCTTCGGTTTTGCGTTGCTCGCTGCGGCGTTGGCGCTCGCGGCCGTCGGTTGGTTTCGCAGGCGCCGGTGGGGATGGCGACTTGCTGTTGCTCTCATTGCCGCGCAAGTCTTGGGAAATCTCGTCAACCTCTTTCGGGGACGCGTCCTAGAAGGCGCCGCCGGAATCACGATTGCCGCTGCTCTCCTCGTCTATCTTCTCAGCCCACCAATCCGCGATCTCTTTCGTCCGAAGGCCAACCACGTGGAGGGTGCAAGTTCCGCGTTCTGAGATTTCCTACCCAGTTTCGGGGCGGTGCCGCGTCACAAAGAATCGCTTGTGACGGGTTTTCGAAGTGAACGCAATCGGATAACGTATCTGTAGCGCGACGCGAGTAACGAACACGAGGCCGCGCTCAAACAGGAGTCCCGTAAGGATGGAATCACGACCGGAAACCGCTGAGCGCGGATGGAACATGCCGCTCGCGCGCTGGTTTCCGCGCATACGGGAACGAGAAGAACAAGTCTTTCTCGCTCTCACGCTCGTTATCGGCGCATTGACCGGATTGGCCGTCGTCGCGTTCATCGTCGTGACCGAACGCCTCGGCATGCACCTCTATCCCGTGGGCAGCGCGCCATGGCGGCGTTTTTTTATCCCTGTGCTCGGCTCCCTGGCGATGGGCTACCTCCTCTATCGCTACTTTCCACACGCTCGTGGCAGCGGAGTTCCACAGACCAAGGCGGCGCTCTTCGCGCGAGGCGGGCGAATCACGATGCGCACCGTTCTCGGAAAATTCTTTTGTACCGCGACAACACTCGCCTGCGGAATTCCGCTTGGACGTGAAGGCCCCTCGGTGCAAGTCGGCGCCGGGATCGCTTCGGTCCTTGGCCGGCGGCTTGGCCTCAGCGCCGAACGTGTCAAAGCTTTGCTGCCGGTCGGCGCTGCCGCCGCCGTCGCCGCCGCTTTCAACACTCCGCTCGCCGCGGTCGTGTTTTCTCTCGAGGAAATCACGGGAGACTTGCATGCACCGATTCTCGGTTCGGTTGTGCTGGCCTCCGCGACGGCCTGGGTTGTGCTGCGCATGCTCCTCGGCAATCACCGGTTCTCGGCCGTCGGTTCCTTCCAGTATTTCTGGATGGGATTCCAGCCTTCGCTGAGGCCCTCTTCATACGCGTTTCCATTCTGAGAGATGATGGCGGTGATGCGCTCGGGATGCAGCAACGCGAGCCGCAATCCGACCGGCGCGCCGTAATCGAAAACGTAGATGGCAAAGCGCTGGAGGCCAATGGTCTCTGTGAATTTGGCGATGACTTTCGCCAAGTTCTCAAATGTGTAGCGAAACCCATTGCGGTCGGGAGCATCCGAGAAGCCAAAACCCGGCAGGTCGGGCGCGACGACATGGTAGCTGTCGGCAAGCGCTGGAATCAGGTTGCGAAACATGTGGGACGAAGTCGGGAAGCCATGGAGCAAAAGAATCGTCGGGGCTGCTGCCGGCCCCGCCTCGCGATAGAAAATCTTGCTGCCGTAAACAACGGCATGTTTGTAGCTGATCATATGAGTCTCCTTATTTGATTTGGAGCGCGCCCAAACGAGTGCCTGACCGACACTGAGCGCTTCCATAGGGTCAGATGACCTAACCGATAAAAGGTTTCATTATTGGTGTACAATTCTTGCGGAAGGTTTGGTGCATGAAGAGGGCGGCAAACAGGTCTGATTGGAAAGACGGCTTTCTTTTCCTGGGAAATGAGTTGGTTTTGGATTTCCTGAACACGCGGCCAATTCAAGACCGCAAACCCATGGAACTGCTCCCGGACTTTGGCGCGGTCTTACGGTGGTTCCAGGCCGCTGATCTCCTCGAATCGGAGCAGGTCGCCCGTCTCAAGCGCCAATGGGAAGGAACGACCGAAGCGGAGAAAGCGACAGAGGTCATGAAAGATCTTCGCGAACGATGGCGAGAGGAGATCCTCGCGTGGGAAGGAGGTCGCGCGATTCGCAGCCAGACGCTCGACGAGCTAAACCGGGCAATGGGGATGCATCCGATGCTTACGAGACTCACCAAAAGTCGAACTGCGTATTCGACGAACCTATGGTTTGAAGTCCGCGAGCCTACAGATTTGCTTGCGCCTTTGGCACACAGCGCGGCGACGCTGTTTGCAACGGGCGATCACAAACGCGTGCGTAAATGTGCCAACTGCGTGCTTCATTTCCACGACACCAGCAAGAAGGGTACCCGTCGCTGGTGCAGCATGCAGCTATGCGGAAATCGGTTTAAGGTCGCGGCGTATGCAGCTCGGCAACAGAAAGATCGGTAGGACCCGATTTCCTGTAACTTTCGGAGTTGCCGCGTATCAACCAATGAGGACTCCTGTGTCGAAGATGAGTCTAGTCGTTGCCGAATCATGATCTCGGCCCGAGCAGCGAAGGACGCAGGGCTGGAGAGGCTGTGAATCTTTGAACAGAGCCGACTTATGCTGATTAAAAAAGAATCTGACTTGACCTACGCGGACGTTACCCCTCGCTCGGTTTACCTAAACCGCAGGCAATTCCTTTATGGGGCCGGGCTCACCGCCGGCGCTGCCGTGCTCGGCAATGAGATACGTGACATGGTTCTGCCGGGGAAGACGGCGTTTGCCGCCTTGTCGTTTCCCAATTTGGTTAAGAGTCCCTTTAGCACCACCGAGAAGCCCAGCAGCTTCAACGACGTGAGCCACTACAATAATTTCTACGAGTTCGGCACGGACAAGGGCGATCCCGCAAAGAAGGCGCAGAAGTTCAAGACTTCCCCGTGGGTGGTTTCGGTCGAGGGAGAGGTCAAGAGTCCGCGGAAGTATTCTCCGGACGACCTTCAGAAATTAGCCCCGCTCGAAGAGCGGATCTACCGGCATCGCTGCGTGGAACGCTGGTCCATCGTCGTTCCTTGGATCGGTTATTCGCTGAGTGTTCTGCTCAAACAGTTCGAGCCTACGCCCAAGGCGAAGTACGTCGCCTTCCAGTCGTACTTCGATCCTGCGCAAATGCCCGAAGCAAAATACGGCGGAATCGACTTTCCGTATGTCGAGGGACTGCGCCTCGACGAAGCGATGAATCCTTTGACGCTGCTCTGTTTTGGAATGTACGGCGATCCGCTGCCGCCGCAAGATGGAGCGCCGGTGCGCATGATCATTCCGTGGAAATACGGCTACAAGAGCATCAAATCGATCGTGAAGATTCGTTTTCAGGAAGCAGAACCGCCGACAACCTGGAATCGCTATTCCGCGGCCGAATACGGTTTCTATTCCAACGTGAATCCCAATGTCGACCATCCGCGGTGGAGTCAGGCGCGTGAACGCCGTCTCGGCGAAATCTTCACGAGGCCGACCGTTATTTTTAACGGTTATAGTGACCAAGTCGCCGGCTTGTACAACGGCATGGACCTGAAGAAATTCCACTAGACAGCATCGATTGCATCACCTCCATCGAGGAAAACTGTGCGCATGCGAGCGAGTCTTTCGAGCAACTGGACGAAACGGGGCTTGTTTCTCCTTTGCCTCGTGCCGTTTCTACGGCTCGCTGACGGTTTGCTGACTGGAAACCTCGGCATCAATCCTGTCGAGACACTGCAACATTCGACGGGTGACTGGACCCTGCGATTCCTGATTCTTACGCTTTGCATCACACCGTTGCGAAAATTTCTTCACCTGCCGGAACTGACTCGCTTTCGCCGGATGTTGGGCCTGTATGCTTTTTTCTACGTCTGCTTGCACTTGTTGACTTACCTGGGGCCGGATCAAAGTTTCAGCCTCGCGGGAATGTGGGTTGATGTGGCTAAGAGGCCCTTCATCACCGTCGGATTCCTCGCCTTCGTTCTGCTGATTCCATTGGCTGTGACCTCAACTGCCGGATGGATTCGAAAACTCGGAGGCAAGCACTGGGCGCGACTGCACCGGCTCGTTTATGTGGCGGCGATCCTTGGAGTAATCCATTACGAATGGCTGGTGAAATCGAACAAGACCAGGCCCCTATTCTACGGCGCCATTCTCACCGTTCTGCTTCTCTGGCGGCTGGGCAATTTCATAAGAACATGGTCGCCGCGGCAGGCGACTTCCTCGGCACGGACGTAAGAATCCTTCGCGTTCCCAGACTGAGGCAGCGGTTATCCAATTCACCCTGACCTGTTCGCGCTGACCGATTGTCGTTTGTTTTGTTAGCGTTACGACCTTCTGAGTCGCACCAAACACTCTCATTTGCAGTCTAAAGTTCAGCAATTGTTCAGCAACAATTCTTGCTTCCAAGCCTTCGGTTGCGCGCAATCCTCATTGCAATTCAGCTAGTCTGCTATCTAGAGCGGGAATGACTTTCACAACTGGACCATTCCAAAACACAGAAGCCGGTCCCTCTTTCCAGTGCGCGCCGGCTGGATACAGAATCGCTTGGTCCCAGTAGAACCCTTTTTGAATACAGCAATCCGGTTTCGATTGAGTAGGAGTCAGGGCTGAGCGATCTTTCAGTTCCTTGGAAACAACATGCTTCGGGTCCCAGAACTGGCGTGCGCGGCTGTCTGCAATTCGTCCGAGCGTGCTGCCACTCGGAGCCCGCCAGTCCGTCGCAAGAATCGGTTCCCACACGACAAGCACCCGCACCTTTCGGCTCCTGTCCCGCTCCAAGAGTTGCTGAACTGCGGAGGCCCCCCGCAGACAAGTTGGTCAAGTCGGAGATAGCAGCAACACCAACCGTGGAACGTCGGCCTCGGAATCGAACGCTTTCTCGAACTCTCCGAAATTACCTTCCGAAAGTGTGACAAGCGGCTGTTGGTCAGGTGGTGCGGAGCCCGGACCCCACAGATACGCCGCCGAAAGCAGTACGACAACTGCCATCACCGCGACGCCGATGAGCCATTTCCTTTTCATCTTCCGGAAAACCTGTCTGCGATGAATGCAGCAATTTCCTGCGGAAACAGAATCATTCCCAACACCACAATAAGGGCCGTCCACAGCAGTACGTTCCCAATAATGCGGCCGCGGGCCGAGCATTGTTTGGCGCCATGCTGCTGCCAGAATCCTAGCCCAAGCAGTGCAACGGATAACCCCAAGAGCCACGGACGCAGCGTCGTGAAAAATGCGCTTGCCGCCCCGGCTCCCAGCGCCGCAGCAAAGCCAAGCGGCAGACAGCAACTGATCGTCGCGAGGGAACTCAGAATCGCAGCCAGCGATGCCGAAATGCCTGTGCCCTGTTTCAAAACACGTTTCCTTCCCGAGCCTTGGCGACGGCGCGACGCACCATCTCAATGGGAGGAAGACCGGTTTCGGACGAGCCTGGATACAAGCGGCAGCTCAAGGCAAACGTCTTCGCCTGGTAAGACTCTCCCACAACGTCCCGTCCGTTGATGCGGATCGTTGGAGAGCCAGAGAACGCAAGGTCCGTCGCCATGCTGACATCCCTCACCAGGACCTCACGAACTTCTGCCACAACGCCTTCTGAATTGAGAACGTCCCTGACCAATTTCACTGCGCCAGGATGGGATGGGCACTCCGCGACGTACAAAACCTCGACTTTCATCGGCGACCTTCCTTTTTTCGCGCATCCCCATCCTGCAAGATCGGGCAATGCGCGTCTTGTTTGCTCAGCTCTCTGTCGCAACTGCGCAACGCCAACTGCAGTTCGCGTTCCAACTTTTCCAGATTTTCCAGTTTTTGCCGCACATCAGCGAGCTTCGCTTGCAGGCGAAGGCGCACGGGCGCACACGGCTGCATACGGTTTCCGCGCAAACTCAGAAGTCCTCGAATTTCGCTAAGTTTGAATCCCAGGCCCTGTACGCGCCGGATAAAGGCCAGTGTTTCCACGTCACGTTCAACGTATCGGCGAAAGCCTCCCTGCGTCCGGGACGGCCGGGGCAGCAAAGCATTCCGCTCGTAAAAGCGAATCGCGTCAACGCTCAACCCGACTTTCTTGGCGACGATCCCGATTTGCATAGCATTGGCTCCTGTCTTGAAGCTACACCCTGGAGTATAGTCCAGAGTCAACGCCTATTTTTGTTTCGCCCCCGATTCCATTGAACGCTCGCAGGAAGCGCGCGTTTCCATCGGACCAATGTGGCGCTTGTATGGTCACAATTGCGGCGCACACTTTCACCGCACAGCACACTCTCAGTGGAGGCTTTTTGGACTCTGTTCGGAAAGCGACGAGTGCAGATGCGTGCGGCATCCTCGCGTGCCTCTCGGCAGCTTTTGAGGTGTATCGCGACAGCTACACTGAGGCTGCGTTTGCCGACACCATACTTACCCCAGAAACAATCGAGAGACGCTTTCAAGAGATGACTGTATTCGTAGCAACGGAGAAGTCCGGAGAGATCGTAGGCACGATTGCGTGCAGCGTCGTCCATACGGGAGAAGGCCACATTCGAGGAATGGCAATACGTCCCACCGCGCAAGGGAGCGGTGTTGCCGCGCGATTGTTGGCACACGCAGAGGCGCATTTCCGACAAAAAAACTGTAAGCGGGTCAGCCTCGATACAACCGCGCCGCTTACGCGGGCCATCCGGTTCTACGAAAGGTCTGGTTTCTCTCCGTCGGGGAAGGTCCAGGACTTCTTTGGTATGGCTTTGTACGAATACGTCAAAACCATTTAATTCCGTGCGACCACTGTAACTAGTGGGGCAGCCACGCATCCTATTTCTTGACTCAGTCCGTCTAATCACCCTAGAGTCTAAAGAGATGGTTCGGAAAAACACATTCATCATGCTGGCGGTGGTCGCGATCCTGCTCCTTCAATTCGCCGACTGCATGTCGGCCATGACCATGGACCAGCAGAGCATGCAGTGCTGCGGTTCCATGCCCTGTAACCCGTCGAACCAGAGTCACGACTGTTGCAAAGCGATGGCTTCCTCGCAGTCTCCGAGTGTGCTTCCTGTGGCTCACGTCACACTGCATCCGCCAGTGATGAACGTGGCGGATATTTTGCCGACACCGCAGGTCTTGGAGCTTTCCGAAGTGCCTCGCGCTGAATTCCCGGCTCCCCAGCATTCGCCTCCCGAACTGTACACGCTTCATTCCTCCCTCCTGATCTGATCCGCTCCTGAACCGTGCGGCTATGCACGGGTGTCTCTTTTTCCGTCTCGATTGCTCCTTTCATCTGCCGATTCGCTTTCGGTTGGGCCCGCACGCCGAAGCACCGACCGGCGATCGTTCGATACGCGCGTTCAGGAGAAGGAAAATGTCTTTGCTTGTGAAATGGAATACGCCCCCGCGCCGTTCGGGGATTGAATTGGCACGAACTCTCTGCGCTCTGCTGCTTCTAGCGGCTCTTGGAAAAACCACGCTTGCCCAAGAACCCGAACCGCAGCACCCGCATGTTGTAACTCCGCTAGCCGACTTGCTCGAGGAAGCAGAGAAAAACAATCCGCAAATTGAAGCCGCACGGCAGGGCTGGCAGGCGGCCAAACAGGTTCCCACCCAAGTGTCGACGCTGCCCGACCCGCAGTTCACGTTGCAGCACTTGAGCGTCGGAAGTCCACGGCCGTTCTCGGGGTACACCAATAGCGACTTCGCTTACCTCGGGCTCGGTGTCACACAGGACATTCCGTATCCAGGCAAGCTGCGCCTGAAAGGTGAGATTGCAAAACGCGAAGCGGACATGTCGCAGCAACAAGTCGAAACCGTGCGCCGAGCCGTGCTGACCGAAGTCAAAGCTTCCTATTTCCAGTTGGCGTATCTCGCAAGAACGCTCTCCATTCTCGAAAGCGACGGCGAGTTCCTCAAGCAAGTCGAGCAGGCCGCCGACGCTCGCTATCGTTCCGGCATGGGGCCGCAGCAGGACGTACTGCAGGCCCAACTCCAAAAGACGAAGCTCGTGCGCGCAATCGCCATGCACCATCTGGAAGTTGGCAAACTCGAAGCTCAGTTGAAGCAGTTCCTCAACCGGTCTCAGGATTCACCGGACATCGAGCCGTCAGATCTCACGGAATCTCCTCTCTTGCTGAACTATCAGGAGCTTCTCGCGGCTGCCAAGGCACAAAACCCGGAGCTGGCTGCGTCGCAAAAGATGATCGACAAGCAATCGCTCCAAGTCGATCTCGCACGCAAGGATTTCTATCCCGATTTCAACGTTCAGTACATGTGGCAGCGGACCGATCCGACGCAGTTCCGCGCCTACTACATGCTTTCGGTTGGTGTGCGCGTACCCATTTACCGGAGCCGCAAACAGAAACCCGGATTGGCGCAAGCGCAATCCGAAAAGCTCCGTGCTCGCAGTGAACTCGAAGTCCAATCACAGCAAGTCGCATCGGGGCTGCGCGCGGAATACGTCGTGGTGCAGCAGACCTCGGAACTGCTCAAGATTCACCGCGAAGGTCTCGCACCCCAAGCGCGTTCTGCATTTCAGTCGGGCCTCGCTTCATACCAATCGAATAAACAGGATTTCCAAGCGGTGCTCACCTCGTTCCTCGACGTGCTGCACCTCGATGAAGAGTACTGGCAGAACCTTGCCGAATACGAGACCGCCTTCGCGCGGATTGAACAGATCACTGGATTGTCGCTGCGCTAGGAGAAAACAGAATCATGCGAAATTATCGGAATGCATTCGTCTTCGCGGTTGCCGGCAACATTGCCCTGATAGGAATCCTTGGCGGGCTTTGGTGGCGCTCCGCGCAACACAGGAAAACGGAAGCGACAATGCCATCAGCCTCCAACGAACGGGCGCAGAACGTCCCCAACGGATCGGAAGCCGCTTCAATGGCGCCGCATGAAGCCCCGCTCGTGCCGCTACAACTCTCGCCCGAGCGCAGGCAAAGCATAGGCCTCCGCATGGGCCGGGTAGAACGCAAGATAGTAGGCGATGAGATTCGCACGACTGGAAATGTAGCGGTCGATGAAACCAAGCTCGCCTACGTGCAAGTGAGGTATTCCGGATACATCCAAAAGGTCTTTGCCGACGCCACCTATCAATACCTCCGCAAAGGGCAGCCGCTCTTTACCATCTACAGCCCAGACCTCGCGGCGACGGAGCGCGAGTATCTCGTCGCGAAACAGAACCAGCAACGCGTCGCCGGAAGCACCGTACCTGGCGTCGCTGAAAGCGCCGCCTCGCTCTTGGACGCGGCCGCCGAACGCCTCAAGCAATGGGGCGTGCCGCTGAGTGAAATCGCCCGCCTCGAATCGACGGGTCAAGCGCAACAGGAACTTCAAGTCGATTCTCCCGTCTCGGGCTACATCACCGAGCGGAACGCGTTGCCAAATCTGACGGTTCAGCCGGAGACACGGCTCTATTCCGTCGCCGATCTCTCGGCCGTTTGGATTTTCGCTGAAGTGTTTCAGAACGATCTCGGAAGAATCAAAGTCGGTGACCGCGCAAGCCTCACCGTGGACACCTACCCCGGCCGCAACTTTGAAGGCCGGGTGAATTTTATCTATCCGCAAGTGGACATGACGACGCGCACGGCACGCGTTCGGCTGATTTTCCCGAACCCAGGCTTGAAACTCAAACCGGGAATGTTCGTAAACGCCCTGCTCCAGGTGCGCGCGGGAGCGCAGCTCGTAATTCCCGCCACCGGAGTCCTGCAATCCGGCACGCGGCAAATCGTTTTCGTGAATCGCGGCGGCGGCTATCTCGAACCGCGCGAAGTCGAACTCGGCGTCCGCGCTGGCGAAAACTTCGTCGTCTTGAAGGGATTGAAAGAAGGCGAGGAAATCGTCACGTCCGCCAATTTCCTGATCGACTCGGAAAGCCAGCTACAGGCGGCACTTGGCTCTTTCGTTCCTCCCCCACCCGGCGCAGGTTCCGCGGGCGCGATGAACGCGCCACAGGCGAACATCGAACTTACGACCGACCCTGCTCCTCCACGCAAAGGCAGCAACACCATCCGAGTGAAGCTCACCGACGCGAGCGGCGCTCCAATTTCGGGCGCGGAAGTCTCCGTCACGTTCTTCATGCCGGCAATGCCAGCCATGGGCATGGCTGCAATGCGCACGCCGGTCACGTTGAGTGACAAGGGAAATGGCCTCCATGAAGGATCAGCCCAACTCGACAGCGGCGGCACGTGGCAGGTTACCGTCGTCGCCAAGAAGAATGGGCAAACCCTCGCCAGCAAACAAATGAGCGTCAACGCCACGGGAGGAATGTAACGTGATCGCCCGATGGATTGACTGGTGCGCAAAGAATCGCTTTCTCGTTTTCACCGGAACATTGCTGCTCGTGCTCGCGGGAATCTGGTCGCTTCGCCGCATACCGCTCGATGCACTGCCAGATATTTCCGACGTCCAGGTCATCATTCATACGAGGTGGGCCGGACAACCACCAAGCCTCATCGAGGATCAAGTCACCTATCCCATCGTCACGAAGCTTCTAGCCGCGCCGCATGTCAAAGCCGTGCGCGCGCAGACGATGCTCGGCGATTCCTATGTGTTTGTGGTTTTTGAAGATGGAACCGATCTCTACTGGGCGCGCTCGCGCGTCCTCGAATACATGCAGCAGATTGAAGGAGGACTCCCGTCCAACGTCCATCCAGTCATCGGCCCGGATGCGACCGGCGCAGGTTGGGTGTACGAGTACGTTCTCGTCGATCGCACGCATCAACGAAGTCTCGCCGAGCTGCGCAGCATCCAGGACTGGTATCTGCGCTATCAGCTTGAAACCGTTCCTGGCGTTGCCGAAGTCGCGACCATCGGGGGATTCGTCAAGCAATACCAGGTCAACGTTGATCCCAACAAACTTCGCGCTTACGGTATTCCACTTTCCACTGTCATTGAAAAGGTTCGCGCCAGCACGAATGAAGTCGGCGGACGAGTGCTCGAAATGGGCGGCGCGGAATACATGATTCGCGGTTTGGGTTATTTGCGTTCGCCCAGCGATCTCGAAACCGTACCCGTCGCTACGAAGAACGGCACTGCTGTCAAGATTCGCGATCTCGGCACCGTCACCTTCGGCCCCGACATTCGGGAGGGCGTGGCCGAATGGCAGGGCGAAGGAGAAACCGTCGCGGGCATTGTCGTCATGCGCGACGGCATGAACGCTTTGAATGTCATTGACGGAGTGAAGAAAAAGCTAGCAGAGACCAAATCCTCGCTGCCTCCCGGTGTCGAAGTCGTTTCGGGCTATGACCGATCGGGATTGATTCACGCCTCCATCGAAACGCTCCAGCGTGACCTTTTGGAAGAAGCGCTTATCGTCAGCGTCGTCATCATTATCTTCCTCTTCCATTTCCGCTCCGCGCTGATTCCGATTCTGACGCTGCCGATCGCAGTACTCGCAGCGTTCATTCCGATGTACTACCTCCACGTCAGTTCCAACATCATGTCGCTCGGCGGACTTGCTCTCGCCATCGGCGTTCTCGTCGATGCTGCCATCGTGATGGTCGAAAACGGCTACCGCCAGCTCTCCGAGCATCAAGCGGAGAGGTCCGTGTCTGAGCCGGAGCGGCGGAGGATTTTGCTCGACTCCGCCAAGCAGGTCGGTCCGGCGATCTTTTTCTCGCTGGTCATCATCGTCGTGTCGTTTCTGCCTGTTTTCTTGCTGGAAGCACAGGAGGGCAGGATGTTTCGGCCGCTCGCCTGGACGAAGACGTTGGCAGTCGGTTTCTCATCACTGCTGGCCATCACCCTTGTGCCTGTGCTGATGGTTCTCTTCATCCGCGGGCGTCTGCGACCGGAATCGCGGAACCCCATCTCCCGCGTCACTCAAGCTCTGTACCTGCCCGTCCTCCGGCTCTGTCTGCGATTTCGCAAAACGACATTGCTGCTCAATGTGATTTTTCTAGCCGTCACGCTTCCGCTGGCACTCAAGATCGGCAGCCAGTTTATGCCGCCTTTGTTTGAAGGCTCGGCCCTGTATATGCCGACCGCCTTGCCGGGAATTTCCATTGGCCAGGCTTCCCAACTGCTGCAAGAACAAGACCGCATCATCCGCACGTTCCCGGAAGTTGAGACCGTGTTCGGAACAATTGGAAGATCCGACAGCGCGACGGATAACGCACTGCTCGACATGTACGACACCACCATCATGCTCAAACCGCGCGAGAAGTGGCGGGTGGGGATGAGCTACGAAAAGCTCATTCAGGAGATGGATGCCAGGCTGCAATTCCCGGGACTGTCCAACACTTGGACTATGCCTGTAGAAAACCGCCTGGACATGGAATTGACCGGAATAAAAACTCCGCTCGGGATGAAAATACAGGGCCTGACTCTCGAAGGCATCCAGCAAGTTGGTGCGCAGATCCAACAGGCCCTTTCAGGTCTTCCGCAAGTTCGATCCGTTTTTTCCGAGCGTGTCTCGCAAGGCTTCTACGTCAACATCGAAGTCAATCGTGAGGAAGCGTCGCGCTACGGGCTCACCGTTGCCGACGTTCACCAGGCCGTCACTTCCGGAATCGGCGGCGAAATGGTGACGGAAAACATTGAAGGCCGCGAGCGCTACCCCGTCAACGTCCGCTACAGCCGGGACTTTCGCGACAACGTGGACGAGTTGCGGAAAGTTCTGATCGGCACACCGTTCGGCGCACAAATTCCCATCGAGGAAGTGGCACGCATTTCGTTTTCACGCGGGCCCTCCATGATCCGCGATGAGGATGGAGCTCTGACCGGATACGTCTACATCGATCTCAATTCCAGAAACTACGGCGACTTCGTGAAAGCCGCAAATAACATGCTCAAGCAAAAGCTGCATCTGCCTGCGGGTTACACCTACAAATGGGCGGGCGAATATGAATTCGAATTGCGGGCCAAGGAACGTTTGCAAATAATTCTTCCGGTCGTGTTCTTCGTCATTTTTGTGCTGCTGTACATGGTCTTCCATTCCGTCGCGGAATCCGCAGTGCTCATATTCCCGACACTTTACGCACTTACGGGCGGCCTCGTCCTCCAAAAGCTGCTGGGCTACAACTTCAGCGTTGCGGTGTGGGTTGGGTATATCGCGCTCTTTGGCATTGCGGTCGAGACCGGCGTGGTCATGGTCGTGTACCTTCACGAAGCGTTGGACCGCCGCCTCGCAAGCGGAAAACTGCTGAAGCACGAAGATATTGAGGAGGCCGTCATCGAAGGCGCCGTGCATCGCCTCAGGCCGAAGCTCATGACCGTCTGCGTCGTGCTCGCGAGTCTCATTCCGATTTTGTGGGAGAGCGGCATCGGCTCGGATGTGATGAAACCCATTGCCGCGCCCATCGTCGGCGGCATGATCACCTCCACCGTTCACGTGTTGATTCTAGTGCCGGTCTTCTTTGCGCTTATGAAAGAGCGCGCCTTACGGCGCGGGACTCTGCGCGTGCCGGTGGATGAGACAATAAGAGATTGATCGCCCGGCGGCCGTCAAAGTGTGGAACGGGAACGGCACCTCCCGTTGCCCAAACCCCGGCGAGGCTGACAACGACGACCGCCGCGAAATCAAGTTATTGACCGGCCACGATCCTTCGCGTTGCTACGCGCCGTCCAAGGCACACGGTCAACAGAAAAACGTCGTCCAGGTTGGTGGCCGCGAACGTAGTTACGCTGGCGGCAAGCACCGTGAACACCCGGCTCATCTTTCAACGATCTCCCGCGCAGCAATCGTTGCAGGCTTTGCCCTGCAATCCTTCCATGCCTTCTTTCGTGATGACGGGAACCATGATGAGGCCCGCCACGGGGTCCGCCCACCACAATCCAAAGGCCATGTTCAAATGAAGACCAGCAAGCAGGATGGCCGAGAGATAAGTGCAAAATTCCGTTTGCTTGGCATCGGCGTGCATCGCAGCACTGCCGAGTGCATGTCCCACTCTTCGCTTCGCACGCGAAAGGAGCGGCATCACTACAAGAGAAACGCATGCCAGAACAATGCCAGGAATGCTGGGCTCAGGCGCACGCTTGAACCATAAATCCGTGATGGCCTCGTAGGCGATGTATCCGGAGAGAGTCAAAAAACAAGCTCCGACCACCTTCAGCGCCCGCTTTTCATTCTGCTCTCGATCACGCTCCTCGGCATCAACCGACATCCGCCACAGCAAAACCGATCCCGACGTCACTTCAACGAAGCTATCGATTCCGAAGCCGACGAGGGAAATGCTTCCTGCCATCAGCCCCGTCACCACCGCTACTAACCCTTCGACCGTATTCCAAGCGATCGTGAAGTATTCCAGCCGTCGTCCGTGACGGACCGATTCCGTTCGATCGAGAATTCCGATTTCGGTCATATTTCCCAAGTCCGCGGAGAGGATTACTTCATTCGACTCGGCAGAGACAATAGAGAAATTGCTGCGTCGTGCCGAACGGAGTGTGGTGCAACTCTTTGAAGCTATCCAGCAGACGAAACCGCACGCCGAACTCTGCGTGCAATGCCTCCGCGTCATAACGAACGACCTCAAGGCCGCTGCATTTCGTGGGGCCGTCCGGTCCAAACGTGCTCACAAGAACGTGCCCACCTGCTTTGACCGCACGCCCCACTTGACGAACGTAAGCGACACGTTGCTCGACTGCCGTGAGGAAGTGAAATACTGCTCGGTCGTGCCACACGTCGTAGGCACCGGGCGCCAAATCGGCTTTCGTAATGTCGCCCACAACCCACTGGACGCGTTCTGCCACCCGGCCCAGTCGCCCCTTGGTTACGTCAATCGCGGTCTGCGAAACATCAAGGACTGTGATGTTTCTGTATGCATGAGACAGCAAATCGTCGACCAGCGTCGATTCGCCGCCACCGACATCAATGATGGAAGCATCGCGCTGTGGCGCAGCTTCTTCGATCAGCCGAAGAGAAGCCTCAAGGTGTGCTCGGTACCAGCTCACGGCGTCTGGCGACTTCTCACGGTAGATTTTTTCCCAATGTGTCTCTAGATTCATACAAGCCGCCGCCTTGATTGCCTTAGCTCAATCATAAGGCAGCTGGAAGACGGCGTGAGTTCTATCTACTCTGTCCAGCAGGAACGTGAGAGCGACTATGTCTTTTTACAGAAATCGGGTCTATCCACATATCGTCACGGTGCTCGGCAACCCGAAGCCTGTTCAGAAGATTCGCCAACGGCTTCTTCCACTAGCGCAGGGTACGGTCCTTGAGGTCGGCGTCGGGCCCGGCGTGAACTTCCCTTACTACGACGCCGGAAAAGTGAGCAAGGTCTATGCACTCGAACCCAACCCAGGAATGGTGGCGCGGGCCAGCAACCAACATCGCCGGACGCAACTGAATGTCGAATTTCTGGATCTGCCCGGAGAACGAATCCCCTTGCCGGACGCCAGCGTTGATACAGTCGTTAGCACCTTCACCTTGTGTACTATCTCCGGTATTGCGGACGCCATTCGGGGGATCGCCCGCGTCTTGCGACCAGGAGGCCAGTTCCTGTTTTTTGAACACGGACTCTCGCCTGATGTTCGAGTGCGTCGTTGGCAAGAACGGACGGAGCCTCTTTTTCAGTGGGCTTTTGAGGGCTGCCATGTGACTCGAGACATCCCGGCACTCATAAAGGATGGCGGGTTCGCAATCGAACGAATGGAGACAGGGTACTTGGCTTCATTCCCGAAGTCCGGATCGTACTACTTCTGGGGCGTTGCTCGTCCAAAATCGTAAGACCACTCATCAAACTGAATGCTTGGGAGCGATCCAAACGCATGGCCTTTTTCCAAACCGCGATCACAGGCGAATGGCTCGTCCGCATGAAATTCTGAAGCTTCAGAGACCTGGCTCCAGTTCCGTGAGTCTCGAACAAAACTATCCTTTCTTCCAAATACCCTTCCTGGCCCAACCCTGCGCCTGATCCGCCCGCTACTCCTGTCAAGGCTCTCCGCTTCGCTCCGATGAACGCACACACCGCGGCCTTGACAGCGCGGACGGACAGTCGCCCCCCCTCGCCATGAAGGGTTTTTATTTTTTATGCACCGCTTCGCGTTGCACAAAAGCGAAATCTCAAAACGCAAAGGAGCGAACCATGCAAGCCGAACGAGCAGAGTTGTATTTCCGGCAGGGCAGTTCCGACAAGGTGTACCAACTTCAATTGGAAAACGTGCAGGAGCTATGGTCGGTGCACGCGCAATGGGGGCGTCGCGGCTCCGCCTTGCAGAGCGACATGAAAGCGAGCGGCGTCTCTTACGAAGAAGCGAAACGCATTTACGACCGCATCCTTCGGGAAAAAACGGGCAAAGGCTATCAGGTCGCTTCGGCAACGGTAAACGGCGACGCCGCAATCTCGGTTGGTTTGCCCACGAAGGAGCATTCCGGGCATGCACCAGAATTGTTGACACCGATCGAGGAGCCGGAAGCGTTGCAGCTGGCGCAAGACCCTTCGTGGTGGTTCCAGCAAAAATTCGACGGCCGACGGCTCGCCGTGCAAAGAAAGAACGGCCAATACACCGGCATCAACAAACTGGGCCAAGTTATCTCCATCGATTCATCGTTAACGGAATCGCTCGACCTTGTACAGCGCGAGGAATTCCTTGTGGATGGCGAAATCACTCAATCCCATTTCCGGCTGTGGGATTTGCTCAGCGTGAACGACAGGGACCTGCGCATCCAGCCGTACGAAATTCGTTACGTCCATTTGACGCAGAACTTTCGCGGGTTGCGCGGCCCTTTGCAAGTGTGCGAAACCGCCATGACGGTGATGGACAAAAAAACCTTTGTGAAACGCATGCACGAGGCGAACACCGAAGGGTTCGTTTGCAAGAACCGCTTCGCTCCCTATGCCGCGGGGCGCGCCGGACAACACTTCAAATGCAAATTTGTCACGACTGCGTCTTTCATCGTTGGCCCAAAACCGGACAAGAAAGCCGACGATGGCCATCGCTCCATCGCTGTGTACCTTCTCGCTTGCGGCAAACCTCGTTTCATGGGCACGGTTGGCGTGCCTGACCGCTATCCCCTACCGCGCGTGGAACAGATTGTGGAATTGCGGTATCTCTACTGCCACCCCGGACCGGATGGAAAGCTCATTCAAGCGAAATACTTCGGCAAAGTCCGCGACGACATCGCACTCAACGAATGCTCGGTGAGTCAGTTAAAGCTCAAAGCCAGTGATTGCGAGTCGAGCGAATCTGGGGAAGATTCGCATGTCACAAGTTGAACTCTCGGAAGGACACAACGGGAGACACTCCGAGTCGGCCTGGCTTCGAGGAAACGAATACGCAGCCATCGATTTGGCCAGTGCTGAGGCGCAGTCAGGATTGAAATCGCAATGTTGACGGCGATCAACCTGTTGCACACGCTCACCACCACTGTTATGTTTTTATGACTGCGCGAATTTCGAGATCGACAACGTCGAGCTGATCCAGCGCTATTTTGACTCCCGGAGCTCCTGCTGCCTGTACTGTCCGCGCGCGTGACAATGCCCGATCCGCAATGGCCGACGCCTCGCGCAGAGCACCTTTTATCTCTGCTTCCAGCTTCTTGCGGCTTTCCCGCACGCGGTCGTCAACGTCGTTTTGCACTCTTGAACTGTTAACTTCGAGCCCGTGTTCGAGGAATTCCTGTGCGTCCCGGACGATCCCTCCCCGTATTCCCAGACCTCCAAGCACAAGATCGGCGATCCACAGCAAAGGGGAAGCAGGTGTAGCCAGATTCTCCATTACATGAAAATAGAAGTGCGATAGCGCAGGGCCTCTGCAAACGAGCGTGCTCCAACAGGGGCGATCATGAATTCCTGAAAGTCAACGTTGTTGTCGGCGTGCTTACCTCCGTTGAGGACGTTCAGCATGGGAACGGGAATCGTGTAAGTCTCACGCTCGGAAAGATGCTGGGTAGCCTGTCTTCGCCGTAGGATCCTGCGGTCATATTTTAGATTGCCTCAGTTCTCGGTCGGGATGTAAGTCCTTCTATTTCACGGACACATTCTGGATTGTGGGCATGCAAATCGGAAGCTAAGATGTGCGATTCACCTGCATGGAGCCGTGATGTCTGAATTCGCAACCATAGCTACGTATTCGATTTTCGTTGCCAGCTACGTGGTTTTTGCCCTGGGGAAATTTCCAGGAATGAAAATCGACCGTCCCGGTGCCGCGATCATCGGCGCCGTGCTGATGTTCATGACAGGCGCTGTACGCGTCGAGAATTCTCTGCGCCTCATCCACTTCGGCACGATCGTTCTGCTTTTCTCGATGATGCTGGTTGTTGCGTACCTGCACTTGGCGGGCTTCTTCGATTGGGTCACAGAACTAGTGGTTACTAGACTTAAACCGCATCATCTGCTGCCCACGGTCATCTTTCTGAGCGGGTTGCTTTCCGCGTTCTTCGTCAACGACATCATCTGCCTGGTCATGGTTCCTTTCGTGTTGAAGGTAACTGGGCGACTGGGCATAAAGCCGGTTCCTTATCTCCTGGCCGTAGCGACAGCCTCAAACATCGGAAGTACGGCCACGATCACCGGCAACCCGCAAAACATCCTGATTGGATCCTTCTCCGGAATCGGCTACCGGGATTTCCTTTGGCACCTAGGTCCGGTTGCGCTGGTGGGCCTATTCCTCGACTGGTTCGTGTTGTGGTGGCTCTACTTCCGTGGGGAAATCCATGATGTCCGAACCGAACGCTCCGTGAATGCGGTGCGAATCGAGCATGCCGCGTTGCTGAAGGCGGGTATCGTCGCAGCCTTGGTGCTCGCCGGATTCCTCGCCGGTTTTTCGCCGGCCATGGTCGCCTCCGTTGGCGCAGCCATTCTCCTCATTACTAGGACTCGCGATCCTCACCTGATATATGAGGAAGTCGACTGGGGCCTGCTTGTGTTTTTCGTCGGGCTCTTTCTGATTGTGGGAGGCGCGGAAAGCGCGGGTCTGACACGGCACCTGCTCGGCTTTGGCGAGCGTTTCAACCTGCAACATCTGGGCGTCTTTACGCTCGTGACCGCCATACTCTCGAACCTAGTGAGCAACGTGCCTGCGGTGATGCTTTTGAAGTCCCTGGTAAGTCAATTCGCTGACACCCATTCGGCCTGGCTTATCCTGGCCATGGCGAGCACGCTTGCAGGGAATCTGACCATTACCGGTTCCGTCGCCAACATCATCGTTGTCGAGCGTGCGCAGAAAGAGACAGTAATCACTTTCTTTGATTACTTTCGGATCGGTTTGCCAGTCACCTTTCTGACGCTGTTATTCGGCTGGCTCTGGCTTACCTGGATTCGATAAGCACTTGTCGCGTTGCAATGGCGCTCGATTCATTCATTCCAGAGCGAACTAATACGAGCTTGAGTTTGAGGAGCTGTTTATGAACACATCGAGGGTTCCCCGTCGCCAGCAGTTGCACATGGACTTCGGCTTCATGACTCTGTTTGACTGTGTGTGAAGAGTTGGATGAATCCCGAGCCAAACGCGAGGAGGTACCTCCATGACTTCGGACACCGACGCAATCTGGGTGAATCGCGCCAAGAAGGCGATCCTGCTCATTCGCATTCTGGTTGGTTGGGTTTTTCTTTCTGAGGGCATTCAGAAATTTCTGTTCCCGGAAGCCTTGGGAGTGGGCCGTTTCACGAAGATTGGCATTCCTTTGCCTCAGCTCATGGCTCCCTTCATCGGAGTCACCGAGATCATTTGCGGCGGGCTCCTTTTAGCCGGTCTCTTTACCCGGCTTGCCTGTGTGCCCCTGCTCATCGACATTTGTGTTGCGTTGTACTCGACCAAGATCGTTACGTTCATGAAGAACGGATTCTGGGGGACACTTCATGAAGCGCGCACGGATGTGAGCATGCTGCTCGGTCTTGTCTTCCTGTTGGTCGTTGGAGGCGGAACCCTGGCGCTCGACGCGCGCTATCCGGAGCGGTTGGACCCAAAGTCATAAGGGATCGCCCTCAAAAGTCCGCGCCATGCCTAAAATAGTCCAGACGTACCAATGCGCAAAATCGTGCACATCGACATGGATGCATTTTACGCGTCCGTCGAGCAGCGGGACGATCCGCAGCTGCGGGGCAATCCCGTTATCGTTGCGTGGCGCGGGAATCGCTCCGTTGTCTGCGCGGCGTCGTATGAGGCGAGGAAATTCGGCGTGCGTTCGGCGATGCCCGCCGTTCAAGCCGAACGCCTCTGTCCGAAGGCCGTCTTTCTCCCTCCGGATTTTCCGCGCTATCGAGCTGTGTCGCGGCAAGTGCGTGATATCTTCCGCCGGCACACCGACCTCATCGAACCGCTGTCGCTTGATGAAGCCTATCTCGATGTTACGGAGAACAAGACGTGCTTGCCTACCGCAACGCAGGTGGCGCGCACGATTCGCGAGCAGATTCGTATAGAACTTCAGTTGACGGCCTCCGCGGGCGTCGCACCGAACAAATTCCTCGCCAAGATTGCGTCTGACTGGAAAAAACCGAACGGACTCTTTGTCATTCAGCCCGAGGAGGTCGACGCGTTCTTACTGCCCTTGCCGGTGGGCCGTTTGCCTGGAGTCGGAAAAGTCACGGAAGAAAAGCTCAGGGGCTTCGAAGTGCAGACAATTGCGGATTTGCGGCTCCTTGACTTGCCCGTGCTTGAAAGCCGCTTCGGACGCTACGGGCTCCGTCTCTACGAATTGGCACGCGGTGTCGACGAGAGCAAAGTCGTGCCCGATCGGCCGACACAATCCATCTCCGCGGAAGACACGTTTGAACGTGACGTGCCGCTCAGCGAGACGGAGGCGATGATCCGCAAGCTCGCCGAACTGACCTGGGTCGCATCGCGCAACGAAAGACGCATTGCGAGAACCGTGGTGCTGAAATTGAAGACCGCGGAGTTCAAGATCCTCACGCGCAGCCACACTCCTTCCTCTCCGCCTTCCTCATGCGAAGAGCTGACGGCGATCGCGCTCTCGCTAAGGGAGCGTGTTGGCCTCGGACCGCAGCAGCGGTTTCGTCTCGTTGGTGTCGGCGTTAGCAATTTCCTCGATCCAGAGGACATCTCGGCACAACCGGCTTTGTTCGGCTGATGGTCAAGTTATAGCTTGTCATTTATTCCGACATCGCAAAGCTACAGCTTGTCATTTTGAATCTTGTCGACAAGGTATCGCTTGACAATTAAGCGCAAACTGCCAAGCTATAACTTGGCAGGATACATCCTATGAAACGTGAATTCCGTCAGTTACGACTTTCGCAATTCGACCGTAGCCTTGAGCTCGCGCGAAGCCTTCCGCCTCGGCCCTCCGGCGGGTGGATCGCTTCCGTGCGCGAGGCTCTCGGCCTTAGCCAACGTCAGGTCGGCAAGAAAATGCGGGCGTCGGGACAGGCCATCCAGCAGTTCGAAAAGGCCGAAGCCGAAGACCGCATCACACTCCGTGCCCTTCGGCGGGTTGCCGGAACCATGGGCTGCGACCTAATCTACGTACTCGTGCCGAAAGCCGGCCCGTTCGCGGAACTCGCAGAACAACCCTCTCGCGAGCAAGCAGCTCGTGATGTCAAAAGCGTCCTTCATACGATGGCGCTCGAAGACCAGAAACCCGAAAACACCAACCAACTGATCGAGGATGAGGCTCAGCGGCGCCTGAACCGCCGCAAGACACGATGAACTTCATCCTCAATCAAAAATACTCGGACGGAAATACCCCGATCCGCCCGGAAGAAGCGGAACAACTCCTTCCTCGCATCAGCACCATGGGCGAACTCAATGAATATGAAGCCCTCAACATTCTACGGGCTCGCGAGTGGGCGTTTGACAGTCGAACTATGAAATCCACGGATCCGCTCGAAGAACCTTATGTGCGCGAACTGCACCACCGCATGTTCGATAACGTGTGGAAATGGGCGGGCACCTATCGCCAGACCGAGCGGAACATTGGTTGCGACCCGAAAGAGATTGTGCAACGAATCCCCCAGCTTCTCGCCAACACCGGATACTGGCTGGAGAACAAAACCTTCTCAACGGACGAAGCGCTGCTTCGTTTTCACCACCAGCTAACGAAAATTCATCCGTTTGCAAATGGCAACGGACGTCACGCGCGAATGATAGCCGACGTGCTCGCCGTAAAGTTCGGCCAACCCGAATTCACCTGGGGTGCCGGAAAAGACCTAGTCGCACAAGGGGATGCGCGCAGCAGGTATCTCGCTGCGCTACGCACGCTCGACGCCAATGAAAATGACATCAAATCGCTGCTCGAGTTCGCCCGCTCATAACTGCAGCTGTTGCGACGCTCTTCGCATAAGCGCTCATCGTTGAACTCCTTCTCCGCCTCGAAGCCCGACACGAACTGATCCAATGGGCGCTGGCACACCGCCGCGCCACTCGCGGACTTGCGTCACGCCGGTTGCCTTCCGAACGGCTCCTTGAATTCTCTTCTTCCGTTCTCCTGTAGTCGCGGTTCTTTGGTTCCCCGGCTTCAAGTGAGGGAACCAAATCCCCGCACAGGAGAACGGAAATGAAATCAGAACAAATCAAGGAAATCACGGAGAAGGCCACCGAACAGCTCGTCGCTGCGCTGCAGCAAGGGCATAGCGAAGCACTTACCAGCTATCTCAAGGCTATTGGACGGTTTCACCGGTACAGCCTGCACAACGTTTTACTCATCGCCTTGCAGAAGCCCAATGCAAGCCATGTCGCCGGCTTCCGCACGTGGAACGAACTCGGCCGCTTCGTCAAGAAAGGCGAGAAAGGCATCATGATTCTCGCCCCCATCGTCCGGCGCAAGGCGGAGAACTCCGAGAACGATGAAAGAGAGTCTTCCCGCATCGCGGGCTTCCGCGCCGCTTACGTTTTTGATGTCAGTCAGACGGACGGCCAGGAACTGCCACAGATCGGGGTCGTGCACGGAGATCCACGCGACTATAGCGATGTTCTCCGCAGCTTTGCCGCCGCGCAGAGTATCGCGATTGAGTATTCGCAAGACATCGCCCCCGCCCGCGGTACTTCGTATGGCGGTCGCATTGCGCTACTTCCGGGTCAATCCTCCGCCGAGGAGTTCTCGACACTTGTCCACGAACTCGCACATGAGCTTCTACACCGTGGCGATCGCCGCGAACAAACGTCGCGCAAAGTCCGCGAAACCGAAGCCGAAGCAACCGCCTTCGTCGTTTGCCATGCCATCGGGCTCGAAACCGGTTCGGCTGCAGCCGACTACATCCAACTGTGGAACGGCGACCAGGAAACGCTAACGACCAGTCTTACCTACATTCAGAAGGCTGCTTCGCAGATGCTTGCCGCGCTCACCGGTTCGTGAGCGCTTTCCGTTCCGCCCTTCGGCGGTCTTTCTCTCGTATACTCATGGCAAATGGCGATTTTCTCTCGCAGAACCATTCAGCAACTCATTGACGACAGTTCCGCATTTCTCGCGTCCTCCGAACTGCTACGCAAACTCCGGAATCTTGACGAGCGGTCCGACGAAACGATTCCAACCGAATGGGAACTTGCCGTCCTCGTCGCTTTCTCCCGGCTCGGTAGCGTCTCACCCGAACCGGATGGAGGCAGCACCAGGCCCGACCTGCAGTTCGTCCCTCGGGAAAGTCGCCAACCGGTGGTCATCGAAATCAGCGTCGTCTCCGACAAGCATCTTCACGAGGAAAATCCCTTTGAACTCTTGATGGAAGACTTCCGCAAAAGGCTCAGTAAGGTCTTTCCGGAAGAGAGGCTTGGCCGCTTCCATCTTGACGTTCGACCGATTTCCCCGATGCCTGTTTACAGAGGAAGCCGCGTGACCAGGAAGCTTCGGCTTCCCCGTCCCCACCAATTCAAACAGACAATTTTCAACCGTCGCTTCGCGCAGTTCTTGGCTTCGGTCAAAGCTGCACCGACAAGGCACCATCAATACGTCGTCAAGAGCGAACAGGTGGATGTCGCGATTCGGTTCGATCCCACCACGAAGGGCCTGTCTGGAGGCTACCCGGTCTTTACTCTGGCTCATTCCAAGACCTCAAATCCGGTGGCGAATGTTCTTCACGCCAAGGCCCAGCAATTGAGAGCCTCCAGTCTTCCTGGACCTTATGGAATTGTGATTTGCGACGGCGGGTGCGATTTGCTGAGCCGCCGTCAGGGTGATGATTGGTCCTCGTTTCACCTCGACGACGTTGTACAGCATTTCCTGCAAATCAACACATCGGTCTCCTTTGTCTCAGTTCTGGTGGTTGTTGCTGACAATTCGGGAAGAATCGGGCCTCGTCACCTCCGAATACAACAACGCCTCTACCACAACCGTGATTACGAGACTCTGGATTCCGCGATCAAACAATCCATTCTGAAGCTCCCAGACGCCCTCCCTCCTCCAGCAAGAACTGCGGTCAATGCAAGAAACCATTTGACCTGGCTCCTTGAGTCGAGGGGGACTGATGAGGGCGATACCTTCGAAGGAGGTTTCTCGATGAGCGATCGAAACTTCAAAGTGTCCCTGCGCACCATCCAAGCACTTCTCGGTGGTCGAACGGACGCGAAGACTTTTGATGAGACTCATGGTTTCCCCAAAAAGAATCCCTTCCTCAGGAATCTCGAGGAGGGCCGACTCATCGTCAAGGTGGAAGTCGAGAAAGGAATTCTCGCGGAGGACGATGACTGGCTGATCTTCACGTTTGGAACTCCCGACCCTGCAGTGAGCCCTTACCGTCCGCCGGTGACGTAATACACCGATCCCAGCACTCCCTGCGCCCGGTCCGGTCGTGGTGCGTGTTCTTGGCATATAGCAATTGTTATAATAAATGTTGCAAGAATCCTGCGCGTGTAATACAGTCTTTCTATGCTTGATTCCGTACGACTCGTTTGGATTCGCAAGAAACTGAATCTGGCGCAGGAGCAGATGGCGCGACTTCTCGGGGTCTCCTTCGCGAGCGTTAATCGTTGGGAGGGAGGGCATTCGGCCCCAACCGGTCCAACGCTAGACCTCTACTTGGCACTCGACAGAGCAATTCGGGGCGGCAGTTCTCCGGAATCCATTCTTCGTGCAGCGAACAATGAAAGAGGCGCGTTCTTGTATGCCTTGTTCCGCATGGCATATGCGCGCGCCGGGGGAAAATCTCGATGAGCTACCAAGTCTTCGTTCTTCGGCCTTTGGCGTCCGGAGGCAACGCGGATGTCCATCTCGGACAGCGCAGTGACACTGGAGCACAAGTCGTCGTCAAGTACCTAAGGGAATGGCAGCTGGAGCACGCGCGAAAGGCCTTTGAGCGAGAAGTCCGCATTCTTGGCCAAAACCTGCCCGGGATGATCTCCATTCTGTTCGCTGACCTGAAAGCGCAACAACCCTATTACGTAATGCCTTACCTCCCAGGTGGTTCCGCAACGAAACATGCAGGCCGCCTTGCTGAACAACAGCTATTGGCTCTCGCCTTCGAATCCGCCCGATCGCTTGCAGCGCTTCACAGCCGTCGCATCGCCCATGGTGACTTCAAACCCGACAACCTGCTCATCACGGAAGAAGGCAGCCTGCGCCTCGCCGATCCTCTCGGTAACGGCATTGGCTGCACGGTTCTTTTCTCACAAAATCATGGCGGGACACCCGGCTACTGGGCGCCAGAAATAAAGAATGGCGGTCCGATCTCACAAGCTGGCGACGTCTACTCGTACGGCGTGACTCTCCACCACCTGGCCACAGGGGTAAAACCGCGAGACGGACAACCACTTGATCTTGCCTTGGGCGCATTCAAAACTCATTCACGACTGACCGAAATTGTCGCGGCTTGCTGCCGGCCCCTGCCTGCCGAAAGACCATCGATGCAAGAAGTATTGCAAATGCTCGAAGGTTCACGCTGGACCGATATTCAACAGCAACGCCAACAGCAGCGCGCTCTGGCTCTGTGCGCCGTCACATTCATTGGCATCCTAGTTCTCGTCGCAGCCGGCTAAAGTTTCCGCTTCCGTTCACAGCTCTTCCGCACACAGATTCTCGAGTCCCTCGGCAATGGAGCCGAAGAGCTTGAGTTCGTCAAGCCTCAACACTTTGGCGTTCGGATTGTTTGTTGGAAACACCTCTCGGCTGATTGAGATGCGATCCGTCTCGACTTGCGCCTTCTCAATCACAACGGCGGAAACGCGGGACGTTCCCAGGAAAAACCCATTCGGCTTCCGGTTCAGATCATGAGGAAAGCCTTCAGCACTCGGCCCGAAAGTTACCACCAAGTCGCCGTAGAACGCTCTCGCAAGAGTGAATTCGTCCACCAGCAACTTACCCAAATCGGATATCTCTAGAAGAATGATTCCCTGGGAAGCCTTCGGTAGCTGCTTCTGTTTTTTCCGCAGTATCGTTCGCAGACGCAAATAAGTTTCGTCGGGCTGCAACTGACGCCGCCCCGCACCGAGCGGCAGTACGCCGACAACGGTGCCGTTGTTCTTTTGTCCGGTGTCATCAAAACGCGCCACAAACCGTGCATCACGCTTCCATTTTTCATCCCGAATCTGCTCGGCGAGACGTTTGGCATCCGCGTAGTCGTATCGCGCCTCCGTCTCCTCTCCTTCTCGCAGACTGTAATCATCAGCGTTGTGATAATACAGAGTCGCCTTCGTCACTCCTTTCTTCTCCAGATCGTCCAGGATTGTTCGGACCAATCGCACTGACTTCTTCAGCTCAGGGGAATGCGCTGAATATTCGTCGGTCATCGAAATCACAACACTGTGACGCGAAGGCAATTTGGCGAGCCGCTCAAAAACGTCTTCCGTCGCCATGTCGGTAGCTGCACGGGCTTCGTCTAGTTGAACACGCCGTATCTCGACGAAGTATTCGCCGTCTTTCACCGCACGTAGATCGGGGCCCGCAAGAGGAGCCTTAGGCTCCATCGTCACGTCCAGGCCCTGCTTCAGTAAAAACACGGCATACCCCAGTTCGACCAGGGTGTCTACAAATTCGCCTTGGAGTTTTGTTGCCAGTCGCCTCAGGTCGCACTTCAACCCGTCACCCTGCAACGCATAGCCCACGAGTTCCTCGGTGTATTTCATAACCGGATTGTCTGGATTCTTCTTGTGCCATTTGCCGAGGAGATGTTCAGACTCCGAACCCAAGATCTCGCGCTCCAAGGAATCGTCGCCGAACAGCTTACGAAGATTTTTCATTTCTTCCCCGCGGGCGAAGGCGCGAATCAAGCGCCAGCCAATCACCCCAACAATCACAGTCACCACCACAAGCTCGAAGACCTTTTTCATTGCAACGATTCTAACCTGGGACATCAGCAGTTCTTCGCAAGCCCTTCCTGGCTAAACCCTGCGCCTGATCCGTCCGCTCCTTCCGTCAAGGCTCTCCGCTTCGCTCCGATGAACGCCCACCCCGCGGCCTTGACGGCGCGGACGGACAGGCGCCTCCCCCCGCCACGAAGGGATTTGCTTTTCATGCGCGGCTTCCCGCCGCGCCTCTGAGAAGCAAGACCCAAATCCACAACAAGGAGTCTTCCGAAATGCAAAAGACAGAACGAAAACCGTTGTTTGACCTGGGCCAGCTCGTCGCCACACCCGGCGCGCTGGCCGCTCTCGAAAAGTCCGGCCAGTCCCCCATGGACTTCCTCTCACGCCATGTGACCGGAGATTGGGGCGAAATCCCCGAAGAAGACCGCAAGGAAAACCAATTGAGCTTGGAAAAGGGTTTCCGGCTCATGAGCAGCTATCGCACCCACGCGAATCTCGTGGTGTGGGTGATCACCGAAGGCTCAAGGTGCCACACGACGATCCTACTTCCCGAAGAATATTAATTCTTGAAAAAAGAAGAAAAGGAGAAATCGAAAATGAATAGTGCACTCGCAATGAATTCAGGAAATCTGACATCTTCCGTGCAGGACATTCCGCTCGAACGCATTCGGGAGTCGAAAACCAACCCGAGGCGCACCTTCGATGAAGCGAAGCTCGCGGAACTTGCCGCCAACATCAAGCTGCATGGCGTTCTGCAACCCGTTCTCGTCCGTCCGTTTCCGGACGGTGAGGCGGGACTTTACGAACTCGTTGCCGGAGCGCGGCGCTACCGCGCTTCGAAACTTGCCGGACGGGAAACCATTTCCGCAAGCGTGCGCCACCTGACCGACGCCGAATGCCTCGAGCTGCAACTCATCGAGAACCTGCAACGCGCCGATGTGCACGAACTCGACGAGGCGCGCGGTTACGACGCGCTTATGCACATGCAGCCGGACACCTATACGGTCGAGACGCTGGCCGAGAAAGTCGGACGGTCGGAGAAGTACGTCTATGCGCGTCTTCGCCTGACGCACCTCGTCGAAGAAGTGCAGGAAGCGTTCTACGCCGCCAAGCTCACCGTCGCTCATGCTTTTGAAATCGCACGGTTGCAGTCCGACGACCAGCGCCGAGCGCTCGCGGAATGCTTTCCGCAGCACAAGACAGCGGCGGCGGTCCTCAAAGACAAAAAGGCCGAAGCCGTCACCGTCCGTTCGCTGCGCGAATGGATTGAGCGGGAAATCCTTCTGGATATTGCCAACGCGCCTTTCAGCGCAGAAGACGCGACACTGCTTCCAACAGCGGGAAGTTGTTCCACGTGCCCGAAACGCACCGGAAACAACCCGTTGCTCTTTCCCGAAATCCGGCACAAGTCCATCTGTACCGACCGCGCCTGTTATCGTGCGAAGGTCGAAGCCCTCGTGCAGATTCGCGTCAAGCCGCTCGAAGAGTCCGGCGAAAAACCGCTGCGCGTTTCACAGGCTCCGGCGTGGCAATCGAAGAAGCCGCAGCCGGACGTTCTCTACGAAGGACAATATCGCCGCATTGCCAAGAAAGCCGAGTGCCCGCACACGAGACCCGCTGTCGTCATCGATGGAGCACAGGCCGGAACCGTGATGCACGTCTGCCGAGACGAAAAGTGTCCCGTGCACGCGCGTGAGACGCGTTATCAACCGACGCCACAGGAACGCGCGGCCCGCAGCAAGGAATTGCTGGCCGAACGCGTTGAGAAGCTGACGCGCGTTCGTATCCTCGACGCCATCCGCAAGAAGCTGCCCGCAACGCTCGCGCGTCCCGACCTCGAAATGGCCGCGCTCGACTACTTCCGCCGCCTCGGCCACGACAATCACCGCCGTCTCTGCCGTGTCTATCTATGGGAAGAGAAAAAGACGAAGTCATCCTGGGGCGGCATGGTCGTCGATTACGAAGCCATGGCCGGGAAAGCCGTGCGAGCGATGAATCCGCAGGACCTGCAGCGGTTCGTCGTCGTGTGCGCTCTCGTCTCCGACCTCTACTGTCCCGGATTCGACCCGCGTCAATCGCTTGCGAAGGACTCGAACCTCGCGCAGGCCGCTGCGCGATACAAAGTCGATTCGAGCAAGCTCAATGCCGCAGTCCGCGAAGAACTCTCGAAGAAGACCGAAAAAAGAAAAAACACGAAAAACAAACGTAAGGCTGCCGCTTGAGGTACCCCTTGCCTTGTGCCGGGCCGCGATGCCGAGTCGCGGCCCGGTTTCCTTTTTTCTAGGCCTCAGCTCTCTCGCGACGGGCGCGCCCAGCGGCCATCTTTTGCGCCATAACCATGATCAGCTTTCGGTCTGTATCTGCCGCTTTGCTCAAACATTTCCGCAGTTTGTGAAGATACGTCGCTTGCTTGCCGCTGCTGCCAAAGGCGATGTCATCCGAGGTCTTCCTCTTGAGCAGGTTCGGGAGCTTTGGCGGTTCGTCGCCGTCGTAGAACAGTTGATAGAGTGGAATTTCGAGAGCTCGCGCTAATTTTTCGAGTGTTTCGATCGCCGGAACGGTGTGGCCGTTCTCCACCCGCGAAATGTAGCACCGCAACAGTCCCGTTCTTTTCTCGATGTCGCCTTGCGAGAGCTTCTTGCTCTCGCGCAGTTCCCGCAAACGATCTCCGATTACCATGATGGCCTCTTTCTAGGATTGCGAATGACGGGGACGGATGAATAGAATATTCGCCTTTGCCCAGTATTACAAACGCGACCGAATTGGATTCCTTTAATCTCTTTTTGCAACTTCCTTATTGCTCAGCTTCCACGAGTCGCATGGTAACGCCGATGACGCGACCAACGATGTCGGCCTCGCGCGGATATGCGAATCGACGTACCTGGCACTTCGACTTCGGATGCGGGACCGCGCTGAGATAGCCATCCTCCATCTGGCACCAGCTGCAAACAAACTCACCCCTCAACTCCACGAAATAAATTGGCCGGTCATCCTCGTCTTCCCATTTTGATTGCACAACCTTCCGCTGGTTCTGATCGATTTGCACAATAGAGCCAGGCCGGATGATTGGAAACATGGTACGGTCCGCGAGTCCCACGAAGCCGTAGACACCATTGCGCAGGTCCATGTGCTGAAGCAGGCGAATGGGAACTTCGCCCCAAATTTTGCTCAGCTTCGCGAGGAGACTCGTGCGGTCCAGCTTGAAGCTCCTCGATCTCATCGGAACCACGATCGTGTCGTCGCGATCCGTAACTCGGGTATCGAGCTGAGTCTTCGAAGGACCGAACATCGCTTGATCCTTGTTGAAATCGCCGATGTTGCAGCCGAAAGCCGAAAAGATGCTCGACCAGTGAACGTTGTAAATCGCGCCTAGGGTATATTGCTTGCAGGCGCTCGGCGTGTACGTTCCGTTTTCGATGTTGTTGAGCCAGCCCCGGGAAATGAAATAGTCGGGATTCTGCTTCTTTTCTGCAAGTTGCCGGCTGCGCTCCTCCACCTGCCGCAAACTCAGACCGAGACGTTCCCTTATCCGCTTTAAACGAACACCCACCCTTTCGGATTGCGTGCTTGCTTCCATTGGTGCCGGCCCGATTATTACTTGGTTACTGAACGCGATTTCACGTGTCTCTACCTTAGCACGGCGGAGCCGTTCCCCCGGATTGCGTGTCGTTTCGTCCGGTATTCCGGACACTTCCGGTTGTCCCTAAATACAGCCATCACAAACATTTATCTCCATTTGTTCAGCTCTCGCCTTCGACTGTGTTGACCATGACGCGTTCCCTTCGCTCGAGGCTTGGTCGAAGCGCCATCGTTGGCGCAATTCTTGCTTCTCGCGGACTCAGCTTGGCGGATGCGTATCAGGCGTCCAGAACGTCTGGCTTGAATCCACCTCTTAACCCGCTTCCCCACAACTTTCACAGGGCGCTCGATGGGTCGCAGTTCTGTCCCAGCTTGTATCAGCTGTTGACTCTCAGCAGACTGACCCGCTATCGGCTTGTCGATTGGCTTGCGGTTTTTGGGTTCTATTTGCACGAGATCATCCGCATACAGACACTGTTCCCGCCTGCCCGCACCGTCGAACTCGACTCGCAAGCGTACGAAGGGACACGCGGGGCGCCATGGTTTGAAGAACTTCGTCCTCCCGACTTCTCAGCGCCGCTTGCCCCCTTGACCCGTTGGTTAGGGCTCAGCAGCCGTCGCGCGTTCCATCCCCCACGTGCGCACCCTGCTTCTTTGCATCGATTTGTGAGAATCGGTACCCAAGATTCGTTCGCCTTCCCGGACCTGCTTCCGGGAAGCATTGTTCGCATTCGCTCGCGACCGGAAAACAAAGGCGCTCTTACAGCCGATGAGTCCCGATCGGGGCTTTTTCTCGTCGAGCATAGTCAAGGCTTGGTATGCACCCGCCTCGGGCGATCTTCCAGCGGAAAGGTTGTCCTGTGTTCGAGACAAATGCCTTACGCTCCTGTGGAGCTCCAGCAGGGAACGGAGGCTAACGTTCTTGGAAAAGCAGACCTCGAACTCCGTATGCTCGGTGGCACGGAGACTCCCCTCGTCCCGTTGCGGCTCGGACGTTTTTGGACGCCCCGACCGCTTCGCGCCGCGCCTCCTCAAAATGTCGGAGAATTCATCCGGAAGGCGCGGCTGCGTTCCGGGCTGACATTTCGTGAGGCATCCCGGCGGACGATGCAGATTGCTCGCCGGCTCGGGAACAGCCGCTACTATTGCGCTCCGGGCACGCTCTCTGATTTTGAAACCCGAAAATTGCTCCCCCGGCAAATTCACAAAATCATTTCCATCTGCGCTGTCTATTTCGCAAATCCCACCCGATTGCTGGATGTCGGGGGTGTCCCGCTCGAAGTCGCCGGACACCGCTCCATCCCGGAAGAGTTCCTGCCGCGAGCATCGCGCGAGAACACTCCTCGGAAGCGATCGCCATTCCTCAAAGCTGTCGAACGGCGTTTTGGAAAAGTTCCCTACTTCCTGAGTCAGTCGCTCGCAGGTTTGTTCCGCTTGCCCGACGTTTCTCCTCGAGACGTTTTTTGGGCCGGAGGCTCTCACTTGCCTATCCGGTCCCGACTGGATGGCGCTCTCTTTCTGGCTTTGGACCGGAGGCAAAAGGTCCCGCGCCCTTCGTTGTCCGCCCCAGCATCACAGCAGCCCTTGTATGTCGCACTGCTGCGCGATGGCACTTACTTGTGCGGCTTTTGCGCGTTGCAAAATGGCGTGTTGATTCTCCGGCCTTGTCAGAAAGGGCAACCGAAGTTCCTGCGTCTTCGGAATCGCGTGGAGGCGGAAGTGGTCGGAAGAGTCATCGCGGTTCTCCGAAAATTGCGCTGATTCTCAAAACGCGAGCAGAAACCCGAACATCAGTTGAGACTTGACGGCTCAGCCCGCAACGCGCAGACGGCGGCGCGAGCCGTGATTCGGCGAACGCCGGAACAATCGCGAACATTTTTTCGAGCGAGTGGCTTTCGCGCGACGCACGTGGCAACTTGCACGTATCGCATGGGCCAGACTTAGGGGTTGTTCAATGTTGCGTCTCTCGAAGAACCTCCGCTCCGTCACCAACGCCGACGGCGGCGTTGTCCTCGATCTCGGACGCGGACAGATTTTCCGGTGCAATGCAACCGGCGCGGTTGTCCTAGAAATCCTGGCTCGCGGAGAGACGGAAGAAGGTGTCGTCCGCGAAGTCAGTCGCCGTTGCCAAGTGGATGCCGCTCTTGTCTCCGTTGATGTCCATGACTTTCTCGTTTCTCTCACAAGCCACGCTTTATTGAGCGAAAACGATCGCGACTGACCCAGGCATGCAAATATGGACCAAGCATCATCTAAACCTGGATTCCCTTCAATGGCAGTGGACGTTTTTCGCGCCTATGTCCATCTCCTGCGATTCGATTTCTTGCTGGCACGTCGTGGATTTCCCGCCGTCCACGAGCAAGTGCGCAAATCCTGCGTCCGCCAGCAGAGTCGCACCCTTGATGCTCCTGAGCGGATCTGTCATGCGTTCGACCTCGCCTGCGTGCTCTATTTCAAACAGGTCCGCTGCCTGCAGCGCTCGGCCGCGACCGCTGTCCTGCTCCGCAGGTCGGGATTTGCCGCTCAACTCGTAATCGGTGTCCAGCCGTGCCCATTCCGCGCCCACGCTTGGGTCGAGCTCGACGGATGTGTCGTGAATGACAAAAGCTACGTCGCGTCCATGTACCAGGTGTTGGAGCGATGCTGACGTAGTGCCGAGAGAGACTCTATGAGCGAACAATTTGGTCGATGGAATTTTGACGGACAGTCCGTGGACCCCAGCTACGTGGCCAAAGCCAGGACGCTTTTCGCTCCATACGCTATCGATGCAGAAGCCTTGTGCGTCAAAGGACCTTTCTTTCTCTTGCACGCCGCGCTGTACTCCACTTTGGAGTCGCGCAACGAACGTCAGCCTCTTGCCTCGCCCACCGGGACGTTCCTCACCTGGACCGGCCGGCTCGACAACCGGTCGGAACTCGCCTCCAACAGGGAGCGCATAGCCGAAGACAGGACAACAGACCTATCGATTGTCGCTTCCTTGTATGACAGAGAAGGAACGCAATGCCTGGGCCGTCTGATCGGGGACTGGTCGCTGAGCGCTCTGCACTACTACGAGAGAGCGTTGGTTCTCGCTTCTGACTTTCTTGCTTCACATCCGCTGTATTTCTTGCTTGCTGAACGCTACGTTGCGTGGTCCACGGTTCTGGACGTGCTCGTTCAACTTACTGACCAAAGTCTCACCCTAAACGAAGACTACGTTGCCGGTTGGCTCTACGCCTTTCCGTCAGCGGGTCTCACACCGTATCGCGAAATCCAAGCCGTTCCGCCTGCATCGTTTGTCAAAATCAAGAACCGCACGGTCAGCATAGGAAAGCATTGGGAGTTCGGCCCGCCAATCAACCTGCGCGGCTTGCCTGATTCAGAATACGAACAGCGTTTCCGTCACTTCTTCCGACAGGCGGTGCGCCGCCGATTGCGTTCTTCGAATCCCATCGTCGCCGAACTTAGCGGTGGAATGGATTCGTCTTCCATCGTGTGCGTTGCGGATTCCATCCTTGCAGAAACCGCCATCGCGCCGCGCTTAGACACGCTTTCGTATCTCGATGACGCAGAACCCAATTGGAATGAACGGCCATTTGTACTCGCAGTCGAGACGAAACGTCATAGTTCCGGCCTGCACGTGAACGTCAGCTCCCAGCATGCGTTCCTTCGCGAGCGTGATAGTAGCCGGTTCGGGAGTACGCCAGAGGGCGGCCTAGTTCCTCCGCCAGCGCAGCTAGAAGTAGCCGCCTACATGGAGAGAAACAACGTCCGCGTCGTTCTCTCGGGCCTTGGAGGCGACGAATGCACCGGAGGAGGCCCGGATGCCAGTCCAGAGCTTGCGGACCTACTGAGTGAGAGGCGCTTGATGGAGTTCTTCCGCCGCGGACTCGCTTGGAGCCTCTCTGTTCGACGTCCTGTGATCTCGGTGTATGCGGCCGCCGTCGCGGGTTTCTTTCCTCAGACTCTCTACCCCTCAAGCCTTTTGTTCAAGGCGGTACCCTGGATTCATCCTGAATTCGAGCGGCGCCAGCGTGACAACGAGGCGTGTCGACGACTGCGCCTGAGACTCGGCGGGCCTTTGCCTAGTTTTCAGGAAAATCTCTATGCACTCGATTGGTTGCGCCGGCAGATCTTCTCCGCGCCTTTGCCGGCCACGCACGACCGTCGCTATCCTTTCCTCGACCGAGACCTTCTCGAATTCCTCTACGCTGTTCCTCGCGAACAAATGGTACAACCGGGCCGCCGTCGCCACCTCTTGCGCCGCGCGTTGCGCGGCATCGTTCCCGAACCTGTGCTCGAGCGGAAGCGCAAAGCCTATGTTGCTCGCGCTCCAATGCGAGCGCTCCAAGAAGAATCAGAAAAGCTTCGCGATTGGACCAAGGAAATGCGCTGCGCCGACCTCGACTTCGTCGATCTGAAACAATTTCATGGTGCGCTAGAAGCAGCACGCGAAGGTGACGACTCACACCTTTGGAGAATCAGCCGTACCCTGGCGCTCGAATCTTGGCTGCGCGATCCGTCTATTCAGTCGCTACTTTCCCCGGTGCACGGGAATGCTTACCGCCGCTCCGGAAGCCCGACTTTCCAGCTGGGAATATCCACGAAGGAAGGAGGTGAAGAATATGAAATACGAGAAGCCGGAAATTCTCTGCGTCAATGACGCAGCGAAGACGATCCAAAACATGCTGAAGAATGTCATCGCAGCGGACAGCTCGAACGGCACGAACCAGCCGCCCGCGTTTCCGTCAGAAGAGTGAGTGAAACGGCCGGGGCGCTTGCAGGCCACAAGCGCCCCGGCACACTTTTTTGGTATTGGACGCTGCGAGCGACCGGCATCAAGTCGTAGGGCTAGCCGCGTTCTCATCTCTGCTTTTCAAGCATTTCTTTCCAGCGCGCATACTGTTCCCGCTTTTCCGGCACGGAATCGATCTCACCCTTCAGCCAGAAACTGAACCAGTCGACGTTGCCTTCCTGCGAAGTCATGCGCTCCCAAGGCTTGACCAGTAGATGCGTTGCATCCGGGAGGTAAATCATGTCGGCTGGGCGGTCCAACATCACCAGCTTCGCGTACCATTCCCAGTTTCCAATGACCGCGGAAATCCCGCCGTATCCCTCGAGGCGAACAGGAGTTCGCAGCCGATCCACGGTGAACGAAGGCGACCTCTCCCTCCACAGGTCGAGAGTCGCGCCAAAGGGTTCGCCCCCATTGACGGTCATCCAGTCCCGCTTCGAATACGGATTTACGAGATATTGAAGATATCCGCCGTCAAAGCCGTCCGCCACCGTAGCCGCGGCGAAATGATATGAGGAGTGCGTCAGCGTGTATTCAACACTGTAGACCGTGCGGCTGAATCCAATGATTCCGACGCGGTTGCGATCAATGAGCGCCCGGCTGTCCAGATAGTCGACCGCTCCTTCGTACGCGCTCATCTGTCGAGGGGCCTCCTCCGGCGTGCGCCACACCTTCGTGTCCGCCCCTTGCTCAGTCGCGTATCCAATCTGCAGAACCAGGATGTCCCGAGCAGCAAGCGGTTGCGCTGCAAATGCGCTGTTCCAGGGCCCATTGATCCAGAATTCTTGTCGGCTAAATCCGTGCGTTTGCAAGACAGCGGGATACCGCGTCCCCGGCCTGTAGTGCAGTGGATAGTAGAGTCCCCCTTCGACTTCATGTCCGTCTTTCGCACGCCAGGTGACTCGTTCCACCTTGGCAAATTGCAATTCCCGGAATTGAGGATTTAGGTCCAGCAGCAGCTGTTTCTCTCGATGTTGCGCGTCGCTTACGAAGATTCTCGGGGCTGAATTGAGATCCTGTTCCAGCGAGACTTCGGGCCGGGCACCTGTCGCGCGCCGCAAATTCGCTGTTGCTTCGCGCCATCCCGCTTCGGTCTTGCGGTAGATAGCGAACCCTCCTTCCGGATCCTGAGCGGGCGGACGAAGGGACACCTCCCCTGTTTCCGTATTCCATCGATCCGCGATCAGCTGCTTGTCCGACACTTTTGAGAAAGCTCGCGTCGAGGGATTTACTTCCACGATGAACGAGTGCGCTTTTCGAGCTTCCAGTTCCTCAGGGTCATTCACATCCAATGGCAAGAATGCCCCGGAGACCACGACCGAGCTTCCGTCGGGAGACCACGCAGCCGCGCCGAGCGTCAGATCGATGGTCCCGTCCACGATCGGACGCACCTCTCCTGTGCTTGTATCTGCCACTAGAAACTGACTGAGCCAGGAGAAAGGGCCTCGATTGCGCGACGCCATGGCCTCCGCATGAATCAGCGGGTCCTGGTAGTCCTTCCAACTTGCCGGAACCTTCCGCAGCAACACGTCGAAAAGGACATACTTGCCGTTCGGACTGATTGAGATTTGCTTGAACGCTTCGAAATAGTCTGCGAACACAATGGGAAATGGCTGTCGTCCGGGCTTCTTAACATAGACCTCTGCGCCGAGCAGCAGACTCGGCTCCTTGCAGTCCTCGAGACTTCTGGGAATGTCGTCGAGAGCCTCATTGATGATGGCGTAGCCTCGCGCGCATCTTTCGTAGGCTGCTTCGTTGTTCAAACGACTCCGTTCTGCAGCATACGCAATGATTTGTGACTTCGGGTACAAGTCGAAATCGATGAGCGGCGTCGCATGGTCGGTGAGTTGCTCCATGCGGCTGTCGGCAATCCGCAGAGAATACACTTGCGATGTGCTCCGCGCCTCCCCTAGAAAAACAATACGCTCCGCATCGATCCATCGTACATTTCGAATTGCGTCACGATTTGAATGAGACCGCAGAGTTACAAGGACCTTTGGCTCGGAAGACCGGAAAATCTCGGCGCTTTCATAAAGAAGAAGAGAAAATTCTCTTTCGTTTGTCTCGAGAATTCCGCGTTCCACGACGATCACGAAGTGTTTCTTGTCCGGCGAGAATATCGCGACACGATTTTTGGATGCGTCTTGCGCCGCGTATTGCGGCTCGGGAACGGTTGCCATTCGGATGGTGTCGGCTACCGTTACGCCTCTTTTCTTGCTCTCTTCCCCGGCGCTCAACCGGCTTGAAAGAGACATCATCGCCACAACTACGATTCCTATACCCGCAAAGAGCTCCTTTCGCACAAACCTGTCCTTTCTGCCTGAACAGCAGGCATGTCGCGTCCGTCAGTCTGCGGGCTAGAACGTCAGTTTTAGCGATAGTTGAAGCGAGCGCGGTCCCCCCTCTTGGAAGAGAGGGTTCAGACCGCCCAGGCCCTGGTTCAGCATCGACTGCGATGTGAAAAAACGCGGATCGGAGCCGATAAGGGCCGATGGATTTGTGAAGTTTGGGTGATTGAAGAGATTGAAGGCATCGGTTCGAAATTGAAGATGCAATCGATCCGTCAGAAAAAACTGACGTTGCAACGAGAGGTCCACCTGCGCCAAACCAAATCCGGAGATGTCATTTCGGCTCTCCGTTCCCTGTCTTCCCGGTGCCGGCTTCGCGAACGCCGCAGGGTTCAGTGACTTGCCTCCCGGCTCCGCTGCGCTTGCGATCCAGATTGGCTGCCCCACAATCCGGTCTGCCCGGGGAGCAGAGCCCTGCACTGGCGCAGAAACTTTGCCATTGAACGGAAAACCCGTCCGCGCTACCACAACGATATCCGTAGACCAGTTACGCAAAATCATTCCGTAGCCTTTGTCCTTCGAAGGCGAGGGAAGCGCAATGGACACTGCGCCTGAAAAACTATGGCGCACGTCGAAGTCCGAAGAAGCGCGATCATTCGCGGCGGAAATCACCGCGCTGGAGACATACTCGACCGTGTCGTTTGAAGCGTTGTCGATGGAATGGGAATACGTGTAATTCAGCAGAGCTTGAACACCATGGGCCATCGGCTGCCGAAACTGTACTTGCAACGCGTTGTAACTCGAGCTTGCGCCGTTGGTCGTCAGAAAAAAGGTTCCCGTAAAATCGGCGTTGGGCGCACCAAGGCCTTCCGTACGCAGAAGCTGCCGTCCGGCCTGTCCGACATAAGTGAACGTAAGCGCCCGACTGCCGCTGAACGATTTCTCGATAGCCGCATTCCACTGATAGGACCGTGGGAGCGAGAGGCTGGGGGAAAATGCGTTCACGATTCCAGGAAAGGGCGGCTCTTCCGAGATGACTGGAAGCAGCGGCGTCGGGTCGCCGATTGGGATCGGCGCACCAAACAAGATGTTCTGAACATTGTTCGGAAACCCTGAGGCAAGATTCGCTGCCGCGCCAACCCCGAGATCATAGAAGATACCCGCGCCAGCACGAACGACGAGATCGCGTTTGTCCGTGGGTGTCCACGCAATCCCAAAGCGCGGCGCGAAATTTCGGTAGGTGGTATCCCACACAGACGTTCCGCTTGGCGCTAACGCAATCGCTGCGGGATCAGCGACGTTCGTCCACGCCGCGATCGTTGTGTTGTTTCGCGACGATGGCGCCGGATTCACCTCCCAGCGAAGGCCGTAGGTAGCCGTCAACCGAGAGTTGATCTTCCACGTGTCTTGAGCGTAGAGCGACACCGCGCGACTGAGAAGTTTTGTAGGTCTCGTCGTTATCGGTATGAGCAAATCAGCGGCAGAGGAAGTTACGAGAGACGAAACACTGAAGGACAGATAGTCAAAAAGGTGGTCGTAGGGGATGGCGTCGAGATAGTTTGCTCGATAGTCCACGCCAAGCTTCAGCAGATGCGAGCCTTTGGAAAAGGCTAGATCATCCAGAACCTCCCGCTGCTGGTTCCGGTTTCGCGCCAGTGGCCCTGCAAGCAAAAATCCACTGTCAAAGGTGCCGAAGATAACGTGGTTTGATGAATTCGAAAGATCTCCCAGTAGAATCGCCGGATCGTACGGGACGCTTCCCCCACCCGACGTCAAGCTGTACCGGCTTCCGGCGCTCTGCGAAGAATAGTTGAAGCGCAACACATTTGAGATCCCGGGGCCCAACGTCAGATTGAGGCCGGCGGTTGCGGTGCGGGTATTCACTTCCGTCGCCTGCGGGTCGTTTATGCCTTGGCCGAGTGTGACAAACTCGGACGGCGCTTCGTTGTAGCGGCCGAAGATCGAGACCCGATCATTAAAATGATGATCGATGCGGACGCTTCCCGCATCGAGTGTTGCGCTGTCCGAGGCAGTGCCCGTGAAGACCGCCGTATTGCCATCGGCAGAGACAGCACCATTAGGGACAGGGAACGCATTGAGCAGCGACTGGACGCTCGTTGAACCGGTTGCTCGCGCCCCTTCCGAAGGAACTGTTTCGATCAACGTCTGTGGCAGACGTAGGCGTGCTCCTTCGTAGGATAAGAAGAAGAAAGTCGTGTTCTTGTGAATCGGCCCGCCCAACGTTCCGCCGAAATCACTGTGGCGCTCAGGCGCTCTCGATTTTCCGGCGGCGTTCGCGAACCAATCGTTTGCGTCCAAAACGTCATTTCGAAAGTATTCAAACAATCCGCCGTGCCAGTCGTTGGTGCCTGACCGGGTCGTCAGAAGCACGTGGCCACCAGGCGTGTGCCCAAACTCCGGCGCAAACGAGGAGGTCTCGACGCGGAACTCTTGCAACGCGTCCACCGAAACAAGACTGCTCGTTCCTCCGATCGCACTGAAGGCCTGGGCATTGCCTGTTCCCGATGCTCCGACAACTGTGGATGAAGAGACGCCAAAGTTTGCCGACACCCCATCCACCGTAAAGTCGTTCGAGCTGGTGCGTTGCCCGCTGATACTGAACTGTCCGGGCGACTGCGGCGCCGATGGAGAAATCACGACGCCGGGAGTCAGTTGCAAGAGCGTGTTGAAACTCTGTCCATTCAACGGCAGGTTTTCGACAAACTGCCGGTCGATGATCGTACTAACCGACGCATTTTCGGTGTTGACCAGAGGCGCTCCGCCTTGAATCGTGACGACCTCTGACACGGCTCCAAGCGGAAGGGCAAAGTTGATCGCCAAGGCATCTTGCACGTTTAACGTGATGTCGGGCTTGATGATGGTCTTAAACCCGATCTTCGACACTTGGATGCGGTAGCCTCCCGGCAGAAGGTTCGGGACGACGTAGAGTCCTTCGGCATTCGACTTCGTCACGAACTGCACGCGCGTCGCGTCGTTCACCACTATCACTTCTGCACCTGCGATCGTGGCTCCAGTCGGGTCAGTAACAATCCCACTGATTGTTCCGGTGGGCGATTGCGCAGCGGATGAACTGGCAAAGAATAGGAATAGAAATAGACAACGATGAATGCTGCGCATTCGCAAAGAACCCCCGGTAGTGAGGGATCGGCCCTCACTACAAGGTCTATGCGGAACGGACGTATTTTTGTCTCAAGGATTCTTTGTCTGGAAAAAAGGACACATTACGAACAGCGCGACCAATCGCCTCAGGGATGGTTCGGGCTAATGCGAAGCGATGCGAACAGCAATTGCTTTCCGCTTGGATGCGCGCTTCCGCCGCGCGGCTCGACTGTGACAAAAACAGCGTCAATATCATCCAGCGTTTTCGGATCGTCGGCCTTCAATACCCAGCGTTTCTTGCTTGCATTGTCTTCGTAGAAGATTCCGAGACTGTGCGCCTGCAGCTTGTCGGGCCCCTTCCGCCCCCAGGCCTGAAACGACTTGGCATTTTGAAATCCCGGTTGTGCATCCAGATCGAACGCATAGAAAATCAGCGACTTTCCTTTGGTGTAGAAAACGCGGCCGTACGTCTTCTCTGTTCCTCGGCCGGAAACGTCATGAACGTCGGCCATGTACAGTTCCCGAGCCCCCATCAGTTCCCGGATGTCGCGATCGTGCTCCAGCAGCTCCTGACCTCTCGCCACTTCGGCATCCTTCTGATCGAGCGCCTGCTCTCGTGCGCGCACAAGCTGCGTCAGCTCGCTAACCTTAGTTCCAAGAAGCGCCGTCTGGCGCGCGTTCTCATCCCGTTGCGCGATAGCCGCATCAACCGTCCTTTGGAGCTCGGAGAGTTTCGCCCGGGCGGCTGCAAGTTCCGCGTCGTGACTCGCTGTCGGATCAGCCGTCGTCTGTCGTTCATCCCTGTGGTTCTGTCCGGGAACCCTCGGACTAACGACGGCCGTCTTTAAGGAATCTACGATCCTGATCTGCTCGGAGAGCTGGTGTTTTAGGTCGTCAATAATTTTTGAACTATCCGCCAACTTCGCCTGCAATCGCGAGCGCTCGTAGCCCGCGTCGCTCACTTGGGCCTCGAGTGAACTCTCAGACTCTCTCAAAGGCAGCGTTGTCTTAAGAGCGGTGTCAGTGCCATGTTTTACTCCCGACCGATAGGCAGCAACACCCAGAGCCACGGCAAGCAGAACCGCCGCAGCGAACGGCATCCAGATTTCACGCCAGCGGATCTGCGAGGGCCGATAGGAATGGCGCCCGCCCCTAGCGGCTTTGTATCCCTTCGAACCCTCCCGACCCTCCTCATCGAGCTGCTTGAAGAGTCTCGCTTCCGCTTGTTGCGCCGACCAAGTTCTGTCGTCGAAAGCGTCGTCCGAGTCGCCGGCGCGCAATTCTCCAAATGCTGAAGCACTCACGCCTGCCGCGGTCTCATATTCGCTTTTCAAGCGGTGGCAATCGGCACAGACCGCCAAGTGTGCGGCCAACTTCGCCTCCTCGTCGTCGCTTAGCTCGCCGGCCGTTGCGGCGGCGCAGAGTTCCCGGAACTCCTCATGCGGACCCATAATCATACGCCTCGACTTGCCGTGGAATTCTCACTGATGCACACAATTAGCGCCAGTTCAATTTCTTCTTGGCCACATACTTCCGCACCTTTTCAAGTCCACGGTAGTGGTGATTTCTGATGTTGCGGTGGGACTGGTCGAGCTTCTCCGCAATCTCTGCGAACGTCAGCCCTTCGAAAAAATGCAGTCGCAGGGTTTCACGCTGGTCTTCACTTAACTCGTCTACAATCTCTTTCCATCCATTCCTGCCGAATAGCCCTTCTACCGTGCCGTCGTAGTGTGCTCCTTCGTGGTCACCGCTTTGGTTACATTCGACCTGTTTGTCTGGGATTCCAGACAGATAAAAGCCGAGCGCCTTCAGTTCTCGTCGTCGCAGCAACGCCTGCGTGTAGGCGACCTGTACGAGCCACGAGCGCGCCGATCCTTTTGTGTCGTCAAATAGCCCACTCTTCCTGTGGAGGTAGAGAAAAACTTCTTGCACCAAATCATCTGCCTCCGCCTTATTTCGAAGAATTCGCTCGCCAATATTTCGTACGAGCCGAGCATGTCTTCGAAACAGAAGTGCGAGGGACTCGCGGTCGCCCAGCCGCACTTTCCCGATAAGACACTCATCGGAGACTTCGATTCGAGAAGCGGAATCCGACGATATCGCTGGTATACCGCTGGTCTTCGCCGTCCCGAATGGTATAGCCACATGGCGCGATGTGCTAAAAGAGCTCACAACGTCTTCGAACTCCCCGTTTTCCGAACGCGTTCCCGAAAAGCCTGATTTCGTTACCCGTAATGCCATTCGGTGGTCATAAAAACGCCTGTACGCAACACTCGGCGGCGACGGTGTTCTAAGTGCCGAGTCTCCGAGAAAAGTTTGGCCAACGTCTGAAACGGATCAGATTGGCTAGAAAGATGAGCCAGGAGCAATTTGCTGAACTTCTGGGAATATCGGTCGATTTTTTGAGCCTCATAGAGCGAGGACTCAACGCGCCGTCATTTGAAAACCTAGACGCTTTCTCCGCGCAACTTGACATGCCAGTTTCTGCGCTATTTGATTTCGACAGCACCATACCTGATCGATGACTCGTAAGTAGAACTCGGCCGATCCTCAAGTTCCCGTTCGGGCCTGAATAGTTGCACCCGACTGCCGGCGAATACCTGCAATGGTTCTGATTCTGTCTCAAAGTGAATCCGTAATCCCGTTCGGTGGTGCTCGTAAGGAGATTACGACAGACTTTTTTGAGGTGCAACGCAAGAATTGCGTAACCTCAAAATACAATTCGGGCTCCGCCTCCGACAGGTCCGCGATGAATTGGACCAAACTCAGGAGCAATTTGCCGAAACGTTGGGAATCTCAGTCGATTTTCTTAGTCTGATAGAACGTGGGCGAAATGCGCCATCGTTCAAAAAGCTTGAACGAATGGCGCGCAGGCTCCAGAAGCCAGTGGCCTATTTGTTCACATTCGATCCGTCTTACAAGCCGAGAAGGCGGCGCCCCCATTGATCTTTCCGCCCTCGGCAGCCAAGTCTACCTGACCACGCGCCGACCACAGCTGTTTGGTTCCGAAGACCTGCTAGGAACGATCAAAACAAGTTACGCTCACTGGACTCATTAGATTGTCCTGAATTCCAGACAACCCGATTCCGAAAGCGCGGAAGGGCGGTAGGCCTGATATGTTGACGGACAAGGAGTTGCGTTTGGGCATGAAACAATCCATTAGTCCGCAATGTCTCCCAGCCTTTTATGGTCCTTTCCCTTCATGGCTCCGTTGGTGTTCTTCGATCACGTTGTTGACTTCCGTTTTGCTCTTGTGTGTGTCGTTATTCGCATACAGGTATAACTCTGTGCTCGCCGCGTCTCTCGTTCCCGCCCTTATAGTTGCCTTGGCGTTTGCCATCCTGTTGAACGTTTACTCACTATGGTTTCTCAGAAAAGAGCACCAGGATGCAGATAAGGCGTTTCGCAACGTCGATCGTGAATTCTTCTCAGTCTTCCAGAATGTCCTCGATGGCGTTCTCATTGTCGACAATACTGGAGACTGCCTGGACGCGAATCCTGCTGCAACGGAGATCCTAAGATGCTCCCAACCCGACCTCGTCGGCCGAAATATCAAACACTTTCTTCCTGATCCTTCTGCATTCGCAGTGGCCTGGAGTTCGTTTCTTAGAGCTAAGAACCAACGCGGCACCGCACGCCTTGTAGCGGGCGACGGGACAGAATTGGTCGTTGACTTCACCGCTGCTTCTAACTACCTCCCCGATCGGCATGTTCTAATCATTTGCGATGTTACCGAACGAACCAACGCCGAGACGTTGCTCAGAAAGAGCGAGGAACGCTTCCAGCACATGGCAAACAATATCCAAGAGATTTTCTGGATGATGGATGCCGGGACGCAGGAACTGCTCTATGTGAATCGAGCGTACACAACAATCACTGGCCACACTGGCGAGAGCCTTCGGACAAATCCATCCTCATACCGTGAATTGATTCACCCCGAAGATCGTGTGCGCGTCATCTCACGCTTAAACGAGACACTTAGTTTGGGCAAGTTCGATGAGGAGTTTCGCTTCACGCGGGCCGACGGCGCGGTTCGTTGGATCTGGGCCAAGGGCTTTCCGGTTCCAACCGACGGGGAGTCACGGTGGCTGGTCGGGACCGCTCAGGACATAACATCACGTAAACAAGCTGAAATGAAGATTGTCGAGCAACTCGACGCGGTGGAAGCCGCAAGGGCCGAAGCGGAAGCACTTCGCAAGGCGACATTGGCACTGAGTCAAAACTTGGCGATGGATTCTGTGCTCGACACTCTCTTAAATTGCATCTCCGAACTTGTTCCATTCGATCGGGCCACCGTGCTGTTCGTGGAAGATGGGCCAGAACTAATGGTTGCCCGCGAATCTCCCCATACTATTTCCAAACGGATGGGACTGACACTGAAAGCCTCAGAAATCGTTTTTCTCCAACGGCTCCTGTTTGAAAAGCAAGCCATTCTACTAACCGACACCTCGAAACAAGACGAGTGGCAAGACATTGTTCCACTCGAACGTCTCAAGTCATGGATGGCGGTACCTTTGATTGCCGGCGGCACCGTCCTCGGAATTCTCTCGCTTGGCGCGACTTGTCCCTGCACCTTTACGGTGGAGCACCTTCGACTAGCAAAATCGCTCTCTCTTCCGGCCGCCGTTGCCATCCAAAATGCTCGAATTCACGAGCGCGCCGAAATCTATGCCGCCGAACTGCAAACGCGCCTTTCCGAGCTAGGCCGTGCATAGAAAAGGCCCAGACAAACTGCGCGGCCCAGTCTGGCCACTCAAAACCCGGACAGAATTACCGCACTGTCTGAATTCTCCCATTTTGAATACAATTTACGCGGAATGACGAAAACCCGCAAACCTAATATCCACGCTTCCAAACTGGCCCGCCACCGCTGGTCTAAGGTGCCAAAGGCCCAGAGAGCTTCCCACGTACCCCGTTCTGGCGGTCGACCAAGAATTTATCCCCAATGTAGCCTGTACCGAGCCCATCGCTTCGCGCCAAAAACGGGCCGATGCCCGTGCGGCTACGTTCGAAAACCAATTCCTTAACACTGAACGACAAACTGAACGAAAAAGAAACCTCTCATTCCTCATTCTTATATCTTGACAAATCGTGCGCACGATTATACAAGAGTACGCAGAATCGGATTCTTGTGCTCAGATTGGCCTGTTTCTTTCGGGAGAGAAGATGCACTTCAAAGTCAACTCTTCACATCTTCGTTTGGGCGCGCCAATTGTTGAGGAGAGGAACTTTCTTCTAGCCACGCGCGAAGTCGGCTACCGAAGTCTCTCGGCGGCAATAGCTGAATTACTTGACAACGCCATCCAAGCGAATGCGCGCGACATCAGTATTTTCCTGTGCGGCTCAGCCCCCGATTTGTCGTTGGCAATCCTCGACAACGGCACAGGTATGGATGAGAGCGCATTGGTAACCGCCCTTCAGTTCGGAGGAACCAATCGTTTTAATGATCGCCAAGGGTTGGGCCGGTTTGGGATGGGATTGCCCGCAAGTTCGATGAGCCAGGTCCGGCGACTCGAAGTCTACTCGTGGACAAAGCCGGGCCGGTTCCGCTTTTCTTATCTCGACTTGGATGAGGTCGCAGCGCACAGCTACGTCCGAGTGCCTATTGCTCAACGCTGCACCCGGCTGGACCAGGTTACGGAGCGGACGGGACCCACTGGCACCCTGATAATTTGGAAAAAATGTGACCGGATCGATCTCACCCAGCCGATCGTGCTATTCCAGAACCTGCGTCTCCAACTCGGAAGAATGTTTCGCTATTTCTTATGGCGAGGCATCCGAATCAAGGTGAATGGCCAGAAGGTCGTACCCATAGACCCACTGTTCTGTCACAAACGGTCCCCACTTTTCGGCGCAATGGAATACGGAACCCCTCTGTCCTACAAACTACGTTTGGCGGATGATCGCGAGCGGGTCGCAACCGTTCGCGTGCGATTCTCAGAACTTCCCGTTAACGAATGGCACGAAATGTCGAACCAAGACAAACGTCGATTCGGCATTGCGAAGGGCGCTGGAGTTTCTCTCGTTCGCGCCGGCCGCGAGATCGCCTACGGATGGTACTTCATGGGCGAGAAGCGAAAGGAAAACTATGACGATTGGTGGCGTTGCGAAGTCGCGTTCGGGCCGGAACTCGACGAGTACTTCAATCCGACGCATACCAAACAAGAGGTGTGTCCTAGTCCTGCCCTTGAGTCTGCGCTAGGAGATGATCTTCAAGAATTGGCTCGCAAGCTGAACTCGCGTGTTCGTTCATCCTTCCTCCGAATCCGATCCGTCCGGAAAACGTCAGCGATTCGAACGGCAACCCAAAAGAGCAAGTTCTTGTCCTCGTTTCTTCCAGTCCCCGCCAGCTTAAATAAACGCGTTAGCGGAATTGCCTTTCGTTCTGCTCGCCCAAGTCGGTCTCCGGACATTGCCTATTCGCTCACGGTCCGACCTATTTCCGATGATTCTTTCTATCGGTTTAGCTTACGTGACCGCTGTTTGGAGGTTACACTGAATCAGGATCACCCCTTCTTTGAGCAAATCTACAATCCGATCTGCGAAAAGGGGAACGAGCGGTTGAAGGCGGCACTCGAGTGCCTCTTGCTCGCACTCGCGAGGACTGAGGCCGAGGCCAAGGACGGAAGGCAACGGTATTGGTACACTCGGAAACGAATCCTCTGGAGCAATTGCCTGGCAACTTTCCTCGGGAGCTAGGAGTGATTCGGGGCGAACAAATCTCTATTCCCCTAAATCCCGCATTACCAAGGCACTGTAGTGCCCTCCGATTGTTTTTGGATATTGCGAGAGAGCTTGCGACCTGCTCGAGCAAAGACGTTGTCAGAATTCGGACGATGGCCTTCAGGCACACAGGTCGTAGCAACGCGCACGATCAGATAGTTCGTGTTTGCATTTCCGTTCTTTGTGATTTGCGCCTCCAAGGATGGAGGTTTCGCGTTGTTTCCTCGCAGGTGGAGGGTATCCCGCCTTCGGCAATTGCGGATTCCAGTCACCTCGAGAAACAACGCGTGCGAGAAGCCCATCTCTTTGAGAGAGACGCTCAGCTTCAGATCCCCAGTATTCGGGAGTTCATCCGCCGTATGGAGCGTCAACATCTCGGCCCTAATGGTTGGGTATCAATATTCTCGCTGATGCGCGACGGCGAAGAGTTAGCCTCAACTCTTAGACAAGCCTCAGCTTCACAAAACGGTCGGCATGCCGCAACGCCGGATGCCCTGACAATCGATCCTTATCTTCAGATTGTTCAACCCGACCAAAGGTGTTCATTCACAGGACTGAAACTTACCGATATATGGAGGTATTTTCGCCACACCTGGGTGACGCCTTATTACAGTATCCCTGGTCGCCAAATGTGGATATTAGTCAGAGACAGGGCGGTTGTTAATCATCCGATCATCGGAATTGCAGCATTGGGAAGCGCGGTCGTTCAGCTAACGCCGAGAGATTCGTGGATTGGCTGGACTTCATCATCGTTTCTTTCAAAACTAAATGAAGAGCCATCTGCTGAGTGGGCAAAGTGGGTCCACTCATCTCTCGACGGCCTCATTCGTGGAATCTACGTGAAGGATTTTCTACGTGAGGGCATTCTGACTTCGAAGGAACTGAAAATCCCAACAGATGCAACCATAGCGAGATTGATGCGCGTCTCTGAACGAGCTCGAGAATGGCACAGGCGTTACCCTAAATCGCGTCAGCATAAAAGCGGCAAGCTCAATTGGAGAGAATCCGCAATGACGTACTTATTTCGCGCCAAGCGAGCTCGCGCCATGGCCGGACTACTCAAGGCCAAGGCAAGGCTCTCTCAAGCTGGTTTTGGCCGACCCAGTCGGAATGCATTGATCACGGCCCTCTCGACCGGAGTTGGTAGGTCCGCGATAGAGGTCATTCTAAAGCACGTCAAAGCCAAGCACGTCGGAATTGACATGCTCGACATCACCGTATGCGGAGCCGTTCCGCCATACAACTCGGTATTAGGTGGCAAACTCGTAGCCATGTTGTTGGCCAGTCCAGAAGTTGCGTCCGCTTACGAAAAAAAATACAGACGCGCGGAAAGCATTATCGCGTCCTCAATGGCCGGAAAGCCCGTCATTCGTAAACCCAGCCTCACTCTTCTCTGCACGACCAGTCTCTACGGTGTTTCTTCCAGCCAGTACAATCGAATCCGTATTCCCGCGGACCAGATTTCCTCGAGCAGCCACGGCAGCCTATCTTACGAACTCTTAGGCAGGTCCCTAGGATTCGGCTCTTACCATCTTTCTGCTGTCACCCTCGCCGAAATAGAAGTCCTCCTCGCACAAAGTGAGCGGGGACGTCGGGTGAACAGCATCTTTGGCGAAGGTGTCAATCCGAGACTGCGAAAACTGCGGGATGGCTTGACTTTGGCTGGCCTTCCTTCGGAAGTTCTGTTGGTGCACGGTAACGCCCGCCTAATCTATGGAATTCCACTCGCTCGTAATTTTCGAGATTTACTAGTCGGAAGAGCAAAACGGCCGGACTACCTGCTTCCGAGAATGAAACCGGAAGAAGCCACGCAAGCGATTGCGAAGTTTTGGAGAACTCGGTGGCTCTTGAAGCGAATTCAACGCCCCGATGTCCTGGAAGAGACTGCAAAGCACTCGTTGAAGCACCCAATTCAGCATGGAGGCCGGGTATTGTTACCCCCGGTGGAGGAAGATCGCCCGCTCTTCGCAATGGCCGCTCGTTGAACCCTTGCAGTCGCCTCCGCGCACTCAATGGGTTTCCGGAATCGTCAACGTGAAACGAACATGGGCTCGGTGTGGGACGTGACCTGAACAGTTGGCATTTCGTCCTCGCCACCGGGTAAAACATAAGAGTCAGCAAATCGAACGACGGTTCCAGCTTTCATCTCAGCCTCAAGTTCAAAATCACTTTCACTCAGACGAATCAGCACACGCCTTCCTTTTATTGGAACGCTCCCTGAAACACGGCATTCTGCTTCCCAGGTTCGGTTTGTCTGACGCTCAAGCAGCATGACTTCTACATCGTCGAAATCTGAGACGCTGTCAGTGCTGAGCGAGCTAGGCCGGAGCTTACGCCAATACTCATCGCACAAAAGCCTAACTGAACATTGACGACATGTTGCGAAATCCACTTTCGCTTCAGGCGGGATGTTGGCCATCGCCGATCTCACCGCCGTGGTGCGATCTCGTAAATCCTGAATTACGACATCAAGTTTCTCCACCGGCGGAATGGGGACTTCTACTTCTCCCTGCTGGTAAGAAAGAGTTAGGCTCGTTGCCGGCCGCTGTTCTGGGTTGCGTTCCTTGTCGCTTCGCCAAAGCCACGCATAGACAAGCAGTTGAGTATCATGTGTAGCCGACCTACTGCCCGACTTGAAATCCGTAATTGCGCACACTCCTTTCCGAATTTCGATGAGGTCAGCAAATCCCTTCCACATGCTGTCTTGATCGACTAAATCGACTTCGCAATATGCGCCTTCGGCGAGCGCAGCGCGCTTCCCTTTCTGCCCGCGTCTCTGCTCAACTCCAGCTGAACTGCGGCCAGCGATTTGCCGAAGTTTCCAAGACAAGCGCGACAACATGATCTGCACCTGTTCCCGAACCTGAGGCATACGGGACTTTAGCTCAATGGCAAACCGATCCTTCGATCGGAGCATTCTCGGATTACCTTCGAGCGCCCCAAGTAAGGCTTGAATCCTAGAGAAAATTACCCCGGAGTAGCCGCCAATTTGTTTCAACTGAGCCACGGCATCGGGGTCGTGAATTGACTCACAGTTCGCCTCAATCAGTTTTCCGATGATCTCTTGAATTGTGGAATGAACAAGGCTACCGATCACCGCATGCTGGGTCGGTCGATCTGGGTAACCCTTGCCTCTCCACAGTTCGGCGTAGTCCGCACGTTTCAGAGCGACCGCGCGCGGGCACCTCTCTGCTTCAAGGAGATAGTGAATGTTCATGAATTCGGGCTGTTTTGCCCACTGTGAAGGGATCGCTACCCGCCAAATTTTAGGTTGAGTCTCCACGATTTGCCTACCGCAGACGCTCGAGGAGTTCTCCCGTTACGCTTGGAAGGTTTCTGCGAACGAGAACTTCCTCACACGAAAGGACCGGAACAAAGGACACGTCTTGCAAATCCCGGACAACAGAATCCTGGACCTGTGTAGGCGTGAGGGCTCCCGTCAGATCCACGATCCTTTCGGACCCGTCAGATAGACTGATGTGAATTGGTGCAACGACCCGTCCAAAACCAGGGACTTCAATAGGCTTATCGCGCGCTATCGTGATTCCTTTAAGCTTTTGACGTCGCAGGTCGTTGGCCAGGAGATCCAGTGATTTGCGGAGACCTTTTGCGTCCCAGTTTGGCTCTACCCCAGTCAGCAAATATTTCAGAAGAAAAGCTCCAATGTACCGGTCAAGCAGATCGTGCTCGAATTTATTCTTGTACGAGCGCAAACATCGATAACACGAACGCTCGCAATTTGCAGGGCACTTCTCCAATATGCTCAGTGCTTTCGCGAGAATCTCCGCCGCTCGGTCCCGGACCTGCCTCGCGAACCCCGCCCCACCGGGTAGGGTGTCGTAGAGATAGATTTCCACCTGTTTTCCTTGGCTGCCTAACTCGGTCAGTGCCGGACGATATTCGCCTTGTAACTCGGTCGATTCAATTCCCAGAACATCGCAGGCAGCCTTCGTGAGGGCCTCACTCAGGGTTCGCAATGCGATTTGCGTTGCAAAATAGCTAGGGGTGAGAACCAGAGGCTCATCAACAGTGAGAGAAATGAGAACAATGTCCGTAATGAAGTCTGTGCCAAGTACTATTCCCCGGGCGGTAACACCGCCCGAGCACTTTTGGTCCTGTTCATCCGGGTAAGGCTTCTTGTGGACTCCCCCTAACACAGACTTCGGTGAGGCGGCAGGTTCGATCACACCACACTTGAGGCAGTAGTCGTAACCATCCTCGGCGGGTCCACGGTTCGTCACAAGCAGGTGCTTCTTTAGGTGATGCAACCTGATCCGCTCGTTATGTCGAATCCATTCGGCGTTGTCTTCGGGCGTTGGAGCGATAAGCTTGGCGCGAGTTGCATAACTCCGTGCGGGCTGATCCTCCGCCGAAGTTGTTTCATCCAAAAAGACTGGATGTGCAAAACCAGGAGGGCGAAACCAAAATCTGGCTTCCCCAAACGTGTTTGTTGATCGACAGGCCGGACAATCCAATCTCTCGCCGCGATTGCCATCTTTCAACTCGATTGTCCTGGCAAACCTGCAAACCGAACACTCGTAGTAGAGTCGACGGTTATTCCATGCATCTATCCGCTCTTTCAGGTTGGGAGAGAAAATCGCTCCGGAGGTATATTGTTTTCCGGCAATCCACACTTCCTTTCCCGGCGCATATTGAGACAACGCCACTGAAAGTCCCTGAGAAGGCGAAAATTTATACTCCGGACGAAATCGCGTTGACTTAATCGAGTCGAACACATAGAAAGTCGCAACATCGGTTGGGAATGCGTATCTTGGCAGAACGCCTTTGTAAAGCAAGCGATCCAAGAGGTTCGCTCCAGAAGTGTCAAGAGGTGGCGTTTCCTCATCGGGTTCAGCTGGCACTTCAACTGTCTCTGCGACCTCGCCAACGACGGAGCTAGCATCAGACGGTGACCCAATAGCATAGTCAATCTGCTCGATCACGTCCTGGCTAAGGTTCGAAATTAACTTCGCGCGATCGCTTCCAGAAAATTCCTTCGGAATCCAATCGTCCAGCTCTTTTTGTAGTCCCTTTAGATTTTCTTGCAGCCACTTCTGGAATTTGTCCCGATTGATAACTGTGTCTTTTCGTTTGAAATCCGCAACGCTGCCCAGCACAGCAAACAGTTGTCCTTGTTGGACGGTGGGCAGCGCAGTCAGATTTTCCTGATGATATCGCTGCAGCAAATACGCAGTGACATGCCGCCTAATAATTTCCAGATTGTCCAACGTCAGTTTGGGATCGTCGACAGCACCCCGAATCATGTGATCCGGTTCCGAAAAGTAGTGCTCGTCATGGCTATCTGCGCTTCCGAATGCGGTTACTGTTGCGACCGCATTCCCTCGACGTCCTGCACGACCTGCTCGCTGCTGATAGTTGGCTCTGGCTGGGGGCATGTTCCTGAGCGAAACGCCCGACAATGTCCCGATATCGATACCTACTTCCATCGTTGTCGTGCACGAAAGAACGTCAATTGCTGGCCTTTCGTGATGGGCTTCATCAGGTCCGAGGTCGACGTCTTGAAAAAGCAATTCGTTCTCTTCGGCCTTTGAGAACACGTCCTTTGCTTGGGCAGCGTTCAATTGAGCCGTGTGTTCGGCGGCAATGAGTGAAATCGGACGATCGTTAGGATCTCGAAGCGTCTTCACAGTGCTCGAACGGTAGTAACCTTTCCTCGCAAGAAAGACTGGGTCGGAATTCGGATCTATTTTCTCCACGGTCGATTGGCCGCAATTTATGCAGACACGAGTACCAGGGAATGGCCTTTGAGTGGTCTGACACGTCTTGCAATATGCCCAATCCCCGCCAATCTCAAGACTAAGTTCGGTACCCTTGAGCCGTAATTTGTTTGTAGCAAGAGTCTCGCAGAATAAGCTCTTTAGGCGCGGCGCCCACTCTTTCTCAAATATGGCTTTCGCCTTCTTGTCTTGGAGGAATTTTTCCACTGCCAAGAATTTTCCTGAATGCGTCTTTACTCTCTGTCCCTGCCAGGCGTGCGGCATCCCAGAAAACCACAAGCCGGACTTGTTCCACTGCCGAAGCCAAAGTCGACAAAGCGCCAACTTCTGCCCGTCTGACTCACCCAAACCAGGAATGTTTGCGAGTTTCAGAACTTTCGGACGATGCTCGGCGATTTCAACGATCGAGGCCAGCCCCAATGTCTCCAGTCCGTAGTAGCGATCAAGCAGTGTGTCTATGATCGATGCAAGGAGCGATTCGGGTGGCGACGCCGCACGAAGTCGACCAAACAGACCCAACATTTTATCCGGACTATTCAGGGCCCCTGCGCTTAACGCATCTGAAACCGTAATCTCTTCCGAAAACGTTTCATTTCCGCGGAGTTCAGGCCTAAGTCGCACGCCGAGCTCTTTCGCAGCAATCAACACCGCCAGATACACGTCCTGCAGAGACAGCAAATTCTTGAGATGTTCAAACTCTTGTAGTTTCCGATAGCCGAAACAAATCAGTGGCCGCAGAGCGTCCTGCGTGGAATACCTCTGCAGATTCGGAGCAAGTCTTGCGGCCGTCTGACGGGAATCCGAGAAGATCAAGACCTTCCTGCCACGCAGAGGCGCCAAACGAGTCTCCGGAACAGGGCTAGGTGGCTGGACCTCTAATTGCCGATTTATAAGAGCCTGAAATGGTTGGTCCCCCTTCGTTTGGTGGTCTTGAACTGAACTCTTTCCCCATGCAGCCGTCTCATCACAAACTGCGCAGGGCCGAAATTCTCCAAGTCCGCCAATTTCTCGTTCCTCGTCCTCACTGTCTGAGACTTGCGGCTTCGTACGCTCTTTTCTCAAAAACACTCTTCGGGTCCGCGACCCCAATGTCTCTGGATTGAGTCGCCCGGTCTCCAGATCAAACTCGGCTGGCTCAACATCCCGTCCCGGCGATGGATCTTCAAGCAGGAGATCGAGCGCCTCCAATGGCTTTTTGTCACCCGAAGCTGACCTTATGATCATTCCTGCTTCGGCCCATAAATACGTCGGCGTTGCCAGGTCATCGGTGTAAGCTCTGGCGTAAGCCGTACCGCAGTGTCGACAAGTGAAAAGCTCGAGTACCCGAGAGCCACACTCACAAGTCTCCTGCGGCTGAGCGAACATTTTCCCCACGGGCCCTCTTTCACTCTCGTCAACCTGGCTGCAGCGTAGATCCATGCAAACCCACAGCCCAGGGAGGCCTCGGTAAAATGAATGTACTCGGCAAGGTAGCAATCCGGGTTCGTCTGGATGCTTTCTTGCGAAACTACCTAAGGCTGTTAGCGCCGTAATTGCACGCTCGCCGATCTCCTTCGTGCTTTGCGGAAAAATGTCCTGCCCCACCCCGTCGAGCGGACGTGCCTCTTTCATCGTCAGGTTCACCAACCTATTCAAGGGTGGGTAATCGCTCAGGGCGTCGGCAAGAATTGCGGGCAATTCACCCGATCCAGCCTTTTTCTTTAGGTGTTCAACAACTCGCATGACCTCCACTCGTCGGTCTTCGAGTTCACTAGAATAAAACCTCTCCAAATTGAGGCTACCCAGAAATCTCGCATCGCCATCGCTGCCGAGTGATTCCGGCGTGCGCAGCGCCAGAGTGCCCGCGATTGGGACAAAATCAATTTCGCTCTTTCCGGTCAGTTCAGCGCCAAACCTCGGTGCGTTCGCATGCTTGCTAAAGCTAGCTGTCGTGCAGATTATTTGCAGCCGTTCGGCTGGAATTCCCAGCCTTCTCCGAAGCCTCCTTATCAACAGTGCTACCTCAGACCCGGCCGCTCCTCGATAAAGGTGAGCTTCGTCCAGGACAAGTAGGAAAGACTCCTGGGGGTTTAATTCAAGCCACTCACGAGTCCTATCGAATACTGGGCGTTCCAGGGGCCGCATCATCATGTATTCCAACATCGAATAATTGGTGACGATAACGTCTGGTGGGGCCGCCTGCACTTCATGGCGAGTCAGCAATTCCTCATCGTCTGGCAGAGTCACACACCTCTTGAACTGCTTGTTGGCGTCTGTCCAACGGCTTCCGTGTTTCCCGTACCAATCCTGCAAATTGGGTTTGGCCGGCCACTTTCCTCTTCGCTTCAATTCAGCCACCAGTCGTTTCGAGTGTTCGTGTTCTGGGGACGACTGATTCTTCGAATTCTCTAAATGCTGGACGTAATACCTACCAATTGGCGTAAGTCGGTCTCCATCTTTTTTAGGATCACGAACACCCGGATAGAGCGTGCGACTTGTGTAGCGTGCAAATCGGGCGGGCCTACCGGCCCACTTCATGAACTGATCGCTGACTCGGGAGTCCGCAAATAACAACCTCAGGCGGCCGAGTTGATCGTTCACCAGCGCATTCATCGGATACAAAATCATGGCTCTCATCGCAGAATGCTGACTGAACGCTTTCGGCCTGTACGCCGCCTCCATTGCGAGCTTGCCTAGAATCGGCAACAAGAAGCTCTCGGTTTTACCAGACCCGGTTCCGGTCATGACCATCAGGCTTTTGCCATTCACGAGAATGTTTTCGACTGCTTCGGCTTGGTGTTTATAGGGCGGGTTGTAAAGGACTTGTCTATTCGTGGCGCTGGGCTTCGAAAGCCTACTGAAGAGATCGGCAACTTTCGGGTCGAGACCTGAAATCTGTTCGAATCTTCTATCGACGATATACCGCGGTGTGCTTTCAAGAAATGGTCGTTGGTGAATTACCCCCAGTTCATCCAATAATTCCCGTCGTTGTTTAACCATGCTCGGATCACTAATGTGGTACGCCGCCTCAATATATTCGCGGAGAGCCGCGTGAAGCTCTCCTATCGTTTCGTTTATCGTGCGCGTGAACGTCGTCATAGTTGACGTAACCACATCCTTTCTCGCGCAAACTTCAGTTCCTCTTCAACGCGCGAGCTAGAGAATACATATGAGAAAAGACATTTGTCCGGTAGTGTGGGCGTTCCCGAATAGTCCCACCGCCGGCGCGCCCAATTCGGAACAGGAGAAAAATAATCCACGACGACAGTGTCTTTGACTGTCCCCTTCCGCAAACCAAAGATCTGCGGATGCCCAAGAAATGAATCGATGGCCTGCTGCAAGTGCCAAGCCTCGTCGCAACCCCGCCACCGAGGTTCCAACCGAGGCAGGTCTACGAACCATCTCACTTCTCCCAACTCGGCATGGAGGTAGCACCACAGTTCAGCCCCATAAGCTTGTGGTCTTCTCGCCACGAACCTCCCAGAGTGCTTCTTCAGAGGGGCCCACCGGCCGGGATAGAAGTTTACGGGACGTTCGGACTCCAAGATTCTGATGTTTTCCAGCACACCAACTGGTCCGGTTGGAACCAGAAGGCGGTCGTACTTGGCGATATGAACTTCCGCCGGAAGTGCGGCAGGAGCCTTCAACCATTCGTTTACATCTACGCTAAGAAACCCTGCATTCAGAAGCGACTTGCGCGTATCGTCGAGATTCTCGGTGATAAGTCGTCTGTAATGGCCAACGGGTTCGACACGCTCCTTCAAGTATTCAGGGACAGGGAAATAGCCGTCTCTCCCGCATCCGATCAGCAAAACGAGCGAAGAGGAGACTGCCACAAAACTAGGCGGCGTTACATAGACCAACTCACTGTTCGATTTTCCTGTGATGTCGGGCCCCTCAAATAGATCACCATAAGAAACGAGAGCTTCAACGGATTCCGCGACCGTCTCGCGACGAAACTCTGGCCCAAGCAGGAGCGTGAGAAGTTCGAAACAACCCGTGGTTAAGTGCGCAGCCGAGCAAGGGCATGCGAAAGCCGCAGCGCGCCGGATAGTCGAAGCGATGCCTTCAGGGCTTGAGAGGTCGATCGCGGAGGAATCGAGCCCGAGAATCTCGATAGCCCGGCTTTGTAGCGCGTTCGCTGAAACCAGTTTCATCCCCTTCGCTCCTCGATCCTTCGAACCTTGGGAACTATACGGGCGTTTCGCAGCAGAAACACGTAGCGGGCAATTCGCAGCAGTATCGCGTTCGTACGTAGGTAGGCCAGTCCCGCAGCAAAGTTAGTACTTGCCCACATAACGACGCCCTCCGGACAACTCATCAAGCGGTAAGCGAGTTCCATGATCCACAATTGCGACATCGGTTGTGCACTGCTGTTCTTCGCGAAGAGCGGCAAATCAAGCTCCCGATGGACGAATGTGGACAGGAATGCTGATAAATCTGCCGCATTCATGCCAGCCAACTCGGGTTGACGATCAAAAAGCTCTGTTCCTATCCGCGCCTGATATGCCTTAGTCGAAATCGCAAAGCGCAGGTCCCATAACACTGATGGGGCCTCCTGGAGCTTCTGCTCGATCCTCACCCAATCGCCCCCGCAGAAGTGCGACAACAATCGTCGGCGCAGCAAGCTCACTACCTTTTCTTTTCGCATCTTCGAAATTGGATCTCCTGGGTTGGAGGCTTCCGCCCAAGCGCTCAAGATTGTCAGAAACTGGCCTACCTCGGCATCTGTATTGAGGGAAACCGAAGTTTCAACTCGGTGATCCAAGTCGGAAAGAGACGTGATTTGTCCTGGCACGAAAACGGAACACAAGAAATTGCCCGTTTTCGCAAGATACAGGCCACCCTCCGGGGGCACTTTGAATCCGGCCCCGCCGGACAGAGACAGAACTGAAAACCGAGTGGGAGTTTCATACGGAAAATAGGTGACTAGCACATCCGAACTCTCGTACTGTGCCAGGCGGAGCCAGTAGCCATTATTTTCATGCTTCAATATCCATCGAGTCGGTGTAAATTCGCGCTCGCAATCCAGGCTAAAATAACCTAACTCCTCGCAATCTATGTGCAACCGACAGCGCACCGCTTCGCCATACGCATTCTGAACTCTTGGATCTCCTTGAACAGAGCCCAGACTCTCCTGCCAATCGTCCGAGGTACATGGCAGGTCGACCGGAGGCAGCACTTTTTCCACGGGTGGTCGTTGCGACTGCCGTTCTTCCAGAAAGAACTCGAGCTTCGCCTGTGCTCTTCGGCCTTGGGGACCAAGCATCTCGAGTCTCGCCTCTCCCGACCATAACTGTTCGAGCGACGGGGCCGCTGGTGATACTAAGACGCGGAAAGGATTACTTCCCCCCGCGATGCTCTGCGAACCCCGCGGATGACGGATTCCGAAATTCAACGTTCCGATGACATCGGCACCACTCGGCCCAGACACTTGCGTGATCATGTGGAGATTGTACCTACCTGGTAAAAGCTCACCAAGTTCGACGTACAGTGGAGACGGAGTCGGATCGGAGATTTCTAGCCGGGAACCTGAAGGGCCAACGAGGTTCAAGACCATTCCCTTGAGTTCGTGGTCGGACTCAATCGTCAGTAAGGGACTGTCTGAGGTGAGCCATTCGGCATAGCCTTCGTTGTCCCAGCTTGCCGCCGCAAGACCAACCGGGTGAACACGTAAAGTCCCGGCCGAACGGAATCCCAGTTCGGACAGTTGCTCTTTGTAGATCGCCGAAACGGTCTCGGGAACCTCCAGCCGTACGGCAGTAAGCCCCTCGCATTGCGCATCTAAGGACTGCGGGTGCAAAGTGTTGAATTCGCTGCCGTTCTTCCCCCCTGAAAGAACGATATATTCGTTCCCTGGACGCATCACGCGACCCTTGACCTCCATCGCCGTGCCATCGCCCAGAAGCTTGAACAGCCATCTAGGCCCAGGACGCAGCAAGCACTCAGTTGTGAGAAGGAAATCCAGTTCGCTTGTGGAGTTCTCGAACTTCAACAGAACCTCTTCGGGGCCAGGCCACGAAGCCAGCACAACTTCCTGTGAACCATAGAGAAGAAACCCACGAGCGAGTGGCGCACCTTTAGCCCCTTTCACGGTGCAACGTTCTCCGGTCAATACCTGTTTGAACTGAGGAAAGCGTCCGAGAAGTCGGGACAGGTCGGGAAGCCGAACGTGTATTTCCCAAAGATTTCTGGGAGCTCGAACGAGGAACACCTCTGGCTCTATTCCTAAATCAACTACCGTCCTTCGTCGCTCTGCTTTTTCGCCTGAATTTACTTCGTCGTCATCTCGATCTTCATCGTAGTCGTACCCTCGGCTCATACCTCGCAGAGCCAGTCGCGCTGCACTCGTCTGAGCAGACGTGAGCCACTCTCGAGCGCGCCGCTCCCTCTCTAGATCGGCCGCGATCCTCCTGAGAGTGCTGGGTAGGATCAGGCTTGAGTCCGAATTCTTCGTGTCACGAAGAAGCGCCGCTGCAATTTGGCCGACGAGGTCATGTTGATCGGCAAAATGCTGAAATCTCGAGTTTGCTCGCCAACTAAACGCATCGATTTTCTCTCCGAGGGCGGCTGGTTCCTGCAGAAGATCAAACGTGTAGTGGTCTCGAAGATCATAGAGAATCTCGGCCAGTTCTCTTTGCAAATCCCTCGGAAGAATCGAGTTTGTGATGGGCCAACAGATAATTCTGAATGCTTCAGCCCACCGGCCTTGGGGGTTGGGGCCACCCATCTCCTTGTGAAATCTTTTAAAGATCTCTCGGATAAAATTTCGGTCGCCATAACCAGCCCAACCTGGCGTTCTTTCGGCAAAAGTTTGCCAGTATTCTTCTCCTGAATATTCGTATCCGATCTCGGCCGAGTAGACCGCCCAAGCCAACCAGTGACGGGCCGACGGAGAACCCGAGAGCGACTGTTTATGGACAGCCAGAAATAGTTCACTTAGTTCTTCTTCAGACAGGCTGTGCTCTAACGCAAAGACAGCGTTGTCCTTACGGGTTGCACGAAGCGAGGAGAAGTGTCCGTGAAGATGTGCTTGCCATCGGTCGAGGCTCATAAGAGGGGCTTTGCCCCACGCTGCACGAAACAACTAGCAGTACAATTTTCAGCTCGCGGAACTAGTTGTGTTCTATGCAATTGACTCCTGATATTGTAACGGTTAATAATACTCCCGCCGCAACTAGCCTGCCTCTCTGCTCATAACCCTCCGTCCGACCGTCTTGATCTCGAGACTCAATTTGTTCCCATGTCCGCCGCTCCTTTCCTTGGGCACGGCTTCGGGATAATTCCTGCGCCCGGCGGACTTCGCGTCTTCTGCTTTCCCGGCTCCTCCCTGTGAATCTTGGGTCCCTCCCAGAATGCAGCCACTCGCCTTGGGAGCAGTATCCACTCCGCCCTCGGGTGCCCCAAGGAAATGGGGCAGAAATGGAGAAACAAATCATGTATCTATATGTTAAGTGGAATAGAACTGGGAGCTGATTCGCTCGCCGGGGTTTTCGGCATTAAAGCATGTTTTGTGCTCCCCGACCACTCCCGGAGCGAAGGCCAGCGACGCCTTACGTGGAGCGGTTTGGCCGCAGCGGAGGGAGTGGTCGGGGCCGATACGACCTGACAACTTAGTCCTAGGCGCGTCGATTTGTACGCACATGAAGTAGATATCCTACCGGAAACAACGTGAGACCAAGAACAGCACTGCACAAATCCACGTAATGACCAACGCTGTGCTCAAGCCCCCAATCCATCCAAGGAAACAGACGAAGTGCTTCGGAGACATGACTTAGAACGACCACGACCAGACAGCCTGCGCCGACAAGCTGCAGGAAAGAGGACGCGGTCTTTTCTCTAAAGAACAAGACTACCGAACCAGAAAACAGCACGCACGTTGGCACCAATGCGACCAGCGCTCTAAGTAATGTGAGATTCATAGGATTAGTCGCCCTTCCTTGGCGATTGCGCTCCGAAAGTTGAGAGGGTCAACCGCCAATCGAGAGTTAGTTACTACGCTTCCTTGTGCTCAGTATCTGCATTGTGATTCCGATTACGGCGATTCCCGCGAGAATAGCACCTGCGGTGAACGTCGCGCCGGGACCGACGACCATCCAGAGCCAGCCCGCTACGACGCTGGCCACGAGCAAAGCCGCGCCGGTAATCAGACTGTACAGACCAAAAGCTGTGCCGCGCAGATTCGCTGGTGCCTCGTCAACCACGAGCGTCGAGAGGAGACCTTGAGTCGCTCCCATATGCAGACCCCAGAAAACTGCGCCTGCGAGGACCTGCCAGACGGTTCCTGCCATCGCAAGAACAAGATCGGCCACGATCAGGGAGCAGATCCCGAACAAGAGTAACGCGCGCCGGCTCATCCTGTCCGACAAACGGCCGAGCGGATAAGCGGCAGCCGCGTAGACGACGTTCATCGTTACCAGGACAGCCGGGATGAGCGCAACCCTCATGCCAACATGTCCGGCGGCGAGCAACAAGAAAGCCTCGCTGAACCTAGCCAAGGTGAGAACGGTCGCAATGCCTACGAGCCACCAAAAACTTACATTGAGTTGCGCCAATTCGGCGCGACGAATCGGAAAGCTCCGCGTCTCGGCGGAGCGAGACGATTCCGGCTCTTGAACGCCGTATACGATCAGGAAGACGGCAACAAAGGCAGGTATGACCGCGACCCAGAACACGAGTCTGAAATTGTTGCTGCTTAGCGCCATGAGAAGCATTGCGAGCAGCGGGCCCACAAAAGCGCCGACAGTATCCATCGACTGACGCAGGCCGAAGGCAGTGCCACGCAGTTCGACGGGAGTCACATCCGCGATCAAGGCATCACGGGGCGCACCGCGAATGCCTTTGCCGATCCGGTCGATGAAGCGTGCGATAAGCACCACACCGACACCTTTCGCAATCGGGAACAGGGGCTTCGTCACCGCTGCAAGTCCATAGCCGAGCAGGACGAGAGGCTTCCGCTTTCCGATCCAGTCGCTGATCGCGCCGGAGAAGATCTTCGTGACGGAGGCAGTCGCCTCGGCAATGCCTTCTATGACCCCAACCGACAGCGCACTCACGCCCAGCACCGTGACCAGAAACGCCGGAAGGAGGCTGTGGATCACCTCCGACGAGATGTCCATGAATAGAGAGACGACGCCGAGCGCAATGACGGTGCGGGGGACCGCCCGCAAATACACGATCTTCGGTGGCACGCTCGTTTTCTGTCCAGGTATCGGATTCATGGTTCGGTCTCGCTCTCGATGCCGCTCCCACTAATCGGAGGAATCTGAAGATTTCCTTTCATTTTTTCTAAGACGAATCGCGGCTACACTTCGGAAATGACTTTTTCGAATCTCCCATAACGGAGCGCAAGCGTCGGAAGAACCAACAAATTCAGTGCGGTCGAACTGACTAGCCCTCCGAGAATCACAACGGCCATCGGGCCTTCGATCTCACGGCCAGGGTCGCCACTCCCCAGAGCGAGTGGCAGGAGTCCAAGGCCAGTGACGAGTGCGGTCATCAAGATAGGAGCGAGGCGTTCTGAGGCCCCACGGATGGCCGTTTCCAATTCCCAGGGTGCTGCTTCAACAGATGTCAGGTGTTCGTAGTGAGAAATCATCATGATGGAATTTCTCAACGTGATGCCGAATAGCGTGATGAAACCGATGAGGGAACCAAGAGAGAGGACGCCACCAGTGGCGAACACAACAATGACGCCGCCAACCAAAGCGAAGGGCAGATTCGCTAGAACCAGCAGGAGGTTCCGAGTGTTCATCATTACGACGGAGAGCAGGAGGATAATGCCGAAGCCCGACAGGAGCGAGTAAAGAAGCAGGTCGCGGCGCGACTGCGCCTGTGCAGCAGCAGTGCCGGCAAACTCCATGTACGTTCCAGTCGGTAATTTCACCTTTGATAAAATTTGCTTCCTCGCAGCTTCTACAAAAGCATTCAGGTCGCCCCCGGAAACATTCAAGGTAACCGTCTGCACCCTTCTCGCCCCAGCGTGCAGGACGCTGTAGCGTCCCGCAGTTTCATAGATATTCGCGAGCTGGTTCAGACGAACGTAGTTACCGGATGGGCTGCGCATGGGTAAGTTACCTACGTCTGCCATGCTCGTGCGATCATGCGGGTCGAGGATAACGGTGACATCAAAGACGCGGTTCCCCTGAAAGATTTGACCTACGTTTTCTCCTTGGAAGGCCGTGTGGACCGCCTCAAAGACAGAGGCCGGTTCAAATCCCCAGCGCACGAGGTCTGCCGGTCGGAGTTGCACTGCAACTTGAGGGGTGCCCGGCGGAGACTGCACCTGCACTTCACGCGCTCCCGGCACAGTGGAGAGGACGCGGGCTATTTCCGCCGCCTCACGGTCCAGCATATCGAGATCAGTTCCGTATACTCTGAGCGCCACGGCAGCGGTATAGCCAGAGACAGATTCCTCGATCCGCTCACTTAGGAATGTTTTCAGAGAGGAAGTGACGCCTGGGAATTGGGCAAGCGCCTTGTGAATCGCTTGCTCCGCCAATTCATTCTCCTCACCATTCAATCCAGGCTTCAAATCAACATCTAGCTCGCTGTAATGAGTTCCCCAGGTGTCGTCGGAGATTTCCGCCCTTCCGGCGCGCTGTGAGACAGAGCGGACATAGGGAATTTTCATCAACTTGTTTGAGACTTGCGCGCCAACCCGCAGCGATTCTTCGAGTGACGTTCCAGGGACAGCCGACATGTGAAGGATGAAGTGTCCTTCGCGCAGTTCCGGGAGGAAGTTGCTACGAAAGAGCGGAATAAGGGCAGCACCGCCCACGGTGAACAACGCAACAACACCGATCACTATTCGCGGAGCCTTCTCCACGCTAAGCAGAATGGAGCGATATCGCCGCTTAAGCCAGTGAACGACCGGGGGCTCGCTCTCCTTGATTTTGCCGCCGCCCAAAAAGATGAGAGAGAGAGCGGGTGTTACGGTCAGAGCTACCAGCAAAGAAGCAAGCACCGAGAGGACATAAGCGATGCCTAGAGGAGCAAAGAGCCGCCCGGCCACGCCGGAAATCGACAAGATGGGCAGGAAAATCAGGACCACAGCAAGGGTCGCATAGACCACAGCGCTCCTGACTTCAATCGAAGCACTGAAGACGACTTCAATGGCAGGTCTGGAGTTTGGGGCTAGGCTGTTCTCCCGCAGACGGCGAAGGATGTTCTCTACATCGATCACGGCATCATCCACAACCTCGCCAATGGCGATGGCAAGCCCGCCCAAGGTCATGGTGTTGAGAGAGAGGCCCAAGCGTTCCATGATTGAGATTGCGGCAAGCAAGGAAAGAGGGATCGCGGTACACGAGATTGCAGCGGTACGGAAGTTGAAGAGAAAAAGAAAGATGACCAGGACAACCAGGATTGCTCCGATGAAAAGAGAGGACCGGATGTTGTGAATCGACGCTTGAACGAAGTTTGCAGGCTGAAACAAAGAGTCGTCGAGAATGACCCCTTCCGGCAGAAACGTTCCGCGCAGATCCTCAAGTGCATCCTTCACAGCACCGGTAACTTGCAGGGTGTTCGCCCCGTATTGTGCTGATGTAACGAGAATCACTCCCGGTTTCCCTCTGATCGAAGCTGCTCCAATGAGAGGTTCGGGACCTTCTATCACGTGAGCAACCTGGCTCAGGAGGACGTTTGATGCGCCTTGATGAAAGACAACTGTTTGCGAAAGTTGGGCTGCTGTGAGTGACTGGCCTTCGCTTTGGAGGACGAGCCGTTGATTGGGTGTGTCGATGAATCCTGCGCCGAAGATTCCTGTGGCATGTTGGGAGGCAGTTAGAACATCGTCTAACGTGAGGCTGTATTGAATCAGAGTGTCTGGCCTGAATTGAATTTGGAACTGCTTGACTTCGCCTCCGAAGGTCGTGACTTTCGCCACGCCGGGAACAGCCAAGAGACGCGGGCGCACTACCCAATCAGCGATTGTTCTCAGGTCCATCAAGGATTTTTTATCAGAAGTGAGTCCAATCACGAGGACGTCACCTGTTGGGGAAATGAGCGGGGTCATAACGGGCGACTTAACGCTTTGAGGGAGGTGCCCGGCGAGGCTGGCTAACCGTTCGGATGCCGCCTGACGATCCCGGTAGACCTCTGTTCCAGGCTGGAAGATAACCATTACAACGGACAGTCCCTGAATAGACGTGGAACGGAGCGATTCAATCCCGGAAACACCGTTGATGGCGTTCTCAATCGGTTGTGTAACCAGCGTTTCTACCTGTTCCGGCGAGAGGCCGGGTGCCTCGGTTTGTATCGCTACTTGAGGGGGCGCGAAATTCGGAAACACATCGTAGTTCGCGCGCGTAAGCGAGTAGGAGCCGTAGACCAGCAAAGCCACGGCGAGAGCGATCACGATTCCCCGAAACCGGAGAGAGAAACGAACGATTCCGCTCAGCATCCTAGTCCTTTTCGTCCTCTTCTCCGACAACGTGAGTTTGTGATCGCAACTCCTCTGAGAGGAGTTGCTGTGCTCCTGTCATGACGATCTTGTCTCCGGGCGAGAATCCCCCGGTGACAAACCATCCTTCTTCTACCGGCATCTCGGTCGGAACTTCACGCCGCAAGAATTTATCGGGCGTAGTTTGCACATACGCCCACGCCTTTCCTTGCCACCAGACAGTTGCCCTGCCGGGAACGGTGATTCCTCTCACTGGCGGACCTGAAGGCAACAGAGCGGCCAACGTCATGCCGGGAACAAAAGCCGGTCGCAACGCTGCGATGTAAAGGAAGCTCGGAGTTTGCAGACGAGGGTCAACCTTTGGGAAGGCCGACAGAAAGTTTGCGGCCACGACCTTGCCGTCAGAGGTTTGGATGATGGCAGTTCCGGGAGCATTGGCTCCTGAAACCTGAGGCAGGGAAACCTGGAGCAAAACATCTTCTTGCCCTAGGACACGGTCGAAGCTTGGGGACCCATCGACGACCCATCGTCCGATTACTTCTCCCCAACCCTGTCGAGCCGCGATCCCACTTAAGACAAGAGCATCCTGCGCAACCTTGAGGTTAGCTTCATCAGTGCGCCATGTTGCTTCGGCGGCCTGGACTGCTTTAGCCGAGACGTTTTGATCTTGCCGGTTGAGGGTATCGAGCCGTTCGTATTCCTGTTTGGACGAGCTCAGAGCAAATCTTGCCTTTTCCATCTCCGCTGTCGTGGCCAAGTAATTCTTACGGAGTTCCGTCAATTCTTGCGCGGACAGTACCATCGCATTTCCTCGGAGATTTTGCTGGCGCGTCGTGACCTGAAGCACCGCGAATTTGAGTTCCATTCGAGCCTCGGCGGAAGCATCCAAGCTGATGACGAACTGCCCATCTTGCGTCGAGATCCGCGAGAGCGGATTACCCGGTTGCCCAGATTCAGCTTTTTGAGACGAGCGTTCGCGTCCTTCTTGGACGGCCCAAGCCAGGAACGAGACACCTAGAATTGCGATTCCGATAGCAAACATCCTCTTTAGCAGGCGATTCATTGTTTTCCTCCTTGTTTCTGCCTGTTGAGCAAAGATGAATCAGGAATGGGTGGCATGAGGTCGCCCGGTGCGAGCGGACGCTGGACGGCATTTTCGAGTTCTCCAAGAGCGGTCTGCGCGCGCCCCAGCGCATCCAAGCGCGCCTTGGCTGCGGCTGATCCTTGCAACAACACTCCATTGAGTTCGAGTCTGTCCGATTCGCCAATTCCTACGGCACGTCGCGCCATCTGTTCCTGTACTGTTTGAATCTTGTTGAGAGATTCATCGGCTTCTGCCAGTTCCTTCAGCGCGGCGTCATAGCGCGCCAAGGCTGTTTCGCTTTGCGCGATCACTTGGGCTTGAGTGGCGAGGAAAGCAGCTTCGGATTCCTTGCGCCGAGCTTCCGCCTCCGCAATGGGGCCTTGGTTGCGGTTGAAAATGGGGAGCGTGGTGGAGAGTCCCACGGTAAAGAAACTATTCTTTTCCTCGTACTGGTAACCAGGCCCAATCTCGACATCGGGGTATTGCCGCGCGATTTCCAACTGAAGGGCGGATTGAGTCGCAGCATAGTCTGCCAAAGCGCTCCGAACGTCGAGACGGTTGAGGACTGCTTCTTTCTGGATTTGCATAGGCGAGAGCGACTCGGCTGCAGGCGGGTGTTCGAACCGCGGCCAGAAAAACTCCGCACCGCTCAAGCCAGACACAGGAATTCCAATTGTTCCGGCAAGTGTTGCTTTGGCTCGCGCCGCTCCACCCTCTGCATTGCGAACCGCAAGCCGTATGTTCGAAAGTTCAATACGTGCGCGATCAACTTCAGGGCGGGAAATCTCTCCGACTACCAGCCTCTGTTCCAACAAATCCACTTGAATCGAGCGTATCTGCTCCTCGGATCGCAAGAGATCAAGCTGGTGCGAAGCTAGGAGCAAATCGAGCAATGCAGCACGAACCTGGTTGCGAATCTTCCACGCAGTGTCGGCTAGAGCGAAACGAGCTGCTTCGCCGAGATTCTTGGCACGTTCGGCTTGATACCGGCGCTTTCCCGCCGTTTGGATAGGGAACAACAAGTTCAATCCAAACAGGTAGGGACTGGGTATGCCGGGCGTAATGCCAACAGTTGGATTTGGACGAGCGCCTGCCGTGGTGACTGCTGCCTGTGCAGCCTCCAAGCGGGCACGTTCGGCTTCCAGTGTTGAATTGAAATAGAATGCGGCCAAAGTGAGCATTTTGAGGTCCCAAGCATTGGGCGGCCACGTCCCCTTTTCTTTCCCCAGGTTTTTTTCTAAGTACTCCTTCAGACCTGAGTTCTGCAGTGTCCGAAGCTGGAAGTTCGCCGCCGTTTCAGCCGGAGAGATGGGCGCGGCCTGGTAGTGGCGCGTTGCGCAGCCAGCCATTAGCAGCATCGCGAGAATTGTAGCGACAACAAGTTTCAAGAATTCGGTCATTTCATCCCCGAATCGGTAAACAGGATTCAATCGGAATGGACAAAGATAGAGAAGCGCGTCAGGCGAAGCGGAGCGATTGTTTAGATTCGCAGAGTAGTAGCGAGGAGCTTAGGTGGTGAAAGTGCGCTTAGGGAATAAACCGGAGGGCAACAATTTCGGAAACTGGCAAGGACTTCATCCTCGTTCGCGGCACTAGGCCTCGAAAAAATGAAACGCACTAACCACCTTGTGCCACAAAGAAACAGAGCGAAGACCGTGACAGCGACAACCAGGGTCAAAACGATATCGTTTCCACTTTGAGGGAAATTATCCCAATGGTCTACAGACTCAAAGAACGGGCCAGAAATGTAGATGCCGAGGAGCAGCACTAACGCAATCAGAACTGAAACTCGGCGCATAACCTTCATCTTAGTCGAAACCAGACCCGGGTCAAAGTTTATTGTGCGGAACGGCCCCATGTACGCTTGATATCGCTCTCTCATCGCGGCGAATGCAGATTTTCAGGGAGTGTTCGACATTTCGCCCAACTGTTGCCCGCTCTTGACGTCACTGCTCTCTCGCCGACGTCACTGACTCGGGTACGTCATCCTTTTTCCCGCCGCTCATTTTCTTGGGCACGGCTTCGGGCTAATTCCTGCGTCCGGCAGCTTCGCGTCTTCTGCTTTCCCGGTTCCTCCCGAGACACCGTGGGTCCCTCCCATAAAGCAGCCGCTCGCTTTGGAAGCAGAAGCCCTCGCTTCTGGGTGCCCCAGGAAAATGGGGCAAGAAAAAGGAGATTCAAAAAAAATGTCTTACCTCAATCACGTTCAACTCATCGGCTTCCTCGGAAAAGACCCGGAGAAACGGCAGGTCCGCGGCAACGGCGCGAATTTCACCGTGCTGTCCGTCGCTACCCAGCAGTCGTGGAAAGACTCGAACGACGAGTGGCAGTCCAAAACCGAGTGGCACCGCGTCGTGGCCTTCAACCGCCTCGGCGAGTCCATCGCCGACACGCTCCACAAGGGCGATCATGTCCTTGTTGACGGACAACTCGTCAGCTCGAAGTACGAGCGCGAGAACGGCAAGTCCAAGAAAGCGAAGGGGGCGAAGTTCGCCATCTTCTGGAGCGTGCGCGCGAATTCCGTGCGTCGCCTGAGCCGCGCCGAGGCGGAAAGCCCCGCTGCGGCGGCCACTTCGGAGCCTGCTTCGGAAGAAGCGCCATTCTGAAGCAACTTCTTTGAAGCCCTCCGGCTTTGGCCGGAGGGCCTTTTTGTTTGTCCTGCTTTCCAGCCGACCAGCGAAAAAATGCCTCGCCCGCATGGCCCTTATTGAAGATGCGGTCCCCCGAAATATCGGGGCGAGTCTTTCACTTTGGCGCGACCCGCTGTCCCTGCGGCTGCGCTTGGGATTCGACATACCAGTCGCTAGCAGGAGGTCGTCCCCGCTCTCCGGAAATCGCATGAAGGATTGTCCAGCGAGAAGGAAGTGCGGGTATGACACCGTCGCGACCGTGCCGCTGTGCACTGTGCAAGCTCGAAGCCGCCATGCTGCGAGACATCGCGGCGCATCGTCCGGAACGCTATGGAGCCCTGTTCCCCGGCGCTTCCGAATTGTCGAAATACACGACAGCAAACCAACTCGTAGCAGGCCTGCGCAAAGGCCACGCAGACGCGCACTCCGACGCCGCCTTCCGCCAGCTGCGCGACGCGGCGGAAGTGGACGAATCCTTCGTGACGATCTGTCTCGTCCTGGCGTTTCTCCCGATGATGCATGCCGTCACAACTCAGATTGTGCTGCGAAACTCCGCCCTGCCTCGCGATGATGTCGGACAACAAGCCGTGAAGGAACTCTTGCAGTTTCTGCGGTCGCGCGAGTTTCAGTCGCGCACCTCCTACATCGCCTATTCCATCTCCCGCGCGGTGAAACGCCAAACGTTTCGCTGGGCTAGTCGCCAAATCTTTCGCGCTCACAGCGAGGATGCGGCCGCAGAGATATGCGCGGCGGTCTTGAACGACGAGCCCTTCGAACGACTCGCAACGCTTCGGCACTTTCTGAGCCGCAACATCGCCAACGGACTCCTCGACAGCGAGGACCTCGATTTACTGATCGAGTTCAAGCTGGACGGTAACAGCGGCGACGAGCTTGGCCAGGCAAACGGAATCTCGGCGAATGCCGTCCGCCAGCGCGTTAAGCGACTCCTGGCGAAGCTCCACAGGCTCGCGAATCACAACGGCACCCATTAACTGCTGAGGTCGCTCTACCGCGCGACACATTCTCGGATTTGTTCGCTGATTAGTTTTGATAGGAGGGTTTTTCTGGTAGTTGCTGCCTCGCTCTCACGCGAAACCGGCGACTCACCGTCTCTCTGCGCCTTTTCTTGCTGCACTGGGCGCATCTCGAAGTGGAGAAATGCTATGAAGACTTTCTTGTCCGTTTTTCGCTGCGCCGCGCTGACTGCGCGGGTGACGTGGACCTTCCTGCTTGGTTTGGTCCTCGCGGCCCCCGTTTTCGCGCAAGCGAATTCTCCCTGGGAAAACGCCGTCAACGTTCTGCAGCAGGCGTTCACGAGCACGATCGCCCGAGGCCTTTCGCTCGTCGCCATCGTGGTGTCCGGCCTCACCTTTGCCTTCGGCGAAGGCGGCTCGAAGCGTGTTCTTGCGGGTGTTCTCTTCGGCGTTGGCATGGCCATCGCCGCCGTGAACTTTCTCGCTTGGCTCTTCCCCGGTTAGTGACTGTCGGCGTTCGTATCGGAGTCCTATCATGCTCAGCCAACGACGCATCAATCCGGTCCAGCGATCGCTCTCGCGGCCGCTGACCATCCTCGGAGCAGAGCGGAAGCTCTTCTTCTTCGCGATGTGCCTCGGTGCTGCCACCTTCAACCTCCTCGGCAGCCTGCTGGGCGGAATCTTGATGTTCTTTCTGCTGTTCCTTTTCGCGCGGTGGGCAACGGCCACCGATCCCCAGATTCTCAAGCTCCTCTTTCTTGCCGCGAAACTCCGTCGTCAATACGACCCCGCGAAGTTCGCCCCGGTCGCGGTCATCGGGGAATCTTCATGCTGAACCTCCCGCGGTTGTTTCGAAACTATGACGAAGCCGGTTCGCTCAACGCCATGGTCAATCTCTTTGGCTTTGCCAGCGCTGACATGTTTCTAACGAAGACAGCCGACCTTGGCGTCGTCCTGGAGGTGAAAGGTGTCGATTACGAGTGCCTCGACCAGGCCTCCATCGACGGACTCACCAAGCGGCTCGAATCGGCCTTGCGCCTGTTCGACGAGAACTATCGTCTGTACCAGCTCCTTTTCAAACGGAATCAAGAGGCGATTCCTCACTCTTTTTGCGGAAAGCCCATCGTGGATTCCGCCATTCGCAATCGGGTCGCGCACTTCGCGGAAAAGGCGGAATCGCTGTTTTCTCTTTCGATCTTCTTCGTTGTCTTGTGCCCCGCGATGGCTGCTCGCCGCGGACTGACGGCGTCGCTCCTTGAGTTCCCAGCGAACCCTCGCACTTCTCTCGCCGAGCTACGCTCGCGCTTTTCCTCGAAAGCCGCCGTACATCTCAACAGCCGCGAAATCGCAGATGCCGAAACGGCGTTGCGGCAGAAGGTTGAGAGTTTTCGGACGCAGGTCAGTGACTTCCTGTCGATTCGGATTCTCGGAAAAGACGAGGCCTTCCGGGTTCTGAAGCGAACCCTTAACTTCGATCCCTTAAAACTCAGGCAGGCCAAGCGCAAACACGACACGTTCCTCGACTTCTACCTCGCGGAGTCCCATCTCGAATGTCACCGCACGCACCTTCGCGTCGACGACTTCTACGTCAAAGTCCTTACCCTCAAGGAACCTGCGGCGCACACCTTTCCGCTCTTGCTGAAGGGTTTGCTGGATGTCCGCGCGAACTACCACGTCGTGACCGAATGGAAGAAAGAGGAGCCCGGCAAAACGCGGCGCACGATTCAAGCCAAGCGGCGACATTTTCACAACACGAAGCGCTCGTTCTTTAGCCAGGTCAGTTTGAACGACTCGGCGCCGCGCGACACGTTGCTCGACGATTCGAAAGAGTCCCAGGTCCGCGACCTCGGAAAGGGCATCGAGGAAATCGAGCTGCACGGAAACTATTTCGGGCAGTTCTCGCTGACCGTCGTTCTCTACGACCGCGACCTCGCTTCGCTCGAAAAGTCCGCGGCCGAGTTTTACAAAGTCTTCAGCGTCCACGACGCTCAGCTCTATGAAGAACGCTACAACCTTTTGAACGCGTTCCTCGCCGCAGTGCCCGGGAACTACGCCTTCAATCTCCGCTATCTCTACCTGTTGAACACCAACTACGCCGACCTATCATTCCTCTTCACGTTGCATCAGGGCGACACCCGTAACCAACACTTACGGTCGGAGTATCTAGCCGTTCTCGAAACCAATCACGGCACGCCCTACTTCCTGAATCTGCACTATCGCGATGTGGCACACACGATGATCCTCGGCAGAACGGGGAGCGGAAAGTCGTTCCTGCTGAACTTCCTCATCACCAATCTTCAGAAATACGACCCCTTTACGTTCGTCTTCGACTTGGGCGGCAGTTTCGAGAGTCTGACGCGCCTCTTTGGAGGAACCTACCTCCGTGTAGGCACGGAATCCGCCGACTTCTCGATCAATCCCTTTTGCCTTCCGCCGACCAAGCCGAACCTCGATTTCCTGGCCTTGTTTGTGAAGGTGCTGCTCGGGTGGAGCTTCGGAACCCTCGATCCCCCAACCGAGAGGGAACTCTACGAGCAGATTGAAAACCTATATTCCCTCGACCCCGCGTTGCGCACCCTCGATATCCTTGCCAACACACTGCCTCGGCCACTAGCCTATGCGCTCGCCAAGTGGCTGCGCGGCGGACAGTTCGGATTTCTCTTCGACAATCCTGAAGACACCGTCTCGTTTTCCCGTTTTCAGTGCTTCGACTTTCAGCAGATGAGCCGTTACCCGGAACTGCTGGAGCCTCTCCTCTTCTACATTCTGCACCGAGCGAACGAAGTCATCGCGAATCGCGAGATCTCTTCGACCTTCAAATCATTCTTCATCGACGAAGCCTGGGTGTTTCTCAAAAATCCGATCATCCGGCAGTACGTCACCGAAGCGCTGAAGACCTGGCGCAAGCACAACGCCGCCATGATCCTCTCCACGCAATCACTCGACGAACTGAAACGCTCGGAACTTCTTGACGTAATCCTCGAAAGCTGCGCGACGAAAATTTTCCTCGCCAATCCCGACATGGACCAGGAGCTGTACCGCCGCCAATTCCATCTCAACGAAACCGAAATCTCTCTCATCGCCGGCCTTCTGCCAAAGCAGCAATTCCTGATCAAAACCCCCGAGCTCGCCAAGGTCGCCAATCTCCATGTCGATCGTCGCAGCTATTGGCTCTACACCAACGATCCGTACGACAACCGCAAGCGGCAAGAAGCCTTCGATACCTACGGTTTTGACAAGGGGCTCGAAGTGTTGGCCGGAGGTCTGCCGTGATTCCGACTCTGACTGAAGCGGCGCACAGCTACGGAACGAGCCCGTTTGTGCTCGCGCTGGTGTTTGCGGCGCTGTTGACCGGAGGCGTCCTGCTCGCGCAGTCGCTCGCCGCCTGGTTTGCCGACAGAGATTCGTAACAAATTCCTTCAAGGAGAACTCCAATGAGGTTCCGTGCCGATTCAAAATCTCGTCTTCGTGTCTCGATTCTCGCTATAGCGCTCTTGTTCATCGCCGGCATTGCCAGTGCCGGGGAAACCGGTGCGCGTGTCGTGAAATACGGAAAGGAAGACATCGTTCCCGTTCACGCGAAGGTCCGTTTCTCAACGCTGATCGTTCTCCCCGACGACGAAGAGATTCTCGACTTCACCACCGGCGACCGCGAATTTTGGATCATCAATGGCTCTCATAACCTGTGCTACGTGCATCCGGCCCAGGCGGGCATTCGGAGCAACCTCAATCTCATCACCGCAAGCGGCCATGTCTATTCGTTCCTTCTCACCGAAACGAGCAGCGACGCGAACACGCCGCCCGACCTGAAGCTCTTCATCGAGCCGAAGGAAGGATCGTCCCTAGGTACCGTTCTTCGTGGTTATGTCCATGCTTCGGATGCCGACGCTTACAAGAAGGAACTCGCCGATCTCCGGCAGCAAACCGCGGAACAGATTCGTGCGAGCCAGTCGCGCGTGACCGAGGAAATCAATCAGTTTCGTTCCGCTTATGCGACGAAGCTCCGCTTCGACTATTCGCTCGACCAGAAAGCTACTCGCGAGCCGTTTCTCGTTTCCACGATCTACCACGACGACACCTTTACCTATATCCGTTGTGCCGCTCGCGAAAAGCCTGTCTTCTACGAAATCAAGGACGGCAAGCCCAATCTCGTTTCCTTTCAGCTCGAAAACGGCGTCTACATCATTCCCAAAATCGTCGACAGCGGTTATCTCGCGCTGGGCAAAAAGAAGCTCACCTTCGTCCGTCAGACCGCCGAGAAATAGGAGGGAACGCTCATGACAACCGCTCCCACCATTCAGGACAAAGCTCCAAAGCCGGCCGGACTTCTGCCGAAGAACGTCCAGTCCTGGCTGCTCGTCGGTCTCGCCGTGCTCATGGTGCTCATCATGTGGCTTACGGGAGGGAAGAAGCCGCCCGTACCGGCGAAGGGCGCTCCGCCTGCGCCCGCCGTGCTGCCGCCTCTCGAAGTAAACGAGGCAAAGATCATCGAGATGCAGAAGCGTATTGAGGATTTGCAGCGCGAGCAAGCCGTCGCGCAGAACGCGCTTGCCCAGCAGGTACGGACGTTGCCGCGGGTTGATTCAGTCGGACAGACACAGCCCGGGCAACCGCAAACATACGGCAACCCACCCGAGAAACCCGAAGATGCCATTCAAGCGGAGCGCAAGAAGCGAGACTACCTCTCCCTTTTCGCCTCAAACGTTGCTTTGTCCTACCGCAAAGCAAGTGTGGCGCACGAAGAAAACGCGCCTGTCGCTCAGTCTACGGCGGACCTCAATGCGACCCAACTCGCGGAGTTGCTCAAGCCCTTGCAGCTTCCGAGTCCTTCGCTTCCCTCTGCGCAGCCGCCCAAGCCTTCCGCCGAAGAAGGCCGAAAGGAGGAATCACATCCGATCGCGCCGCCTGCGGTATCTGCGGCCGCGACGGGAAAAACCTACGTTCTATTCGAAGGAACCGTACTCGAAACCGCCCTCATCAACCGGCTCGATGGGCAATTTACTGGGCCCGTCGAATGCTTGCTGACCAACGACGTTTTTTCTCACGACCGCCAGCACCTCTTGATTCCGTCCGGAACGAAGCTGCTCGGCGAAACCCGCAAGGTCGAAGCCTTCGGCCAGACCCGTCTCGCCGTTATCTTCCACCGTCTCGTCATGCCTGATGGATTTTCGGGGAGCCTCGACCGCTTCCAGGGACTCAATCAAATTGGTGACGCCGGTCTCCGCGACCAGGTCAACAACCACTACCTCCGCATCTTCGGCACATCGCTCGCCCTCGGCGCGATCGGTGCTGTGGCCGAAGCTGGAACGTCTGGTGCGCTCACCGCTTCCGGTGGCGACCTCATGCGTCAGGGTTTCGCGCAAAGCACCGCGCAATCCTCAGCGCAGATCCTCGACAAATTCCTGAACGTTCTTCCGACCATCACGATCCGCGAGGGGCACCGGGTCAAAGTCTATCTGTCGGGCGACCTCGCGCTCCCCGACTACACGAACCACACCATGCCTTCAAATCTCTGAGGAAAGAAAGGAAGAAGTCCGTGAGAAAGAAACTCTTCGCCGTATTGCTTGTGACCGTTCTCTGCGTTGGCACTGTGTCTGCTCAGTTCGGTAGCGGGATCGTCTACGACCCAACGAACTACAGCAACGCTGTGCTGCGCTACCAGCAGTTGCAGCAACACCTGCTCCAACTGCAAAGGACGTACACCCAGATCGTCACCGCCTACAATCTGGCGCTCCAGATGTCGCGCAACCTCAAAAATATGCCCGCGCGATATCGCGCGCAATTCTCGAACTGGCGCAAGGTCACCGCCACAAACACCTACGGCAACACATCGGGCTGGCTGACAGGGGTGAACGCTGACCTCAACACAGTAAACGGCTATTTGCGAGCCACCACACAGCTCAGTCAGTTCAACCCGGCCGCTCTCTCCAACATGCCTGATTTCGAGCAGGCCCGCATCAAGTCGCAATACGCGTCCGTCGAGCTTGCCGACGGCGCGAACATGAATGCCCTCTCCACCATCGGAGCGATCCGCGGCAACGCCGCGGCTCTCGAAACCCGCATGAGCAACCTGGAGCAGGATTCACTCTCCGACGACTCCAGCCTCAACTCCGAAGTGGCCGTCCTGAACAAAATCAACGCGACCAACGTTCTCACACTTCGCTCGATTCAGGACACAAACAAGCTCCTCGCTTCGCTCTTGGAACAACAGACCATCGGCGCGAAGCAGCAACGCGAAATGACCACGAACGCAATCAATGCTGAAATCAGCCGGCAGACAAGCCTAAGCGCGAATCTGACCCAAGTCACCGGCTCATTGACCAACTCTTTGCAGAACTTCCGTATGCCGTGAGCTGTTTTTCCTATCGGGGACACGAAGGAGCCGAGACCATGCAGACCGATTTCCTGCAGTTCATGTATCAGGCGATCAACGATCTCCTGACGCAGAACCTCGGCTTCTTCGATGCCATGGGCCAGAACCTCTTCCGAATGTTCGCCACGATTCTCATCGCCTGGTACGGCATCAAGTCCGCCCTTTCCGCCGCGAGCGGGAAGTACACCTTTCAGTTCGACAACTTCGCCGGCCTCCTGCTCACCATCGCTTTCGGGTTCGCGATGGTGAATTACTACAGCACGCCGATCCCCGGAATCGGTGTCAGCTTCCACAACCTGATCACCGACGAAGCACAGTTCCTCGCCAACAAGATCAATCAAACCGAGTTGCAAACCATCGTGGACCGCATCGGCGACTTTGAGGCCCGCATCGACGCACCCGGCGTCACCGACTTCCTGGGCATGGCCATCTATATCATCGTCATCATCCTGCTTGCCGCCGCTCAGGCGATCTCCATTGTCGTTATCGCGTATGGATTCATCGCGACCGCCGTTTGCGTGCTCGTCGGCCCCATCTTTGTACCCTTTTTTATTGTGCCTAAGCTTGAATGGCTCTTCTGGGGCTGGCTCCGCTGTTTCCTTCAATACGCGTTCTATGAAGTCATAGCCGCCGCGGTCGTCTACATCATCGGCAACCTTATTATTGGTGTGCTCACACTTCAGGGCACCGGCAACATCTCCAGCCTCCAACTCATCGGCTGGTTTCCGGTCCTTCTCATCACGTTCGTCGCTTCGATTTACGTCCTCCTTAAAGTGCCCGCTCTGACGAATCACATCTTCAGCGGCACCGCTGGCGGAAGCTCTGCCGGAATCCTTGAAGCGCCGGCGGCTGCGGCGGCCGCCGTGGCGAGGGAGCTCTGATGGATCGCGATGCCTCGTTCTACGACGCCAAGCGTTTGTATCTCGAATCCTACGGTGACCCGATGGTGACCAACACCTATCTCAAGATTGCCCTCGCGCTCCTCTCGCTCGTCTGCGTGGCGCTGGCGCTGATCGATCTTCGAACGATTCGCACGTTTGAGAACTTTCGACCTCTTGTGATCCGCATCGACGACCTCGGCCGTGCCGAAGCCATCAACTATCACAACTTCGAGTACAAGCCGCAGGATGCCGAAGCAAAATACTTCCTCTCGCAGTTCACCAAGCTCTACTACCGCCGTAACCGCTACACCATTCAGGACGACTTCGCGAAGTCGCTCTATTTTCTCGACGGAAAACTCGCGAACGGCATCCTCGACACCTACCGCAAAGACGACATCATCCGGAAGTTCCTCACAAACACGTCATCCTCCGAAATCGATATCGATGTGAAGAAGGTTTCGCTCGAAGAACTCCAGACTCCTCCCTATCGCGCCCGCGTCGATTTCTACATGGTTTATTACTCGCCCGCGGACCACAGCGAGCTGAAGCGCGACCTGTACACCGCGAACTTCGTTTTTATCTTCCAATCGCGGGTTCCGAATGAATTGATCCCCATCAATCCGCTGGGGCTGACGATCTCCTACTTCCGCGAAGATCAGGCATTCAAATGAACTCTTTGCGGCACGCAGAGAAAGGAGTCGCGGGCGTCCGCCTGGCAGCCTCGGCCCAACCTCCGCGCGCCACCTCTTTCTTTACTCACTGGCCATCCTCCTCGCACTCGTCACAGCCCGTCCCACCATTCTTCGCCCTCCGAACAAACGGCACGCGTCAGGAGAGCCTCGGCTGCTGCGGACTTCCGCCCGCTCCTCCTTCGGAACTGAATTTTCTAGACCCCGGAGATTTGTAGGAACAGATGATTGCGAACGCACTCCTCATCACCATCGCCTTCCTTCTTGCCTACGGCTTCTGGCTCATGGGCGAGCTGAAGTTCATGGCGGCGTATAAAGGGGTCCTGCTCCACGCCTACGGAGATTGGATTTGTGCATCGATCGCCGTCTTGTTTTTCAACGTATTCGGCGCTGTCCTCCTGCTGCAGCGAAAGTTTCTTCTGAAGAACACGGGCCGCAAACTTTCCCATCTCGACAGACAGTTCCATGTCGGACAGGTCGAGATGCCCGCACCGTCTCAAAACGAGGAGCCTTTCTGATATGTCCCGGGATGCATTTCCGAACGAACCGGAGATTGACGTCCGTGCAGAACGCGCTGCGGTTCCCGTACACCGCGACAGTGATCGTGACCCCAACAGCGACAACCAGACTGTCGCGCCGAGAGACGACCACGCGAGACCAGAAATAGGCGACTCCGTCCGCGCCTACTATCTGAGGGATCGGGCCTACCTCCTCCGTGAGTCCGAGTTCACCACGCTCGTCGAAATCGGCAAATTTAGAGTCATCAATTCGAAAGACCTGGCTCAGTTTGGCTACGCCGGCGATGCCAAACGATTAAACCGTGACGTTCGTCATCTGGTGCAGCAGGGATTTGTCGCCGTCAGGTCCACTGGGACGGGTAGCTGGGAACAGGAAAGCCTCCTTGTTCTCACCAAGAAAGCTAAACGTCTCCTCATCCAATCGGGCCGCATGCCCGAGGGGCAGGCGATCTATCACGGCCTCGTGAAGCCGCGCGAAGCCAGCCATGACGCAGCGCTATATCGCCTCTACCAGAGGGAATCCGCACGGATCGAGAGTGCGGGAGGAAGGCCGCTCCGCGTTGCGCTCGACTATGAATTGAAGCGGAATCTGCACCGCGCACTGGCTCAGCTCGGCGATCAGGGTCAAACCCGCGAAGCGCGCGAACGCGTGGCTGAACGGCAAGGACTCGTTCTCGTCAATGACAAGGTGCAGGTTCCCGATCTTCGCCTCGAATACGAAACGGCAGATCACGAATACAGACACGTCGATTTGGAACTAGCCACACGGAACTATCGGCCGCGCGCGTTGGCGCAAAAAGCGAAGGCCGGGTTTTCGATCTATGCCCCTCGCGAAGACGCCTCGAAACTACGACGCATTTTCGACGAGTCCGAACTCACTGCACGGATTTTCGCATTATGAATATCGACGGTGTATACCTCTCGGCCTTGCAGGCCTTCGGATACACCGAGGAAGAGGCTCGGTTTCTCTACCTCGTAGCGACGCATTCCGGTTACTTCGTCGCGCGGCAGTTTCTCGCCTTCGCCGGCGTGCAGTGGGGCAAGCGCACCACGCTGTTCTGGAACAAACTCCAATCTTCCAAACACGCGCGAACGAGCTCGATGCCGAGGCACCGAGCTGTCTATCACCTCTTCGCCCGGAAGCTCTATCGGCAGCTCGGCCGCGAAAACCTGCGCAACCGCCGCCGGCATGAACTCGAATACATTCAGACACGAATCGCCATCCTCGATTTCGTGCTCGCGAATCCCTCCCTTTCCTACCTCGAGACGGAGGGCGACAAAGTCGCCTTTTTCTGCCGCCACCTGCAAATCGAGGCGAGGCATCTCCCGTCAAAAACCTACCTTGGACGCCGCACCATTCAACCCACAGTTCGGTATTTCGTGGACCGCTTTCCGATGTTCTTTTCGGAAGCGGATTCTCGATCGAACATCGTTACGTTTTCCTTCATTCAAGGCAGCGAAGCCAACCTCGCCGCTTTTGTTCACCACCTGCACGCGTACTCACCATTGTTTCGTGAACTACGAGAGTTTCGCTTTCTTTACCTGTCTCGAATCGATGCATATTTCGCGAAGGCGCGCGAGCTGTTCCATGCGCTGGTGACCGTTCCGCTCGAGTCGAATCCTGCGGACGATCTGCTCCGCTACTTCGCCATCCGCAAAGCTTGGGACCTGCACCAGTACGGCTCGCTCAGCGAAGCCGACCTGGTCTTTCGGAATATGTCAAAGGAGCGGTTTGCCGGGGAACGATTCGAACACTTCTATCGTTCATGGAAAGCGGACCGTCTTCCTGAATCTCAGATCCGAGCGACATTCCGCGGCCACCACCTGCCCCACATAACCCATTTTGAAGCGCGAATTCTCAAACCCTTCGCTGTCGCCGGTGAAGTGGAGGAGGAGCAACGGTGAAGAAGGTAGGAATTACAGCCTGCACTCGGCCCTGCTTCGGGTCCTTCACCTTGTGGCACAGGCATGTCTTGAAGAATCAAGGAGAAGGCGTAGGCAGAAAGGAAAAGTGCCCGGCGGAAAAAATTCCAAATCGGGCGGGAGCGACCCCACTTTTCGGGCTTTCAGCCGCCCAAAAAGTTTTGGGAGTCGCTCCCGCCCTAGGCATCGTTTTCGCTGCCTTGGATTTTTTCCGCCGGGCACAGAGAGTTTCGGAAGTCGAAGCATAAAGGAGGAAGCACCATGTCCATCATCAAGAAGGCCCCCCCAATTCTTACCCGCGAATTTCGTTTGGAGGAGCCCGTCAGTCTCCTTCTGGACGACTACGCGCAGTTCATCGAAAGCAGCGCCGACCACGTTCTGAATTCCGCCATCAAGAAAACTCTCTGGCGGGACCAGGACTACCACAAATGGAGAGAGCAGAAGAAGAGCGCGGACAACGGCGCTGGCCGGCGTGGACCGGAGGCTGCGACGAAATCATGATGCAGCGAGTCCTTGCGTCGCGGCACTTCCTCGCCAGCCTGCTGGCGCTGGGAACGGGTGCGCTTCTTTTCTATGCGCGCCCGCTCCCGGAAGAGTCGTTCTTTCTTCATTTGATTTCACTGCGCGCGCCAAACGCCTTCGTAAGCTTCCAGTGGCTCTACAACGTGTGCCTTTTCACCACACCTTACCTTCTCTATCTCGCGATGCTTTCAGCGCTCTATGTCGCGACCCTAAGATATCGGCAGCGGGTCTCGCCAGGCCACCCTCCGCTGTATCCCGATCCGAAGAAGCGCGAGGAACTTTTCCTGGTGGTGGGCGAAGTTCACGATCCCCGCAAGCCGGGCCCCAGCCCGACTCCTCACTGGCTGACCATTCCTGAGCGCGGATTGTTCACCGGAACCGTCATTCTTGGAGCGGTCGGTTCGGGCAAGACCGCGACAGCCATGTATCCGTTTGCGGAACAGATTCTGGCGTTCAAGGCAAAGGACAAAGAACGCAGGATCGGCGCGTTAGTCCTGGAGGTGAAAGGCGATTTTTGCCGCAAGGTGAAGGAGATTCTCGACCGTCACGAACGAGGAGAGGATTTCATCGAGATCAGCCTCGATTCCGAGTACCGCTACAATCCCCTGCACAACGACCTCGATGCCTACGCTCTCGCCTTCAATATCGCATCCTTATTAAACAATCTGTTCGGACGGGGTAAGGAACCATTCTGGCAGCAGGCCTACACCAATCTCGTCAAATTCATCATCCTTCTGCACAAAATCGCCTACGACTACGTCACCCTATTCAATGTCTACGAGTGCGCCATTTCACCTCCATTGCTGGAACAACGCATTCGCGAAGCCGAAGAGATCATCATGGGGCGTTATTTCGCGGCGGTAACTCCCGAAGTGTTTGCCACGCACCCGGTTGAACTCGCCGGCCTTGGTTTCAAACACGACCCGGGAAAGGAACGCTATCTCGCGGAAGCTTCGAAAGAACTCTGGACGGAACTTCAGACGAGAGGGATCAAGGCAGAACCAATCACCATCCTCGACCCGGCATTTGCAGAACCGGACAGGCTCGAACAGCTCTACGCAGTCCAGCGCTGGTTTCGCGAAGACTGGAAACGGATCGAGCCGAAGCTCCGAACTTCCATCGTCGAAGGCATTTCCGTGTTCCTCTCGCTCTTTGACGACAATCCGAAAGTGAAACGGGTCTTTTGCCCGAAGAAGGAGTGCTACGACCCAAGACTCAACGCCAAAGGCCAGTACGGAAAGCCATTGCCTTCATTCTCTTGGCTCTTGGAACAAGGAGCGGTTTGCTCACTGAATTTCCCCGTCGGTATGAATGCCGGACTGGCCAAGGCCATCGGCGTCATGATGAAGCTCGATTTCGAACGCGCAGTGCTGAACCGCATCCCGCAAATCGAAGCGGAAAAAGAGCGGAATTTTCGCCAGGTTCTGTTTCTCTGCGACGAATACCAGCACTTCGCTACCGTCGGAGAAAGTGACCCGACCGGCGACGAGAAGTTCTTCAGCCTCTCCCGGCAAGCCAAGTGCATTCCCATCGTCGCGACGCAGAGCATCAGTTCGCTGCGCTCCGCGCTTCCCGGTGACAGTTGGAGAACGCTACTCCAGACCTTTCGGACAAAAATCTTTCTTTGCCTCTCGGACGACTTCTCCGCGAAGACAGCCAGCGAACTCTGCGGTCGTGAAGACCGTCTGAAAGTCAGCTACAACCTGTCGGAAAGCGGTCACGACGCGAGCGTCAGCCTGCTCACTGGGAAAGCAGTTTCGCATCGGGCGAACATCACCGCTTCCAAGAGCTACAACACACAGACCGACTTCCGCTTCGACATGAAGACGTTCACGGAACTACGAAACGCTCAGTCCGTCACGATTGCCTACGACGGGCTCAATCCGATTCCGCCGACGTTTTGTTACTTAAAGCCTTATTACAACGACCCCAACAAATCCTATTTCGAGCAACTTGCCGCAGGAGAACTCTGATGCCAGGTTTTGAAACCATTCTTCCGTTCCTCAAGCCCATCGAACATCTCATCCTCGACGATTCCATCAGCGAAGTCATGGTCAACGGACCGGATCAGGTGTTCGTCGAAAAGGCGGGTTTCATCGAGCAGGTTCGCGGCGTCTCGCTCGGCGAGCGTTCTCTGCTCGTCGCGGTCAAAAACATCGCCCGCCGCTTGGGCGATGACATCTCCGAAGCGAAGCCCATCCTCGATTCAAGATTGCCGGACGGGAGCCGAGTGGCGGCGGTAATTCCTCCCTGCAGCCTAAGCGGCGTCACCCTGACCATTCGTAAGTTCAACGTCCGGCACTTTGAAATCGCGGATCTCATCGCAACTGGCACCCTCACTCACGCACTCGCGAATCGCCTTGAAGACTACATTCTGCAGCGGAGCAATCTATTGATATGCGGTGGTACCGGCACAGGCAAGACGACCCTTTTGAACGCACTTGGAAAGTTCATTCCACCCGATGAACGCATCCTGCTGATCGAAGACACCGCGGAGATACAACTTGCCCAATCGAATCTCGTTCGCTTCGAAGCCCGCCGTGAGCAGAACGGGGTACCCGCAGTCTCCATTCGCGACCTTCTTAAAGCATCGCTGCGGCACCGGCCCGATCGTATTTTGTTGGGAGAAATCAGAGGAAGTGAGGCGTTCGACCTACTTCAACTTTTGAATACGGGCCACGCCGGTACACTGAGCACGATTCATGCAAGTTCCGCGAAACAGGGGCTGGCTCGGTTCACGAGCTGTGTCTTACAGAGTGGCATCGAGCTTCCTTACCGTTCGATCAAGACGAATATCGCCGATTCCCTCAACGTTGTCATCCACATTGAACGAAGGCCCGGCCGTCGGTTCATCTCCGAAGTCCTCGAAATCAACAGTTACGACCCGGACTCCGATCTTTTCGATTTCTGCTCCATCTACGTCGCTCCCAAGGAACACCCATGAGCTCTATTTCTTCATTCACGCCAAGATTACTGACGGCGCCCGAATACGTGTTCGCTCTTCACAAGCCAAGCGACCAAGTCGCGGTGCTTGTCAGGAATCGCACGCGGCACCAAACGATCCAACGAATTCTTCCTGCCGAAGGAATCGCGAGTGCTCCGTTTCAGTCCTGGCTTCAGGAACAGAACCAGTCTGGAGCCGACATCTTTATCGGAATGAATCCAGTAAGAGAAGGGTCGCGAAACCGGACCAAAGAACAAATCCGCGAGATACGCCACACTTATCTCGACCTCGACGAGCAAGCGGGTGCCTCGCTTCAGGCCATCCGTACTTCCGGCGACGTGCCACCACCGAACTTCGTTCTCGATACTTCGCCCGGAAAACACCAAGTCGTTTGGCGTGTCGAGGGCTTCGACACAAGTGAGGCGGAATCGCTGTTGCGTGCTCTGGCTTCGCAGTATGGCGGCGATCCGGCTGCCACTGATATTTCCCGACTCCTTCGTTTACCCGGATTCAGAAATAGGAAATACAACGAGGCCTTCGTCGTGCGCGTGCATCACGAAACCGACCATATCTACCACTCCCAGGATTTCCACGTCCAGGAAGACTCACCCGAGTCGCCGCGACATCTGGGCGACTCTCATTCTGCGGGAAGGAAGCTACCGCCCGGACACCGGAGTCAGTCTGAAGCTGACTGGGCGTATGCAAGAAGGGCCCTCGCCCGGGGTGACAACTCGGAGGATGTCGTTCGCCGCATCGCCGACTACCGCGCCGAAGACAAAGCGGATCCGTTCTACTACGCACGACTTACGGTGATCAAAGCCCAACTCTCAATGATGTCCCGAGACGGCGATCGACACGTCCCCCAGGTTTCGGGCGATAGTGCGTCGCATTCTGCGGTCGAGGCTGCACCGTCCAATACGATTTCACCAACGCGTCATCAGCGTTGATTTTCTTCGATTGTTTTTCTTGAGAGACCGGCCATGAATCAAGCTGACGTAGAAGTGATAGACTCGACCGAGCTGGCGAAAAGGCTCAACGTACCTGAAACCTGGGTACGTTCGCGAACCAACGCGAAACGCACAACCGATCCGATCCCGCATCTGCGGCTTGGACGTTACGTACGTTTTCCTTGGGGAAGTTCCGAACTTCGCGATTGGCTGGATCGCCAGTTGGTCAGCGCGAACGGGCAGGGTCATTAAGGAGAAAAAATGACCAAACTCGTTCGTTATCAAAATGGCGGTTTGTATGCGCACCATGGAGCTTGGTACGTGGCGTATCGCGTTCCGGTGCGGCAGGAGAACGGATCGACCAAACTCAAGAACAAGGTGAAGATGCTGGGTTCGCTTAAGGACTATCCGAGAGAAGCCGACATCCTACACCTGAAGACGGAGTTCATGCTGCGGATCAACGCCGGCCGCTTCACGCCGGAAACCAACATGACGCTCTCCGAGTTCGTCGAGAAAGTGTATCTGCCGTACGTCGAAGAGTTGCGTGCTTCGACAAAGAAGGGTTATGGGGAAATCTGGACCAATCACATTTCGAACCGTGTCGGATCGATTCGCATGAGGGAGTTCCGTACCGTCGATGCCAGTCGCATGTTGAAAGCGATTGCCGATGAAAATGACCTCACCAAGACGACCCTGCAGCACATCAAGAGCGTGCTCAGCGCCATCTTCACACATGCGAAAAACGAAGGTGCCTTCGATGGGGTGAATCCAGTCCAAGACGCCCGAATCCCGAGGAACACGCGCGAACCAGGTGAAACGTTTGCATACAACTTGTCCGAAATACGGAGCATTCTCGATGCTCTGCCGTTGTTGCCGAAAGCAATCGTTGCGATAGCCGCCTTTGCGGGGCTTCGCCACGGAGAGTTACGCGCTCTCGAATGGTCCGACTATCAAGGCGATTCGCTCAACGTCAGCCGGTCGATCTGGAAGACTTTCATCAATCGACCGAAAACGCGAGCAAGCGCCCAGGCCGTTCCTGTAATTCGACAACTGGCAGAAATTTTGAATGAATACCGGATTTCCATGGGCAATCCCAAAGACGGAGTTGTGTTCCATTCCGGAGCGGGTGAGCACTTGGATTTCGACAGATTAGGACAACGTGTTGTTCGTCCTGCCGTGGAATCTCTGCGGCTGGAGTGGCACGGCTGGCATGGGTTCAGACGTGGGATTGCGTCGAACTTGTATGAACTGGGCGCCAACGACAAAATCGTCCAGCGCATCTTGAGACACGCGAAACCACATGTGACCAGAGAACGCTACATCAAGGCTTTTGACCCGGCTGTTTTGGCGGCGATGAAGCAGATGGAAGCGGCTTTGGACGTAGTAAGCAAGCGCTTACCAACTGCTTACCAAGTGAACTGAACAGTTGTGGTAAGCTGTTGAAAGCACGCCGCGGAGAGGTGGCAGAGCGGCTGAATGCGGCGGTTTGCTAAACCGTTGTACGAGCTAAATCTTGTACGGGGAGTTCGAATCCGAACACCAGCACGGCTGCGGTTTCCCCAACCGCCGCCACAAATTCCTAGGAAAGGTCGCATTAACTTTGCAGAACTTATGCTGTCTGTGTTTTCGTGAGTGCTGGCGTGAACGCACTCCGTGAGGCATCTCCAAGTATCATTCGTCGATCGGTGGCAATTGCCCTGCCGACTATGAAGAGGTCAATACTGCAAACGACCGGGGACAGGGTTCTCAAATTCTAAACATAACCACGCAAGTTGTCCGCGTTGTCCGTACAATAAAGCAGAACTTGCACTTGGGAACGCACCGTAAAGCGTTGAATTGAGAGGCAAAACAGTGATCGAGGCAAACGGATCTAAATCATCGAGCGCCTGGCCCTGCACTAGGCGCTCAATGGACTTTCGCGTTTTGTAAGTTGCTGATTCTAAAAGATTGGTCGGGGCGAATGGATTTGAACCATCGACCTCCTGGTCCCGAACCAGGCGCGCTAGCCAGGCTGCGCTACGCCCCGACCGCCACGCTCAGAGCGAAGCACCACCCCAAGCGGAAACATCAGATTAACACAGCTCTTGAGCGGCGCGGTAGCTGAATGGCAGAGCGGCGGTTCGCTTGATTCTCGAGCCCGAGGCACTAGCTCAAGCATTTCAGGGCTTTTGAAGCAGCACACCAGCGTCGGCTTTGCTCCACAGCTTTTCCGCGGGCGCCAAGTCCTCCTTGGCAACTTGCGTGTTTCCATTGTGTTCCGCTACCAACGCAACCGCAAAATAGCCTCCCGCATAACTCGGATCATGCTTGACCATCTTATCCGCGGTCGCTTCGGCCAGTTCCCAGTCGCCGACCTCTCGCGCCAAACGGGCGATGTATTCAAGTTGAAACAGAGCCTCGCTCCATGCATCCGGGCCGGGTACCGCAACAACCTCTTTCTCAAACTGGTCCATTAGCCGGTTTCCTTCATCCCATTTTTTCCCACGGAGCAGGATTTCGGCGCGCAACAGGGTAGCATCATGGAGCAATTTCAAGACTCCAACATGAATCTGTTCCGTTTCTTGTTCTGCTAGTTGCAATTCGTTGTTTGCCTCATTTGTCCGACCCATCGCTGCAAGCGCGCGCCCGGCTAATGCATGCCCTGCAAATCGCGACATAGCCCAATTGCTTTTGATTAGTTCTTGACAAGCTATAAGAGCTTCCTGAGCGCGACCTCGATCCAACAAAAATTCCGGCCATGCTTTGCGATTGTAATCAGAGAAGTCGGTATAAGCAGGCAGCGCATATGCCTGCCGGAATGCAGTTTCAGCGGCTTTCATCTGCCCCAGGGACTCATAACTCAACGCCAGAAGCTGCAGATTATGCGCGTGGTGCCAGTCGAGTCGCGGAGGGATGTTTTCCGCACGATAGTAGGCTTCCTCCAATTGCTCCGCCCTAAGGAACTCTTGGATGGCCTCCTCGGTCCGGCCCACTCGACGGAGGTCGTGCCCGTGCATGTGGTGTGCATGAGGAATCGCGGGAGCTAGCTGCACATAGATTTCACTTTGTTCCAACGCTTCTTTTATGGGCCCGTGGCTTTCAAAGGTATGCGCCAGATAATGATGTGCGGCAAAATTGTCCGGAGATACTTTCAGGGCTGTCTCGTAAAACGCGATGGTGTCGACTCCACCACCTTGCCCGTGCGCGGTGGGTGTGCCTTCATCGGCAAATCCGCGCAAAATCCACAGCCACGGATCGCCAGGATTGGCCACCAACGCGTCCGTGATGGCCTGCCGATAAGCGAAATACTTCTGAAGGTTCCCGCTGTCCTGGAGGTAATCGAGCTGCCGAGCGCGAATCGTAATTCGCGCGCGTTCCCGTTGACTCGACTTCTCCCCAAGCGATTCTGTTTTCTCAAAAGCCGCGCGCGCGCCTGCATAATCCTGCAAACCGATAGAGGCATCGCTCAAACCGAGGTACGCCATCGCTAGGGAAGGATCCAACCGCAAGGCCTGGTTGAAGGACCGCGCCGCTTCGATCCAGACGAAGGAATGCAAATATGCGAGCCCTTGATCGTAATAGGACTGCGCCTCGGGCGAGGTTGTGGTCACCTCTTCGTGCACCTTGCCGATTCCCTGCCGCAAAGGGAGCGGCCGTTCCAGGAGTTCCTGGGGCACCCAGCCGACGGCACCCGCTGGTTGATGACCTTCGTGCTGGCCTAGCGCGGGTCCAGCGGCAGAAGCAAGCCAGATCACGTAACAAGCAAACGCCAGCATGCGCGGTACGGCGCCTGATAAGAGCACTATGCTTAAGAAGCTCTTGTTTTTTCGCAAGGAGAGCACGTTCAAATTTTCACGATCTCAGCGGTTATCTATGATATCCGACGCCCCGTCGCATTGCTAACGAACTCGGTTCGTTCATCCAAGTGCGGACACTCTCGTGCCAAAAGAAAAGGGCCCTCGGACTATACGAGGGCCCCATGACATCGAGTTATCGATGCCTAGAATTCAAACCGAACAGCGAATTCCATCTCGCGCGCTCCGCCACGTGGTCCTGCCGTTGCTGTGACTTGCCCGAATGTGCTCGGAGAAGTCGGATCAAGAGAAGCAAAAATGTCACTAAAATTGACCGTGTTGAAGACGTTAAATGCGGTTACGCGGAACTGTAGGCGCTGCGATTCCTTCCAGGGCATCCTAAAACTCTTGTAGACACCCATGTCTGTAACAAAATATGCAGGGCCGCGGAAGACGTTACGCGAGCCATCCGCTCCCGGAAGCGTAGGTACGATCATGTTAAGCGTATTTGTCGGATTTGAGAAAAGGTTCGGAAGACAAGCCGGCGGAGGATTGGAAACAGGAATGCATCGGTTCAGACTTGTGCTGATCGGCTGTGTTACCGTCCCAAAAGGTGTTAGAAAGAAGTTGGTTGGAAAATTGAAACCATTGGCGGGGCCCAACGGGAACCCCGTATGGAAACGCAGCGTGCCGCTCCACTCCCACCCGCCAATGGTAGCATCCTTGATGTACCCGGAAGTGGCCCCAAACTTCTTTCCTTTGCCGAAAGGCAGATCTACTAGCCAGAAGCCGTTAATATTATGCCGCAAGTCAAAGTCTGAAGGGGCACGATTCGCCCGTAGATCGAATGGATTTTGAATCAAGCCGTTCAAAGTACCATTGGTGAGGTTCCCATTTGGGACGTTGTCCTGGTTCTCGGCGCCGGAAGTGTTGTCAATTCCTTTGGAGTAGACGTAATTAACGCCGTAGACCAGAGGCCCGGAAGACTTCCGGACAGAAACTTGTAAGCTGTGATAATTGGAATTACCGAAGTTCGTCCAGCCCGGCAGAGACGAAAATTGTGGGGTAAACAAAACGAAGCCGCTGCTGTTCGGATCCAGTGTTGAATTCCAGGGCGTCGGCAGCCCAAACGCGAACGAGGTCGGAGTCGCCACAGTATCCATTGCGAACAGGGCGCACGACCACGAGGGAGTCCAGCTTCCCACTGCGTACGCATAGAACGCCTGTGTCGGCGTCAGGCTGCTAAACGAAGAGTCCCCATACCAGCCAGCAGTGAAGGCTGGCATGTTCGGAAGCATATTATCAAAGAACGGAATCGATTTGATTGACCCAACGCCTGACGCGCTGAGGTCGAAAGGATTGATGTTCGCATTGCCATTGAACAAACCTGGAGTTTCCCCTGCCTGCTTAACCAGCTGGGACATAGCTTGGAACAAAGTTGTTTTGGATTTGGTGTCGGTGATATTCAGATATTGAGCATAATCTGTTTTTGCGAGGAGCCTACGCCCCAGAGTTCCTACATAGCTGACGTCCAAGACGACTCCCTTAGCCAGCTCACGCTGGACGGAGAAGTTCAAATCGATTGTGTACGGTGTGTGCAAATGCCTGTCGATGACGAAACCGAGATTCGAGGTATTCGCCGGCGGCGTAAAAGGGAATTGCACGGAGGTGATCGGAGGGAAGAAAGCACTCAGCGGCGGCAGGCCAGTGCAGCCAGCGAACGTGCAGCTCCCGGAAAAGCGGGGTGCGTTCGCAAAGGTAAACTGTTGCGAGCCATCAATAATAGGCGTAAAAACCCCCGGCGACCCTTGCAGGTCAGTCTCTGCTGCCATGGCCTGACCAAGGCGGTCGTAGAAGATACCAGAGCCGATGCGAATGGAACTCTTCCCAGGCCCGCCGAAGATGGATTTGAGCAAGCCGCCCTGATAGGCTGGGCTCCATGCCAGGGCCATGCGCGGGGCAAAGTCCTTCTTATTTGGGTCAAACCACGAAGGTTTGCTGTTAGCGCGGCCAGCGAGACCCCAGCTCAAAAGCGGGGAGGCACTCGAAGGAATCCCGTTCGCTTGATTGATCTCACGTTGTACGAGCCACTGGTGGATGTCCGTTGTAACAGCGGTCTGTTGCCCATGGGTCTCCCAGGGGGGCGTGCTGTATGCGTACCGCAAACCAAGGGTGAGCGTTACATTGTTCCGAAGACGCCAACTATCCTGCCCGTATAATTCATAGTCGTTTTCGGCGAATTCACGAAATTCTTCCGTATCCTGGGGGAACACCGAACCCGTATGAGCGTCTGCTTGAAAGACGGTATTGACTTGGGTGATGCTGCCCGTCAGCATCATCATGGCGCGAATTACTTGAGTCGTGTTGTTTGCTTGTGGAAACGCTGCCCCTGCGGGGATAGGAGTTCCAGTTCCAAGCGATCTCGCGGGATCCTTACAGAGGCTAACGCAAAAGCCGTTGTTTATGAAGTAGTTGGGAAAAGACTGAGTCTCGTCCTGCCGATGGTTCCGCAAATAACGTAGGGCACCACCGATTTGCACGGTATGCTTGCCCCGGGTCCAAATAAGGTCGTCCTTGTATTCGTTTACAGGGAGCTGGTGGCCGAACGCACGGCTGAAGTTTTCAATGTCGGTAAAGCTGCGCACAGAGAAGGTTGGGCTTTGCGATCCGCTTTGCGCCACACCCAAGCGCGTGAATCCATAGTGGAAGGTGTTGGTCAGGTTGCTGCGAAGCTGGGCGGTATAACCCACCACAGTTCCGCGGCTGTTGTTGAGGAGTCTGGAGGTGGGCGCTTCGCCTGGGAAATTGGCCTCGATCAAGTCGGACTTCAATCCGCCCAGCACCCCACGCGCGTAAATCGCATGACGCCCGTCTTTGGTGAGATTGTAGTCCAATCTGGCGGTGTAAACATTATTAAGAGTGGACTGCGGAGCATTGAAAATAAGTCCGTCAAAGGCTAAGCCGCCGTCAAACCCTTGGCCCGGCGAATTTCCCGAAGGAAGTTGTGCCATGTACTGAACCATCGCAGGGTTAACGCCTTGTCCTGCAGGGTCAATCGATTGAAACTGACTTGGCGTCAACCCGAACGTTCCCGGAGCAGTAGTCCAAGTCTTCGTCAACCCTTGAACCGCATTGGTCCCCGACTGCCCAGGGCACGCCGCTACCCCACCAGCGCAGGCGTAAATCAAAACGCCATCCTTGAGTGCATCCGAAGGCACATTGCGAGGGGAGACCGAGAACGAACTGGCTTCTCGCCGCGCTTCGTAATCGAGGAAAAAGAAAAAACGATCCTTTAAGATCGGGCCACCTAGAGAGCCGCCCCCAATATTACGCTGCAACTTTGGGCGGCCAATCGGAGGTGTCTCTAACTTATTAAAGAAGGAATTGGCAGTCGCCCCGCTGGTGCGGTAGTACCAGCGGACATTTCCGTGGAAACTGTCCGTGCCGCTCTTGGTTACGAGAGCCACCTGGGCGCCAGAGGCTACACCCTCGGTAGAATTGGCATTCGCAGTTGTCACGCGGAATTCCTGGACAGAGTCCAGCGTCACGGGCAGAGCACTCGTAAAAGCTGCCTGATTCTGCCAATCGTTCACGTCTGCTCCATCCAACGTTACGTTGGTTTGATTCCCGCGAACGCCGTTAACGGAGCCTTCCCTGCCATCCAGCGTACTGATGTCTCCTTGAGAGAGGCGGTCTGTGTCCGAGTTGCCTGTAAACACGACGCCGGGTTGCAGCGTAAGGAGATTGACAACGTTGCGGGCGAGAAAGGGAAGCTCTTTTACTTCTTTTTCGTCAAAAGGATTGCCTACCGTGGCATCCGCCGTGTTGATTGTAGGGGCCGCTTCCGAAACCTGAACGGTTTGTGAAACCGCGCCAAGTTCCAATTTGAAGTCAACTCCCTGGGTTGTGGAGACTAATAACTCAACATTATCGCGGACGACGGCGTGAAATCCTTGCTTCTCGACGCTTACACGATAGGTCCCCGGTGGAAGGGAAAGAAACTGGTAATGTCCGCTCGCGTCGGTTTCCGTGGTGCGGACCGTTCCTGTCTCCGCCGCGGCGATGCTCACCTTGGCCCCGGCAACCACGGCTCCCTGCGGGTCGGTAATTTCGCCGGTCAAAGCCGTCGTTCCGGTTTGTGCCATACAAGGGGCGCTG
>DASQIH010000182.1:0-7833 GCA_035631655.1 Terriglobales bacterium
TCTGCAATCTTCAATACTTCACGATCGCGGCAAACGATTTCGGATCCAGGCTGGCTCCGCCGACCAGTGCCCCGTCGATCTCTTCTTCAGACATCAGAGCTTTGGCGTTCTCCGGCTTAACCGAACCACCGTAGAGGATTCTTATATTCCTTGCCAATTCGTCTCCAAGCGCCTTGCCGACTTCGCTCCGGATCAGCCCATGCGCCTCTGCCGCCATTTGTGGTGTGGCAGTTTTTCCCGTGCCGATTGCCCATATCGGCTCGTAAGCGATTACCAGCTTTGCCGCTTTCCTTCCCGAAAGCTTGTGAAAAGCGCGCACGCACTGCCGCCGCAGCACATCGTCGGTCAACCCAGCCTCGCGCTCTTCCAGGACCTCACCTACGCACACGATGGGCGTGAGCCCGGCTTCCAGCGCCGCTTTGAGCTTGAGATTGACAGTGTCGTCGGTTTCCCCGAAGTATTGGCGCCGTTCCGAATGTCCAATGATGACGTGGGTGCAGCCCAGCCCCAGAAGCATAGTGGGCGAAATTTCCCCTGTGAAAGCCCCTTCTTTTTCCCAGTAAAGGTCCTGGCCACCGATAGCCACATTGGATCCCTTTGCCACCTCCGTCGCCGCCGGCAGATCGATGAAAGGGGGGCACACAGCAATCTCATCTCGATCGTGCCCGGCCACCATGGGCAGGAGCTCGTGGAAGAAGGCGCTAGTCTGGTCGGGAGTCTTATACATCTTCCAATTGGCGGCAATCAGCTTCTTTCTCATTGAGGGCTCTTTTCGATCTGGTATGAAGATGGATTCTGCTCATGCAGCTTTTCTGCTGCGCGGGCAAAGGCTCGCAGAGTCGTGACGTCGAAAAGGACAAATCGAACATGATTGACGTGGGTACTGGACCGCAAAGCATCGAGCACGGCCGTCACTGCGATCGGTGCAGCTTCATGCAGCGGGTAACCATAAGCGCCAGTCGAAATGGCAGGGAACGCCACAGACTTAACCGCATGCTCGTCGGCCACCCGGATCGATTCGTGATGACAACTCGCCAGTGTTGCTGCCTCGCCGCGACTACCGCCCCCATAGACTGGGCCCACAGTATGGACGACGTACTTAGTCGGCAGACGTCCGCCCGTGGTGATCACGGCCCTTCCGGCAGGCAGGCGGCCGATTTCGGCAACAATCCGTTTGCACTCGGCCAGGATCGCCGGACCTCCCGCGCGGTGAATCGCCCCGTCCACACCGCCTCCGCCCAGCAGCGACGAGTTGGCGGCGTTCACGATCGCGTCCGTCGTTTCTTTGGTGATGTCCGCCGGACCGTGGAACTCAACTGTCTTGCCGCCTTCCAGCAGCAGCCGAAGTGCGAAGTTACTCGCCATGTCACTTCTTGTCCGTGAGTGCTTCCACTCCGGGCAGCTTCTTGCCTTCCAGAAATTCCAGGGAAGCTCCACCCCCGGTAGAGATGTGGGTCATCTTGTCGGCCAGTCCGGAAGCGTGCACCGCCGCTACCGAATCTCCGCCGCCCACGATCGACGTCGCGCCCCCGTTATCCGCGATCGCAGCGGCAATCTTGAACGTGCCCTTAGCGAACGGAGAGACTTCGAACACCCCCATCGGTCCGTTCCAAACGATGGTGCGCGCCGTTGAGATCTCCTCCACAAACAACTCGATGGTCTTAGGCCCGATGTCGAGTGCCATCATTTGATCGGGAATATGAGTTACGGTCTTGGTGATCGCATTCGCATCCGGCTTTTCCGCCACCACGTGGTCCACCGGCAAGAGGAATTTCATCTTGCGGGACTTCGCCTGCTCCAAAAGCTGGCGCGCGAGTTGCACCTTGTCAGCCTCGACCAGCGACTTCCCAACCGATTCGCCTTTCTCCTTAAGGAAGGTGTAGGCCATACCGCCGCCGATAATAAGCGCGTCAACTTTGGTCATCAAATTCTGAATGACGCCAATCTTGTCGCTCACCTTGGCGCCACCCAGGATAGCCACAAACGGATGCTCCGGATTGTGCAGCGCACGGCCCAGGTACTCAAGTTCCTTCTGCATTAGCAGGCCGGCCGCCGATTTCTGGACGAACTTGGTAATGCCTACCGTGGAAGCGTGCGCCCGATGCGCCGTCCCGAAGGCGTCGTTCACGTAGTACTCGGCTAAGTGAGCGAGTTGCTTAGAGAATTTCTCGTCGTTAGCTTCCTCTTCGGCATGAAAACGAAGATTTTCCAACAGAAGTGTCTGCCCTTTTTCCAGCTTGCCCGCCATCTCCTCGGCTTCTACGCCAATGCACTCCGGGCAGAAGCCGACGTTTTCCCCGCGCGCCAGCTCTTTATCCAGCAACATGCGCAGGCGCTCAGCCACGGGTTTCAGGCTCATTTTGGGATTTGGTTTGCCCTTGGGTCGTCCCAGGTGAGAAGCGACAATAAGCCGCGCCCCATGCCGCAGCGCGTACTCGATCGTAGGCAGAGTTTCACGGATGCGGGTGTCATCCATGACCCGGCCCCCGTCATCGAGGGGCACGTTGAAATCCACCCGCATAAAGATTCGGTGGTCGTTGACAGGAAGCTCTCGAATGGAAAGCTTGGACATGGCTGGTCCTCGCGGTAGCGCCGGCATCTTGCCGGCTGTCGCGAGGGCATCCTGCCCTCGCTGGCGGGCCGACGGCGCTACGGAATTACAGGCCCTTGCTGCCGATGTAATTGATCAGGTCGCGCACGCGGCAGGAGTATCCCCATTCGTTGTCGTACCAGGAGATCACCTTGACGCAATTCCCCCCTACCACGCGAGTCATAGGAGCATCGACAATCGAAGACCGCGAATCGCCTTTGAAATCCGCCGATACCAGCTCATCCTGCTCGTATCCGAGGTAGCCCTTCAGCGGCCCGCTGTCGCTGGCTTTCTTCATTGCGGCATTGACCTCCTCCGCCGAAGTCTTCTTTTCGACGAAAGCTACCAGGTCGACTACCGAAACATTGGGCGTAGGCACGCGCATGGCAAAGCCATCCAGCTTGCCCTTGAGTTCCGGAATCACCAGGTGCAGTGCCTTGGCTGCTCCCGTGGAAGTAGGAATCATCGAAACTGCCGCCGCCCGTGCACGCCTCAGGTCTTTGTGCGGAAAGTCGAGGATCACTTGGTCGTTGGTATAGGAGTGAATGGTCGTCATGGTGCCGCTGACAATCTTGAAGTTATCGTTCACCACCTTGGCAATCGGAGCCAGGCAGTTGGTCGTGCAGGAGGCGTTGGAAATGATGTGGTGCTTGCCCGCGTCGTACTTGTCCTGGTTGACGCCCAATACAATGGTGACGTCCTCATTCTTAGCCGGAGCCGTGATGATGATTTTCTTTACCGGCCCGCGCATGTGCTTCTTGGCATCATTAGCATCCGTGAAGCGGCCGGTAGACTCGATCACCACTTGCGCGCCCACAGAAGCCCAATCCAGCTGGGCCGGGTCTTTTTGCGCGAAGACCCGAATGCTCTTGTTGTCCACCTTGATGCAATCCTGCCCGGCGCTGATGTTGTGCGGCAGGTTGCCCAGAATGGAATCGTACTTGAGCAGATGCGCCAGCGTCTTGGGATCGGTCAAATCGTTAACGGCTACGAACTCGAGATTGGAATCATTGATGGCGGTCCGGAAGATGTTGCGTCCGATACGCCCGAACCCGTTAATGCCTACCTTGATGGCCATATTGCCTCCATAAATATGAGAACAGAATCAGAATTGTTCCGATTGTCCAGGATAAACAATTGATGTTAGCAGGCGAATGGAGCGAGCCGCAAATAGCCAAGCAAGCTCGCGCAAGCTTGGAGTGGATAGTGGTCAGTGGCCGGTTCAACTTCAATGAAGATTAATTACCGACCCATGTGCCACTGCCCACACTGGCCACTAGCCACTTTGAAAGATCTCGCGTGTCCGCCGATGATCTCACCTTCACCCCACTTCCAGCGCCATGAAGATGCTCTCCTTACTCCACAGAAAGGGTACCCTCATCAACCAATACTTCCGCTCCATAATCGTGCGAGCCCGCGGCCAATCTTCCCGAGGAAGAATCCGCGCCATAGCCGGAAATTCCGGGCCGGTGACCCTGCCGCGCAGGGTCGAAGGAGCAATCCGGACGTGGGGGTTATTACGGATCCGCTTCACCTTCCCCGACTTGGGATTGGTAAAGATATACAATTTGCCTTCCTCTTCAGCGAACCATACCGGCGTTCTCACGGGAACACCGGTCTTTCGAAAGGTCGTAAGCGAAATGTATTTCTGGTTTTGCAACTCGGCGGGAATCGTGGACATGAAGCCATTCTATCGGGTAAAGACGCGGCTTGCCGCATCTGCTAGTCAGACTCTTCCAGAGTTACCCACATTGCCCAACACCGCGCCGGTATGTTACAAGCCATTCATGCGCAAATGGATGCGTGAGCGCCTGAAGCGTCGCAAGCAGAAGACGCAAGAACCACCCCCACCCCCAGATTCCAGCCAGGCTCCTCTGCAGCCAGCTTATTTCGAGTCGGAAGCTTCCACTCCTCAAGAAACAAGCAGCGAGCCGGAAAATCAATCGCAACCAGAACCGTCCCCCGAGCCGACGTCGGTGCGATCGGCGCCACGGGCTGATGAATCCCGCCAGGATGTTGGCCAAGCGACTACTCGCCGCCGCCGCCGGCGAGGCAGAGGTGGCCGGGGGCGTGGCGGAGCAAAACCGCAACCACCGCCAACCCCGCTGCAACCTACTCTCCTACGCGAAGCCGAGCCTACCGTTGCCCAGCCTGCCGCTCCTGCCAGACCGGTAACGCCCTCTGCGCCGCACGCCCCCAGGGGTGTGGTCGTGCTGGCGATCGGCTTACCCGGCTCCGGCAAGAGTTCCTGGTTCAAGCGCCACAACATCACGCCACTTTCCAGCGACCTGCTGCGCAGCCTGCTTTTTGACGACGCCACCGAGCAACGTTTCCAGGACCTGGTATTCTCAAATCTCCGCTCGATGTTAAAAGCGCGCCTGATCGCCCGCCGTCCCATGAACTACGTGGACGCAACCAACCTGTCTCCCCATGAGCGGCACACCTGGATCAAGATGGCGCGGGATTATGGCTACGAGGTTCACGCTGTCTTCTTTGACGTTCCGGTCGAAATCTGCATAGAGCGCAATCAGCGCCGCCAACGCGTGGTTCCGCGGGACGTGATGCAGCGCATGGCCTCCAAACTGCGCCCACCCACCTTTGAGGAAGGCTTTGCCAAGATCACCATGGTGAGGGTGAAAAAGAAAGGGGAGGAAACAGGGTAGAATACGTACACTTCCCACCGCGGTCCTTTCGTCAAATTCGCCGACACGAGGTTGCGCATGTCTGCACGGTCGGTCGCGTTGCAAGTGCTGCTCCTCATGGCGCTAGCTGGGGCCGGTTTGACTTTCCTTGGTGGCTGTAGCGGGACTGCTTCTCAACCCAAAGTTCCCCCCACTCCACTCACGCTCTCGCTGAGCACAGTTGTCTCGGGCCTTAGCAGCCCCGTCGACCTCCAGGCGCCCAGCGACAGTACAGGACGCTTCTTTGTTGTGGAGCAGCCGGGCACGATCCGCATCATCAGCAATGGCGCCCTCCTTCCTACTCCCTTTCTGGACATCACTAGCCAAGTGGATTTTGGAGGCGAGAAAGGCCTCCTGGGACTGGCATTTCACCCCAGCTACAGCCAGAACCGCCGCTTTTTCGTGAACTACGATCGCATTGTCGGCGGACAGATGCAGACTGTGATCGCGCAATTTCAAGCTTCCGCAACCAACCCGAACGTGGCGGATGCAACCAGCGAACAGATCTTGTTGACTGTCGTCCAACCGTTTCCCAACCACAAGGGCGGGCAGTTGGTTTTCGGGCCGGACGGCTTCTTGTACATCGGACTCGGCGACGGAGGCAGCGGTGGCGATCCGCTCGGAAACGGCCAGAGCCTGCAAACCATGCTGGGCAAGATGCTCCGCATTGATGTCAACCACACCAGCCCTGGACTGGCGTATGCCATCCCTCCCGACAACCCCTTCGTGAACGGAGGCGGGTTGCCGGAGATTTGGGCCTATGGACTACGCAATCCCTGGCGTTTTTCTTTTGATCGTCCGAGCGGCCGTCTGTTTTGCGGCGACGTGGGGCAGGATCGCTTCGAAGAAATCGACATTCTGCAAAAAAGCGGCAACTTCGGATGGAACATCATGGAAGGCCTCCATTGCTTTAATCCTCCTAGCGGTCTCTGCAACATGGCCGGCCTGATCCTTCCCATTGCTGAATATGACCACACCGAGGGTGACGCAGTGATTGGCGGCTATGTGTATCACGGAACCGCCCTACCACAGTTAGCAGCCACATACCTCTTGAGCGATTTCGGCAGCGGCACGATCTGGAACCTGACCGAGGGACCACCGGGAACATGGACACGTACGCGCCTGCTCTCTACAGGGCGCAACATTAGCTCCTTCGCTCAAGACTCGTCCGGTGAGTTGTACGTGTTGGACTACAGCGGCTCGGTCTTAAAACTCGTCGCCCAATAACCCCCTGACCTGAAGTGAAGGTCAGGAATTTTGAAAACCCTTTAACCCTTCAGAAAGGGCAGCAGCTCCTTGAACGCCGGGCTCCCGGAAGACCGCAACAACTCATAAAGGATCATCTCGGTAGACGAGATGACCGCGCCCGCGGCCCGCATGCGCTCCAGGCCGACCTTCCAATTCCACTCCGCCCGCGAGCTGACTGCATCCGAAGCAACGTGCACCAGGTAGCCTTCCCGCAACGCACCCAGGGCGGTCTGCATCACGCAAATGTGCGTTTCCATGCCGCACAGCAGGACGGTATTGCGGTTGCCGGGCAGCCGCTTAAGCATCGAGCAAAACACGTCGCTGCCAAAGCAGGAGAACTGCAGCTTGTCGATAGCTTCGGCTGACGGCAGCAGGGAAGAGATTTCCGGCACAATTTTCCCCAGTCCTTTGGAATATTGCGTCGTCGCAATCGTCGGCATCTTCAGGACGCCGGCTAGACGGATCAGCAACTGCGAATTCCGGATCAGCTGCTCTTTCTGAAAGATCGGAGGAAGCAGTTTCTCCTGGATATCCACTACGATCAGAGCGCAGCGGTCGGTTTCGAGCGGTCGCCGGGCGATCTCGCTGTAGTCGGTAATTTGAGGAATGCTGTCGATGGCGGTGACCATGAATTACCTCCCGGATATGAAATGACGGGAATACGTTGGAATTCTAACGCGGCCACGAAGAGAAAGGGGGAATTGTGAGAAGCGTCAATGAGCCCTGGTACGGGCCGATCACAATCAGCCCCGGAGGGGCGCCGCGAAAATAGCCCACCGCTTCAGCGGTCGGTAAGCAGGGAAGAATGTGCCGAGTCCCGTAGGGACGACACGGATCGTGGGGTCAATCGTAGTTACGCACACCGATCGCGTCTGCCGGCAGCTACGAACCTATTGGGCAAGAATTCCGAACGTGGTCTTCACGCCGCCAGCGCGCATGACTGGTGATTGCAATTGCACTCGGTCGCCGCCAAACCCTTATCCGGTGCCTTTTCGCAGGCGCTGCTGCAATACTGCAGGCCCGGTTCCACCGGACAGTTACACGCCGGATGAGCGCACTTGTTGCCGGTCGGAGGAGCTTGCGTACTCATACCTATACCTCCTTAGTTTGGAAGATATTAGTAGATGGACCGTTGGCCATGGGAGTTGCCCCAGCGCCTCTGATCCGGTTGACCACAAACTACCCAACCCATAGAATCAGAAAGGCCTGTACTACTGCAGGTTCCAGCCGCACGTTTGCTGCCCCCTCGTTCAACGGCAGGACAGCTGACTCTGGATCAGCATATCGGGGTTCGAATCCCTGGGGGGCAGCCAA
>DASQIH010000183.1:0-70442 GCA_035631655.1 Terriglobales bacterium
GGGTGAGGGAGGGGAGGACAGGCGACTGTCCCCCTATCCCGATTGCTACGCTTTCGCAGGTGACGATTGCTTCTTAGCCGTTTCGATGCGGCCGAGAAGAACTTTCATCAACCCCAACTCGGCATCTGCATCTGCCGGGAATTGGGCAGTAGCCCAAGTAGCTGCTAAGGGGCGCGGTGCTCCGGGGAAGGGAACCTGGATGCCGTGCACCGCCTGCTGGAGTTTGCTCTCTACTACCGCCACGCCTTCGGCAGTCACTTCCGGCAGCAGCAGCGCGAAACGATCGCCGAGATAACGACAAATGACGTCGTTGTTCCGAAGCGTGGAGCGCAGCACCGCGGCTACACGCCGCAGCAGTTCATCTCCTGCTTCGACACTGATACTGGCGTTGATCTCGCGAAAACCGCGGAGGTCTAGCATGGCCAAGCCAAACTCTTTTTTGTGACGACGAGCGCGCGAGATTTCCTGCGCCATGGCATTGTGGAAGTAGCGCTGGTTGTACAGACCGGTGAGCGAGTCCAAATTGGCGACGCGGCGCAGCTCTTCGGAGAGCTGCACGTTGCGGGCGGCGGTAGCGCAGACATCGGCGGCAGCCTGTGCAATGGTGCGGTCGTCGTGGCTGAAGAAATTTGCGTGCCGGTGTCCTAGGACTACGGCGCCGAGAACTTCGCCCAGCGATACGAATGGGGCACACATCTCCGAACCAGAATCAGGGAAACAAGCAGGCCAGCTGTCGCGATTCGCAACGTCGTTGGCTACAGCCAGGGAACGTTGCGAAAGTGCCTCCGCCAAAAGCCCCCTCTGGCGCGAAGCCAGGAACCGTTCAATATGTACGTCAGCGGCGGCAGACGAAGCTGCAATCGAGAGATGACCTTCGGTAGGACTGAGCACAATCGCGATGATGGTCCCCTCAAAGGTGTCAGAGATCAGGTCCACCAGCATGGTGAAGAACTGCTGGATATCATGGGCGGCGGCGGCCGAGCGGGCGATCAGATTAATAATTTCAATCTGCCGTATACGGCGCAGGTCGGCGGAGTAGAGGCGGGCATTTTCCAGGGCAATCGAGGCCTGGCCGGCAAAAACAGAAAGCAGGCCAATGGCGTCAGGACCGAAAGGGTCGACTTGCTCGCTGTTAATTTCCAACACGCCGAGCACATTTTGCCGAACCAGCAAGGGAAGCGCCAGAACGCTCTTGGCGGCCGGGTCTTCGATGCGGTGCCGGGTCTCCTGGCTGAGGTCGGGCACGTAAAGGGGAGCGCGGGTAAAGGCGACCCAGCCCGCCACCGAGTCTTTGCCGATGGGAAGGCGCGGCTGGGAGCGGACGTCGCCGGTCTGGGCACGGCAATAAAGTTCCTCATTGTCCACCAGGTAGATAGCGCTGCGCGACGCTCCAAAATAATTGCGCACCACCAGCAGCATGTGGTGGAGGACGGTCTCCGAGTCCAAGCTGGAGAGGATCATCTGCGTGGCTTGCTGCAGGACGGCCACTTCGCGAACACTGGTGTGGATCTGGGTCACGCATTCTCCTCAGAAGAGGAATTTTGACGCATTATAAGGGGTTGTGCCCCATTCCAGCGTTTTCCGCAAAATCTTTGGATCTTAGAGACTTAATTTTGCACGGCAGGCAAGGACGAAGTACGGTGGGGCGGGAGCTGAGGGTGGGGAGAAATTGCACGGTTTTGAAGGCTCGAGACTGCAGATGGGTTGAAAATCTGTGTGCTCCCAAGAAATTCTAGCTTCCACCTCGATAGAACCAATGACGCACCCTTTCAGAGCGTGTACTCGGCCATTCGGACATACACCACCACCGACTTTGGTTCATTGCCGCAGTGGAAAGACAAGGTTAAGATTCATTTCGCCGGAGGTTGAATCGCGTGCTCTTCGCCACACCGAGTTGGCAGCAACCCCAGGGATTCGCAATTGAAATCCTGTTTTCGTGGAGCATTTTCAACTCGACCCGCTATCCAGCTTCTGAGGCCAGTTCGGTTCGACGGTCCACGCGAGTTCCACTCCTGGACCTGAGCGATTCCGGGCTGTGAATTGGTAGTGCTGCGCTTTAGAGAGATCAACGCTAGCCAGCTCTGGCCACAGGAGGCCGTATGGAGCCGCCCACGCAGAAGAGGATTGCCCCTCCACAGGTTGAAAATGGCGACCAGCCAAAAGATCTTCAACGCCTCCTCAGGCGACAAATGCGGGTGATCTCACCGGCGCTGGCAGCAAGACTCGCGTGTAAGCAGGTCTTTGACCCGCCCGCCCGGGTCAAAGAGCCGGGCCCACACGGGCCTCGTGGTCAAGCGAAGGATGAACAGTCATGGGAATGAAGTTCGTGGAGCGGGTTTTGAGAGCGCTGTGCCCACATCGGTTCAGTTGGCCACGGATCGGGGTCAACGGTCAGGATTACCAGGTTTGCCTGATTTGTGGAACCGCCTACGAGTACGATTGGACAACAATGCGACGGACCACTCTGTTGAGACCGGTCGACGGCCCAACTGAGCTAATGCACCAAAGCAAGCGTCCGTGAGGTTAGCCGTCCCGAAACTCGTACGGGGAAGGCCGGCGCGTGTACCTAAGTGATTGGTGTTGTCGGATTCAATCGTCCTATCTCCGCCAATAGCTCCGACTGCCTGTTTCGGCGTAATTCGTGTGCATAAGGGTCGTCTTCTGCCAGGTCGGTTCGAATATCGTTGAGTCTCTCCAGCACGGCGATGCCCCTAAGCTCGTCGAACAGGCACTCCAGTTTTTTCTGCTTTCCCCACATCATGATCCGCCTACCTACTCCCGGAGAAGAGGCAAGTCGAGCAGCCTCCGCGGGACATTCAGGGTAAATATTCCCTTTGAAATGATTGCCTGAGAGCGGTAGGAACCAGAGGCTCCGGGCAAAGGTGCGAAGAGGTTAACTCTACTGTTCTACGAGTCAAGAAAAATGTGCCGCCGTGAATACTAAATTCGTGGAGGCGGTTGAATTTTGTTACAGGTTGCCGTCCGTGAGGGGACGGTGCCTGCTTGTGATCGATGGCCCTCTACAAAATCTCATGGGTACTGAGGCCGCCCGTAGTTGATGGCGGTGGCACGGCTGAAAAGGCCAGGCCTTTCTCAGGTCAGAAGTTCAATCGGGAGTTACGAGAGGCAGAGAGGCAGGTCGTCTGCCGTCTTGGCGGCTGTCTCCATGGCGCCTTCCACATGAGATTGTTCTCAATCTACAACAATGGGATGTTTGTGCTTGCTAAGAAGGCGTCGTGATTTATAGTTCCGTCACAGCGCCCTTCGATCTATTCCCCGTAACTATCAGTAACCATTGAGGGTACAACCTTATGCCCCTGGATTGGACAAGCTCAAGCATCTCGTCGTTTTGATGATGGAGAACCGGTCGTTCGATGACATGCTGGGCGCCTTGTCGATTACCTCGGCTACGAGCGTGGTGCCGTTTTATTTCCAGCATACCTTAGGGGGTTCGGACATCAATGGCGTGCCGTGGTTGAGCAGCTACCAGGACTATCGTTTCCGTGCGCCCAATCTGCTGGTTTTGCGCGAGAGCTTCGAGCATTCCATCTGGGGACCCTTTGGTTTCTAATTTATGGCTGACCAGGGAAGGGTAGCGCTCACGCGGGTGATCTCAGCTTCTCCGATATGCGGCACTCCTTTGCCACGGGATTGACGGTGCGGGCGGGCGGTTCGCCAGAAGTGTTCTTCTTATTTGCCTGAGGGCGGCAATGAGGGTCACCACGCGATCTTTAACGTGAATAACTCGTTGCTCGGTGGTTCTGCTTGTCCTCTTCTGGATTAGTGATACAGGGCAGTTCTGAGTTGTGGGTTCTCGGTTCTCAGGTTTCGGAAACTGAGAATTAAGAACCGACGACTGTATCCCACCATACGATTCCCGCGCGCCCAAGTCCAACAATCAGAAGCCCAAAAAAATGTATTGACGGACATAACTTATGCGATATAACGCCTAGTTTAAGAGGTGGCATATGGGCTCCCCTCAGAGGAAAACCTCAGACAGCGCATTTTGGAAAGAACTTTACGAAGCTGCCTTGTTTGAGTTTGACAGAGAGAAACTGCCGGAACGCATCGCCCTGGCCGAACAGGCGGTGACGCAGCGGCGACGTGAGTTACTGGCAAGCGCCGGCGACGGCGTGGAAGAGCAAGAATGCCTGGATGATGCCCTATACGGGCTCAGTGCCTTGCGCAGGATATCGGAATCCGGCTGCTCAACCCAGCACGGGAACGCCGAGGCTTACCCAGACAACCGAAAGACGGGCACCTAGGGGCGTCCTGCGGACACCCGGGTACTGGCGGCTGTGAAATCAAGGGCCCTCCTCGCCTTGTCTGCCTTAAACAGTTCGTGCCGATTCAGTGAGGTTTCTAGGCGCAGTAGCGATCCACCAGGCTGCGGATGATCGCCAAAAATCTAGCAACCGGCTCCCCCTTGTGAACGAAGGCGTCAATGTTCCGCAGAGATTGCGGGGAGCTTCCGGAATGCAGCACGACGGGGACGTCGGGCTTAAGCTTCTTGAGTTGAAGGGCGAGTTTGCTTCCCTTAGAGCCTTGCAGCATGTGATCAGCCAACACCAGGCAGACAGGATTTTTTTGGAATAGACGAACGGCGCTTGCGCTGGTAGCGGCCGTTACCACCGAATATCCATCCTTCTCGAGGATTTCTGTGCGCAATTCGCGTTGCGCCGGGTCATCCTCGACACAGAGGATGAGAAGCTTTTTGTTTTTTCCGGGATGCAAGACTCTACCGACCTTGGGTAATTTCAACCGGGAGGACACTGCTAGGAGTCACGCCACCGGCGAACGCTAGTCTAGCGAGAGGGGCGCCTACTGTTCCATACAGTACATTCTGTAGGCACACTACACGGGATGCCGGGCAAGGGACCAGCTTTACGAAGAAAACAAGTGGCAAAACTTTAAGCCACTTTTTCAGCAGCTTGGAACAACTTCGCCCCCTCGAGCGCGTAACTTGTCGTTAATTGTACCGATCATCGCCTCGACATCAGCGGGTTTGACTAGGTAGTCATCCACCTGCGTGCGTAAAGCCTGCAATGCGGTTTCAAGTGCTGGATAGCCAGTCAAAATGAGATTCACGCATTGTGGTTGAAGGTGGCGCATGGCGCTGATCACGAGGAAGCCATCGCCTTGCACACCGATGTTGAGATCAGTGATAAGAACGTCAAAGGGGTACGAATTGATCTCGACCAACGCCTCCGAAACGCTGGCCGCCACCCGTACGTCGAAGCCCTTTTGCTGCAACACGGGAGGCAACGTGAGCCGAATGCTTTCTTCGTCATCTACGAACAGCAAACGCCTGCGGGCACTTGGCTTTTGGGCCATAGGGACGAGCGAGCGGGGACGGCTGACGAAAAGAGAGCGTACCCCGATAGTTCTGCTTTGCCGTATACAGTAGATAGGGTAGAAATGTATTTAATTAGCTTCAGGGTGCCCTAAGAGTGCAGGGCGCGCTAAACGTCAGCCGGACGCCCATGAGAAATCCGGAGAAGGTGAAATTGAGCGGAGACACTAAACCCTTCGCTCAGCCGGATAGGGCAAGCCTGCAATTCGAATAGCTAACATCGCTGAAGCGCCAGTCCAACTTACGCGGCGGCGTTAGCTTTCGCCTCGGCTTCGACCGTGTAGATCAAAACCGCTTTCTTCCCACCCTTCGCAACGCTGGCGTGGATCGAATTGAGGTTGACGCCTTTGGCAGCCAACTTATCGAGACAGTCGGCCAGCGCCCCGGGTTTATTGGGCAACTCGTATTCTTCGGCCGTGGTTTCGCGGAACGAAATCCTGGCCGCATCCAGCGCTTTTCTGGCACGCCGGGCGTCCTCGACCACCAGCTCGAGAGTGCCGCCTGTGCCCTGGGCTGTTCCCAGCAGAGCCAAAATGTTCACCTTCGCGGCACCGAGTGTTCTTGCGATCTCGGCAACCGCGCCGGGCCGGTTCTCCACAGAAATTGTGAATTGCTTAGTCTTCGCCATAGAGCTACCTCCTCGTGTGGCGAGAGATTATACGCCTGAGTGGTCTGACGGGAACCGCTATTTGACGCGGGTTTTGGAGGAAGTTCAGGAAGGGGAAGTCTCGCCAGGGCGGAGGGGGACGTGGTAGCTTGACCTGCCAGGAGTTACCGGCAAGGCCCCGTTCGCCCCTGGTTGAGTTGCGAGGCACACGTTGGACCGTTTAAGCTTGGCTACTTCATGTTAGGCTAGCGCATTCGCTATGGCTGGCTTCCAGGCCGTGCTCCTCCCATGTCATTTCATACGGCCGTTGAGAAACCATTTTGGAAGAGGTGAGGGATGCCTAAATTTCTGATTGAGCGCGAACTGCCCAACGCCGGTGATCTGTCGCCCCAGCAGCTTCAGGCGGTGGCGCAGAAATCCTGCTCGGTATTGCGCAGTATGGGGCCTCAAATCCAGTGGGTGCAGAGCTACGTTACTGACAACAAGATCTACTGCGTTTACGTGGCGGACAGCGAGCAGGCGATCCGCGAGCACGCAAAACAGGGCGGGTTCCCGGCCAATCGAATTTCGGAAATCCGGACGATGATTGATCCCACCACAGCCGAGAGTCACCAGGCGTGAGGAACGGCAAGCGCGACGCCAACCCACTGATAGGCTGGAGCTGAAGACTACAAGAGCCGCGATCAGGTCGCGGCTTTTGCCTCGCGATTAGCCAACTGGAATTACGCCGCCTGTTTGGGAGCCAGGTCGGCGACGTTAGGGGTTTGCTCCGGCGCGTCGTCGACAATCTTCATTTGGCGCCAGTCATAGGCAAATTCTTTGCCGCAATCCAGACAAACCACGTAGGTACCCGTGAGGGAGGCAGCTGCACTCCGGCGCGCAGCAGAGCGGATAGTAATGGGAAAGCTGAGATTGGTGTGCCAACAACCAAAGAAGCCATCGAGCAGCCTTGCGATCATATCTACCTCCCCAGAACTTGGGTCTTGCTGGCCCTCTGACCTCAGCGGCTAAGGTCGCTCAGGGTTGACGCGAACTGCTTAGACACGGCGGAAGCCCGGGCCTGCTACCGGAATTCGCTTTGGCTGTGTCGTATAAAGCTCGTAAGCTGCTGCGGCCCTGGTGTGCGAGCAGCCACTTAGAGCACTATATGTGTAAAGAACAATTTCCGCCGGGGGAGAACAGCTTCTACTCTGGCCAGCTACTTAGATTATATTTACGGCTAAAAGGGTTCTATTGCACGACGGTGGGGGGAGCGTCTGAGTAGCCAATGAGGTCCGCTCTAAGGGGGCAATAAAGCCCGGAAACGCATGAAACATTTTGGGTTAACAGGAGTGTTAAAACGGGAGTCAGACTGGTTCGGAGCCTGCTTTTTTCTTCTGGCACTTGGCCATAATGGCGGATCGGAGGCGGCCGCGGAGGTCTTCAGGAAGTTCGTAGAGCTGCGAGTCGCGATAGATTTCGATTGTCTTCTTGGTGGTATCACAGACAACGTAGCAGTTGTGGCACCAAGCAAGGTGGTCTTCCAGTTCAGCGCGGGTGCGGGCGTCGAGGACGCCGTCAAGGTAATTGGTGAGCTCTTGCAGAAACTCAGAGCATTTCACTGTGTGCCATCTCCGCCAACATTGCGTTTTTGAAAGTAGCGGCTGAGCCGCTCGCGCAGCTGCAAGCGCGCGCGCAGCAACCGCGACTTGACCGCCGGAATGCTGAGTTCCAAAGCCTCGGCTGCTTCCTCGGTCGACAAACCCTCCACATCGCGCAGCACAAACACCGTCCGGAAGCTGGGAGGGAGCCCCTGGATGGTCTTCGTCAAAATATCATGCAGCTCGGACTGCGTGTAGAGCTGCTCGGGATTGGGCGACCAATCCGCGACCTCGCGAGGTACCGAGTCATCCTCGGTCTTGACATCCTCGTCGAGCGATACCATGCGTTCCGGCCGACGGCGGCGCAACTTCATGAGCGCCTCGTTGACCGCGATCCGCACCAGCCAAGTGTAAAACTTCGACTGCCCCTGGAACTGTCCCAGGTTCTGATAGGCTTTCAGGAACGCGTCCTGCACCACGTCTTCCGCGTCTTCGCGGTTCTGCGTAATATGCTGCGCGATACGAAATACGTTCCGGTCGTAGCGCTTGACCAGTTCTTCAAACGCCGCGACATCGCCGCCTTTGGCTGCCTGAACCAGCGCCAGCTCATCACTGACGGGCTCACTCACTTTTGGTTGGATGGTCCCCATTCTTCCGCCGATTCAACAATTTTGGGCTATGCGGCCAAAATGAAAGTGTATTGTAATCGGTATTCCGGCCTTGTGCCCATTTGTCTTTTGACGTAGGAGCCTCACAATGGTTTGCGTTGACTTGCGAGATGGTGGGTTGAGCGAGGAGGGATACACGGTAGTAACCTCGGCAGCCTGCGCAAGTACCGTATAATCAATCATTGAATTGGGCCCAAGCAGGCGGGCACCTCACTGGTTTTCAAGAATGGCGGAAAGAAAAATCGAACAAGTCGTAGAGCGGGTCATTTCCGAGGTGCTGGAGAGTCATCTCCCGGAGCTGCGCGGAAACATTACGCGCCGTGTGCTGGAGGAACTCACGCCGCAGTTGGGACGGGGGGAGAGCAAGGCCAGCCCTAATCATCTGCTGAAGGCAGTCTCAGCGATTCACAGCGCGACGACGCAGCGGGACGTACTCCGCGCATTGCTGGACAATGCAGTTCGCTATTGCGGCCGCGCCGCACTGTTTGTGGTGAAAGGCGGCATGGCGGGTGGGTGGCAAGGGCGTGCTTTTGCCAACAACGACGCCATTAAGGATTTCGCCCTGGATGCGAATGCGGGATTGGTTGCGCGCGTTCTAGGTGGACACACGGCGCTCTCGGGAAACACTTCAGAAATGGATCCGAAGTTTACGGCGGAATTCGGTGCGCCGGCGGATGGGAAGTGTGTTTTGCTACCGCTTCTGCTTCGGGAAAAAGTGGCGGCGCTGATTTATGCAGACGCGGGACACGACAGAGGTGGTCAACTCGATGGCTCAGCGCTGGAGTTGCTGGTGTTGACCACCGGAACATGGCTGGAAGTGGCGGCGCTGCGCAAGACAGCCCCCAAAGAAGGCGCATCGGGCGTGGCCGACAAGAAGGAAGCACCAGCGGCTCATGCGTCGGCAGCCCATGCGGCGCCATCATTTGCGGATCCGTTCGCGGGGCACGCGCCGGCCTTTGCCAAGGGTGGCCCTGCACCCTCTGCTGTTCAAGCCGAGACGGAGGCAGCACCCAGTGAAGCGGCCACCGCCGTGAGCGACCAGTTTGCCGGCCTACCGCCCGAGGATGCGGACGTCCACAGGAAAGCTCAGCGGTTCGCACGGCTGCTGATCGACGAAATCAAACTTTACAACCAGGCCAAAATGGCCGAGGGGCGGAAGAATAAAGATCTTTACGATCGCCTGAGGGAAGACATCGACAAGAGCCGCTCCACCTATTCGAAGCGCTACGGGAACACGGTGGCGGCTTCCAGTGACTATTTCAACCAGGAACTGATTCGCAGCCTTGCGGAAGACGACGTGTCACTTCTGGGCATCAACTTTAAGAGATAAACTAGTCTGAGTGTGAATTCGCGCAGGTTGGTCTTAGTCCAGGTACTCTCAGTTATAAGCAGTGTTCTGCTGTGGCGTTCCTTGTCCGCGGCTGCCCCCCAATCCACGGTGGCGACACCACCTGGTAAAACCAGCACGACCTCAACGCGCACTGCCAAGCGGGCTACCAAACCCACCTCTAGTAAAAAGAAAAAAAAGAAAAGAGTGAGTTCGCGGCGGGTGCGGCGAATCCACCGGGCATTCGTTGCTTCCGCTGACTTGCAGCCGATGGCGCGGCAGTTGCTCCAAGACCGCACTCCCGCCGCTTACGCCGGCGTAGAAGCGTATGCCCGGCGTCATGCCAACGCAGATGCCGGAGCGCTGGCCTGGCTGGTGGTCGGGTACGCGCATACCTTGGATCACGACTATTTGAAGGCCGTCACGCCTCTCCAACGAGCCAAACTGCAAGCTGGCGATCTGGGCGAATACGTCGCCTACTACCTGGGCACGGCTTACATGCAGACGGGCTGGAGCGCCGAGGCGCTGTCGACGCTTCGCGATTTCGAAGTTAAGTATCCCGACTCGCTGCTCATCAAGGATGCGCACGTGGTCTATGCGAGTGCCCTGCTGCAGCAGAATCGGGCGGCAGAAGCGGTAGCGCTGCTGGAAAAAGACCGGCAGCCGCCGCGGGCGGACGTGGAGTGGAACCTTGGACGTGCTTATGAGGCTGCCGGCGACTCAGCCAAAGCGGTCACGGTTTTTCAAAATTTGTACTTGACAATGCCACTGGCTGGCGAAGCCGACGCCGCGGGCGCCGAATTAAAGAAATTCTCGGGAACAGCCCTGCCTCTAACGTGGGAACAGAGAAAGATCAGAGCGGATCTGCTGGCCAAGGGCCGGCGCTATGCGGATGCGGCCGCCGAATACCGAGAATTTGTCGAAGCGGTGCCGCTCGATCTCCGGTCTATGGTGCAATTAGCGCTGGCCAGCGCTCTGCTGAAGAGCGGCCGCAGCAAAGATGCCAAGCAGGCGTTGGAGTCGCTGAAAGGGACAACTGGGGAAATGAGTGCGCAGCGAACTTACCTGCTGGGTGAGGTAGCGCGCGCGACCGAGGACGAGGATGGTTTCCTGAAAAACCTGGCGCAGCTGCGCCAGGAAGCACCCAACAGCCCGTGGCTGGAACAGGCGTTGCTCTCGGCGGGAAATATTTTTCTGCTGAAGCGAGATTACGACCATGCCATCGATGCTTACCGGGAGTTGCAGCAGCGGTTTCCGAACGTCGGCCGCGCGCCTTACGCTCATTGGAAAGCGGCGTGGCTGACCTTGCGGCAGGGCAGGAACGTGGAGGCGAAGAAAGAGTTCGAAGAGCAGATCGCGCTCTATCCTTCGTCGAACGAGATTCCCGCGGCGCTTTACTGGCGCGCGCGCCTGGCGCAGGAAGAAGGCGACCTCGTCATGGCGCGGGCCTTTTACCAGAAGATTTCTGACCGGTTCCGCAATTACTACTATGCTGAGTTGGCGCGCAAGGAATTAGCCACGCTCAAAGCTACGGGCGAGGCGCAGCAATACGCGTTGCTGGACAAAATTTCGCCAATCGATACCAAGCCGGAGCTGAGCGATGATGACGCTCCCGCCGACAACCTTCGGGTCCAGAAGGCGCAGCTGCTGGGAAATGGAGCGCTGGTAGAACTGGCGGCGCGGGAATTGCAGGCCGCCGCCCAGGAAGAGAAAGGCGCCTGGGCTGCGCCCGAGACGGCACGTCTTTACCAGCAGAATCAGCAGTTCAACCTGGGGATTGAGGTGATGAAAAAGGCGGTGCCGAATTATTTTGCTATGGACATTCCGGCGCTGCCCCGAACGTATTGGGAAGCGCTATTCCCGCGGCCCTATTGGAGTGATCTGAAACGGTACTCGGTGCGCAATGAGCTGGATCCGTTCCTGGTGGCATCGCTCATCCGCCAGGAATCGGAATTTAATCCGGCTGCCGTATCGCACGCGAACGCGGTTGGGCTGATGCAGCTTCTGCCCGTCACCGGGAAGAAAGTTGCCCAGGAAGAAAAGCTGCGGGGTTTCAATGCGAGCCAGTTGTTTGTGCCGGGTGTCAACTTGCAGCTGGGGACGCGGTATTTTCGCAGTATGGTGGATAAGTTCGGATCCTTTGAGTATGCGTTGGCTGCTTACAACGCGGGGTCCGATCGGGTGCAGGACTGGCTGTCAGCAGGAAAGTTTCGCGATCCGCAAGAATTTGTCGAGTCCATTCCGTTTACCGAGACGCGTGAGTACGTGCAGGCCATTCTGAGGAACGCCAGCGTGTATAAGCAGCTGTACGGGAATCCGTAGTAGATTCCTGGTGTGACAATCACACCGCGCAGGCTCATACGCGTGACAAGCTCTGGATGTTATGTGTGAAAAAATAACGGAATTTTCATCTTTTCCACCGATGACCCGCGAGTAGAATCAGCCTATCTAGAGTCTTTCCGAATTTCTGATTTCCCACACAAGCGCCAAAAAGGAGGAAAACAATGACACGCGCTAACAAGCCAATTCCCGAAGGCTTTCATTCCGTCACTCCAAGCCTCATAGTACGGAATGCGGCCCAAGCGATTGATTTCTACAAGCGGTCGCTGGGGGCACAAGAACTCGTGCGCATGACGGGCCCGGACGGCAAAAGTATCATGCATGCCGAACTCAAGATTGGTGATTCCATCATCTTTCTGTCGGACGAGTCGCCCCAATCCAGCGCCAAGTCGCCGCAGACCCTGGGCGGCTCAACGACCGTACTCAATGTCTACGTGCCCGACGTGGATACCAGCTTCCGTCAAGCCGTGAGTGCCGGAGGGAAGGAAACCATGGCGGTCGCGGACATGTTCTGGGGCGATCGATACGGAACGTTTGTCGATCCCTTTGGCTACACGTGGGGTTTAGCCACGCACAAAGAGGACTTGTCCGAGAAGGAGATGGCGGAGAGGACGAAAGCGTTTTTCGCTAGCATGCAGCAGCAGCAGCGAAAGTCGGCTTAGGCCGCGAGAAACTTGTCATCCTATCGGCTGTCATCCTGAGCGACGGTGAGCTGCACGGAGTGCAGCTCACCGAAGTCGAAGGACCCCCTGCAACCCAACCCAAGCACGGCCTACGGGGGCATTTCCTCTATGCAACGTGCTAACACGAGGCCCTCGATTCGGACCTCCTCTTTTCAGTCGGTCCTCGCTCGGGATAACAAGTGAGTGGGGAGCGCGAAAGCAGATTCCTCGCTTCGCTCGGAATGACAAGCTTCTTGGGGATGTGAACAGCAGCAGGGCTGGTTGGGACCCTGCTGCTGCGCTCCGTCTTACGGCCAGATGCCGCGCACGCGAGTGGCGGTCGCGACGCGATCGATGGCCAGGATGTAGGCTCCGGTGCGCATGTCGGCGGCGTATTTTTTGGCCATCGTGTGCACGTCGGTGAAAGCCTTCACCATCACCCGCTCCAGGCGACGATTGACATCGTCTTCGTCCCAGAACAACTCCTGAAGGTCCTGGACCCATTCGAAGTACGAGACCGTGACACCACCGGCGTTGGCGAGGATATCGGGTATTACCATGATTCCGCGCTCGTGGAGTACTGCGTCGGCATCGGGGGTGGTGGGCCCATTGGCGGCCTCTGCCACGATCCGTGCCTTGATGCGGTCTGCGTTCTGCAATGTAATCTGGTTCTCCAAAGCAGCGGGAATCAGGATGTCGCACTGGAGTTCCAGCACGGCCTCGCTGTCAATCGGGTCGCTGTTTGGGAAATTCACCACCGAGCCGGTCTTCGCCTTGTGCTCAAGCAAGGCGGGGACATTCAGTCCGGTGCGATTGAGGATGCTGCCACGGGAGTCGCTGACGGCGATGATCTTCGCCCCTTGCCTAGCCAGCAATTCCGCGGCAATGCTGCCCGCGTTTCCGAAGCCCTGGATGGCGACCGTAGCGCGATCGAGGCGGATTCCCAGGACCTCGCAGGCGGAGCGGATCACGAACCAGCAGCCGCGGGCGGTGGCTTCATTGCGGCCGAACGAGCCGCCCAAGAAGGTGGGCTTTCCGGTCACTACTCCGGGGGCGCTGCTGCCGTGGGTCATGCTGTAGGTGTCCATGATCCAGGCCATCACTTGCGAGTCGGTGTAGACGTCGGGCGCAGGGATGTCCTTGTCAGGTCCGATGATGGGGGAAATCTCGTAGGCGTAGCGGCGGGTCAGATGCTCCAGTTCATTCTTGGACAGCTTATGAGGGTCGCAAACGATCCCACCTTTAGCGCCACCAAAGGGGATGTTGACGATGGCGCATTTCCAGGTCATCCAGGAGGCGAGTGCCTTGACTTCGTCGAAGGTGACGTTGGGATGATAGCGGATGCCGCCTTTACAGGGGCCGCGAACATTGCTGTGCTGGACTCGGAAACCCTCGAAGACACGGACTGAGCCGTCATCCATCTTTACAGGCAAGGATAGAGACAGAGCGCGCCGAGGGCGGCGCAAGACTTCACGCAGGCCGGGATCAAGGTTGCATCTTTCGGCGGCGTTGTCGAACTGGCGCATAGCAATACGAAAAGAATTAAGATCCTCTGCAGTTTTGACCGGCGCGGCCATAGCCGTAACTTTCTGGGTCGCCATGATCAAGATCTCCTTTTTTGAGGGTATGGGGGACTGCTGATTTCTGATTTTCGATGGAAGACTGGCTTGGGGTAGTCAGGCGCCGCAGGGAAAAGCCAGTGAGGCAAGTTCGCAGCTGGTTCATGCCCCACCTCGCACGCGGAGCCGTTACACGCATCTTGTCCTTGTGGGGTCGAACGGGGCTGGATCGGTTCACGGGTCGTCTCGGGGAAGATCGAGACGGAGGAATGGCCAGCAGAAAGCAGCCTTTTTCGCGAGCCCCGACGGGGACGCCCCACAACGTCCGCCGGAGGGGAGTTATACACCCAAAGGGAGGAGGGAAGTCAACCGGGAGAAACGGCCGAGCTCCGCTCGGCTGGATGGACGCACGTTCCTCCACGAACCGTAGTTGTAGCGCCGCCGTCCCCGCGGTTGTCGCGTTGGGTGCCGCCCACGCCGGGGAGGGCAGGATGCCCTCCGGACAGCCGGCAAGATGCCGGCGCTACCGCAAGGCTATTGGCCGCTGACTTTTTCGTGGGCTGGGGCCTTGGTGAAGAGAATTTCAAAAACCAGCAGGCCGGCACCAACCACGATTGCACTGTCGGCTACATTAAAGGCAGGCCATTGGTACTGGCCGATGTAGAACAGCAGGAAATCTACGACGTGGCCGCTGACCAGGCGATCCCAGAGATTGCCCAATGCGCCACCCAGGATGAGGGCCAGGCCCACTCCGGTCGTTGTCATTGCGTGACTGTTCTTCCACAGCAAGGCAGAGACAATGACCAGCGCCACCAGCGAGAACAGTACCAGGACGGCAATCTTCCATTCCGAGGGGGAATCGGCGAAAAGCCCGAAAGCGGCGCCGCGGTTTTCTACGTGGGTGATGCGGAAGAAGCCCGGGATCACGCTGATGCTGTCGTGCAGCGGGATGCTTTTTTCGACGGTGAGCTTGGCCAGACGGTCCAATAGCAGCACGAAAAAAGCGATGAGGAAGTGGTACTTGCGCATAGCGTGTTGGGTCATCTGGGGCTGGAGCCTTTACTCCCGTTCAAATCGAGGATTTCAAACCGAGATTTCTCGCGGGTGAAGCCCGCTCGGAATAACAGAAGACCGGATCACCTCGTGTCCTCTCGCTGAGCCGAAATGATTCCGCACTCGTAGTTTAGATTATTCACCCTCGTTTCCGGTTTCGATCTCTCTTAAGACGGCGCTGCAGCGCTCGCACACCGACGGATAAGCCTCATCTTCGCCTACATGCCCGGAATAATTCCAGCAACGCTCACATTTCTTGCCTTCTGCCTTGCTAACTTGAACATGGACGCCGCCCGTTCCATTGCCTGAGGCGCCCTGCTCCAGGTTGACGGCCGAGACAATAAATAGGTAGCGCAACTGATCCCGATATCGGGCGAGCACGGAATAGACTGGTTCGGCGGCCGAAACTTTGACCTGGGCTTCAAGGCCGGAGCCGATGAGTTCCTGGTTGCGGGCTTCCTCCAGAGACTTCAAGACCTCGCTGCGGACCACCAGCAGCGTAGACCAGTCTTCCTTCTGCTGCTGGTCTTCCCGGGCGACACTACCCAAGATGTCGGCTTGCGAGGGGAAACGGGTCAGGTGCACGCTCTGGGCGCGATCTGTCATTTTCGGCAGGTACTGCCAGACTTCCTCACAGGTAAAACTCAGGATTGGCGCGAGCAGTCCCACCAGGGTTTCGCCGATCAGCCAGATCGCGGTCTGCGCCGAGCGGCGGGCCTGCGACTTGGGTGCGGAGGTATACAGGCGGTCTTTGAGCACGTCGAAATAGAAGGCGCTCAGATCGGCCACAAATTGATTTACGCCCTGGTAGATCTTGTGAAAAGCGAATTCCTCGTACCAGCGCTGGATCTGATCGTTCAGGTCGGCGGTTTGCCGCAACATGAACTGATCGATCGCTTGCATCTGATCGAACGGAACGCGGTGCTTTTGCGGGTCGAAATCGTAAAGGTTGCCAAGAACATACTTGAACAGGGAATTACGAATTTTGCGGTAGATCTCCGCGTTGCTCTGCATCAGGCGTTCGGAGCCGATCACGTCTTCGCGGAAGTCGACGGAGGCGACCCATAAGCGCACGATTTCTCCGCCGAGGCGGTTGGCGATGTCGACAGGATCCACATCGTTCCCTTTGGACTTAGACAGGGCGCGTCGTTCTTCGTCGAGGGTCCAGCCGGGACTGGTCACCATGCGATACGGGGCGCTGCCCCTGTAGCCCATGGCGCAGAGCAGGGAAGAATGGAACCAGCCACGGTATTGGTCGCCGCCTTCCAGATACAGATCAGCAGGCCAGGGGAGGTCGGGCTCGTGACCGAGAACAGCAGCATGACTGGAGCCGGACTCGAACCAGACATCAAGGATATCGGTTTCCTTCTTGAACTTCGTGCCAGCACAGCTAGGGCACCTGGTCCCGGGTGGAACGAGAGCATCGGCTTCCGGCGTGTACCAGGCATCGGCACCGGCACGCGCGAAGAACTGCACAACGGCATTATTGATTTTCGGATCGTTCAGCGACTTGCCACAGCTTTCACACAGAAAGACAGCGATCGGCACACCCCAGACGCGCTGTCGCGAGATGCACCAGTCGGGGCGCGTGGCGATCATGTTGGCGATGCGCTCTTCGCCCCATGCCGGGTCCCACTTCACCTTCTTGATCTCTTCCAGGGTGAGGCTGCGAAGCGTGCCTCCCTTCATGGGAGTCTCCATGGAAATGAACCACTGCTCGGTGGCACGAAAGATGATCGGATTGTGGCAACGCCAGCAGTGCGGGTATGAATGCTCGAGGTTCTCGGTATGGAGGAGTACACCCCGGTTCTTCAGTAACTCGACGATAGGCTTGTTGGCGTCGAAAACCTTCTTGCCTTCGTATTCCGGCAAACCATTGTGGATAACTCCAGAGGCATCCACATCGCACGTGGGATCGAGTTTGTACCTGGTGCCGGTGTAAAAGTCTTCCGCGCCGTGAGCGGGAGCAGTGTGGACAACTCCCGTGCCGGTATCCATGGTCACATAGTCGGCCAGCACTCCCAGAACTTTGCGGCGCTCCCACGGTAAGAAGGGATGGTAGAACCATGTATTTTCCAGAGCACGTCCGGGTAGGCGCGCGATCGGCTTGGCATCAGGAAAGCCGCACTTCTCCGCAGTGGCTTTGGACAGACGCTCGGCCACGACGAAGATGTCTTTGTCCGCTTCCAGCGCGACGTACTCCTCATCGGGATGGAAGGCGACAGCCATCGAAGCGGGGAGCGTCCACGGAGTGGTGGTCCAGATGATTGTGGAAATCGGCTTCTCACCGTGGATGCGGCGGCCCGCCAATTGGGGGTCGATGGTGCGCGGGTCAGATTGCAGGCGATACTTCACCCAGACGGTCGGGCTGACGTGGTTCTCATACTCCACCTCGGCCTCGGCCAGCGCAGTTTCGTCGTGGATGCACCAGTAGGTCGAACGCAGGCCCTTGTAGACGAATCCGTTTTCGAAGAACTTGTAGAAGATATCCATCACCACTGACTCATACTGCGGAGTCATGGTGGAGTAAGGCTCCTCCCAACGCCCAAAGACGCCGATACGTTTAAATTGCGAACGCTGGAGATCGAGAAATTTCTCGGCGTACTTACGGCATTCCAGGCGGACATCCGCCGGCTTCATTTGCAACTTTTTTCCGCCGAGCATCTTGTCCACTTTGTTTTCAATGGGCAGACCGTGGCAATCCCAGCCGGGAACATAGGGTGCGTCAAAGCCGGCCATGGTCTTGGATTTCACGATGAAGTCCTTGAGACACTTGTTCATCGCCGTTCCCAGGTGGATGGGACCATTGGCATAGGGAGGACCATCATGTAGGACGTAAGTGGGCGCGCCCTGACGGGTTTCGCGAATGCGCTCGTAGATGTGCATCTGTTCCCAGCGGGCCAACAGTTTGGGCTCAGTTTGTGGCAGGTTGGCCTTCATGGGGAAGGCGGTCTTGGGCAGATTGATGGTGGACTTCAGGTCGAGCGGCACGCGCTTACTTTCTCCCAAATGACTGATTTTTTTCATTATAGGGAAGCGGACAAACTAACGTCCATTGAACCTTTGGCATGGTCCGAAAGTGATGGCACGGGAGGAACTTGGGAATACACTAAGAATCCAGCATAAAAGCGTGTACAATTTTCATCAAGGATGTGGATTCTCGCATCTAACCGCAAGACAAGGAACGAACCGGGCAGCCCGCCGCTTACCGCACCTGGTAGCCGCAGTCTTCCGGAAAGACAATAGTTATTGATGGCGCTCGACAGCAGAGAAGCAACTTGGCAGGGTCCGTGCTCATCCTTTAAGGAAGCACGGCGGTTGTTTTTTCCGCCTACGAAAAGGAAGAGATAACGACTCGGGTCGAAACTTTATGGCAACTCAGGAAATGAATTTGCGGTCCAACCGCCAACCCGAACTGAATTTGCTTCTCCCCGGAGATGCGGAGAAGCCGCTCTGGAAGTCTCTCTTTCAGAATATCGATGATTTCCTTTTCCCCAAGAAACTCCCTCCCTTGAAGCTGACCTCGCGGCCGGAACCGGTGCGCGACATCTGGGGTTTCTACAATTACTCGCGCCGTGGCGCCTTCGGTTCGACGGTGGTGCACACGATCGCCATCGCGGCAATCATTGGGCTGTCGCTGGTCGGGCGCCGGGTAGTGGAGCAGGTTCAGAAACACGAGACTGTCACCTTGATCGCGCCCTCGGAAGATATTCCAGCTTTGAAACCCGCCAAGACACAGGTGGGCGGCGGCGGCGGTGGCGGTGATCGCGACATCTTTAAGGCCCCTAAAGGAAGATTGCCGAAGCTGGCGATGGAGCAGATTACGCCTCCGGCGATCGTGGTGCGCAATGATCATCCCAAGTTGACGGCGGAGCCAACGGTGGTGGTTCCTCCGCAGATTAAGCTCGCGAGCAACCTGCCGACGATTGGCGATATTACTTCGCACCTGCCTTCCGGTCCGCCTTCGAACGGCACCGGGTCGGGCGGCGGCATCGGTTCTGGTTCCGGTGGCGGCGTTGGGTCCGGGACTGGACCGGGCGTAGGGCCGGGTCGCGGCGGTGGCATTGGTGGCGGCGTGTTCCGGGTGGGCGGCGGCGTATCTGCCCCCAAGGTTATTTACCAGCCTGATCCGGAGTACTCGGAAGAAGCTCGCAAGGCTAAGTATCAGGGAACGTGCGTGTTGTGGCTGATCGTAGGCCCCGATGGAAAGCCGCGCGACATCAAGGTGGCACGCAACCTGGGTATGGGCCTGGACGAGAAGGCCATTGAAGCGGTGAAGCAGTGGAAGTTTGAACCTGCCCTGAAAGATGGCAGGCCGGTGGCGGTTCAGATCAACGTGGAAGTGAGCTTCCGGTTGTACTAGGGTTATTGCTGTATCTTTGAAAAGCGGCCGCGTGTGCGGCTGCTTTTGTTTTGCACTCTGATTTGCGGCCGCGATGGCTCAGATCGCCGATACGAGCTAAGTCACTCCTTGAGATCCACGTGCTGGACATCCTCTACCGCGTGCCCCATAAACATTGCACCCAGGCGGCGGAATTTTTCTACGGAATCGGTCGCGAAGAAGCGATGCCGGGGTAGGGTGCGGCGCTCTTCTTCGGAAGAAGAAGCGACTGGCGCGAGGCTCAGGCGCTGGGCCACGACGCGGGCCGTGGATTCGGCGGAATCCACGATCGAGACTCGCGGCGGGACGACACGATGCAGGAGTGGCTTGAGTAAGGGATAGTGCGTACAGCCGAGCACGAGGACATCTGCGGATTGAAATCCGTCCGCGAACGCTTCTCCCAGGTAAATTCGCGCCACCTGTTCGGTCACGGGATGCTCGATCCAGCCTTCCTCGACCAGTGGGACCAGCAGGGGGCACGCCTTTTCTCTTGCCTCCACTGAGCGGGATTGCAGCGCTTTCAAATAAGCGTGGCTGCTCACGGTGGCCTCGGTGGCAATCACGACTACTCTGCGGGCCTTGCTGCAGGCGGATGCCCGTTCTGCTCCAGGTTCGACCACTCCAAGTACCGGTAGGCGCGCGGCAGCCACAATCTGGTCGAGGGCAAGCGCGGTAGCCGTGTTGCAGGCAATGACCAGCAGTTCCGCTCCGCGTTGCTCCAAGAAGTGCGTTGCACTCACGGCATAGTGAGCAACGGTTTCCGCGGATTTTGAGCCATAGGGTAGGCGGGCCGTATCGCCGAAATAGAGGTAGTCGGCGTTGGGGATCAGGGCGACCAGTTCCTTCAGAACGGTCAGGCCGCCGAAGCCGGAATCAAAAACGCCGATGGTAGGGCGCCGGATTGTCATGGTCAGAGTTCATGATAACGGAGACCCAGCGGGCTACGGATGAAAGAATTAACCGCCGAGGACGCGGGAATCGCAGAGAAATCACGTTTTCTCGACGTAGTCGGCGACCTCGGTGGGTAATGGTTTTTTCCTGGTCTTTTACTGGAAATTCACTCGTTTGTAACAATCCTTTAACAAAGCGCCCATACAAAGGAACGATCTACAGAAACAGGAGGACTCACGAGTGATTCGTCGCATAGCTCTGCTTTTGTGTCTAGCCGTGGCAATACCCGTCCTGGGGGAGACCACATTGAACGGGGCAGGCGCAACGTTTCCTTATCCGATGTATTCCAAGTGGTTCAGCGAATACCACAAGGCTCATCCTGAGGTTGAAATCAACTATCAATCGATTGGGAGCGGGGGTGGAATCCGGCAAGTGTTGGAAGGCACGGTCGATTTTGGGGCCAGCGATGGGCCCATGACCGATGAGCAACTGGCGAAGGCGAAGGTCAAAATTCTGCATATTCCCACGGTTCTGGGTGCGGTCGTGCCTGCCTACAATGTGCCCGGCGTCTCCGGGGACCTGCGCTTTTCTCCTGAGGTGATCGCCAACATATGCCTGGGTAAAATCACTAACTGGAACGACAAGGCCATCGCGCAGGACAATCCGGAAGCAAAGCTTCCAGACAAGCCGATTATCGTAGTACATCGTTCTGACGGGAGCGGCACGAACTATATCTTCACCGATTACTTGTCCAAGGTCAGTTCGGAGTGGAAGGAACGGGTTGGCAAGGGTACCTCGGTGAAGTGGCCAGTAGGCCTGGGCGCCAAGGGGAACGAGGGCGTTGCTGGAATGATCCGGCAGATGGAAGGCGCCTTCGGGTATGTGGAGCTGATTTACGCGGTTCAGAATAAGATTCCGTACGGCGTGGTTAAGAATGCTGCGGGCAACTGGACGAAGGGAAGCCTGGAAGGGGCCACGGCGGCTGCGGCTTCCGTGAAGAACATGCCGGCTGACTTCCGCGTCTCCATCACAAATCCCCCGGGCAAAGATGCTTACCCTATTGCCAGCTTTACTTGGTTACTGATTCCCACGCAGTCGAAAGATGCGGCAAAAGGCAAGATCTTGGTGGATTTTGTGAACTGGATGCTGGATGACGGAGAGAAGATGACCAAGGATTTGGCTTACGCGCCGTTGCCGGAGAGCGTGGCGGCGAAGGTGAAGGAAACCATCAAGCAGGTACATTAAAGAGTACGCAGTCCGCAACGCTTGAACAGGCGCCGATCGGCAAGGCTGCGCCTGTTCTTGTTTGCAGCGTCGGGGCCCGAAGAGCCTGTTTTATACTGAGGATTGTCGAATTTCGTCCAACGGCAGCACCGCAGCAGGTATTTAGAAATCACTCCGAACTCGTAATTCATCCGACACTGTTCTTCGAGCAATGGCGCGGATTCTTCTGGACAATGCGGCTTACTACCTTAACCGGGAAGCCTCCTGGCTTGCCTTCAACCGCCGCGTGCTGGAGGAGGCGGAGGATCCGAATAACCCGCTGCTCGAACGGCTGAAGTTTCTCTCCATCACCGCCAGCAACCTGGATGAGTTTTTCGAGGTACGCGTGGCGGGTCTGGTGCAGCAGATCGAAGATGGGTATACCGAAGCGGGGCCGGATGGCCTGACCCTAGTCGAGGAACGCGATCTCATCTCCCACGACACTCACCAGTTGGTGGATGAACAATACCAGTGCTGGAACGAGCAGCTTCGCCCGGCAATGGCGGAGCATGGCATCCGAGTGCTGGGACTGCACGAACTGGATTCGGGGGCGCGGTCGTTTGTCGAAGAGTATTGTGAGCGGGAACTTGATCCGCTGCTGACACCGATCACGGTTGACCCGGCGCATCCGTTTCCGCGGGTCATAAACAAGGCTCTGTGCCTGGCATTCCTGCTACGGCGCCGGCGGCGAGCTTCCATGACTTATACGGGCGTGGTGACCGTCCCCCGCGCCTTGCCGCGGCTGGTGCGGCTGCCGTCGGAGGGTACCGACGATTTCATCTTCCTCGCCGATCTCGTCGCCTTTCATGCTTCCCGGATGTATCACGGGTACGACATTATTTCGTCGGCCGCGTTTCGCGTGACGCGGAACAGCAATCTCTATCTCCAAGAGGAGGAATCGCGCAGCCTGCTGGAATCGGTGCGCACCGAACTTCACAACCGGCGCAAAGGGGACGCCGTGCGATTGGAGATTGAGGCGGACGCGGATCCGGAGATCACCGAGCGACTACGGACCAATTTTGAGCTGGACCCCTGGCAAGTTTTCACTACGAACGGGCCAGTCAATCTTTCGCGGCTGTTCAATATTTATGAGCAGGTGGGACACCCGGAACTGAAGTTCAAGCCCGTTGTACCGAGGGAGCTGCGGCTGACCGACAAGGCAGAGGACCTTTTTGAAGAATTGCGACGGCACGATGTTCTGCTGCACCATCCTTACGATTCTTACGAGGCGGTGGTCTCGTTTATTGAAAGTGCGGCCGAAGACCCGCGTGTGCTTTCCATGAAGCAGACCCTTTACCGCACCAGCGAGCACTCGCTCATCGTGCCCGCGCTCATTTCGGCCGCCAGCCGAAAGGAGGTGACGGCGGTTGTCGAGTTGAAGGCGCGTTTCGACGAGGCTTCGAATATCCGCTGGGCGCGAGACCTGGAAGATGCCGGAGTGCAAGTGTTTCATGGGCTGGTCGGGCTCAAGACTCACTGCAAGCTGTCGTTGTTAGTGCGGCGGGATCCGGACGGGGTCACACGGCGCTATGCTCACCTCGGTACGGGAAACTACAACTCCACGACTGCCCGGATTTATACCGATCTCAGCTTGCTCACCTCAGATCCCGAAATTACCGCCGCGATTCATGATGTCTTCAGTTTTTTGACGGCCTATGCGGAGCACCCTAGCTACGATCCTCTGCTTGTGTCGCCGCTGGATTTAGCGGAAAAGTGCCTGGGTCTGATCGCGCGCGAGGCCGAGCATGCGCGCCAGGGCCGCCCGGCGCGCATCATCGCCAAGATGAATGCGTTGCTAGACAAGAACATCATTATGGCCTTGTACGGAGCTTCACAGGCGGGAGTGGACATTGATTTGATCGTACGGGGAATGTGTGCGCTGCGTCCTGGGGTGCGGGGCGTAAGCGATCGGATTCGAGTGCGCAGCATCGTAGGCCGCTTTCTGGAGCACAGCCGCATCTTTTACCTCGCCAATGGCGGGCAGGAGGAAATTTATACCGGCAGTGCGGACTGGATGCCACGCAACCTGTATGAGCGGGTAGAGGTACTCACCCCGATTCGGGATACACTCCTGCGGGAACGGGTGCACCGGGAGATCCTGGACGTCTACCTGGCCGATAGCGTTAAGGCTCGCGTGCTGCAACCGGACGGCAGCTATGTGCGCGCGTCGCAGTCACGAGGATTACGTCGTCGAGTAAGAACTTCGGCTGGATTTAACGCACAGGAGTTCCTCATCGGGCTGGCGGAAGGCAAACGCACGATGGACGAGATTCCTGCTCTTCGGTCGAGCAGGAGAATGAAAGTTACGGTCGGAAAAGAAAAATAAAGGGTCATGATCATTTACTTTTTGCGCCATGCTAGTGCAGGGACGCCCATGGCGAACCCGAAGAAGGACCAGAAGCGCGGGTTGGACGAAGACGGAATTGAGCAGTGCCGATATATAGGCCGAGCGCTGGCCGCCCTGGATGTGCAGGTGGATGTCGTTATCTCAAGCCCGCTGAAACGGGCCACCCAGACTGCCTCACTGGTCGCCAACGAAATGGGCCATGAAGGCAAACTCCAGATCGAGGATTCGCTTCGTCCAGAGGCGAATTTCGCCGACTTTCGCAAACTCCTCGACAAGTATGCCAAGCAGGAGGCGGTCATGGTGGTGGGTCACAACCCCAGTCTGAGTCATTACCTGGGGCGGATCATTTCGGAAGGGACTTGCGAAGCTGCGGTGGATCTCAAGAAAGGTGCTGTCGCCCGGGTGGAGTTCAGCCGCAACGCCGGTGGACTGCAATGGTGCCTTACCCCGAAAATCGTGCGCAATCTCTACGAAAGCGCTGCGGAAAGCGCCCGCCCAAAGACTTCGCGGAAGTAAGACTTTTCTTTTTCAATCGCCCACAATTCCAGGTCAACGCCCATCTTGGGTCTGGGTCTCAATAAGAGCTCAACGCCCGCACTGCGCAGCCGTACTTTGGCGGCCCGGACGGCACCGCTGCGCCCCAAATGCAGAGCACGAGCCAGGCGCAACAGCAGGGAAGCCTTGCGCACCGCCTCCCGTTCCGTAGGGGGAAGAACCTTGATGGGACCGTCATTCGGCGACGGCCGAGATTTACCCAGGTAGCGAGCGATGGCGGCAATGACCCGCCGCTGTTGGGGAGTGTAACCCAGAATCTCGGAGTGCGAGATGATGTAGTAGGTGTGGCGGTGCCGGCCATTGCGGTTCACATAATCACCCACCTCGTACAGCATCGCGGCGGCGGAGAGCCACTCGCGGTATTCCGGGGGCAGGTGGTGCACAGGCTTGAGCGCGTCGAACAGGTGCGTCGCCGCCTCCCGCACTTGCAGCACGTGGTTCATGTCGACGTGGTAATGCTCGACGGCGGCCTGGATGGAATCCCAGCGCTCCGATTCAATCTGCTTACTAGGGGGCATGCTACGGTCGTAATCGGCGGCCATCTGCGCCAGCAGACCATCGCGCAACCCGAGCGGCGAATAACGGAAGCCACCCAACTGACAGAGGTCAAGAAGCTCGGCATAGACGACGGCGCCGGCGGCGATAATTTCCGCCCTTCTTGGGCCAATCCCTGGCAATTTCTTTCGCTCCTCAATCTTGGATTTTGCAATCAGCCTGACAACGCGATGCATCTGGGAACGAGTGACGCTGGACACGCCGCGACTCTTGGTAAGCGCCTGACAGACCGCGGCCAGGGCGGCTGCTGTGCCGGAAGTTGCAATCACAGCCTTGATGTGCGCTTTGGAGACGCGGTCGGCTACTCGTCCCGCCTCGCGTTCGATGAAGCCGCGCAGGCGCTCCAGTTCGGTTTTGCGGGGGGGATCGTGATGCAGGAACTCATTGGTGAGGCGAACGGCGCCCAAAGGAAGACTCACGGTTTCCCGGATGTGTCCCGCCGCGGAGATAGTTAATTCGCAACTACCGCCCCCAAGATCGATCATCAGCACGGGAGCAGCGCCCACTCTTGCGCTGGATACCAGCCCCAGGTGAATCAGGCGAGCCTCTTCCAGCCCGGAGATGACTTCTACGTTCCAGCCGGTGGAGGAGCGCACCCACTCCATGAAAGCCCGCGAGTTGCGGGCATCGCGCAAGGCGCTGGTGGCAACCACCCGTACGGAATCGGCGGCAAAGCGCTGGGTCGCGCGGTGAAAACGGCGGAGCACCTTAATGGTATTCGCCATGGCATCCGGGGCAAGGAAGCCGGTGCGGAAGACGGCCTCGCCCAGACGTGTGACCTCGCGGTCTTCGTGCAGGGGATAAAGGCGATGGCCCTTCAGGCGGGCGATTTTGAGCCGTACGGAGTTGGAGCCGATATCTACCGCGGCGAAGGTCGGCATGGGGGGCAAGACAGTTTACAGCGAGCGGTGTGGCGTTAGAGAAACTGTGGGTTTAGGTTGACGAGCCGAGGCCCTTGAGGAAAGACTCACAACAGCATAGCGTCTTCCTTTCCGAGGAGGCATTGGGGAATCAAGAAAGATTGGGCTAGGCGATAGCGGCCTTGGCGCCACCCTGCGACGTGACCGGCTTGCGTCCTGAGGCTGCACCAGTCGTAGCTGCCAGCCGCACAGGCGCTACAGGCTTGCCCTGCAGGGCGGCCTTGGTCTGGGTGACAGTTTGGAGAGCATCGCGAAATTTGGCTCGCATGATGTTGTTAACCGCCGATAGCAGGGCGGAGTTGGTTCCGCTTCCCACCTGCTTCTTTACCGTGGCCGCGAGAGTAAGCCAGTCGTGCCATTCGCCCAGGCTGTCCTGCATACGTTTCAGTTGGCTCACCATCTGTTGGGCCTCGGGTGAGTCACCCGCCAGTTCGGCGATGTAACGAACACGTTTTCCGGTGATCCGATACTGGTGAAGAACCTCTTCGGTAAGCGGACCTTGTTGTCTCGCCAAGGTGGCGAAGATGCGCGAGGCCAAAAGCAGCGGGTCGGGACCGTTTTCGGGAATCTTCAGCTCGGCGTCAGCCCGCTTCAGGCGCTTGCGGACTTCGCGGACTGTCTCCAAATCCAGTGCATTCAAGAGCTTCTTTTCGCGCTTGCTACGCATGTCGGACAGGGTCCGTAGGACTTCCGCCTTGCGTTGCGGCTCTTCGGAAACTCGTAAGCTGCGCAGAGCGGCAGTCTGCACATCCAGATCACGGAGTCGTCCTGCCCGCTTGCGTAGGCGAGAGAGCATTTTCAGCAGCTTACGGTGGTTGCGGTCCGGCTCGGGGGCGAGTTCCTCAAGGATCGCCTCGACCCTCCGGGTAGCCGTTCGGAACTGATGTACGTTTTCAGGCAGCGGCTGGGAAGCTACTTTGCCGAGCTGTCGATCAAGCTTCTGAAACAGACGATGAGTAGGTTGTTGTCTTGCAGCCATACCAGTCGAACCGGGCACAGAAAATACAAGGTCTTTGGATGAAATGCAATTCCGTTAAGTTAACGATCGAAAGTTGAGATCCGGGAGAAGAGCCCTCCGCAGGGAACGGAAAGCGTCCCTATTTTAACATTGCTGTAACACAGGTCTGCTAGCCTCAATTTGATGGCCAACCGAGCCTTGGGAGCGCGCCCCCTGACCAGCCCGGATGTTGCAGTACGGCCGACACTTACGACTAAGCCATCGGCGAAACCCGAGCCTCTGATCAAGGACTCGGGCAGCCAGTGGGCGGACCGCACGTTTCAGCTCGCGATGCTGGCTTGTGGCTTGGCCGTGTTGCTCCTAGTCGCTCTGATTATTTACGAACTAGCTACCAAAGGTGCATTAGCCTGGCATGCGTTTGGCTGGAAATTCTTTTTCCGGCGCGACTGGGACCCGGTCAACGACAACTATGGCGCCCTGCCCTTTATTTACGGCACGATTGCTTCCTCGCTGCTGGCCTTGGTGATCGCGGTTCCGCTGGCGATCGGGGTCGCGGTTTTCATCACGGAAATGTCTCCGCGCTGGCTGCGGGCTCCCCTGTCCTTCACCACCGAGCTTCTGGCAGCGATTCCCAGCGTCATTTACGGGTTGTGGGCCATTTTCGTGCTGGTGCCGATGTTGCGGGAACATGTGCAGCCCTGGCTCGCGCGCTATCTGGGGTGGACCGGTTTCTTCGAAGGTCCTCCCTATGGCATCGGCATGCTGGCGGCTGGCGTAATCCTCGCCATCATGATTATCCCTATCATTTCCTCTATCACTCGCGAGGTCATGACCGCGGTGCCGCAGCAGCAAAGGGAAGCCGTGCTCGCCCTGGGTGCAACGCGTTGGGAAATGATCCGCTTAGGTGTGCTACGCAATGCGCGAGCAGGGATTCTGGGTGGCGTGATTCTGGGCTTAGGCCGCGCACTGGGTGAGACCATGGCAGTCACCATGGTGATCGGCAACCGGGCGGAGATCGCGACGTCCTTGTTCGCGCCTGGCTACACCATGGCCAGCGTGATCGCCAACGAGTTCAGCGAGGCGAGTGGCGATCTTTATCTGAGTTCCCTGGTGCAGGTTGGGCTGGCATTGTTCCTGGTGACTATCGTGGTCAATATTCTCGCGCAATTGCTGGTCTGGAGTGTGACGCGAGGCGCCCCGGCGAGGAGCCATGTCTGACCGAGCGACCATGCAAATGGGCCAGGCAGATCTTCGGGTCAGCCTATGGCGACGGGCCGTCGACCAGTTCGCTACCTTCATCGCTGGCGGTACCGTGGTCCTGGTTTTGCTGCCGCTTGGCGCGGTGTTCGGATACCTGGTCTACAAGGGAATTGGGTCGCTGAACTGGGCATTCCTCACACAAACGCCCCAGCCCGTGGGAGAGGCCGGAGGTGGCATGGCCAATGCTATCGCCGGCTCGGCACTCATCCTGGGAATTGCCAGCCTTATCGGCGTGCCGCTAGGCATTGGGGCAGGAATTTACCTCGCCGAATATGGCCGCAATCGATTTGGCGATCTCATCCGGTTCACGGCCGACGTTTTGAACGGGGTGCCTTCCATCGTGATCGGAATCGTGGCCTACAGCATCGTGGTGCTGACTCAGAAGCATTTTTCGGCGCTGGCGGGTGGGGTGGCGCTGGCCATCATGATGATTCCGACCATCACACGGGCTACGGAGGAAATGCTGCTGCTGGTTCCGATTTCGGTGCGCGAGGCGGCCTATGGATTGGGAGTTCCCCGCTGGCGCACGACGCTTTCGATCACTCTGCGCACTGCGACCTCAGGTGTGATCACGGGCGTGATGCTGGCCTTTGCGCGTGTCGCAGGCGAGACCGCGCCGCTGTTGTTTACGGCATTTGGCAACACGTACTGGAATTGGAATGTGAATCAGCCCACCGCTGCTCTACCTTTGCAGATTTTCACGTACGCAATTTCGCCTTTTGACGAATGGCATCGGCAGGCTTGGGCGGGGGCGCTGATCTTAATCGTGTTAATCGTGGTATCCGTTTGCGCAGTCCGTATCGCGGCTGGGCGCGGGATGCTCAAGGGAACCAGCTGACATGGGCGTCGATATTCAGGTCGAACAACTGAATGCCTGGTTTGGCAAGACGCAGGCTCTGCATGACATCACCATTAAGATGTCCGCCAACCATGCGACTGCGATCATCGGGCCGTCGGGATGTGGGAAATCCACGTTCGTGCGCTGCATTAATCGCATGCATGAGACAGTGCCGGAGGCCCGCGTGAGCGGCCGAATTCGGATTGGAGATTTGAATGTCTATAACGGGACTTCCGCGACCCAGGTTCGGCGCCGGATCGGGATGGTTTTTCAGAAACCCAATCCATTTCCCACGATGTCCATCTATGACAATGTAGCGGCGGGTTTGAAGCTGAATGGTTTTCGCGATCGCCGACGATTGGATGAAATCGTGGAGCAGTCGCTCAGCAGGGCGGCGCTTTGGGACGAGGTGAAAGATGCGCTACAGAAGCAATCGGGAGCGAGCCTGTCGGGTGGGCAGCAGCAACGGCTGTGCATCGCTCGAGCCCTGGCGGTCGAGCCCCAGGTTTTGTTGATGGACGAACCCTGCTCGGCGCTCGATCCCATCTCTACCAGCAAGATCGAAGAGCTGATCTTCCAATTGAAAGAGCGTTATACCATCGTGATTGTGACGCACAATATGCAACAGGCGTCGCGGGTCGCCGAATACACAGGATTCTTTCTGCTCGGAAGTCTTATCGAGTTCGATAGGACGGAGAAGATTTTTACGAATCCCTCGGATAAGAGGACCGAAGATTACATCACAGGCAGGTTTGGATAATGCGTACCCGGTTTCAGCAAGGATTGGACGAGCTTCGGCAGAAATTGCTACGCATGGGCGGGTTGGCCGAGCAGGCAGTCGATCGCGCCTGTCAAGCCTATGTGGAGCGCGATTTGACGCGTTGTCACATGGTGCTGGAGAATGAGTCGCTTATCAACGCAGCGGAGCGCGAAATTGATGAACTCGCCTTCGATCTGCTGGCTTTGCAGCAGCCGATGGCTGTGGACCTGCGGTTTATTCTGGCAGTCACCAAGATCAATTCAGACCTTGAGCGTGTGGGTGACCAGGCCGTGAACATCGCGGAACGCGTGATGGATATGGTGGAGTTGCCTCCGGCGGAGCTGCCGATCGATATTCCGCGCATGGCGGCGGCGGTCTCGGCCATGGTGCGGCGGGCTTTGGAATCGTTCATCGAAGCCAAAGCGGAACTGGCCCAGGCGGTTCTGGAGATGGACAACGTGGTAGACCGCATGCGCGATGAGGCCTTCATTGTCCTGGTGCGGAAGATGAACGACACTCCAGCGGTGACGAGACAGGCGCTGGATGCCCTCTTGATCGCGCGGAACCTGGAGCGGGTGGCGGATCATGCCACTAACATCGCAGAAGATGTGATCTTCTGGGTGCGAGGCCGGGACGTCCGGCATAACGTGGAAAGCCCGATTGCACAGCAGACCACTCGAGACACACATTGAGAGGCCACTTTTGTCGCCCCGCATTTATTCGCGGGCGCTGAGGCGGCAGCCGATTCTTTCGTCCGTCTGGAGCTTATCGCTTCATTGTGTTCATTGACCCACTGCTTCCGCCGCGGGCTTGATTCTTCCGCCGCCTCGCGGCTGTGGGCCGGTTCGCTCAGGACGACACGCCTATGGTTGACCCTGGCTTGTTAAGATGTGAGCTGCCTCATTAGATCATTCCCAGGGAGAGTCGCTTGAAACTCCTGCTGCCTTTTGCTGCTGCCGTTCCGGTGGTTATTTTGTTTTTCGCTTCGGCGCAGAGGACTGAGCGCCACGCTATTAATCTGCCAACGAGCAAGATGTTGTCGGCTCCATCGATTGGACGAATCGGATTCACGAACAGCTTTCCGGCGACTATTGCTCTCAGTCCTGATGGCCGCTACGCCGCATTGTTGAATGATGGCTACGGGGTGCAGGAAACGCAGGCGCATCAATCCATTGCCATTCTTGACATGAACACCAATGAACTCTCCGACTTTCGGGACGACCGTTTCCCGGAAGATGCACACCAGAGCTATTTCCTAGGCCTCGTGTTCAGCTCGGATGGAAAACAGCTTTACGCATCGGTCGGGTCAGTGACCGATCCTAACGGCGAAAAGCCCGGGGATACCAGCAATGGAATTGCGGTTTACAGTTTTCACGAGGGTAAAGTTGTTCGCGAGCGGTTCATCAAAATTCCTCCCCAGAAGCTCGCGGCCAACAGACGCATTGCGAAGGAATTGGCGAAATTGCCAAAAGGCGAAGCGATTTCTTTTCCCGCCGGTCTGGCCCTGCTAAGTAGCGAAAGATTGCTCGTCGCCAATAATTTGTCAGACAACCTGATCCTGCTCGACGTGAACAGCGGGCGCATCCTGAAGACGTTCGATTTAAGCACAAATGAGTTGGTGCCATCGTCTTTTCCGTATACCGTCGTCGCCAGCCGGGATGGACAGCGCGCCTGGTGCAGTCTGTGGAATGCGTCGCGCGTCGCAGAACTCGATTTGGCCAAGGGGAAAGTGACTCGCTGGATTCCGCTGCTAGAACCGCCCAATTCCACCGATCCTGGTTCCCACCCCACGACTATGCTATTGAGTCCGGACGAGAAGCAACTCTACGTTGCGCTGTCAAATGCAGATACAGTAGCCGCAGTGCCCACAGAGGGCAGCAAGCCGGTCACGTATTTTGACACGCGTTTGCCTAAGCAGAGGTACGCCGGAACGAGTCCCACCGCTTTGGCACTCTCTGGCGACGGCACGCGTTTATTCGTGGCCGACGCGTCACTCAATGCTGTCGCCGTTTTCGACGTTTCGGCTGTCCATGACGGAGAGACTGGAAATAGCCGCTTGGCAGCCGGTTTCATTCCCACCGATTGGTATCCGAGTGCTTTGGCGACGCATGGAGACGACCTCCTGATCGCCACGGCGAAGGGGGAGGGAACCGGCCCGAATGCCGGGCCCAATATCATCAAGACAGAAAAGAGACACCCTACACATCCGTATATTGCCGAGTTGCTGCGGGGATCAATCGGGCGGCTGAATTTCAAGACGGCAGAGAGCAATCTGGCGGAACTCACCGTCGAGGTGGAGCAGAATAACCTTCTCCGCGGCGACCCTGGAAAGATCGAGTTTCGCAGCGGCATTAATCCCATACGCCACGTGATCTACATCATCAGGGAAAACCGAACCTACGACCAGATTCTCGGCGATTTAGGCGTGGGCAATGGAGACCCCTCGCTCACCATGTATGGATCGGATATCACTCCCAATGCCCACAAGCTGGCGCTTCAGTTCGGAGTGCTGGACAACTTTTACGATAGCGGGGAAGTTTCAGGGAACGGCCATGTCTGGTCCAACGCCGCGATTACCAGCGACTACAACGAGCGGACCTGGCAGATTGCTTATCGCGGCAAGGAGCGCAGCTATGATTTTGGCGGGGCGGTCGCCGGTGAATATGCGCTGGATCATGGGGAATCCGATATTGATGATCCACAGACGGGCTTTCTGTGGGGCGATCTTGCGCGGCACGGGCTAACTTATCGCGATTATGGTGAATTCATCGGTGCGGAATGGTGTATGCCCGAGCCCGGCAGCGCGTCACCCCGGGAAGCGTCGAAGCGCGCAGAAGAAGGGTGTTCCCGTCGAGCGGTAAAGAAGGGGGAAACTTTGCCGCCTAACGTTGGACAGCCGCACAGTTCACCGAGCCCCTGGCCTTGGGTTGTGCCCCTACTTAAGAGCACGACTGGAACCAAGGCGGAGCTGAGAGGCCACTTCGACCCAGTCTATCCAAATTTCCGGCTGGATTATCCCGACCAGCTCCGGGCCGATGAGTTTCTCAACGAGTTCGAAGAATTCGTTCGCGCGCGCAAAGAAGGAAAGGGAGAGGAGCTTCCCAGCTTCGTACTGCTCTATCTTCCCGACGATCACACGGCTGGAACTCGCCCGGGAATGCCTCGGCCCGCGGCCTCGGTGGCAGACAATGATCTGGCGCTGGGGCGTGTGGTGGAAGCCGTTTCTCACAGCCCGTACTGGGATGACACGGCGATTTTTGTCTTGGAAGATGATGCGCAGAACGGCGCCGACCACGTGGACGCCCATCGTTCGATCGCGTTCGTGATCAGCAAGTATTCGCCGGGATCTGCGGATCATCCGTTTGTGGCTCACCAGTTCTATACCACTGTGAACCTGGTGCATACGATGGAAGAGTTGCTCGGGCTGCCTCCCATGAATCAGAACGATGCTTACGCTCCGGTCATGGCGCCGCTGTTTTCGGGGCCGGGAGATCAGGCAGCATTCAATGCGGATTGGCGGAATCGCGACAACAGCCTGATCTATCAGATGAACCCCGCCAAAGGACCGGGAGCGGAGATCTCCAAAAGGTTGGATTTTTCTCGCCCGGACGCCGCGGATGCATCCGTGCTCAATAAAATTCTTTGGCGCGATCGCAAAGGCAATGCAGCGATGCCTTCGCCCAAGCACACCGTATTCGCGCCCGGCGACTGACCGAGCGAGACTGGCTTTTGCCACGCGATGGCAATAGGCTTGGTCTCCTATAATCTTCTTGAGGCGCATCTTGTCAGAAAACCGCCATTCCGCCCTGCTTACGGATCTCTACGAGCTCACGATGGCAGCCGCGTATTTCGAGAACAACTTCCGGGCCAAGGCGAGTTTTGAACTTTTCATACGGTCTTTGCCGCCGGAACGGAATTACCTGCTAGCCGCCGGGCTGGAGCAGGTGCTGGATTATCTGGAGAATCTCCAGTTCGAGCCCGAAGATATTCAATTCCTGCGCAGGCAACGTGTGTTTGAGCACGTCAGCGACAAGTTTTTCGAATATCTCAGGAGCTTTCGCTTTACGGGCGAGGTGTGGGCCATTCCGGAAGGCACGCCGGTTTTCCAGGAGGAACCGCTGCTAAGGGTCACCGCTCCCATCATTGAAGGTCAGGTCGTCGAGACGTTTCTGCTCTCCATGATGACCTTTCAGACGATGATTGCCTCCAAAGCGGCGCGCGTGGTGCGGGCGGCGCAGGGACGGGGTGTTATCGAGTTTGGGACGCGGCGCGCTCATAGTCCAGAGGCCGGGACATTGGCCGCGCGGGCAGCCTATGTTGGCGGCTGCATTGGAACCTCCAACGTGGAAACGGGGCGACGTTTTGGCATTCCCACGTTCGGGACGCTGGCACACTCGTTCGTGATGGCTTATGAGGAGGAGGAGGAAGCCTTCCGGCGTTTCGAAGACATTTTCCCCGAGCACACCACCCTGCTGGTGGACACCTACGACACCCTGGCGGCCATCGACAAGATCATTCAGGCAGGATTACGTCCTAAAGCGGTGCGTCTTGATAGCGGAGATGTTGTGGAGCTTTCTCGGGCAGTGCGGCAGCGACTGGATGAAGCGGGCCTGACCGCCACCGAGATTTTTGCCACGAGCGATCTCGACGAATTCGTGATCAGCGACATCCTGGCTCGCGGTGCTGCGGTCGACGCGTTTGGGGTGGGCACCAGCCTGGCGGCTTCCAAAGACGCTCCCACATTAGGCGGAGTGTACAAGTTGGTGGATGTGTACACGGGAGAACGGCCGTCCTATCGCGCCAAGTTGAGCCCCGGCGGGAAAGCTACTTACCCAGGGTGCAAGCAGGTTTACCGGTTGAAGGGTGCAGATCAAAGACATGCGGAAGATGTTATTGCACACTGCACGGAAAGTTATGCGGAAGCGGAACCGCTGCTGGCTTGCGTGATGCGCGATGGCAAGCGTCTGGCAGCTTCCCCGAAAATCGAGCAGGTTCGCGAACGCGCCCAGGTCGAATTGGCCAAGCTCCCTGAGGAGTATCACCGCCTGGATCCAGTGCCGCCCTATCCCGTACGTTTCAGCCGGGAATTGCAGAGGCTATTAGAAGATTTCCGTAGCCGCTTCGCTCAGCCGGTGACACGCAGAGGAGTGGTATGAGGTTGTTGTTCTGGGATGTCGACACGCAGGTCGACTTCATGGAGCCGGGCGGAAAATTGTATGTTCCCGGGGCGGAAAAGATCATCCCCAACGTCCAACGACTGAATCAGTGGGCGGCTTCGCATCAGATCCAAGTCGTATCAAGCACAGATGCGCATCTGCCGAGCGATCCTGAGTTTCGAGATTATCCGCTTCATTGCTTAGCCGGGACGCCCGGGCAGCAGAAGGTCTCGGGAACAACGCTGACAAATCATTATGTGCTGCCCAACCGGAAAGTGGACCTGCCTGCGGACCTTGCGGCCTACCCGCAGATCATTGTCGAGAAGCAGGCGCTCGATGTGTTCACAAACCCGAATGTCGAGGCGCTGCTCGCGTGCCTCGGGAAGGATCGTGAAATTGTTCTTTATGGCGTGGTGACCGAGATTTGTGTGGACCGGGCGGCGCGCGGCCTGCTTTCACGCGGATACGCGGTGAATGTGGTGGAGGATGCCATCCGGCACTTGGACGAAGAAAAAGGGCGCGCAACGGTCGCAGAAGTTCAGCGGCGTGGTGGACGGGTGATGAGCACCGAGGAAGTTGTGAAGGCGGCAAAACAACACCGAGATTCCTCGCTTTGCTCGGAATGACAAGCATCGAAGGGTTCCCCTCCGGAATGAGAACCACTAAGGGTTTTAGCTATTAGGGGCTCTAGCCGCGCGGGTTGAGCGGAATTGTTGGCAAGAACTGCGGCGGCTTGCGGAGCTTGGTCGCCTGTTCGAAGGAGTAGGCGAGCTTGATCAGGGTAGGCTCGCTCCAGGCTCGTCCGAAGAAGGAAATCCCGACCGGCATGCCGTGAATGAAGCCGGCGGGAACGTTGATGTTCGGATACCCTGCTACGGCAGCCGCATTCGAACTGCCTCCTGTGAAGTGATCCCCGTTGAGAAGATCGGTGAGGCAGGAGGGGCCAGCGGTGGGTGCGACGATTGCGTCCAGCTTGTTCTTATCCATCAAGGCATCGATCCCTTCCGTGCGCGCGAGTTTACGGTTCTTGTCCAGCGCGTCGAGGTACTCCTTTTCGGTCAGGGGCCCTTTGGCTTCCGACTTGATGAAAAGGTCCTGGCCGAAGTAGGGCATCTCTTTCTCTTTGTTTTTCTCGTTGAAATCGATGATTTCCTTCAGCGAGCGCACGGGAGCACTGGGGCCGAGGCGGGAGAGGTATGCGTTTAAATCGGCTTTCAATTCGTAATAGAAGACCATGAGCTCGGAGTCGTCGAATTTTCCGAAGGTCTCGATATCAGCAGGATCGACGAGCGTCGCACCTTGTTTCTTCATTACGTCAAGCAAGCCATTCATCAAGGCGTCTACATCTTCGCTGAACCCGAAATACTTTCGGGCGACGCCGATGCGTGCGCCTTTCAGGCCGGTGGGATCGAGAAATCGGGTGTAGTCGGTGAGAGATTTGCCCTCGCTAGCGAGAGTTGCGTCATCGGAGCGGTCCACGCCGGTGAGCACGCCCAGGAGTATGGCCGCGTCTTTTACTGTGCGCGCCATAGGGCCGGCGCCATCCTGAGTGTGCGAAATCGGAATGATTCCTGTGCGGCTGACCAGACCGACCGTGGGCTTGATGCCGACAATGCCATTGGCTGACGAGGGGCAGACAATAGAGCCGTCGGTCTCCGTTCCAATGGCTGCGGCGCAGAAGTTCGCGGCTACGGCGGCTCCCGAGCCCGAGCTGGAACCGCAGGCGTTGCGGTCGAGCGCGTAGGGGTTCTTGGTTAAGCCGCCGCGGCCGCTCCAACCGCTGGTCGAATGGCTGGAACGGATATTGGCCCATTCGCTCAAATTGGTTTTCCCGATGATCACGGCACCGGCTGCGCGAAGCTTCTGCACGACCGTCGAGTCCTGCGGCGGCTTGGCTCCAACCAATGCCAGGGAACCGGCGGTGGTCATCATCTTGTCGGATGTATCAAGGTTGTCTTTGATCAGAAGGGGGATCCCGTGCAAAGGCCCGCGAAGCTTGCCTGCTTGGCGCTCCTGGTCCATGGTATCGGAGATCGCGAGCGCATCGGGGTTAATTTCGATGAGCGCATTGATGGCAGGACCCTGCTTGTTCAGCGATTCAATGCGGCTCAAGTACTTTTCTGCTATGGAATGTGCAGTGTATTTGCCCGACTTCATGCCATCCTGGAGGGCGGAAGACGAAATCTCATCCAATTCGAAAGCAGGGACTTCCGGTGCGGGCGAGTTGGACCTGGGGAGTTCGCGTGCGGCCCCGAGGGCGGGCAGGATGGCGGCGCTTGCTCCGGCGACCACACTCGTTTGAAGAAACCGGCGGCGGGTGGGAATTCTAGGATTGGCATTCTTCCTTTGGTTCAAAGGATCACTCCTTTTGCTGGGTGGGCATGTTAAGGGCTTATGACGAGGCAAGTCAACGAATGCGAGGTCCACATAACAGAAAATGGATGTTGGACTTGGGGTGGAAGCAGGCCTTCACCCCGCCCCGCACGGGTCGGAGACCCGTGCCCACACGCGACGTTCAAACATCGCCGAGCCCCGGCCAGCTCGGTTAGACTCTAATGATTAATGAGCTCTGCTGCGAAAACCGAGCCTAAGAAGCGTCAGAAGCTGCGTGTAATCATCCCGATGGTTTGGGAGCTGGTGCGCCCGCGACGGGGATTGCTTGCGATCGGTTTCGGGTTGATGGTGGTCAACCGGGTTTCGGGCCTGGTGCTTCCCTACTCGACCAAGTTTCTGATCGACAGTGTTATCGTCAAGCGGCATCTTGAACTGCTCAAGCCGCTGATTTTGCTGGTGCTGGCCGCGACCGTTGTCCAGGGGATTACTTCGTTTTCGCTGACCCAACTGCTATCGAAAGCTGCGCAGCGGCTCATTGCCGAGCTTCGGCAGAAAGTACAGGCGCATGTGGGGCGGCTGCCGGTAACCTTCTACGATTCGACCAAGACCGGCACGCTGGTGTCGAGGATCATGACCGACGTGGAAGGCGTACGTAACCTGATCGGCACGGGGTTGGTGGAATTTGCGGGCGGGCTGCTCACTTCCGCGATTGCTCTGGTGGTTCTGTTCCGGATCAGCGCCCTGATGACTCTGCTGGCTTTTGGGTTCCTCCTGTGCTTCGCAGTTGCGCTCAACAAGGCTTTTGGCACGATCCGGCCGATCTTCCGCGAGCGGGGCAAGATCAATGCGGAGGTTACCGGGCGGCTGGCTGAGTCGCTGGGCGGCGTGCGGGTTATCAAGGGCTACCATGCGGAAGAGCGGGAAGAGAAAGTCTTTGCCAGGGGGGTGCAGAGGCTGCTCGATAACGTGATGCGCACCTTGACGGCTACTTCTGTAATGAGCCTGTCGGCGAGCCTGCTGATGGGGGTAGTGGGAGCCGTGATCATGTTTGTGGGTGCGCACCAGATCATGGCCGGCACGCTGACCATCGGCGGGTTTTTCACCTATACGTTGTTTCTCGGATTTCTGGTTGCGCCCATTATTCAAATCGTTGCCATCGGGACGCAACTCACGGAAGCTCTGGCCGGACTGGAACGCACTCACGAGATTTTGAGCGAGCGGGCGGAGGATCGTGACCCCAGCCGTACAGTTGGGCTCGACGATATCGAGGGAAAGATTGAGTTTCAGAATGTCAGCTTCAGTTATGACGGCAACCGCACAGTCCTGAGTGGTGTTTCATTTCAGGCGCAACCCGGCACAGTGACAGCCTTGGTCGGTTCGTCGGGTTCGGGAAAATCAACTACGATCGGTCTGATTTCTGCTTTTTACGTGCCGACGGAAGGCAAGATTCTTCTTGATGGCGTCGATCTGAGTACGGTCCGTCTCGATTCCTATCGCACCCGGCTGGGCGTGGTGTTGCAAGAATCGTTCCTCTTTGACGGCACCATTCGGGAGAATGTGGCGTTCTCACGCCCGGAAGCTACCGAGGAAGAGATCATGCGGGCTTGCCGGATTGCCCGAGTGGACGAGTTCGCGGAGAGTTTTGCGGACAAGTACGACACCGTGGTCGGCGAGCGCGGTGTCAAGCTTTCCGGCGGCCAGCGGCAGCGGATTTCGATCGCGCGGGCGATTCTGGCCGAGCCGCGCATCTTAATACTCGATGAAGCTACTTCCAGCCTCGATTCGGAATCGGAAGCGATGATCCAGCAGGGCCTTTCTTACCTGATGCAGGGACGGACGACTTTCGTGATTGCGCATCGCCTGTCAACCATCCGGCGCGCTGACCAGATCCTCGTCGTGGAGCAAGGAAGGATTGTGGAGCGAGGCACGCATGAGGAGCTTTTCGAGCTCCGCGGACGTTATTACGAGTTATATACGAAGCAGCACGGGCTGGAGACGAATCTATTCCTGGCTCCGGGCGAGGGTGACATTGCGCCCGTGGCGACCGAAGAGACGGGCGGGAATGGCAAGGGCGAGGTCGGCGCGGCCGACGCTTTGCGTCTTATCAGGGGAGAGGTGCGCTGAATTTTTCATGACTCCGGGCCCGCAATCCCAACAAAACGGCTCAATCGTGGTGCGCACCGATGACGTGTGCCGTCACTACCGCATGGGAGAGACCTTGATCCGTGCCGTGGATGGCATTTCTCTGCAGGTGCACGCGGGAGAATTTGTCGCACTGCTGGGAAGCTCAGGATCGGGAAAATCATCACTACTTAATTTAATCGCCGGGCTCGACCGGCCGACCTCAGGCGCCGTGGTGGTGCAGGGAAGTGATTTGGCGCAGCTCTCCCGAGAAGCCCTGGCTAAATACCGGCTGCACACTGTGGGCATGGTTTTTCAATCCTTCAACCTGATTCCCAGCATGACTTTGATGGAGAACGTGGAACTGCCCATGCGATTTGCCGAGGTCGAGCGTAATCAGCGCGAAGGACTGGCCAGGAGAGCTTTAGATCGGGTGGGTCTGACCATGCGGTTGCAACATCGGCCGGTTGAGCTTTCCGGGGGCGAGCAGCAGCGAGCGGCGCTGGCGCGGGCGCTGATCAACCAGCCGCGGCTCCTGTTGGCGGACGAACCCACGGGCAATCTCGACAGCCATACTGGAACCGAGATCATGGAGCTGATTCGCGAGTTCAACCAGTCGCTGGAGATGACGGTGATCATGGTCACGCATGAGCGAGCGCTGGCGGAACACTACGTCAAACGGATGATCTTTTTGGCGGATGGAAAGCTGGCGGGAGATGAGTCGAATGCCGCGGCGGGTGTCGCAAACAGCAGGCAGGGAGCCCAGGCATGAAAGCCTACGACCTGACGGAGCTGGCGCTACGGAACTTGCGCGAGTCGGTGCTGCGCAATTCTCTGACTACGGTCGGTATTTCGGTTGGCGTGGCCTCGCTGGTGGCGATGCTCTCTCTTGGCATAGGTCTGCAGCAGTTGGCCTCGCGGAGATTGCAAAAATCAGGGTTATTCGACACCGTGGTAGTCATGTCGCGACGGGATTTGCGCAGCTTCAATCGCGAACAACAGAACACCGGCCCTGCACCGGCGGATAGTCCTGTGCTGGATGAGGGTGCCCGGCAGCAGATCGAGCGATTGCCCAATGTGCGAGAGGCGTATCCGGATATCCGATTTATCACCGAACTTCGTTACGAAGGGAAGCCACACCTGACCATGGTGGCCGGGCTGGCTTTCTCGGCGAAAAACAACGACGCGTTCGATGGGATGCAGGGCAAGTTTTTCTCATCAGAAAACGCACCGGAAATTATCTTGCAGAAAGCATTCGCAGAGGAGTTGCTGGGCAAGCGGCCAAAGCCCGGCGCGGATGGCATGAATGTCGGGGAGCTGGCCAGGCCTTTGCTTGGACAAGAGCTGGTCATGCGTTATACAGAACGTGTGGAGAATCCTGGAGGTCGCAGTGTCCCACCTAAGGCGGGAGAAAGCCGGCTCGCTTTCTCGGATCAAATTGAGGATGTGCCGCAAGCGTCCTATTCGGTTTTCTTTCGGGAGCAGAAGCTGAAAATCGTGGGCGTGTCCGACCTCGATCCCGACAGCATGCGGGGAGCGGCGCGAGCGCGGGTGTTTCTACCGCTGGCGCTGGCAGAGAATCTGCACGTTATGCAGCCCTCGAATTTGCGCGATACCTCGCACGGGCTCGGCGGTTCGCCGACTTATGCCACGGTCAGCGTGCGGGTAACCAGCCCGAAGTACGTACAGGAGGTCGAAGATGCCATTCGGAAGATGGGGTTCAATACTTTTTCGATCACCGATGCGACGCGCAGCCTGCGGCAGTTCTTTGCGGTACTTGATCTGTTCCTCGGGATATTTGGCAGCCTGGCGCTGGCAGTGGCTTCGATTGGGATTGTGAATACGCTGGTCATGGCGATTCTCGAACGGCGGCGGGAAATCGGGATTATGAAGGCTCTGGGGGCGAGCGACACGGACGTGAAGAAGCTGTTCTTTGCCGAGGCAGGAGCCATGGGTGTCATGGGCGGCGCGGTCGGGGTTGCGTTGGGTTGGATGATCGGCCGGGTAATCAACATCGGAACCAACGTTTATTTGAGGCGGCAGAATTTGCCACCCGAACAGATTTGGGCGGTGCCTTGGTGGCTGGTGGCAGGAGCAATTGTGTTTGCGATTTTGGTTAGCCTGGTGTCGGGAATGTACCCGGCGGGGCGGGCGGCGCGGTTGGATCCCGTGCAGGCTTTGCGATACGAGTGATGGGGTCAGGGTTTGTCTTTTGGTGTGGAGGCGGGTCTCTGACCCGCCCTGGTCGGGTCGAAGATCCGACCCCGCACTATTGTCGTAGCTTTCATTTTCTTGTTTTAGCGGTTCTTCTGTTTTCACGGCTTGCTCAGGCGCAGAGCCGGGTCGATTGCAGTGCCCTGAATAGCCGCATTCTGAAGGAGCCGGTGCGGTATTGTGTACTGTTGCCTCCTGGCTACGATAGTCATTCGACGCGGCGCTATCCCGTGCTGTATTTCCTTCATGGACTTGGAAACAACGAGCAGACGCTTTTCAATAGCGGCGGGTGGAGTGTCATTGAAGACCTGCGGCAGCAACATAAGATCAGCGATTTCCTGATGGTGGCGCCGGCAGGAAAACAGAGTTTTTACATCAATTCTGAAGACGGCAGAGTTCGATACAACGATTTCTTCATTCGCGAGTTCATGCCGTACATCGAAGCCAAATATCCGATCCGGCGGGAACGCAAAGCGCGTGGGATCACGGGAATTTCCATGGGCGGGTACGGGGCTCTTCATTTCGCGTTTGCCTACCCGGAATTATTTTCGTCGGTCAGTGCGGAGAGCGCTGCCCTGACCACCGAGTCGCCGGCAGAACTCAATACCGCGATGCGCTCGGGTACGCCGCTAGGCAGGTTGCTGGGTGCGGTTTTCGGCAATCCCATTGACCTGCCGCATTGGCGGCAAAATGATCCGCTGGCGCTGGCAAAGAAGAACGCGGCTGGCGTCCGAAAGCTGGCGATTTATTTTAATTGTGGACGCAACGATGACTATGGCTTCGAAAAGGGTGCTGAAGCGCTTCATCGGCGGCTCGAGGCCGAGAGCATGCCGCATGAGTTTCATCTTTATCCCGGCGATCACAGTCTCCGTTACTTTCTAGAACATCTTGGTGAGACGATAGAATTCCATTCGCGGGCATTTAATTCAATCCAATAGGCAAGGAATTATTTCCCATGAAACATGCGATTCTAGGTGCAGGTGGTATCGGTGGGCTAATCGGAGCCAGCCTGGCGCATTCAGGAGAATCCGTAACCATGGTGATCAGGAGTGAAGCGCTGGGCAAACACCCGGACCAATTGCACCTCGAAAGTCCTTTTGGAAAATTCGATGTTGCGGCCGCAGTCGCAGCGGAGGTCCCAGCCGTTGATGTGTTGTGGATTGCCGTAAAGGCTACCCAACTGGAAGAGGCACTCGCTTCGGTGCGAAACGGCAGTCAAGTGCGAGCGATTATTCCGTTACTCAATGGCATTGACCATGTTTCCCGGTTGCGGTCACGATACGGGGCAGATCGTGTGATTCCCGCAACCATCAGCGTAGAATCGGAGCGAGTCAGCCCGGGGCACATCGTGCACCGCTCTCCGTTCGCGAAGCTGAATGTCGCATCGAGCGGACGGAAGCTCCTGCAGGGAACCCTTGATCAGCTTCAGAAAATCGGCTTTACCTGTCAATTTGTTGACGACGAGCAAACCCTGATGTGGAGCAAGCTGGTTTTTCTGGCTCCCCTGGCGCTGGCAACTTCCGCTGCTGGGAAGACAATCGGCGAGATCAGGGCGGAGTCGAACTTGCAGCAGCAACTGGAATCCTGTGTACGAGAAGCGTGTTCGGTAGCAATCGCCGAGGGCGCCAAGGTGGACGCAGAAGGTGTAATTGCCACGATCCGTGGTCTGCCTGGTCCGATGCGCAGCTCGATGCAGAAAGATGTGGAGCAGGGAAGGCCTCCGGAGTTGGACGCGATTGGAGGCCCAATCCTGCGTGCCGCTTCGCGGCATCGTCTTGAAGTTCCGATTACGCGCAAGCTGGTTGAAGCTGTGGAACGCAAGAGCCGCTAATGCTGGCTCTCCGCTAGTAATTCCCCCAGGTACTGCTTCCAGACTGTAGGCAAGGTGTGGGTGCCGTGGCCACGAGTCTGATCGGTGATCGGCAACAGGACGAAGCGGCCGCGCTTCACTTTCTTAATCTCTCTTTCAGCGATTCCCAGCTCGGGTGGATTGATCAAGTCGTCGGCCGAATTAACGAACATAACCGGGGCTTTAATCTGATCGAGCTTGGAGGATGGGTCGTAATCGCGCGATGCGTCAAAGGCGTACAAGAGGTCGTTCGCGTCGGTTGCCGCCATGCGGCTCTTGAGAAAACTATCGACATAGGCGTCGGCTTTCTCGCGGGTGGGATAGTCCTTCTGCATCTGAAGGGGGCTGCTGGTCAGGATCAGGAGAATGTGCAGTGCGTTCTCCAGGCCGCGGGGCTGCTGCTTGTAGTCGCCATTCATCCACTCGGGATCGGTGCGGATGGAGTCCATGATCATTTTGCGCATCATGCGATTGCGGCCGGCGATTTCAACGGGCAGGCAAGCCAGCGGCATGACCGCATCCATAAAATCGGGATAAGTTTCCGCCCAGATCCAGGAATGCATGCAGCCCATCGAGGTGCCCATCAGCAAGCGGAGATGGTTGACCTTCAATCCCTGGGCAAGGAGAAGGTGCTGCAAGTCCACCATGTCGTTGTAGGTATAGTGAGGGAACTTGGCATGCAGGCCGTCACTGGGCTTGGTGGAGTGGCCATGACCCACGTTGTCGGGAAGGATGATGAAGTAGCGGTCCGTATCCAGTGGCTGCCCCGGACCGAAGAGCACGCCGGCAAAGCGCTCGCCGGTAAATTGCTGTCCGGTGCCGGTGGTACCGTGAAGAACCAGGACAGCGTTGGTCACGCGGCCGGTGGAATCGGTGACGGGTTTGCCATAGGTCGCGTAGTGCAAGTTTAGTTCCGGCAGGGCATCGCCTGACTGGAATCGGTAATTGTGAACCGTGAAATCGGCCTCTGCGGGCTTGGGTACCTGCTGGGCCACGAGCACGGTAGTTAGTACGATGGCGACAGTAGAGAGGCTTAGGACTGATTTCATGACCGAGGAGCTTACTAAGCCAGGAGCTTGTTGCGCAATGGTTGGCTCTGAACTTCAGGGAAGGGCAGCGGAAGTTTGCTATCAGAGCACCGGCATCCGCTATAATCTAGGCGCAACTGCCGTCACGAGCGGGCGTAGTTCAGCGGTAGAACGTCGGCTTCCCAAGCCGGATGTCACGGGTTCGATCCCCGTCGCCCGCTCCAGTCTCTAGCAACTTGCGCCCCTATTTCCAATCTAGTGACCCCTTCGTTACTTCCGTCACTTTGTCCGGATTCCAGACTGTCCTACGATTTGAACCAAGGATGGCACATGACTCTGCTTAGCAAAACCAGAAGGCTTCTATTGCCAATTTTCCTGCTGGCGGCGGCTGTGGGTGTGCAGGCGCAAAGCAGCTACCAAGTTGCTTCGGTGACGAACGGGGGAAGTATCACAGGAAGGGTGAAATGGTCTGGTGCGATACCCCACGGATTAACCGTCGCCGTAAACAAGGACCCGCAAATATGCGATCCGGAGGGACACAAGACCGTCAGCCTGGAGCGACTGGTTGTGGGTACCGAAGGAGGCGTGGCCAACACCATAGTGTTTTTGAAAAACATTTCGAGCGGCAAGGCCATGGTGCTTCCCGAGCCCCGGCGTTCCCTGGACCAGAAACATTGCCGGTACGAGCCGCACATTCTCCTGGTACCACAAAGTGCGACTTTGTCCATGAAGAGTTCAGACCACGTACTGCATACCATCCACATGGACGGAGCGGCCAGCTTCAATCTGCCCTTTCCGTTTGTTGACCAGACGGTTACGCGAAACATGAATAACCCGGGCCTGGTAAAGCTGCGGTGCAACGGCGGGCACGTTTGGATGAATGCGGAGATGATGGTGGTTCCGCATCCCTACTACGTGGTGACGGATGAGAGCGGCAACTTCGAATTGGACGGCGTACCGCCCGGCCGTTACCAGATTGTGGCCTGGCATGAAGGCTGGCACGTTATGGGAAGAGAAAATGCTCTGGACGTTTTCACCCAGCAGAGTATCCAAAGAACGATTTTCAGCGAACCGAAAACCTGGGAGCAGTCCGTGGCGGTCGAGCCCGGCGGTACGTCGTCAGTAAACTTTACGATTTCCGACAAGTAGGGCACAAGCCAGTATTGGGCAGACTCCGAAAGGGAATTGCTTCTTCCAGGTTAAGCGAGAAAAGTTGCGGATCCGTCCCAGCCTCTACTGTTCAAGCTAGCTTAGCTAGCGCGCTGGGAGCGAGAGCTTTCGCGGTAATCATCCTCGGGCTCCGGACCGATGCAGAGGGCCAGCAGCAGACCCGCGAGGGGAATCCAGCAGGCAAGAAAAACGGTTGGGTCGTATGGAATCATTTCCTCACCCCTATCTTGGGCAGGCAGTATATCTCGTATGACGATATAAAGCAACTGTATCGTATTACGATAGTAGTCCGGGCTCCGAATCCTTTCAGCTTCAAAGACGCGGCTCGGATCGCGACAGTCGGCGATTCGCCTTCGCAGCCAGTTTGGACAACCCCCGCGGGAACTTCCACCATCTTAGGCCAGCTGCTGCTGCGCGTTGCTGAGGAGGTGTCCGATGTATTCGAGATTAATGACAGGGATGGGTACGCTGCTTGTTCTGGGGCTCCCGGTGCCCTCGCCAGCGCAGGGCAACCCGCAGAATGTGGAGCAGGTGGTTCAGGCCAACCGCCAGCATGAGCCGCCTATGGCGGCCGCTCTGGAACACTTACGCCAGGCTCAACAGGAACTGGGAAAAGGCTACTCCGAATAAGGGAGGACACCGTCAGAAGGCAATTGATCTGACCAAGCAGGCGGAATCCCAGGTGGAGCAAGGAATCCAGTATTACGATCAGCACGTTTCTCCCGGACCGAAGAAGGAGAAACCTAAGAAATAGCTGAACAGCTCAGGGCATTCCGCACAGCAGAATCGGTTCTTTTATCTTCGTCCCGCTTCCATTTGCCGGCGGGCTTCCTCATATGCCTGGCGAGGATCGCGACCGGTGACCTGCTTGTACCAGGCGGGATGAAAAGTCCACGCCCACGCTTCGGTGACTGAACCCCGGGTCATGGCGTGGAAGGTGCCGGGCTGACCAAACGTGCTCAGGTACATGTGAATGAAAATCCCAAACAGCATGATGAGCGCGGAAAGGTCGTGCAATACGTAGCTAACCGCTACCGTGATGCGGCCAAAGGTCTCGGTCCCGACCCACATGATTATCCCGGTGATCAGGAAAACCGCTGAGCCGATCAGAATCTCCCAGAACTGCACTTTCTGGCCGCCGTTGAAGAAGCCGGTTTCCGGCGGCTCGAGCTTTTCCGGCTTTAGAATTTGGTTTTTCAGGCCGCGGGTCCACTTGGTATCCGCCTTGGTCCATCGCATCGGTTCCAGCCAATTCAGGACCTGCAAACCAAAAAAGAAGCAGAAGCCCACTCCAAACCAGGGATGCATGGACCGAGCCAAGGCTCCGCCGCCGAAGATGGGAGTAAACCAGCGGAAGAGCCAGGGCAAGTAGATTCCGAACCCGGAGAACAGGGCGAGGAAGAAGAAGAGCGCCACCATCCAGTGCAGGAAACGGGTATAGGGACGGTGGCGGAGAAGTTCGCCCTGGTAGACGTCGTTGGTACCGATGCGGTCGAAAATATTGCGTGCCTTATCGTCGAAACGCTCAACCGCGGTTCCCATGCTATCTCTCCTTCCGGGGTGGCTCTGGCTGAGGTTTGCGCGGGCCAACCGTCACATAGTGCAGGCATACGCCCAAAAGTCCAAACAGCGCCAAGGTTCCGAGCACCGGCTTGGCCAGCCATTTCCAGACCGTGTAACTCCACGGGATTTGTGGGTCTTTGGGCAAGCCGCCATAGAGTTCAGGCCTGGTGGCGTCGTGTAGCACGTAAATCACGTGCGTGCCGCCGATGGATTGTGGGTCATAGACGCCAGCGTTGGCGTATCCGGAGTGCTCGCGGAGCTGTTTGGCGCGCTCCTCGGCGATAAACTTCATGTCGTCCTTCGTGCCAAATTTCAGGCAGCCAGTGGGACACGCCTTAATGCAGGCCGGCTCCAAACCCTGGCCGACCCGGTCGGAACACAGGGTGCACTTATAGACCTTCTTCGTGGTCTGGTTAAACTTCGGGATGTTGAACGGGCAGCCGGAAACGCAGAACTCGCAACCTATGCAGTTCTCCTGGTTGAAGTCCACGATGCCGTTGGAATACTGGACAATCGCCCCATCGGCCGGACAGGCCCGCAGGCAGCCGGGGTCAGCGCAGTGCATGCACTGGTCCTTGCGCATTAACCACTGAATGGTGCCGTCTTCCTTCTGGTGCTCGTTGAACTTGATCAGGTTCCAGAAGTTCCAACGGGTTTCCGGCATGGTCTGGTAAGTGTTGTCGAAGGTGGTGACGCTGAACGGCATGTCGTTCCACTCGACACACGCTACCTCGCACGCCTTGCAACCGATGCAGGTGGTCGTATCCACCAACTTGCAGACTTCCAGGTCACGCTGTACGCCTTCGCCCGGTATCGGCCCGGGGTGGGCCGAGATTTGTTTGATCTGAAGCGTCCTACGGTCGCTCATCTTCGTCCCACCCTTTCTAGGCTTTCTCGAGCTTCACGAGGAAGCCTTTAAATTCCGGCGTGAATGCGTTGGGGTCAATCACGGTCGGGGTTAATTGGTTGGCCAGTGTCTTGGCGGTTTTGCCTTCATCTTCGGCAATGCCACGGAATCCCCAGTGAATGGGAATGCCGATCTGGAACGTCTCCTTCCCGTCGATCTTCATGGGCCGGATGCGGCGAGTCACCATGGCTTTTGCGATGTAGGTGCTACGTGCGCTCGTGACCTTGACCTTGTCGCCACCGCGGATAGTGAGTTTGTCTGCCAACTCCACCGGGATTTCCACGAACGGTTCCGGCACGAGTTGCACATTCATCGGGTTGTTTTTGGTCCAGTAATGGTAGTGCTCGGTCAGACGGTAGGTGGTGCAGATCACGTTATAGCCCTGATCCACCGTGCCATACTTATCCATGTCTGTTTTGTACTTCTTGACTACTGGATTGTTGTTCTGGTTGGGGTGCAGCGGATTGGCAATCGGGCTTTCGATGGGCTCGTAATATTCGGGGAAGGGACCGTCGGCCATCGCGCCCAAAGGAACGAACAACCTGCCCACACCCTCGGGATTCATGATGAACGGACCCATGTGGTCTTTGGGGTTCGAATCAGGCTTGAAGTCGGGGACGTCGTTGCCGACCCAGGACTGCTTAGTCTCATCCCACCAGACCTGACGGCGCGAAGGATCCCATGGCTTGCCATCCAGATTGCAGGAAGCGCGGTTGTACATGACGCGCCGGTTCATTGGCCACGACCACGCCCAGTTCGGGTAGATGCCCAGACCGGAAGGATCTTCCGTTCCGCGACGTTGCGTCATAGCGCCGGCTTCAGTCCAGGAACCGCAATATAGCCAGTTCCCCGACATTGTTGTGCCGTCATCCTTGAGCCAGGCAAAGCCGGGCAGTTGTTGTCCTGCCTTGATCGTCTGATTCGTCTTAGGATCGGTGATGTCGGCAAGCGCTTTGCCATTGATCTCCTTAGCGGCCTCGGCGAGCGACGGATTCTTCGGGTCCGTATACGCCCACGACAGGTTCAGGATCGCGTCCGGGAATTTCCCGCCTTGCTTCTGGTACAGTTCACGGACTTTCAAGAAGATGGTCGCGAGAATCTCCTGGTCGACTTTGGCCTGACCCGGCGGGGGCAGGGCAACGTTCTTCCACTGGAGCCAGCGTGCGGAATTAACGAAGGTTCCGTCCTTCTCCGCGAAACCGGCGCCCGGCAGACGATAGACCGTGGTGTTGATCTTCTTCATCTCGTCGGTCGAGATGCCCGGCGCACGCCAGAACTCGCTGGTCTCGTCGGGATAGACCTCGCAGACGACCAACCAGTCCGCCTTCTTCAGGGCCTCAATGTTCTTCTGCGAGTCGGGACCGATCATCACGCCGTTCATGCCGAAAGCGAAAAGACCCTTGACCTTGCCTTCGTACATGTCATTCCAGATATTGACCCACGAATAGTTGCGGTCAATCTTGGGCAAGTAATGGAAGGCCCAGTCATTCTGCTTGGTGGCCGCAGGACCGTACATTGCCTTGAGGAAGGAGACGGCGAACTTGGGCGTGTTCGACCAGTAGTTAAAGGAATCCCAAGCGTCAGGTTTCGCAGCCGTTGGAGTGATTCGCTTCAGATAAGCGGCGAAATCGGTATCGGCGGGATTGGCCATTTTCAGATAGCCAGGCAGGATGTCGAAAACGCCCGCCATGTCGGTGGCGCCCTGGATGTTGGAGTGGCCGCGCAGTGCATTCACGCCACCACCGGCGCGTCCCACGTTGCCCATCAGCAACTGCAGCATCGCCGCAGTGCGGATGATCTGAGTGCCAAAGCTATGCTGGGTCCAACCAACCGCGTAGATGATGGTAGCGACCTTCTTCATGTCGCCATCCTTCCGGATGGAAGTGAAGAGGTCAGCGGCTTTCAGGAACTGGTCTTTGGGAATGCCTGTGATGCGCTCCACCATCTCGGGGGTGTAGCGCGAATACTGCTGCCTCAGCAGTTGGAAAACGCAACGCGGATGCTGGAGCGAGAGATCGTAGGCGACTTTGGGGGGCAGCATGGGAGGTGGCGGCGCGCCACCCGGTTTCGCGGCTGCCACCTTCGCTGGAGGATCGCCAGCCGCCCCAGCCACTGCCTTACCCGTCAGGTTGCCACCTTCCTCGTAATTCCAGGTGGCCTTGTCATAGACCTTCTTCTCCGCATCAAAGCCGGAATACAGGCCATCCTCAGGCAGCTTGAAACCTTCTCTTACGATGAAGGCCGCATTGGTGTAGTTGACGAGGTACTCGTGGGCAATGCGGTTATTCTGGATGGCGTAGTTGATTAGGCCACCGAGGAAAGCAATATCGGCGCCGGCCCGAATCTGAAGGTAAAGGTCGGCCGTCGCGGCGGTGCGCGTCAAGCGCGGATCCACCACGATCATCTTGGCATTGCGATGCAGCTTGGCCTCGATAGGCCATTTGAAGCCGCACGGGTGGTTCTCCGCTGGATTGCCACCCATGATCAACATCATGTCGGTGTTCTTGATGTCGATCCAGCCATTGGTCATCGCCCCGCGTCCGAATGTTGGCCCCAAACTGGAGACCGTGGGGCCGTGTCAAACCCGGGCCTGGTTTTCTAGGTAGCAGACCCCCAGGCTGCGCATGGTCTTGACCACCAGATAGTTGAACTCGTTGGTGTCGGTGCAGCCGCCGGAGAAAGCGATCCCCTCGCAGCGGTTGACGGTATGGCCGGCGGCGTCTTGTTCGAGGAACGTATCGTCGCGGGTCTTCTTTACTTTTTGCGCGATCTCGTTGTAGGCGTCGTCCCAGGAGATGTCTTCCCAGTGATCGGAGCCCGGGCGCCGGACTTGCGGCTTCAGCAAGCGGCGATCGTTCAGGATGTCCTGCTCCAGGGAAGAACCTTTCGGGCAGAGTGTGCCACGATTGATGGGGTGATCGGGATCGCCCTCGACGTGGATTACCTGCGGGATGGCGTTCTTGGCCTTGTCTCCCAGCGTATAAATGATCACGCCACAGCTCACCGAGCAGTACGGGCAGGTGCTGCGCGTTTCCGTTGCGCGGGAGATCTTCAGGCCTTGGGTTTGGGCGTAGACGGGGGTGAGGTCAAATCCCAAGGCGGACAGACCTACTCCTCCAACGAGTGTGCTTTTAAGGAAAGTCCTTCTGGAAAACTCCATAGTCGCCCTCCGTGAGTCGGCGCACAGGGAAGAAACGGAGGTTAATGGTTGCGACCGTCGCAGACTCGTACCGAGACGGCCGATTTTCTGCACTGCCCCAATAAGAGGAAATGAACTATACCTCTGTCGCAGATGACAGTCAATGTGGGGGATCAGGCTAGCCAAATTTTCGGGCTGGGAATCGGAATTTGGCTCACGCGGCCTTTTTGAGCTTGCCGCATTGCGCCGGGACAATCGAGGGCCGATAATCAAGCGCATGGCGAAAAGTCCCTGGCAGCAACGCATCCTTCGTGCGCAAGAGTTGGCCGATCGCCACGCATTCGCGGCGGAGATCCTTGGCTTCTACATCCAGGTTGCGCGCTTCCAGGAAGAGCTGTACCAGCGCTTGGAGAAGGCGTCGGCCAGCAAAGCAACGAGCGCGTCAGGACCGGACGCGTTGGCTCCGCCCGAATTGTCAGAACTAAGGGGCAGCTTTGAGTCTTTCCTGAAGCTCGTGGAAGTGAAAGGGCCGGCGCGCCTGGTTGAAACTGCTCGGCAGGTGCATAACGAGAACCCGGGCGACTGGTCAGCGCTGCTGGACCGTTGCTGGTCGGGAACGGAAGCGGCAGAACCTGAAGCGCAGGCTTTTCTCGGCCATGCGTTTCTTCAGCCATATGCGGAATTCATGCGCGCTCGCACGGCCATGCAGTGGAACGGGTACAGCTATCCACTCTGTCCTTTCTGCAACCGCAAGCCGGGACTCGGTGTCCTACGGCAGCAAGGAGATGGGTCGCGACGCTCGTTAATGTGCTCCTTCTGCTTGGCGGAATGGGAGTTTCGCCGGATTGTATGTCCGGGATGCGGGGAAGAAAACAATGCCAAGCTCCCGGTGTACACCGCCGAGGGCTTCGATTACATACGGGTCGAGTGCTGCGATAGCTGCAACAGATATCTCAAAACTGTCGATCTGACCAAGAACGGCCTGGCGCAACCTGTGGTCGACGAGATCGCATCAGTTCCGCTGGACCTGTGGGCACAAGAGCGCGGTTACTCAAAGCTTGAACGGAATTTGCTTGGACTGTAATTCTTCTTACCCTCGACGAACTCCGGCTTTTACCCCTATGATGGAACGAAATAACGCCATTGTGAGGTAACTCTATGCCAGAACCGACGTATGAGGAGCTGAAAGCCCGCCTGGCGGAACTGGAGAAACAAGGCGCGACGCGCCGCACGGGCAGCCTGGAATTTCGAGTCAGCGAGAAGGGCGGAGTCAGTGTTTACGGACTGGGACGCTTTCCGGTCACGCTTTATTACGAGCAGTGGACACGCCTGCTGGATGCTTCGCAGAGACTTCGCGAATTCCTGGAAGAAAACAAGGGCAAGCTCAAGCTCAAAGAGAAGCAAGGCTGAAGCGGTATTCGGATCCTCTGAAATAGATCAAGAACTTACCGCCGAGCACGCCGAGACCGCCGAGAGCGTGCATGGGATCTCCTCGGCGATCTCGGCGGGGAGTCTCATGGGAAACCCTGTCGTTAGGGAATCTGTAATTTCTGCCGCATGCTCTCTGATGAAATTCTGACCCTCCCTCCGCCGCCGGCCGACGTAAGAATTCCGTATGGAACCGAATCGCATCAGTTTGGCGATTTGCGTCTGCCCAAAAGCAAAGGGCCACACCCGGTGGTGATGAATATTCACGGCGGATATTGGCGCAGTAAGTACGACCTCACGCATGCCGGGCACCTGTGCGCGGCGCTGACTCACAAAGGGCTGGCCACATGGAACCTTGAGTACCGGCGTGTGGGCAACGAAGGCGGCGGTTGGCCCGGTACCTTTGCGGATGTCCGCAATGGCTACCGATTCATTGGGCAGATTCCAAAGCGCTACGGGCTTGATCCCGAAAGGGTAGTGGTCATGGGCCACTCTGCCGGGGGTCAGTTGGCGCTCTGCCTGGCAGGGCACGATGCGTCCCTGCAACGCGTGGTCTCGCTGGCCGGAGTCATAGACCTGCAGCGGTCTTGGGAGCTACACCTGAGCAATAACGCTGTTGCCGAGTTTCTGGGTGGACCGCCTGAGCGGGTGCCGGAGCACTATGCGGAAGCTGATCCAATGCGACTGGGGATTTCCAATGCGTCGCAGTGGGTGATTCACGGCACGGTTGATGATGTTGTCCCAGTTGATTTCAGCCACACCTACTACGAGAAGAAAAAGAAGCAGGGAGAAGATGTACACCTGCTGGAAATCGAAAAAGCCGGGCACTTCGAGCTGATTGATCCGCGGTCGGCGGCTTGGCCCAGGATCGAGCAGGTTGTGATGAAACTTTTTTAAAAGCAGCCACGGATTACATGGATCAGATTCGTGAGAATCCGTGGCCGTTCTTAAGTGACTTTTCTCAGCACCAGCGCCGAGTTTTTTGAGCCAAATGCGATGCAATTGCAGACGGCATGCTCTACGGCGGCCTTGCGGCCCGGATCGGGAACGTAGTCAAGATCACATTCCGGGTCAGGCATATCCAGGTTGATGGTGGGGGGAATCTGCTGGTGCTGCAAGGCAACGATCGTGGCGGCGACACCGGCAGCACCGCAAGCTCCTTGGGGGTGGCCGATTTGCGACTTGAGCGCCGACATCGGAACGTTCGGCGCGTGCTCTCCCAACGCGAGCTTCAGAGCCCGCGTCTCGATGCGGTCGTTTAACTGGGTAGACGTGCCGTGCAGGTTCACATACTGCACGTCCCGCGCCCCGATTCCTGCTTCCTTCATCGCCAGGCCAATGGCGCGGGCGGGTTCCTCGCCACATTCCTGCAGACGGACACGGTGGAACGCTTCGCAGGTAGAACCATAGCCGCAAACTTCGGCCAGGATGTTCGCGCCGCGAGCCAGTGCATGTTCGTCTGCTTCCAGTACGAACATCCAGGCGCCCTCCGCGAGGACAAAGCCGTCGCGATTAACCGAGAATGGCCGTGAGCCGCGCTCGGGAGCGTGGTTCCAAGAGTCGGTCAGAATCTTCATCAGAATGAAGCCCTTCACAATGCCGAGCGCAATGGGGGCATCGGCGCCCCCGGTTAGAGCCATGTCAATCCGACCTGATTGGATCTGGCGCAGGGAATAACCGATTGCATCTGTCGAGGAAGTGCAGCCGGTGGTGATCACGTGGCTGGGACCACGCAGACCAAAGCGCGTGCTCAATTCGCTCGAGAGGGTTCCCATCACCCCGGTGGGCACGCAAAACAGGCTCATCTGCTTGTATTTTTGCTGGAAGAAAAGACGGTATTGTTCTTCGGTGAATTCCTGCGCGCCGCCGCCGGAGCCGATAATTACGCCAATCCGGCGTTTGGTTTCGAGCGGCAGGGAAGCGGTGTCGAGACCGGCTGTCGTTAGCGCTTCGTTGGCCGCCGCCAAAGCTAGGGGCAGGACTCGGGAAACATGCTTTCTGTCACGCTTTTCCACCAAGGTCAACTCGTCAAGCTCGCGCACCTCGCCCGCGATCTGGACTGGGATTTCGCTGGGATCGAATCGAGAGATTCGCTGCACACCGCTGCGCCCGGCCAGCGTCGCTTCAGAGAATACCCGATTGCCAACGCCGTTGGGGCTCACTGTCCCCATGCCGGTAACGACCACACGCCGTTTCATCCGCACCCCTTGCTGGGAATATAGACGATTGGATGCAGCGGATCGTTAACACGAAAGAAAAATACCGTTCACCGCCGAGAGCGCCGAGATCGCCGAGCAGAGGCAGGGAAAGGAGGTTTTTCGGCGATGTCGCTGTACTCGGCGGTGAATTCTTACGCCGAAGCCCAGTTAGTACGTTCGATGATGGTAGGCGGCTCGTAAGTCTTCCCGGCAGCCAGGCGTTTCTCTTCCCGGCGGGTAGTCCACAGCAGGACGGGGCCTAGAAGTCGGGAGGTCACACGCGCGCCGATGCCGAATTCCCGGTCCACTTGCTTGCGCAGGGAACGGATCTGCTCGCTGATACTCCGGTTGACTTTGCGGAATTGGCGCTCCATTGCCCAGAGCGCCGCGTTGTAGGCGGTGCGAACTTTGGTCATCTCCCGGGCAAACCGTTCACGAACACGCGGGTCAGGGTAGTTTTTGTAGCGTTTCCAACCCTGGAGCATGGTCTCGGTCATGCGATAGAGGCTTGGGCCATTGCGCTCGAAATCGCGCCAGAAAGCCCAGTCAAGAAACCGCTTGGAATCGTCGCGGGAGATGGCGGCGTGGCGGAAGTTGAATTTGAATTGGCCATGGACGTCGGCGAGATCAAGGCCTTCGAGCATGCGGCCCTGCTCCGCCATTTCCTTGTACAGTGGCGTGCCCGGCACGGGCGTATAGAGCATGAACTGGTGGAAGTCGGTCTGGTGGCCGACAGCGTATTCGATTTCTTCTTCAATGTTGTCGGGTGTGTGATGTTCCAGGCCGACGATCGTCGAACCCTGCACGCGAATGCCGTGTTCGCGAAGTTGCCTCGTGAGTTGACGGGTGTCGGCGCCCTGTAACTTGCTGTAGCTGGATTTCGGCGATTCCAGACCCATCCACAACCAGGTGACGCCCAATTCCACCAGTTCCTGCATGGTGTATTTGCGAATCGCATTGGCCGAAGCAAAGACGGAGAGCTCCCAACTCTTGCCGGCCTCTTTCATGCGCTCCAGCAGACGCATGGCGCGGGGACGATGAAGAAGAAAGTTTTCGTCCATCATGAAGAACGATTGCACCTTTAGTTCCGACTCCATCCGGCACATCACCTCGAACAGTTCGTCTCCGCTCTCATAAAAGTTCACGAACTTGCCCTTGCCACCGAAGAAGGCCGAGGTTGTGCAGAAATTGCAGCCCATGGGACAGCCTACGGACGGGATGATGGTGGCCGCAGTGCTGCCTTTGCGGTCGGGCAGACGCACACCCATGATTCGAGTTTGCAGCCCGGAAACAATTGCGGGGTGGCGGATGGGAGCGTGCTCGTCTTCTCCCAGGTAGCGGCGCATCCAGGCAATGCCTTCACCGCGCACGATGTGGTCGGCAGCGATCATATTTTCTACGCCCGGGATGGCGGCTATGTGGCCACCCACCACGATGATCGAGTGTGGTGATAGCTCTCGGACGATCCGGCACATCTCCTTGACTTTGCCAATGTTCACAATGATGGAAGAAATTCCCACTATGTCGTATCGGTTCCGTGTCAACTCGCTGGCAAGATCCTCGCGGGTAGGAAAGTCCAGCACCGTGCACGGCGCAGAGATGTTCGCTTGGATCATCATGATGCCCCACGAACGATGGAACATGCGCAGCGAGAAGCTGCCTTGCGCACGCGTCACCTGGTTGTGATAGAGCTCCATAGGATTGATGGAGCGGCTGCCGAATTCATCGTCCTGAGCGTAGGGACCGAAGACCGAGCTCAGCAGCACACGAGCATGAGTTCCTTTGGGGTGAATTTCCATAGTTGTTTTTCCAGCCGAGAAGCGGAAAGTTGATGACGAAATCGTAGCTGGCACAGGCCGTGACTGGCAGTGACGAATAGAGTGAATACAAAAGTATTACAAACCGAAAGACCATTGGCCTGCCGGGCACGCTTTTGCGAATTCGGACCTTTCTAATGCCCTGGGCGTGCTCGGCGGTGAAATGCTTCTGCTGCCGTATAATCGAGCGTTTCGTAAGTGGAGGAGCGTTGGCCTACGACGATTTGCGCGAATGGATTGCCGCCCTCGAGCGTGCGGGCGAACTGAAGAAAATCCGCACCGAGGTGGACCCGATTCTCGAAATCACCGAGATCACCGACCGGGTCAGCAAAGGCCGTTCGAAAAAAGACGGGGCGCTCGGCGGCGCTGCTCTTTTGTTTCAGAACATCAAAGGCCACCCCGGTGCGCAGGTGCTGATCAACCAGTTCGGGTCGGCGCGACGTATGAATCTTGCGCTTGGCGTCGATTCGTTAGATGAAGTGTCCGAGCGTATCCGCGGCTTTATGGATGTGAAATCTCCACAGGGATTTCTCGACAAAGTGAAAATGCTGCCCATGCTGGCCGAGATGGGCAAGTTCTTTCCGAGAACGGTGTCCACCGGCTCGTGTAAGGAAGTCATTCGGCGCGACAATTTCTCACTGCTCTACTTCCCAGTTCTGCAATGTTGGCCGAAAGATGCTGGGAGGTTCATCACTCTCCCATGCGTGGTGACGCGCGATCCGAAAACCGGCAAACGGAATGTCGGGATGTACCGCATGCAGGTTTACGACGAGAAGACTGCGGGCATGCACTGGCAACGACAGAAGATCGGCGCAGAGCATTATCGCGAGGCTTTGCGGGCGGCGGCCAAGTCCGCCAGTCCGGCAGGATCGTCTGCAGCCGTGGACATCATGGCTCGAACTTCCGGCGGCGCACACCTGCCAGAAGGCGAGATGCCTTCGGGCAAGATGGAGGTCGCGGTCGCCATCGGAACCGATCCGGCAATTACTTTTTCAGCGATCGTTCCTGCACCGCCCGACGTCGAGGAGTACCTGATTGCCGGATTCTTGCGTCAGAAGCCGGTCGAGTTGGTGAAATGTGAGACGGTGGACCTGGAAGTCCCGGCCTCCGCGGAAATCGTTCTCGAAGGACATGTTCATCTCGACGAGTTGCGCACGGAAGGTCCCTTCGGAGACCACACCGGGTTCTATTCCCTCGAGGACCAATACCCAGTGTTCCACGTGTCCTGCATCACCCACCGCAAGGATCCCATCTACGCGACGACCATAGTCGGTAAGCCTCCCATGGAAGATGGCTGGATGGGGAAAGCGGTCGAACGCATCTTTCTGCCCTTGATGAAGCTCACCATCCCGGAGCTCGTGGACATCAATCTGCCGCTGGAAGGCATCTTTCATAACCTGATGATCGTCTCCATCAAAAAGTCTTACCCCGGGCAGGCGCGTAAGGTGATGAATGCGATCTGGTCGCTTGGCCAAGCGATGTTCACCAAGTGCATTGTCGTGGTGGATGAAGACGTGAACGTGCAGGATATAGGCGAGGTTACGCTGAAGGCTCTGAATCATATTGACCCCGAACGCGACATCCAATTCACGCTCGGCCCCGTGGACTCACTCGACCACGCCTCACGCCTGCCCGATTACGGTTCGAAGATGGGGATTGACGCGACGCGCAAGTGGTCGAGCGAAGGCTTTAGTCGTCCCTGGCCCGATGAAATCGTCATGGATGCTAAAACCAAGGCGCTGGTGGATAAGAAATGGAAGGAATTGGGGCTGGCTGATTGAACGGATGGCCGTTGCCACGGGCCAATGACAGCCGACCCCGACTGACAATTGACGGGCCCGCAGGCAGCCGCGTAGAGGCGCAAGCATAAAGCCCATGGCGTGAGCCATGGGTCAATTCGTAGCCGTCTGTTCCAGCCCGGTACGGGCGAAAGAATTAGTTCCCGATGTGCCTGTCATCGTACACAATCCCGTTTTTCCGCAGGAAGGCGATAAATTCGTCCTGGAAAGATCTTGTCTTATGGTGTTCCTCCTGTTCCGCAATGTATTTGGTGACGGCTGCGATGTTAGAGGTGCTCACACTGAAAGCTCCGTAACCGGTCTGCCAGGCAAAATCCTTGTGCTCAGACCACCTCTCGTAAATCCACCGGGATGAATTTGTCTTCAGGACGCGGGCAATTTCGGATATTGAACGCGGAGGTGGAACCCGGACCAGCATGTGCATGTGGTCTGCCGTGCCATTGACGATTAGAGCGACTCCGTTCAGTTCACGAATGATTCCACCGAGGTAAGCGCACACATCATTCTTCTTCTCCGCACACATCATTATTCTTCATCTCCGATGTGATGAACGGCCGGCGTTGCCTTGTACTGAAAATTAGATGAATGAGGATGTGTGAGGAGGTATGCGCCATTTCTTTCGCCCCTCCGGGGCTGGTTCAGAGACTCGCAGCATACCCACGGCTTGCGCCATGGGCTTTATTCTTTCGCCGCTTCGCGGCTTTCGCTGTCGACAGGTTCACTCTCTCCATAAGAAACCGCCGCTTCGGTTTTCCGGACCAGTGTCGGCATAGATGCGCCGACGTGTCTGTGATAGGTGAACACCGGGATTGGTTAGTGAGGAAGTCTTGAAAATGAGAGGTCCAGCGACAGTCGAGCCACAATCACGAATCTCGAGCTTCAGTGCTCGTCCATCTACAGTCCCGTCGCCGTTTCGATATACTGATACTTAGATCTATGCCTATCCTGAAAGACATTGCGGCCATTGCTAAGGGGATGTCAGTGACATTTCGGGAGATGTTCCGGCCCACGATCGTGGAGAACTACCCCAAGGGGCCGGGTCCTTTGAAGGGAGCCAAGTTTCAGGAACGATACCGGGGCGTGCACGTTCTGCAGCGTGACGAAAACGGCTTGGAAAAATGCGTGGCCTGCTTTCTTTGTGCGGCAGCCTGCCCCTCCAACTGCATCTACATCGAGGCGGCGGAGAATACTGCCGAGCACCGGGTGAGCGGGGCTGAGCGCTATGCCAAGGTCTACAACATCGACTACAACCGCTGCATCTTCTGTGGTTATTGCGTGGAGGCTTGCCCCACGGATGCGATCACCCACGGCCACGGGTTTGAGCTAGCAACTTTCAATGCCAGCAATCTGGTGTATCGCAAAGAGCAGATGCTGGCCCCCGTGCCAGCGCATTTAGGAGCCAACGCAGTATTCAATCAAGCTGAGGTAAGGGGCGGGGCGCCGGCAGTAGTTGCGCCAGGAGAATAAGAACTTCGAAAGTGCGATCTAGAAGATTTGCGCCGGTCCCGCAGCGGGCCGGCGTTTGTGCATGAAGGCGGTCGTGGGTCATTGGTCTTTGGTCGTCGGCTTATATAGAGTGAGATTGTTCCGCGACCCAGGGCTAAAGACCAACGGCCAAAGACCAGTGACGGGCTAATGTCTGACTTCCTCAAAGCCGTGCAGGAGCGTGTCGTCATCTACGACGGCGCGATGGGAACGAATATCCAGTTCCGCAGCCCGAGTGTGGATGATTTTTGGGGCAAAGAAGGGTGCAACGAACTGCTGGTGCTGAGCCGTCCCGACATTATCAAGGACATTCACGCGTCATTTCTCTCGGTTGGGTGCGACGTAGTCGAGACCGACACTTTTGGTGCCACCCGCGTTGTGTTGGCCGAGTATGACCTGCAGGATAAGGTTGCCGAACTGAACATTGCGGCGGCTCGGATTGCGCGGGAGGTTGCCCAGCAGTTTTCGACTAAAGAAAAGCCACGCTTTGTCGCCGGCTCGATTGGACCTACCACCAAGCTGCCTTCTCTGGGACACATCAAGTTCGATGACATAGCAGCCGCCTATGAAGAGCAAGCTGTGGCGCTGATCGAAGGCGGGGTGGATGTTCTCCTGATCGAGACCTGCCAGGACCTGTTGCAAGCCAAGGCCGCTGTGGTTGGGATTTTCGATGCCATGCAGAAGGCAGGGAAGCGGCTTCCGGTCACGGTTCAAGTGACACTTGAAGCCACCGGCACCATGCTGCTGGGTACCGAAATTGGGGCTGCACTAACAGCGCTCGAGCCGTTTGACATCGATATTCTCGGCATGAACTGCGCGACCGGCCCGCGTGAGATGAACGATGCAGTGCGATATCTAAGTGTCAATTCAACGAAGAACATCTCCGTGCTGCCTAACGCGGGCCTGCCAGAAAACGTCGGTGGACGGGCCGTATACAAGCTGAAACCGCAGGAACTCGCTGAGTTTCACGAGCATTTCATCGCAGACTATGGTGTGCGCATCGTGGGCGGCTGCTGCGGCACCACTCCGGAGCACCTCAAAGCCGTGGTCGAGACCGTCGCCGGACTGGAGCCCGCAAAGCGAGAGGTGAAGCCCATCGCGGCGGCATCCAGCGCGTACACATCGATTCCGCTCGATCTCGATCCGAAGCCTCTCATCGTGGCGGAGGAAATGAACACCACGACGCGCGTGGAGCATTTCCGCAACCTGGTTAGAGGGAAGAAATACGACGATATTCTGGCGCTTGCGAAAAAGCTGGTGAACGATGGTTCGCACATGCTGGATCTGTGCTGCGCTATCGTGGGCGAAGACGAAAAGGGCTACATTACCTCGATCTTGGAAAAAATTGCCACACGCGTGCCCGCGCCGATCCTGGTGGATTCCACCGAAGCGGACGTGGTTGAAGAGGCGCTCAAGCGCATACCCGGCAAGGCGATCATCAATTCCATCAACTTGGAAGATGGCGAGAAGCGCACGTCCAAAGTTCTACCCATGGCCAAGAAGTTCGGGGCGGCTGTGATCGCTCTTACGATCGATGAAGACGGAATGGCTTTGACCGCCGAGAAAAAAGTTGCCATCGCCAAGCGCATTTTCGATCTGGCTACGAAGAAATACGGAATCCGCCCGGTGGACTTGATTTTCGACGCGCTGACTCTGCCGATCTCAACCGGGCAGGAAGAGTATCGGACGGCAGGCATCGAGACGCTCAAGGCAGTGAAAGGAATTAAGGAGCAACTGCCCGACGTAAAGACGATCCTGGGTGTCAGCAACATTTCGTTTGGGTTGGACGCCTACCCGCGGCGCGTGCTCAACAGCGTGTTTATGCACGAGGCGGTCAACAATGGTCTCGACATGGCCATTGTCAACTACACGAAAATCTATCCCTTATACAAAATCCCTCAGGAAGAAGTTGAACTCGCACGCAAGCTGATTTTCCGGGACGCGTCGGACGGCGATCCCCTGCAGCGCTACATGCAGCACTTTGCAGGGATGAAGGGGAAACCGCAGGCATCCACGACTGCACACGTGGAATCGCTCTCGGTGGATGACAAGCTGAAGTTCGCCATCATCAATGGAGAGAAGTCGGTCGGCGAAGGTGGGCAGAAAAAAACTCTGGAACAGTTGCTGGAAGATGCCTTACAGCAATACTCGCCGCTGGACTTGATCAACACGGTGCTGCTGGACGGGATGCGTACGGTAGGCGAGTTGTTCGGCGCGCGCAAGATGCAATTGCCGTCGGTGCTGGATTCTGCGGGTGTGATGAAGCAGGCGGTTGCCTACCTTGAGCCGAAGATGGAGAAGAAGACGAGTTCGCAGAAGGGCACTATTGTGCTCGCGACAGTCAAAGGCGATGTGCACGATATCGGCAAGAATCTGGTGGACATTATTCTCAGCAACAACGGCTACAAGGTGGTGAATCTGGGAATCAAGCAACCGGCAGATACGATCATCAAGGCAGCGCAGGAACAGAAGGCGGACGCCATCGGGCTGAGCGGACTGTTGGTCAAGTCCACGCTGGAGATGAAGTACGTGCTGCAGGACCTGCATCGCCTGCAACTCGAATTTCCGGTGATTTGTGGGGGAGCAGCACTTACGCGCAAGTATGTCGAAGACGATTTGCGGCGCGAGTACAACTCGGGAGTTTTCTACGCCGACGATGCCTTCGCGGGGCTGCACATCATGGAAGACTTGATGTCGTCTGACGGGCAGCGGCAGACGCGGTTGCAGGAAGGGAAGACCGTCAAGGAATACGCCAAGGCGGTGGCCGTGGACGAGGAGACCGGTCCGGTCTTCGTGCAACGCAGCGCTGTGGTAAGCGATGCACCCGACATTCCGCTGCCACCATTCTGGGGGGTGCGGGTGCGCAAAGACTACGACCTGCGCGAGATTTTCCAGTACATCAACGACACGGCGCTGTTCAAGAATCAATGGCAGCTGAAGACGGCTTCGCAGGAAGATTATCTCCGGCTTGTGGAAGCTAAGTTCCGGCCGATCAAGAGGAAATTGGAAGAAGAAGTCATCGCGAGCAGATTATTTGAGCCCAAAGTCGTTTACGGATATTTTCCATGCCAGAGCGAAGGGAATGACGTGATTGTGTATGAGCCCGGTCCGTGTGGGGACAGGCGCCCTTGCCCATCCGGGCCGAGCGACGCTCGGCAAGAAATGCTACGCTTCAATTTTCCCCGGCAGAAAGAAGGGCGGCGGCTGTGCATCTCGGATTTCTTCGCTCCTAAGAAGTCGGGAAACATGGATGTGCTCGGATTGTCGCTAGTCACGATTGGGTCGAAGGCGTCGGTGGAAACACAAAGGCTTTTTGAAGGCGGCGAGTACACGAAATATCTATACCTGCACGGGCTGAGTGTTGAGACCGCCGAGGCTCTTGCCGAGTACCACCACAAGAAGATGCGCCAGGAGCTCGGCATTGCGGGCGATGACTCGCCGCATATTCGCGATCTCTTCCACCAGAAATATCGCGGATCACGCTACTCATTTGGGTATCCCGCGTGCCCCAATCTCGAAGACCAAACGAAACTCTTTGCCTTGCTGCATCCGGAGGAAGCGGTGGGAGTGCGGCTGACCAGCGGCTTCCTGCTGGACCCGGAACAGTCGACCTCCGCGATTGTGGCCCACCATCCTGCAGCCAAATATTTTGTAGTGTAGACAGCAATAGGCACCGCAGCCGGACTCAGGTGCATATAGAAAGGGGCGGACACTCGACGCCTGATCCTTCGCAGGCTTTACGCCTGCTCAGGATGACGACCCTTCCGAACACGAGCTCAAAACCGTCAGCAACAAGATCCTCGAACAACCGCCATGCTTCACCGGTTACTCCGTCCGGCAATTTATTGCTACCCGTCGTGAGTAAATTGCTTTCATACTCCGGAGCCAGCGCCCTGCATGACGGGACACCACCTCCGAGTGCATCCAGGAAATCTGCCCATCCAAGCTGCAGCTGTGTCGCCGTAGCGCCCACCATGACCAAAGATCTGCCCTCTCGCCCGGCAATCCTCGTAAATGCACCGCTCATGTCAGGCGAAACGGCTCGGTCATGAATCGTTACTTCGGTTCCCTTGCGGGAAGAGGGGTATGAGTTGGTGCCGGTTGTGACCGTGTTTTCGGCCTTATCCGCGGCCTGCATCGTTATGCTTACCGCACTTGCCAGCAAACATCCTCTGCGAGGGGGGATTGCCGTGGGTCTCGCAACAGAGATCGGTCCTGGTGAAATCTATGGAGCAGCGCTGGAGCGCGCTTATCGATATTGTGCAATTGGGTAGATAGGCATGCTGCCTCCTTATTCGGTAACCTCAGTGAGAGCTAGGCAACTTTCAGCACTATCTTGCCACGAGCGTGGCCGGTCTCATTGAGTTCGTGAGCCTGTCGGGCTTCGGACAGCGGCAGCACCTTCTCGACCATTGGCTTGATTTTCCCCGAATCAACCAGTGTTGCCAGTTCAGCCAAGAGGGAGGAACCTCCCTGTGCGGATAAGAAGGCGGAGCGCACATCATGTTTTTTGGCCTCTTCTACCGAGGGTGGGCCAACAATCGAAACCAGAATCCCACCTTTCTTTAAGGTCTTCCACGAACGCTTCTGCGTTTCTCCCCCGATAGGATCAAACACAACGTCCACGTCGTGCACCACATCTTCGAATCGCGTTTTCTCGTAATCGATCGGTTCGTCCACTCCCAAGTCCCGCAGAAATGCCTGATTTCGGGTGGAGGCTGTCCCGATTACGTGCGCTCCCTTCCACTTTGCGAGTTGAACGGCAAAACTGCCCACGCCGCCGGCCGCGCCATGAATCAATACTTTCTGGCCTTCCTTCAGGCCAGCGGTGTCAAATAGTGCCCGCCATGCTGTAACCGCCCCGACAGGAATCGTAGTTGCGTGCACGTGGTCAATGGACTTCGGCTTGAGCGCCGTTTCTGTTTCCTTCGCCACCACGTATTCCGCGTAAGCGCCGTAACCGTGGGCGGTAACATCCGGGCGGGCGTAGACTTCATCGCCCTTTTTAAATTTCGTGACACCGGAACCCACTACCTCGACAACACCGGAGACGTCCCAGCCCGGAATGAATGGCATCGGGAGCGGAATGTAATCTTTCATGTAGCCTGCCCGAACTTTCCAGTCGATGGGATTCACCGAAGCAGCATGGACCCTGATCAGTAGTTCACCGGAACCGGGTGTCGGGCGCGGGGCATCCTCGAACCGGAGCACTTCCGGCCCGCCGTAGTTGTGGACTCGCACTGCTTTCATGTTTTCCATTTCGCACATCTCCTTGGGAAATTTCAACGTTCAGGTTGGTTCATCAAGTCCGTTGGTATCTACGCTGAGATTGGCTCAGCCGAAACTTGTTTTGCGGTTTTAGACACGAACGGTTCGATCAGCGATTTGAAGCGAGGATTCAAGCGCAGTCCTTCACTCTCTTGCTCGAACAGCTTTCGTGGTTCGGTTGCCGATTTGAGTGCGTATCGCAAATATGAAAGTCGCATGAGCCACAGTGCATGATCGAAGTCCTGTTCGCTACGAATACGGAAAGTGATCCAGCCTGAATTCGGAACCCAGGGGTGTTCTTCAGCTAAGCGATCTTCCAACAGCGCATCGCGAACTGAGCGCGGGAACGGTATATCAACTACCCCATTCGCGTGGACGTGCCCGACCTCCGCATCCCCGAACCGGAATTCCATTCCGCCAAAGCGGTGCGGGTGAATTGATATGTGTGGCCATGCCGAGACTTCCTCTTCGAGCTTCTTCAGGTGCTTCATTGTCCGGACTCCTTTGACTCTCTCTTCGATGACTGAGTGTGACCATTTGATTCACGGAAGGAGCAGCCGCCGGCTGCCCGCGAACACGAGCATAACGAACTAGGGGACGTGATACTTATATTCGGGTACACACCTGCAGCGCGCTCGGCAATCCTCCAGGCTGGGTCCGCCTTGCAGAACGCATTGCTAGGAGGCGCTGGGCGCGTGGCGGCGTAACTCGTGCTAGCATTTCCAGCCGGAAAACAATGGGCATATTACGGAGAACGCGGATATGAAATCTCAACTGACAGTAGTTGGTCTGGGAGGATCACTGGCAGAGCACTCCAGCAGTTTGGCTGCCCTCAAAATCGCATTAGAAGGCGCGGCTGAGGCGGGTGGGAAAACGGATCTTCTTGATATTCGACAACTGTCTCTGCCGATGTATGACCCTGGCGCTGAAAACAATCCACCCGAGTCCGTGCGTGGGATGTGCGACACAATCCATCAGGCGGACGGTCTTATATGGAGCAGTCCGATGTATAACGGAACGATAAGTGGCTCTTTCAAGAACGCGCTGGACTGGCTAAAGCTGCTGGGCGACCGAAATCCTCCTTACCTGACGGACAAGGTAGTTGGCCTCATCAGCACTGCGGGAGGCATGCAAGGGTTGCAAGCCGTAAACACGATGGAGTTTGTAGTTCGAGCGCTCAGAGGCTGGGCGGTTCCTCTGGTGATGCCGATTGCGCAAGCCTGGAAGGCGTTCGATAAACAGGGTGTCGCTCAAGACGCGCAATTGGCCGAGCAACTGCGTGCATTGGGGAGAGAAGTAGCCAGAGGTTCCTGTCAGTTTGCACTGCAACCGCCGACCAAAGCGGACGCGGCAAAAGCGGAAACTGAAATCACACCTCTCAGTGACGAGGAATCAAAGATCGCCTAAGCCCTATTTGATTTTTCGAGGCACCCCGATTGGCGACCAATACAGAAAGAGAGTTGGCGCGGCGAAACTCGACAGGCTTGGGGCGTCCACTTCGTCTCCCGACCTTTCGCAATCTTCTCATCGCAGATCTTGTCTCCGATATTGGCACCTTCATGCAGAACGTTGGCGCTGCGTGGTTGATGGTCTCACTGCGTGCCGGGCCGGGTTACGTCGCGCTCATACAAACTGCTGCTTCACTACCTTACTTTCTATTGGCACTGCCTGCGGGCTCCGCCGGCGACATCTTCGATCGCCGCAGACTCATTCTGTATACCGAAGCCTGGATGATGGGGGTTGCGCTGATTCTGGCGGTGCTGACCATCAGCGGCTCTATGTCGCCCTGGTTGCTACTAGCGCTGACCTTTGCCCTCTCCGCCGGAGATGCGTTTGAAACGCCGACCTGGCGCGCCATCCTTCCAGAATTGGTATCCAAAGACGACCTGGCGGCGGCATCGGCCCTGAACGGCATCGAATTCAATCTCGCGAGAGCAGTGGGTCCGGCACTGGCGGGCATTGTGATCGCCGCCGCAGGCGTTGCAACGGCCTTTGTCGCGAACTTCGTGTCGTTCTTCGGGGTCATCCTCGTGGTCGCGAGATGGAAAAGACCGAACCGCAACCAGACAGCCCCTGCAGAGACTTTGACCGGAGCCACCGTCGCAGCGATTCGCTACGTCCGCAACTCCCCTGCGATTCTCACTGTGTTGCTGCGGACCGGCATCATCATGTTCTTTTCCAGTTCGCTGTTTGCCCTACTACCTTCGGTGGCCAAAAGCGTGAATGAGAGTGCGATCGGGTATGGGGTGTTACTGGGGTGCTTTGGGGCGGGTGCGATTGGCGGCGCCTTACTCATGCAAACGCTGCGCGCCCGTTTCACGACAGAGACTATTGTCTCCACGGGCGTTGTGATCCTTGGCATCGTGATCGTAATGATCGCTCGTTTGCACAGTTTGAGTGCCCTCGCTCCCGTCATCCTGGTGAGCGGCGCGGCATGGGTCCTGTTCATCTCTCTCATCAATGCGTTGGTCCAAAACCTAGCCCCGGATTGGGTACGAGCACGAGTGCTCGCAATTTTCACGCTCGTCTACATGGGGAGCTTTGCGCTGGGAAGTGCCGCCTGGGGCGGCGTGGCCCAGCGACGGGGCATCGGGCTCGCTCTCATCTACTCCGGATTCGGAACCGTTGGGAGTGTGATACTTGCGCTGATGGCCAGACTTCCGGATTCCAGTGCAGATCTCACTCCGTGGAATCACTGGCGTATGCCGGTTATCGTGAAAGAGGTTGGCGCTGAACTTCTTGAAGGCCCGGTGCTGGTCACAATCGAATACTCTGTCATTTCGGGGCAGGAGACAGAATTCGTGAAAGCGATCCGTCAATACGCTCGCACAAGGCGCCGTGATGGCGCGTATCGGTGGGGAATCTATCGCGATACCGAAATTGCCAATCGTTTTGTGGAGATATTCCTGGTGCATTCGTGGGCAGAACATCTACGTCAACACGAGCGGCACACAAAAGCGGATCGTGAATTGGAGGAACGGGTCTACAGCTACGTTGCCGGCGAGCCGAAGGTGCGGCATCTTCTCTACGCGGAGTCCACAAAATCATAGCCCCGAGCCCAGCTTTGTCGCGCCGAGCCGTCTAAGGGTGCGAACGGGAAACCGCGGCTTGATTGGCCAGATGCTGCCGCGAGCTTGCGCAGATACGAATTCGAGAGATCGGTCGGCGGGCGATACTGATACATGTTCGGGTCCATGCCGGCCGGCATCGAAGCAGATTGCGCAGGCTGTGTCGGTCGTGCTGGTACCGAGCTCTGGCTGTGGTACGGCTTCCAAAAATTCCCGCCGGTCACCTCCGCCATCTCAATGTTGTATGAGGCGAATCGCTCATCGACGGTGCCGATGCGCGGCAGCTTTGCCGCATCGAGTGACACCGCTTGCGCTCGAACCTGGAGCGGCACAGAGGCGAAAACAAGCACGACTGCAATTATGGCAGAGCGGAATTGTACGGGAGCGAACTTGCTGTCCATTCGACACCTCTGCAGGAAAGAGCGAGGCAGGCGAAAGGCAAGGTTCGATGCCCATAGACAATTCACAACTGGCCTCGTGCTTTTTACGCGCTGCGCTCTATCTTAATGAATTGTGGTTGGGTTTGGTACGCGCACCACGTTCTAGGCTGGCAAGCGGAATAGACCAGCACGGTCATTTGTTGCCGGTCAAGCCGCAACTACTGCAGCGTGTGCACGTCGGAAACTCAGAGTAACGTGCGTCTCATTTGCTCGGCTGAGGAGTGCCCGCGCGCAGGGCACGGTTGAGGACCTCTCGAATCAGATTTGAAGGGTATACTTCGACGAGAAGGTGCACGAGGTGCATTATGGATGCTGCAACAAATCTGCAAAATATGAAGAAGCTGGATGATTCGTGGAACGCACAGGACTTGCACACATTTCGGAAATATCACGCGAAGGATTGCATCGTGCGCTGGCCCAATCAGCCGCCCACACACGGCGTAGACGCCCACGAACAGGAAGCGACTGCATTCTTCAAGACGTTCCCTGACCAGCATCTCATCAACAATCCATACAAGATCATGCTGGCCCGAGGCGAATGGACGTGCACTGTGGCGGATTTCAGGGGAACGATGACAGGTCCGATGACGATGCCAGGCGGAACGGTGATCCAGCCCACGAACAAGACTTTCCACGTGGATTTCTGTACCGTTGCGCGCTGGAACGAACAAGGCCAGATCGTGGAAGAGAATCTTTTTTACGATCTCATGGGCATGCTCAAGCAAATAGGCGTGATGCCGGGCCAAGCGCAAAAGGCGGCGTAACGACGAGCGATCCAAAGATGGCCGAGCGGATGCCAGCGTTGTTCATTGGACACGGGAATCCGATGAATGCGCTGCTGGTGAACTCTTATACGCAGCGGTGGGCAGCGATCGGCGCGACCCTGCCGAAGCCGAAGGCAATACTTTCGGTCTCGGCACACTGGTACATCGAAGACGCAGCCGTCACCGTGAGCACCGCGCCGAGGACGATCCACGACTTCGGCGGCTTTCCACGCGAGCTGTATCAGGTGCAGTATCCCGCGTCCGGTGATCCCGACCTCGCTGCGCGGGTCCAGAAATTGCTTGCACCTGCGCCAGTGCGCCGCGACGACCGCTGGGGTCTCGACCACGGTACTTGGTCGGTTCTGCGCCACCTCTATCCACAAGCCGATATTCCAGTGGTTCAACTCAGCATTGATGAAACGCAACCACCCTCGTTCCACTACGAAGTCGGTGAGCGCCTGGCGCTCCTACGAGAAGAAGGAATTCTCATCCTCGGCAGCGGCAACGTCGTGCACAACCTGCATGCCTATGCTTGGGGACGGCACGCGCCGGAGCCGTACGATTGGGCGATCTCGTTTGAAACTCGGGTCCGCGAGCTGCTCCTCGCGGGAGAGTACAAGCCGCTCGTGAATTACGAGGATCAGCTCGGCAGTGATGCGGAACTCGCAGTGCCCACGCCGGATCATTATCTGCCGCTGCTTTACGTTGCCGGCGCTCGCACGTCATCCGAGCCCCTCAGGTTTCCTGTTGAGGGCGTAGATGGCGGTTCAGTTTCGATGCTCGCAGTGCAAGTGGGCTGACAAAAGCTGGGGAACAC